>NZ_CP032157.1:6014396-6621594 GCF_003555545.1 Paraflavitalea soli | reverse complement strand
GCACCCAGTTATCTTTTATGGTGAGCAAGGGAATACCCTTCCTCAGTAATTCGTCGAAATGATCATCCAGGTAGTACTCTGCAGCAGCCCTTACCGGTACGGTCAATCCCTCCTGTTGCAATGACCGTTGTAGTTGCCCATGGGCATTCGTAATACTCGTGGCGTTGTTCTTATGCACATCCCACATAATATGGGGCGTGGTAATAAACTGCCGGTAGCCCAAATTTTGCAGTCCTTTTATCAACGTAAGAGAAGTCGCATCATCCGGGCTACCGTCATCTATTCCCGGCAACAGATGCGAATGCATATCTGTACCCAGATCACTCAGGTCAACACTAACAGCTTTTTTTCTTTTAAAGATAGAGAACATCCTATGCCTCTTTCTATTTTTATGCCAGACTTAATGAACCACTTGCTCAGTTTGTACAAAATCTTTATATACTTTTTCGACCCCTCCACGCAGCTCTATACTGGCTTTCCACCCCATATTATTCAACTTCGATACGTCCATTAGTTTGCGTGGTGTGCCATCGGGCTTGCTCAAGTCGTGCTGTATCTCTCCCGTATATCCTACAATTTCTTTTACCAGCAGTGCCAGATCTTTGATCGCTATATCTTCACCAACGCCCACATTTATCAGGCCTTCTTCATCAAAGTTTTGCATCAGGAAAAAACAGGCACTTGCCATATCGTCTGCATGCATAAACTCCCGTCTTGGATTGCCAGTTCCCCACATCACCACCTTCGGCTCCTTATTAATTTTGGCCTCATGGAATTTACGGATCAAGGCCGGCAATACATGTGAATTATTCAGATCATAATTATCATTCGGCCCATATAAATTAGTAGGCATTACCGAAATGAAATTACAACCATATTGGGCTCTATAAGCATCGCACATTTTAATGCCTGCAATCTTCGCAATAGCATAAGGCTCATTGGTCGGTTCCAGCAAACCCGTCAACAGGTATTCTTCTTTTAAAGGCTGGGGAGCCAGCTTGGGATAAATACAGGAAGATCCAAGAAACATGAGCTTCTTAACTCCTTGCATATAGGCTGCATGGATTACGTTGCTCTGGACCATGATATTTCCATAAATGAAATCTGCGCGGTAGGTATTATTGGCTTGGATGCCGCCAACCTTAGCCGCTGCCAGAAAAACATAATCAGGTTTTTCCAGGGCAAAAAAATCATCAACAGCCTGTTGGTTACGCAAATCCAATTCTGCGGATGTGCGCGATACCAGGTTAGTAAATCCCTCCGCTTTGAGTTTGCGTGTAATAGCAGAACCTACCATACCCCGGTGACCGGCTACATATATTTTATCTGACTTGTTCATTGCTTGTAAAAACTTGTAATAATTTGCAAAGTTAGCTCAATTATTATTCAAACTGGTTGCGCACGTAATAGCCCGAGTCTTTCAGTAATACCTCTTTCCGGAACAGCTCTACATCATTGGCTACCATTTCTTTGACCAATCCGGCCAGATCATATTTGGGCTTCCATCCCAGCTGTGTTTGCGACTTTGTAGGATCACCGATCAACAGATCCACTTCTGTTGGACGATAGTAGCGGGCATCTACAGCTACCACTTCTTTTCCCACAGCTATTTTAAAGTCAGGATTTTTGCAGGCAGTAACGACAGCAATTTCCTTATCGTCTTTGCCTTTAAACTCCACTTCAATACCTACTTCATTGAACGCCATGCGCACAAATTCACGCACCGGCGTCGTAACACCCGTAGCAATTACATAATCCTCCGGTTTGGGTTGTTGTAATATCAGGTACATCGCTTCCACATAATCCTTGGCATGTCCCCAATCACGCTTGGCGTCCAGGTTACCCAGGTAAATTTTGTCCTGTAATCCCAATGCAATTTTGGCTACACCACGCGTGATCTTACGCGTCACAAATGTTTCACCGCGCAGAGGTGATTCATGATTAAAGAGGATACCATTTACGGCATACATATCGTAAGCTTCCCGGTAATTGACCGTAATCCAGTAGGCATACATTTTAGCTACCGCATAGGGTGAACGTGGGTAGAAGGGCGTCCTTTCCGATTGGGGAATTTCCTGCACTTTTCCGTATAGCTCTGAAGTAGAAGCCTGGTAGATCTTTGTTTTCTTCGTTAAGCCCAGTAAACGTACCGCTTCCAGGATGCGTAACGTGCCGATACCATCGGCATTGGCAGTATACTCCGGAGTTTCAAAACTCACCGCCACATGGCTCATGGCAGCCAGATTATATATTTCATCAGGTTGTGTTTCCTGGATGATGCGAATCAAATTGGTAGAATCAGTAAGGTCACCGTAATGCAGCTTCAGCTGTATATTTTTTTCGTGCGGATCCTGATAGAGGTGATCAATACGCTCTGTATTAAACAGCGAACTTCTGCGCTTAATACCATGAACAATGTATCCCTTTTTTAGAAGCAGGTCAGTTAAATAAGCTCCATCCTGGCCGGTTACGCCGGTAATCAAAGCAACTTTTGACATAGTGTTTATCTGGTTATAAATTGAATAATTTTACGCATTGGCTTGAGCCAGGTCGTAAAAAAAAATGGTTTCAGTTCGTTCAGGTCCCAGGCCTTTCTATCTTCCCGGTTGGCCCTCAATCTGTTTTTTAATGATGCATTACTCATTCCTCCGGCTCTCATTTTAACCAGCACACTGGGAATATAACTAGCCTTGGCATTATGCCGCACCAGAATGCGTAACATCATTTCATAATCGGCTGCAGATCGTAAATCAGTATTGAACAATCCGACCTCTTCATAAATCTTCCGGCGTACAAAAAAAGCCGGATGCGGGGGCATCCAACCATAATAAAAGTATTTCTTCTTGTACTGCCCACTTTTCCAGTTACGAGTGACAACATAAACGTTATTTTTCTTAACATATTGCAGATCACCGTATACAACATCCACAGAAGGATCACTAAATGCTGTCATAACCCTCGAAAGTACCTCCGGGTTATCATAAAAATCATCTGAATTAAGGATGCCCACTACTTCGCCCGTGGCCAGCTTCAACCCTTTATTCATGGCATCATAGATCCCCTTATCCTTTCCGGAGACCATCTGCGCCACATGTGGAAATTCTTTTACAATTTCCAGGGTATTATCGGTCGAAAGGCCATCTACAATGATATGCTCAACAGCCTGATAGCTTTGCCGTGCAATGCAATCAAGCGTGTCGCGTACCGTAGCCGCACTATTATAAGTAGCCGTAATAATCGTTATTTTCATAACTTATTCTCTGATAGATCGTTCGCGGACTGCTGCGGCAGGGTTTCCCTGATAAATAGTGTAGGCATTAAGCCTTTTGCTGGCAACCGACATGGCCGATAATACAGCATGGGATTCACAATGCACGCCCGGGCAAACCAGGGATTTAGCGCCTATCCAAACCCCATCCTCCAGAACAATCCCGGATACCATGAGGTCAAATGATGCTTTTGTATAATCATGATTACCAGTGAGCAACATAGCACCTTGCGAAATACACACATTCCTGCCTATAATCACGTTCCCCAGGTTATCGATCCATACTTTTTCACCGATCCAGGAAAAATCCCCGATGGTCAGTTTCCACGGATATTTGATATTGACAGCAGGTTTTATGACCACCCCTTTCCCGATCTTTCCACCAAACCAGCGCAATAGCGTACATTTAAAGGAGGAGAGGGGGTTCAATGGATTTATAAAGAAACAAACATTTACCAGGTACCACGCAACCCGCTTAAAAGCAGAAGCGCCGATCTCAGCTTTATACCAGGTGTTTGAATAAGTCGAAAGATCTGTTGTCCTTTTCATTGAAATAAAGTGGTGTATTTGGACAATGCATCCGTGCCGGCACTGAATTGGTGAGCATATTGCCATGCACCCATAGACCATTCATCGTATTGCTTCTGCTCCATATCAAGCGCTTCCTGTAACGCTTTTACAAATCCCGTATTATCTGCCAGTGAAATATCCCATCCTGCTTTTACCGAAACCATCCCACGCCAGGGAGTTTGATCGCTGATCAATACAGGTTTGCCCGCAGAAAGGCCTTCAAAAATAGCATGACCGAAATTCTCCCCCTGGGTTGGCAGGCCAAAAACATGGTGTTGAGCTATTATAGCAGGTAATTCATGATTGGGCTTTTCTCCTTCAAATTTCACAGTAATATTTTCAGGCAGCGAGACTGATAAACTACGGCACTGATCTACATATGCTTTATCCTCCTCACTACCGATCACCGTTAACAAAACCTTCCCTTTCAATCCTTTTAAACACGTTAATAAAAAATAAAGATTCTTAATAGGATGGAGCCTCCCCACAAAAATAATACTCAATTCACCAGGTCTTTTTGACAAGCTGCCTGGATAACCCTGTACGTAGGCCGGGAAATTGGGTATCTGCAGCACCCTTGCCGACTCGCCAAAGTTCTTTTTAACGTCATTGAATTCTGTATCGTCTGTTGCCTGGAAAGAAATATGCCGGTGCACAAAAAGCCACCTGAAAAGACGCAGGAACAATTTCTTTTTAGCTGTTTTATATTGAAGCGCACTGTTTCTCAACATGCCTCGTGGAGCGAGTACCATATTGCTTTTCCATCCTCCGGATCTATTAATCAGGAGAGGGTAAATAGTAAAATATTTTGAGAACAGGCTATTGAGATAAATATGATCAGGATTGACATCCTGTATAATATCCCGGATGTATTTCCAGCGCAGGTTTGCTGGTGAACAATACATCACCTTCACCTGCTCATCATAAGAGGTCCATACGTCGGTTTTTATATTGTCGTAGGGAACAGCAGAGCCAAGGTCACGGTCACCGGTAAAAACGTATACGTTATAGTGATGTTGCAGGTGCCGCGCAAAATTAACTGCAGAACGTATGGGACCACCTGCTTTGTAACCCGGATCAAACCAGTCTATAAAAACTAAAATAGATTTATGCACAGATCAATAGCTATTTTTCTCCATCCAATATTCCAGCACCACAAACAACCACAGCTCCATCCACCGCACTCCCGGATCACCTTTCTGAAACCGCTCCCAATAGGCCAGTAATTGACTTCCATTAACAAAATCACGTTCCGCCATCCGTTTCAGGCGTTGATCGCAGAAGTCATGTAATTCCCGTTTCATCCATACTTCCCATGGAAACAGGAATCCCTGCTTGCGACGATGAACAATTTCAGGAGGTAATAAACCCTGGAGGGAATCCACCAGCAGGCTTTTGGGTGTATGTGGAAACTTCAGTGTATCCGGAACTCCCAATACATAAGTAACCAGGTCATGATCAAAGAAAGGTTCACGCACTTCAAGAGACACCGCCATACTCATCTGGTCCGTGTCTTTCAGTAAAGTATGTTGGGTATAACCAAGGTATTCAGCTATCGACACCTGACTCAAAGCCGGAAACTTTTCGAAACCTCCATTTAAGGCCAACAGGTTATTTTCAAGTGCTGTAGGATCACCGCCCAGGCGGGTTAGTTTTGACAACAATGATGGGGAAAATATCCTCCTGAATTCAGGATAGAAAGAGCTAACCGAACAGGAGGGAGCTCGCAGTAACTGTTGTACTCTGCCGGCTTTGTTAGAGCCTTTGAGTGAATAAGCAGCAGCAGCCAGTTGTCTTGCCCAACCCGTAGCCCCCCATATTTTGCTGAATTTCTTCAATTGCAGGTATTGCCGGAAAAAAGGGTATCCGGCAAACAGTTCATCTCCACCTACCCCAGACAGCGCAACAGTGAGTCCGCTTTGCCGGATGGCTTTTGATACTACATAGGTATTAATACCATCGCCACTGGGCGTATCCATGGCATCCAAAGCATTCGTAAGCTCATCAAGAAAAACAGAAGGCTTTAGCAGTATCTGGTTATGATTTGTGTTGAACTTCTTCGCTATTTGTGCTGCATATGGTGATTCATCGAACTCTTTTTCACTAAAACCAATGGTAAACGTATTGGGCATTGATTTACTTACCTCTGCCATCAGGCCCACTACCGCACTTGAGTCTATGCCTCCGGATAAAAATGCTCCGATCGGGACATCACTCACCAACCGGCGCTCTACTGAATCCCGCAACAGATTACGAATATGCTGCAATACCTGCTTTTTATCGTGGTAAGGCCCATCGCCAACAGAAGCAGTAATATCCCAATACTTTTTAGAGACTACTCTTGCACCACGGATCGTAATACAGGAACCAGCATCCAGCTGAACTATATTTTCAATAATAGAAAGTGGAAACCCGATGGATTGGTAGCTCAGGAATTCTCTTACAGCAGCTGTATTTATCTTATGAGGGATCAACCGGCTGGCCAATAATCCCCTTATTTCAGAAGCAAAAAGGAAAAACTCATCATTCGTATAATAATATACCGGCTTAACGCCCATACGGTCCCGGGCAATGAACAGTTCCTGTTCTGCCGTATCCCAGATAGCAAAGGCAAACATGCCTTTAAAATGGGTGAGGCAATCTGCCCCCCATTTAATATAAGCTGCCAACAATACTTCTGTATCGCCACTGGTTGTAAATGGGTAGTCAGTCAGGCGTGCCCTGACTTCCTGAAAATTGTATATTTCTCCGTTAAAAACGATCCGGTACCGGCCTGTATGATCCGCAAATGGCTGATTGGCCGCATCAGATAAGTCAATGATAGACAGGCGACGATGTCCCAAAGCGACCCTCCCCTGTACAAAATCATTGTGCGCATCGGGCCCCCGATGCGCCATAGCGTCTGTCATTTTTTTTATAACAGCGTGATCCGGAACCGGATGATTAAAGTAAAGAATACCGGCTATGCCACACATGCAATAAAGTAATTGTTATGAAAACTAATATCAGGAATGCTGACACTGCCTGTCATTTCACATCTGCACAGACTTCGTCCAACATGCAAATAATGACAAACAAGTGATTATAACGAAAAAAATGAGACAGTAGTACAACTGAATGATCAGCTATCGACTAAGCCGGCAATGCCGTGCTGCGGTTGTCATGGGTAAAAGCCTTAACCCTGGCGGCAGTGGCCTTACGCTTGGCTTTTATGTATACATTGATAGAGAATAGCATCACGAGCAGGTAGGCTCCAAGGGTGATATTGAATAAGACATTGTATTTCTTTAATCCCAGGGTACGAAGAGAATAGCCGTCGGTTTTTTCTTTGCCCATCGTCCAGTACATAACATTCTTGAGCAGGGGCATTAAAAGAGGTACTTTGTCCCAGTTGGTATAGCGTACGCCCTCATACCGGTAAGCCATATCATAATTAGGCGGAACTTGTTTCTGATAATATGCCCAGTCAGATTGCACGTCGGCAAAACTGGCCAATTGCCCGTTCTGCTTTCTAAAAACAGTACTATAAGATGCATCCAGCACCACCCAGCCATAAGAAGCTTTTGCTTCTACCAGGATATGTCCTGCATTTTGATTGGCCACCGTCATCTGCGGAAGACGGACTTCCATATTCATTTCTTGTAACAACCTCCCCAACACATAAGCATAGCTTCCACAGGCGCCCTGACCTGTCATTAGATCAATGCTGACTGGTTGAACGTATTTTGCTGTTATTCCTTTTACAGGATGTTGCCCAAATACTTCTATTCGCCTTTCACCCAGGTGGTGTACCAGGGACACACTTCTTATCAGTAAGCTGTCTTCTGTATCTGCAAATGATGAATTGTTAACCGGGGTTGAATCACGTAAATAAGCAGCCATGGAGGCAAAGAGATTCTTTTCATACTGCTTTTCGGTATAAAAATAAAGCAGCATAGCCAACAGGAACCCATTTAAAAAGATGAGTATGTATTTCCCTCGGTGAGTAAAGAATGGCCGGATTGTACGTCGAATAAAATTCATAAGATAGCGACATTGTCTTTATTGGATTCCATGTCGGTATCAGATTTAGTGGTAGTACACCTGCATTCTTGAACATCATCTTATACGTTGATACAGATAATATTGTGAGTATTCTATATGCCAGAGGTATACGATGCATAATTACAAAAAATTAGGCTGGTAGACATAGTTATAGAATTAAAATAACATTAAATAACGAGTTTTCATCATTTGTAAGCATGTCAAGATAATCTTACTTGTTGAGTCGCTGCATTTAATTGTAACACCTGTTCAGTTTGTTCGATCACTTGAGCCGGCAAAATTGCCTGCATGCAGATATTATTTTTACATGTCTCACTTAAACAGATCGAACAGGATACATCAGGTGTTCTGAATGTTCTAATATTGTCCTGAGCCGGGGGAAACCACTTACCCGGGAAATCACGGGAACTAAACAAGGCAATGGTCGGTGTTCCCACAGCATATGATAAATGCATGGGACCTGTATCGTTGCTGATCGTTATATGACATTTCTTTAATGCCATGGCGCTCTGGACTGGCGTAAAATGTCCACAACAATCGAAAACATGTTGCATTCCTCTAAATGCCATTGTTAATTCCTTGTCCTCCGGTCCACCGATCAGGATAATATTGTAGGTCTTGTTAAAGTGACTGATTACTTCCTTAAAATAATGGATTGGCCAACGATTCTGTGGACGTTTGGCACCTACAACCACAGCTATATTTTTCTTTTTGTCACTGATCCCTTGCTGATCAAAATATTCATCCACCAATTGCTGGTCCTGGGATTGAACGTTTAATAAGAATTCATGATCAGCTACCGCGATCCCGTGTCTTGCCAATAACTTATTGAGCCTTGTGATCTCATTATCAAAAACGATGTGCTTTTCCTGTGTCCGTTTGAAATAGTTAATGGTAGACTTTTCCCATCCGAATCCAGTACGGGCAATAAACCGGAAAAAAAACATATCCCTGAGCAATCTCACTAAAGAGATCCCTGTTTGGGGCAAATAAATGACCATATCATATTTCTTTTCCAGCAATAAGGAAAAGAGCGCTTTCTTACTATATCCGAAATAATCGATGATGGACTCATAATAAGCCGGGTGGAGTAATTTATTAAAGGTAACAAGGTTGGTGCTCCCGGCATTAGCCAGGATATCTAGTTGAGCCTCCGGAAATTTCCTGCGGATGGCAACTATAGAAGGGATAGCACAGAGATTATCACCCAGGGAGCCGGTCCTGAAAATGAGTATTCGTACCGGCGTCTTTTTTTTAGTAAATAAGCTTTTTTGCAATAGGTCAAGTACGAAATTGCTGACCCGGTAGTCGGCCATCACTATCCACAATTTGATGGCTGCATTCCATGACTTTTTCTGAGATCCGACACGCATACGCACACTACCTTTATTATTTTTTATACAACCACCTTTGCATCCGGGGAAATATAGTATGGGCTAAAATCCAAAATACCAGAAAGGTGACCAAAAGACGACCTATTACAATAATCCCATCTGATTCAAAAGAAGTGAAATTAAATAAGCCCACATTAATAAGAGCATAACGAAAAAGGATATTCAAGGACAATAACTGATAGTATACTCTGTATATTACTACAACAAAAAGGGCTATTAATATCAATGGAATTAACATTCCAACATACCCAAAGTCGATATAACAATCAGCAAAATAACCTATTCCAAAAGAAGTTCCTTTACTATAGCCTCCATAATTAAGACCCGTATATTTATTGGTTTTTTGAGTGGCATCGAAGATAGGCTTGTTAGGGAACAGGATTCTTGGTAACAGGATAAAGCTCAGATTATCAGTCCAAAGCTTACCATTCTCATGCGGTAATACCGCAGGAACACGATCCATTGTACGCGCCAGGTGATACACATATTGCAACCTGTATAAGGTCATTACCATCGCAAATTCGTATTGACGGCTGTTAAGATTCGACACCTGCTCGCCAATCTTTCCCAATGCTTGCTCCCTGCTTACCGCTACTACTTGTTGCTTTTGCCCCTGGCTCACATATTGCCGGTAATCACTTTTGATGGCAGACCAAGTTATTCCCATGAAGCCGAGCACCAACATTACCAACAAGGAATAGATTATCTGTCTTACAGTAATAGTTGTTATAAACGTTATGGCCAGAATAATAACAATTAATATTACCTGCTTAAAACTAGAAAAATAAGAATATAAGGAAGTTGTGAACTCATAAATGACCATAATAGCAAGGATCATCCTATTCTTTTTGTTGAGCCAGGCTACATATCCATACACCAGGAAAAATATCCATTTCAAAGAGGATAAAGTAATCAGTATCTGGGTAAATCCACTGGCAACCCCCAATACAAATCCTATAGAGCTAAGGAATAAGGTAGATCCCAGATAGAGGAATAACATTTTCTTCTCATTGATCTTGGATGCCTCTTCCAGCAGATTTACTCGTGTAGGAATGGGAAGTCCGGCTATCCCTTTTGAAACTACTACTGCCATTACCAACAAACCCAGACAACTCATCAAAACAGCAATGTTTGCATGCGGAGACAGGAAATTAATATCCACATTGCGAACATTCATCCAAACTACAAAAGATATTACCTGGACCCATTGCATAAAAAAGGCAAACAAGAGGATACCCGGTCGGTTATTGCGCCACAAAAGCAAGAATAATAAAACCAGGGTGGCCATACAGCAAAAAAGATAAATGCCGTTTTTAAATAGCAGCATTCCTCCGCAGGCGATTAGGATCAGTGTAATGACAGACCCCGAAACTCCCCGTTTTTCCCCGATGGCTGTATTCATGTGTTCTTTTCTATTATTACCGCGTTATCCCGAAAAGGAGAGTTATACCTGTTACGTTGAAAAATACGTTGTCGTAAAAAACTGACTGTCAGCAATCCCATATTGTCAAAACGTGAAAGCAAACCATAAAAATGAGAGAAAGTCCTGAATCGACCCTTTATCAGTGACTTCGCCATTAATGTATAATAAAATAACAACTTGTAATCCCGCAGCAAACGACGCCCTTCGATACGTTCATTCGCACTTACATAACTAAGCAGGTAATGATAAACCTGCAGGTCTTCTTTCAGATGGAACACGTAATATTTTTCCTGCCGGCTTAACTGGTTCTTATGGTCCCTGAGCTGTATGAGTGGCTCTTTCAGAAAACCAACAGCATGGTCCCTCGCCAGCCTTACCCACATATCAAAATCACCGCTGATCTTCATATCCTCCCTGAAAAGGCCTACCCTGTTTAAAGCGTCTCTGCTCAAGGTCACATTGGCAATATTCCCCGCTATAGAGCCTGTATAAAAGGCAATGCGGCTATGCAAGGTAGTAGAAACAATTTCCGGTGTCCTGTCAGTTACCTGTACAGGTATGATCGCTCCATCTCCATCGATATAATGTCTTTCTGAATAACTGAATCCTATGTCCGGATGTTTTCGATGGAAAGCAACCGTTTTTTCCAGGCATTCCGGATACATAATATCATCCTGCGACCAGAGTTTGATCAGGGGTTCGGCAGAATGATTGATCAGAAAATTAAGGTTATAGAACAACCCTTTATTTTTCTCATTCCGAAACAACTTGACGCGCTTATCCTGTATGGAGGTTAGGTAAGACCAACTTTCATCAGTAGAATAATCATCCAGGATATAAAACTCGAATTCACCAAAGCCTTGTCCGAGCACAGACTCAACAGATAGTTTCAGGTATTCCCCCCCATTATATACTGGCAATATTACTGCAATAGGATGCATTTATGCAGTTGGTTTTATTTTACTTACATATAATAGTTCATACCCGAAAAAACCTTTTGAAATACCCTTCAGTAGGTTGAAGAAAGTACGGCGGGACTTCTCCGTTGATATCTTCCTGAATAGGGATAAAAAAGGGATAGTGCCAGTCACATCACCTTTAACAACTTCAAAGCCATTATCAGACAATAGCTGAATAGCGCTGCTAAAGGTATACCACTTAACATGGGTATTATCCCATATTCCACTGGTTTGATATTTAAAATTACCTTTCATTAACTCCCATCTTGACCTGTAATGCATGATATTGGGTAAAGCCACAATAAAAATACTTTCAGGCTTCATTATCGATCTTATGTCCTCAAGCAACCTTTCCGGATACTGTATATGTTCTATTACATGTGAGCAAATGATCACATCGTATTTATTCATTTTAATATCTGCCGGTAATCCTTGCTCAGCATTATGAAGAAGACCATTTCTTAAGTAAGGGGCAGCCAGCAATATTTCCTTTTCTGAAATGGATATACCATCTACGATCATTCCTCTTTCTTTCAAATGCCGGGCATTGTCACCTCTGCCGCAGCCTATGTCCAAAACCGTCCTCGCTGATGTAGGAACTTCGCGTAACACATTATCATTCCCGCTGTTTCCATATACCTTAACGTCTATTTGCTGCATAGAAGGATTAATTGCAGTAGAGGTAGCCACTTCTTATCTGATTAAGGTTGATTGAATAGAGTTTACTATAGCGCTAAAATTCCATGAACGGATTATCTCTTCTGAATGTTGCCCCATGAGGGCCGGTTTTGTGGAAATGTTTAGCAGGTGCTTATGAAGTTGCTCAACATTTCCATGAGGGAAGATATAACCATTTTGCCCTTGTTGGATAAGATCAACAGCTCCGCCTACCTTATCGCTTGCCAGTACAGGCAGACCGCTTGCCATAGCTTCATTTAAAGCCAGGCCCCAGGTTTCACCTGGCCCAACTGAAGGCAGTACAAAGATATCTCCCAACCTGTAGACAACAGGCATGGTTTGCTGATTTTGAAAATCCAGGAACCTGACATTTTCAAGGCTGGCAGCTTCCTTCTTAAGATCATTTTCCAGCTTACCGTTTCCTACCAACAAAAACTTTAACCGGCTATTCTTTACTATCCTGGCAAGCTTTAGAAGAATACCAGGGTCTTTTTTGGGTTCCAGCTTTCCTGCAAATAACACAACGATATCGTCTTGCGTAAATCCGAGTTGGGCCCTCCATTCCTTTGCACGTAAGGAGTAGGTTCCATCAACATCTGCAAAACGGCTGTTATCAATCGCATGGGGAGCAAAAACAAGCTGGCCATTTCTCAAACCGTGCTTTTCGAAATAAGCTTTATTATTTGTTCCTGTATACAACGCAATATCTATATGGCGGTACACCCATTTCAAGAAAATTCGCCGGAGTATTTTCTTTAGACCTTCCTGCTCATCCAATAGGGTAGAATCACCACGAAAAAGAATGGGGATCTTGCCATGAAAATATCTTAAGCATTTTAAATGACTATCGAAGCTCCAGCCAAATACAAACAATGCATCAGGGGCCCATTCCGTCAATTCTTCCTTTAAGTCAGGGTTAACAATTCCCTTAAACTTATGCGTTCCAGGATCGGGAGACACATTCTTTACAAAGGAATACTCATAGCCCCCAAGCAATGGTATATCCCATTCTATAATTTGCCCAAACCCCGGATCAAAGTTCTCTCCAAGTTTGGACTGCTCCCATGTATAAAATACCTTAATCATTATCTTCCCGGATTGGGCTAAAAGCCGGAACCAGGGGGCATTATACTGAATGGGATGTGTAGAAATAATAGCCAGCCGCATATTAACAAGGAATACAAAGTACCATATGGGGAACGCCTTCGATTTTATCAAAATCCGCTTTCGAGCGGAGCACATTCTTTATATCAGGCATTTCATCCAACAACAATCCTTTATAATTATACCGTTCAAAAAACAGACCTGCTGCATCCTTGGTCTTTTGACCATGCAATTCAAGCAATATGGTGGGTCTTTTTTCAGTGAAAACACGATGCCCATTATGCAAGGCGAACTCTTCTGCCGATTCCAGATCAAACTTTATAAAATCGGGCATATCAATCCCTCTTTCATAAACAAGCTCGTCCACGCCGCTGCAGGCAACCTTTATTATATTCAGTTCGGATTCAGATTCCCGGTATTCTTTCCCTAATCCGTATGGTCCTGAAGACCCTTGCAAGTTATTTACAAATTTCAGCTCTGCATGTTCCGGGCCAACTGCCATATGATGGATATATACATTGGACCATCTATTGTTAGTTGGCAAAACCTTTAATGTTTCATAGTTATCGTTCGAAGCTTCGAATGTATGCACCTTGCCTTTTTCGCCTGCAATCTTCCTGAATGATGCCGTATAATAGCCAACATAAGCACCGCAATCCCAAACTACATCGCCCGCCTTTATATATTCTGCAAAATTTATCCGGTCAAATATCCATTGGTCATAATTACCCAGCCAATAGGATCCATTGACTCTGATATCTAACCTGAGCACAGCGCCTTTGGCTGGTCCGGATCTTACTTTCAAATCACTGAACCCATTCTTTTTGGGCACAAGCAAATACATTAACTGTTTGGCAGCTGTTTTAATTATGGACATATAAATGTGTTTGAATAATACTATTTACTTACCTGACGCAATCTTATTAACCAACCGATGGGCCAATGCCAGCAGGGTAAGGGTTGGGTTGGAATGAGAAGCTGTTGGAAATACAGCTGCACTACAGATATACAGGTTCTCATGCCCCCATACCTGCAGTTCTTTATTGACTACCCCCTCATTTGCAGATGAGCTCATTCTAGCTCCGCCCATATGATGATTTACATCCGTCAGACAGTTTTCCCAATCGGGATTATCCTTCTTTATATATGGCTCCGGATGTACTTCTCCAAGCGACAATCGGCTCATTTCTTCACCCAGTACTGCTGACATTGTTACCACTGTATCCCAGGTTTTGTGGTTCACCGACCAATTGATGCGCGCCTGTGGAATACCAAATTGATCGATGTTTTTTGACAAACCAATGTAGCTATCACGTACGGGTTCTTGTTCCAGCATGAGTACCAAGTTACCTTTCGCACGGTGCTTGTAAACAAAATGCCTCGAGGTGTAGGCGAAAGCACTGAATACATAGCTATTGATATTTCCTGCGACTGTTTTGGCAGAGGTGATCCTGCGGGTTTTCATAAACCTTCTGATCTCTGCATAGGGATCAAACTCTTCATCAGGATAGTCAAACATTATGCTGGCCGATCCATTTAATATCCGGTGTCGACGCTGTAATGACTCAGAAGCACTTAACCGGACAGAATATTTTAGGCCGTTTTTAACATGTGTATTAAAAAGAGATTGCAGTTTATAGGGTTTGTTGGTTGCTACTATACCCACTTTTATGCAGGGATGGTCCATGAAGCACTTACCCAGCCAATCTGAATGATTTCCAATACCGCTAGTAATCTGATGTCTGTTGCTTAATAAAATGCGGATTGTTTCAATCCCTCCTGTTGCCATGATCAACTGGCTGGTCCTTATGGTGTATGTATCCTGCTTAAAATTACTTACTTCAATATTTTCGACCCTGCCATCCTCACCCAGCAAGATCTTTGTTAATACCGCATTATATACGATGGTAACCGTCTGCTCTAACTGCGTCCAGTACAAACGTTTAAAATTGGGCTCTGGAGCCCATTTTGAGAAATGATACCGCAAGAGCTGATTATTAAATGCAGGCTTTTGCATCCCTAATAATTTCAGCACTTCTTCATCGTAATCTTTCGTATCAATTTTCATGAAATCATTAGCCTGCATATAATACTCCTGCAGGTCATTACTGGCAAGTGGCCATCCGCTATTAGCTACCCAATCCCTGGCTTCAAAATCAATAGGAGAAAAGGGCAATGATTGCCCACCCCAGGCGATAGTAGTGCCTCCAATGGCCCGTTTACGACCCCAAACAGCATTCGAAAGCGTTTTACCTGTTTGTTCTACCGTGTTCAACTCCTGCCGTTTTTCATCTTCTGAAAAATGTCCGGATTCCAACAGTAAAACACGCTTACTCCTTTTAGCCAGTTCCACTGCCAGCAATATACCGGCAGCTCCTGCCCCTACTACCACTACATCGAATGAAACTTCTTTGGAATATGAAATTGCTTCTTTATTTAAATCAATCGCCGGCATTAAATATCAGATACTATTATTTATTGTATATAACCTTTGAACCCTTCAAGATTTTGCTTCAATATCTCTAGTCGCCGAGTAGAAAAAAGCAGCTTGTTATTACCAGGATCTTTCGCATAAGCAGCCAACTTATATCCGCCAATGTTTTCTGTAATTCCCGGTGGAATACTTCTGCTATTCAAATCTTTCAGGCAACTATGAATGAAATGCTGCTTACCGGGAAACTGTTGCTTTAGTTGTAGCCCGCCAGATCCTGCCTCGTATTGTAGAACATCCCATTTTAGTAATTCTCCCGGAGTTAATGTAAGCAGGTTCTGACTTCCGGTAGCAACGCCTAAAAATCTGATATGCCCTTTTTGTTGCTGGTCGAGCAAATACTGATGTGCATCCTGATCCAAAAAGCCAGGCAGCCCTTCGTGTAAAAAATAATAATCTATATAATTTGTTTGCAATCGCTTTAAGCTTTGCGTTAAGCTATTATGGATCTCTGTGGTTGTAATCCGGCGATAGGGCAACAAAGCTGGGGTTACCGGTTCAATTTGCCCCTGTTGAACGGGTGGCGGTGCTTTTTTTAATGCTTTCCGATAATAGTTCAATGGCAGCGCAAAAGCAACCGGGACCGTCAATGGTTTTGCTGAGCCCAGACCAAATTTAGTTGTGATGGTTAATTTATGCCTTTTGTTCTTAATAAATCTGCCCACCAGGTCTTCTGCATACCCCTGGCCATATAAAGGAGCTGTATCGAAATGAGTAATACCGGAATTGAAAGCCGTTTCCAATAGCCGAATCACTGATCCGTAGGTTTTCATACTCGTTAGTCCGGCAGTTCCAAAACCCAATTTTTGATATAGCTCAGGCATAAGCACGATCTAATAGTTTTGCCAATGTATTGGTTATAGAAAAGGCAGAGTACTGTTCAAACACTTCCATCTTTACAGAAGCAGGTTGAAAGCTCTCGATCCAGGAGATATATGAGGCATATGTTTTATTAAATCCTTCTACCAGCTTATCTAAATGATCAGGATCTATTGGATAACAAATGCCAGCTCCGGTACTTTCTATCACTTGCAATGCAGTTGAATCTTTATGAAGAACGGCCAGCAAAGGTTTACCGGATAAAATTCCCTGAAATACTTTAGAAGGCGTATAATGCATTTCTGTACTGCCCAATATCAGCACTCCCTGACTCATATTCAAATGCACTAATACATCCAGATAAGGAATGCGTTTGGGATACTCGAAAATTACCTTTTGCCACAATCCATACTTTTCAGCCAATGGCTTTATATTGTATCCTTCCGGATCATCAGGCGTTTTACCAGTACCAATAAAGTGGATCTCCAGATTCTCAAACATGGCAGGCATTGATGCAATAGCTTGCAATATCTTTTCCAAAGGTTCATACGCTTTAGGCAACATAGCTCCCGCATACACCAACTGTAGCTTACCGGGCCTTTGGACAAACAGGTAGGGATGTAATCCTAATTCCTTTACTTTCTCATGATCTCTCTTCTCACCTCCGTATGGCATTGCACCAAACAAACATTCACCTGCCAAATGAAGATTTCGCTCCTGCACGCCTTTATAATATCCTTCTGCTACACCCGTGATAAGAGATGCTTTCCTGATAGCTATGGGCTCCAGCAAGCCCGATAAACGGGTGCTAAACCAATGCCTTGAAAAAAATTTATTACTACCCGGAAAATTATGCACCCAAGGATCGATATAATCGATGCCATACCTTACACCGGTAGAATTGTGTAGCCACCTCCCCAATAGTGCCACATAAAATGAGGGGATAGGAATATATAAAAAATCAATCTTCTGTTCCCGGATAATCTTCTTTGCCCTTTTATACAATTGAAAAAAAGCACGTAGTCCAATATCGCCAATCAGCCGGGGCCGACTAACTTTAAACGCTGATACCTTTTCTATAGACAGTTCTTCCGGCAATAATTTTGCAAGATTATGATCCAGTGCTTCCTCATAATACTCTTCATGCACTGTCAATATAACAGGCTGCCAGCCAAATGCAGGTAAATGTTGTGCAAATAATCTGGAACGGTGTACTGCAGCCAGGTTAGAGGGTGGAAAGTGAGGCGAAATAATCAGGATCTTCTTCATGATAGACCAGGAATGTTTCTTATTTGTGACATCAATAAACCTTCTTCTGATTCCCAGTTATACTTTTCTATTGCAAGCTCATAGGCCTGCTGTTTGCACTGTTGTAAATAATCGGGCTTATTGTAAAAGGTCTCCAAATAACCGGCTAACTCTGCAGGATTGTTATGACCATATAAATGACCGATGCCAGGATGTTGCTCCATAAATAACCGTTGCGCTTTTGTATCCGATGCCAAAACACAGTTGCCAGCAGTGAGATATACAAAAAGTTTATTAGTGAGGCACCGGTCTCTGTTCTCATTATGAGGCACTTCTGAAGCCATGCCAATATCATATGAGGCGGCTACGCTAAACAAGTCATCCGCCGGCACAGGGGGTAAAAAATGAATTGCCTCACTGTTGTGCGCCATATTACTTAGCCGTTGCCGAAAATCATCTGAACAACTTCCCATAACATGAAACTGAATATCGTAATCCGGAAGCAGTTTTATAGCCTGAACAATGGTTTCAAGTCCCCTGTTTTCGCCTACCGTTTGTGAGAACCAGAATAAACGTAAAGTTTTGTCAACCCTTTTTACGGGGAGGTGCAAAAATGCTTTACTAAACACATTATTGATAACGGGAATAGGCCTATTCACAAGGGGCTCGTAAGCTTCTGCAATAAGTGGCGAAGCGGCTATAAGGAAGTTACAAGCTGGCAAAAACTTCTTTTCAAGGAATACTGCGGTGGCATGCATTTTATCGAAAGACGGATCAAATTGCCCGCTGTACAGATCTTCCAGGTCAAATCCGGCTGCTGCTTTATGTTTACGGGCGGCCCACACAGCCGGGGGCAAAGCACCGAGGTTATGGGCCATGTAAAGATCGGCTTTGACCTTTCGGGATGCCCGCCACAAGAAATAAGCTGGTCTTGCAATAGCAAATGCAGCAAATAAGCCAGGCCAGGCCCCCATCATTTGCCTGCTTACTTTATGTATAATACGGGAAAACCAATATTGCAGCCGCCGATGTGAAGGACTGCCTCCAATCAGGATGAAATCATTCCTATCCAGATCACCCTTTTCAAAAAGTATTTTATCCGTTTTTACGGCCCAATCCACCCAATAAGAATACAGTACAATTACCTCAAATCCTGCCCGCTTCAGCGTTTGGTATTCCTTTACCATCCTGGGATTGGTAGAAGGTTGCCCCGTAGTAACGATCACAATCTTCTTACGCATATCTCTTATCGGCCCTGAAAGCAGAATTTTCTTTCACAAAGATCAGATCGGTTTGCCACAAAGCCTGGTCCAGTGGACGTCTTGCTGAAACTGAGCAAATATCATAGGCCACAAATCCGTAATCATACATAAAATTGACAACATCCCTAAACAGAGGTACCCCTTTATGAATATCCAATAATGATACCTCCGTTACAATTACATCCAGAGTAGGCAGGTATTTTTCAAAGCCTTTTAATATTTCTACTTCATAACCTTGCACATCTAACTTGATCATATCTACCTTGACAATCCCTTCCTTTGAAAAAATATTATCCAGGGTTTCTGTTTTTAATGCTATAGCCGGAACATGTTGATCAAAATGTTCATCCAGCACAGAGCTGGCTGTTTCCATAAGGTGAAAGGACACATCCTGACCTGCTTTACTTCCCAGACAATTCATAAACAATTTAGTGTGGCCGGGGTATTTTCCTGTCACTTCTTTCAGCCCTGCTTCTTTCTGCGGATTGGCCTCAAACATATAGAATGTAGCATCCGGAAATGTCTTATACACCTCGGTAGTAAACTCACCTTCGTAAGCACCCACATCAGCAATTACTTTTGGTGCAAAGCCATTGCGTTTCAGGTTTTCAATGCTCCAATATATATGTGGAGCACCTAATTGCAATTTTATCTTACGTTTTACTGAGTCTGGTATCAGAGATAATAAACTGGCCATTATGATAATTGTTGTGTATAAATATTTAAGTAGTCGAGTGCAATGCGGTGGTCGCTATATTTATCTTCTGCCTCAACCCGGCAATCTGCCCGCTTAATAGTGCCCAGCTCGCTAATAAACGATGCCATCTCCTCTACTGTATCACATAAAAAACCCGTTTTGCCATGCTGAATGCCTTCCGGGACACCACCATTCCTAAATGCGATAATGGGAGTACCACAGGCAAATGCTTCGGGTAATACTACCGGGAAAGGCTCGTACCATTCTATGGGTAATAGCATGGCTGCAGCTTTGCCCAATAAAGCATTTTTTTGCACATTATCTACGACCCCAATGTACTGTATTTGTTCGCCGTCAAACTGAGGTTTCAGTTCTTTTTCAAAATACTCCTGTTCTTCTTTCAGCGGTGAGATATTACCTGCAATAATAAGTTTTCGCCCGGTAAGTCTGGCCGCCTGAATAGCGCTATGTGCTCCTTTACATCTTTCCAATCTTCCCAGGAATACCAAGGGAGCGTTATCTACATCAACTGTGGCATTAAAACTAAATTGGCTTACAGGCGCACAATTATAAACTGTTTTCCAATCACCTCCTCCGGGCTGCCCGGTTCTGACTATGGCATCAGAGACTGCTGTATAAGTGAGGTTACGTACACGCATTTTATTCAGGCCACTGATATTGGAAGGAGTGATGTATCGCATATAGGTTTGTACTTTCCGGATACGTGACCATGCAATCGGGAATAACCAGGCCAGTCGGCCAAAATTATGGATCACGTCATGATTACCTATCTCTTTGTACAAAATACGGGCTACCGTTCCCAGCAACGAGTAATTGATCTTGATAGATTGTATATCTGCATTCTCTCCATATTGAATTAATCTTCCGGGAGATATTGAGTTAGGGCCTGCCACCAAGGTCACTTCGTGTCCCATCTCTGCATACTTATTAGCAATATCTGCAATTACCCGCTCTATTCCACCATAATGCTTTGGGGGCACTGGAATAGCGGGATCCATTAACAATAAAATGCGCATATTAATCTTTACATTAAAAATTATATAAGTTCAGGTATTGTTCGCCCACGCTGTCAAAAGAGGCAGGTTGCTTAACATTCCTTTTAAGCCGGGGTAACAGGTCTTTTTCTGTTATTAACCGTGTTACCTGGTTTTTAAAGCCCAATATGGATTTAAAAGGGAATAATAATCCGTTCTCTCCGGATTTTATCAATTCTGCATTTCCGTATACCTCACTCGCTAAAACAGGTAAACCTGCTGCAAATGCTTCCTGTATCACAAGCGGTGACATTTCTGAAAATGCTGAAGCCAGGCAAAATATATCATGCTGACCAAAAGCCGATAGTAATTGATTACGTGGTAAAAGACCTCGCCAATGAATGTTCTTTCTTCCCTGCGCAAGGCTATGGCAATAGGTGTTATATTCATTATTCTCCTCCTGACCATAAATACTCAATTCAATACTATTCTCCGGTAAATCCTGTAGTGCTTTTAATATGAGATGGATTCCTTTAACCGGATTGATACGCCCTGCATAAACCAGCTTCAGTGAATCAGGCCGATTAAACGATAGGTTTACCAATTGCGCATTGTTATCTATATAAGGTAATGCTTGCTTTATGGTAATCAACTTATCTTCCGGAAACCCATTTAATAACATCATCTTTTTAAACCAATCGGTCAACACAATTACTTTTTTACAGGCTCCTGCTATTCTAACCAGTTCCTGCTGCAGGCTATGCATCCTGTTGACCATTGACAACCCTGTACCTAAAGGATTATTCCAATATCCGGCATCAATGCCAATTGCATGCAAACCACTGCCGGCCATGGCGATGAGATGTGCCATCCAGGCAGGTTTATTGTGGTGAACCATAGCACATGCAGCACATCTTTGGGATTTAATAACACCATTACAGAGCTCTTTCTCCTTGTATATAAGTGTTTGAACCCTGCAAATTTGTCCGGCCAGGTGCATTGTATAATATGTGTCGATTCCTAATTCTGCACTTGTTTCAAGATGTGCAACCGAAATGCCGCTACCGCCATTGATGTCATGAAAATGCACAGCGTCTGGCTTTTCCAATTGAAGATACTCTTTGAAGTGAATCAGGCCATCCGGCCTGGCGATACCCATTTTATGCAGGCGTCCTACCTTGGTCGGTTCAGGGTATTTTGTAACTTTAATATTGTCATATATGTAGGTATCATATTCATCGGTAAAATAATTAGGTACCAGCACTTCTGCTTCAATACCATGTTTTTGAAGATATTTACATAATGACCACACATATACTTCTGTACCACCCACAGCATGTGGTAGAAAGAAAGGCAAAACCTGGATTATCTTCACGTATATAAGATGTTATTCATTTTACAGCTACTCCGATTAACACAAAAGGGCCGTTCATTTTAAGTTCATCGCATGCAGCCGGGTGATTAAACTGTACTATTTCAAAATCGTCGGTAGTTTCTTTTAGCACAGGGTCGAAGCGGCGTCCCCTGGCCACGCGCTGTATCCATCTGCCGGCGCGGACGAACGGGTTTGACCAGAGCTGATGCAGGTCGCCCCTGACCTCACTTTTTAACTTTCCCCGCAGATTCAATTGTTGACCAAATAATTGAATGTCCCTAAATCCGGCGGACTCCAATAACGCATAAAATTCTGCAGCTGTATATTCCTTTTCATGAAAATCCCACCGCACATTGCCATCCGGGCTACTGACATTTATATTGGGAGTACTGATGATCAATTTGCCACCGCTTCGCATCAGCTTCTGAACCAATTGTAAGAACTCAAGCGGTTGTGAAAGATGTTCGAGGGTCTCGAAACTAATAACATAATCAAAGGGGCCTTTGCCTGATACCTTTTCCAGACGGCAACAATCATCTAAAATGAATTCTGTTTGGGCCATGCGAAACCGGTCATTCGCGATCTTTAAGGCATGTGTGCTGACATCAACACCGACAACCTGGCATTGACTTCCGGAAGCGAGGTAATTAGAGCCATAGCCTACACCACAGGCGGCATCCAGTAAGAGTGCAGGAGTTTGGCGATCAATTTGATCGAGCGCAAACATGTACCTGTGAATATGATTGGCATAGTATGCAGTCCAGGCAGCAGTTCCTGGCTCTATTCTTTCTATTGTCATGGTTAATCAAGATGTGGTTATATAATAAATTGGATTTCACTCGCCTCTTAATTCCGGAATTATACAACAACATCTTTCTAACCTCTATATACCGTTGGGGTATTGATTCCTGCGGGCACCTTTGATCAGGTCCACCGCATTCATATCACTTTCCCTCAACAGCATAAAAGCTTGTTTCCACCTTACCTTAAATAATTTCCGAAATATGATTTCCCGTGCCCGTAGATTTTTCAGGTTCCTCAGTGCCATCTCACATTCGTCTTTAGACAAGGGACAATCAGGATGAAGAATTGCTTCTTTATATATCTTAAATTGATTAATTGCGTAATAATTATTCTTATGTCCTTCGCTGATCTGCTGGCCTTCATGCTGACGCCACCAGATCAATTCAGGAGGCATTTGGATGAGCGGGAACCGGCGGGACATCTTCAACCACATTTCAGAATCACCCACATAGGGTTTACCACTAAAGCCCTGCACTGCTTCAAATGCTTCCCGTTTAAAAATAGCTCCCGCAGGTCCCATGGTAATTAAGGCGCCCTTAAAGAAAAAAGCCCTGTACGCGTCCGCAGGAGAAAGCAACAAAGGAAAAGGTTTTGTACCTGAAGCACTATAGGACATCAGTCCAAAACCGGCAGCAGGTTCTTTTTCCATACACCACACCATGGCTTCGAGGCCCCAGGGGTAGATGGTGTCGTCAGAATCAAGGTACTTGAGGTATTTACCTTTTGCATATCCTGCGGCCTTATTGCGGTTATTGTAATCGCCCAGGTTACGTTCATTAACATATAACCGTATCCGGTTATCTTTTTCTGCATACGACTGAGCAATACTTACTGACCGGTCGGTTGATGTATCATCTACGATAATCAACTCCAGATCTTTCCATGAAGAAGCCAACACGCTTTCAATGGCTTCGGCCACGTATTTCTCACGGTTATACATGGTCATTAAAACACTTACGAGGGGTTGAGGCTGCATGATACTTTAAAATGCTCTTCTGAAATATTTGGTAATGGTGTTAGGGATCCAGGGCTGATCAAGGCGTGAACCTATTTTCCGGCGCACTGCATGATGCCGTGGTAATTCTTTTCGGGCTGCCAATTCATTGAATAATGCCTGATACCGGGGTGATTGGATCCGGGCATTATATCCTTCATAAATTACGTGCCTGGCCTGGACGCTGAGCTGCTCCAGCTTATTACGATCCTGATGAAGCCGGGCAATATGGTCGGCAAAGTCGTTATTATTCTCCTGACTGCAAAGGTATCCGGTATCTCCCGGTCTTACAATTTCACGGATGCCACCTGGTAGATCGGTCACAATCGGCACACAACCCATACTCATGGTCTCTGTCAGGGCAACGGGGAATCCTTCAAAACGGGTAGGGAATACAAAGATATCCCGGGTGGATAATAGTTGCAGTACCTCATCATAAGAAGGTGGGGTATAAAACCTTACTCCTTTCTCGCCCTTCCATTGTTCCTGTAACTTTTCTGTCTCAGGTCCTTTCCCCAATATCAGCCAATCAACAGGGATACCTTTATGTTGCAATAGTTCATGAATGGCATGCAAGTCAAAAACGCCTTTGTTCACATCATGTCTGCCTAAAAACACCAACCTCAGCGGATCGTGGTGCAGCCGGCTTGTGCGCGGCTCACCGGACAAGGGAATACCATAGGCAATATGATGAATATCTCCACGACGATGTGGTAATAGCTGGCAAAGTATCTCGTAAAAGAACCGACTATGACAGATGAACGCATCTATTACTTCTTCATATTGCAAGGACAAACGTACATTATATCCATCATGAACGATCTGTACTACCTGGCGGGGGATTTTGTAGTGACTTAGCATGAGAAGCTCATATACATCATTGCTGACCAGGACACCGGATTCATCACCAATGGTTTCTGCTAATTTCCGGTATACATGATACCAATTATGCCGCGGGTATAATGAAAATTGTTTTACCACGATATCTTTATCCTGATCAACCTGGGAGGGGGCATTGGTATTCCCTTTTATATTCAGCAGGAGTACTTCCTGGGGTAATGCATCCTCACCTTTACACCGTATCAGGTTACTAATCAGTGACGTAATTCCCCCAAGATTGTTTACGATAATATGTGTAACCTTCTTATTGGCCATGTACAGTGATCCAATCGGCTGTTAACTGCAGTCCTTTTTCCAACGAATAGGCAGGCTTAAACCCTAAGGATGTCAGGCGGGACATATCAGCGCGCCAGTATAGCGGGTCGCCGGGGCGTCCTTTCTGATTGAATGCTAGTGAGGTTTTCTGCTGCAATGCGCGTATAAATAATCCTACAGCTTCTTCAATGGTAGTTTCCACGCCGGTTGCCACATTATAGGATTCGCCCTGCATATTTCCCTTTTCAAGTATCAGCCATAGCGCCTGCACCAGGTCTTCCACAAAAATGAAGTCCCTGCTTTCTTTACCTGTTCCCCATAATTCGAGGGTATTACCAGCTTTTAGTATTTTTTGATACACATCCCAAAAGAGCTGCTTACGCAGGCCGGGGCCATACACGGAAAAGGGACGTGTCACCGCAGTGCGAACACCAAACTGCTGGTAATATTCAAGGCACAATTGCTCTGACATTTGTTTATGCCACCCATAAGGGGACAAAGGCATTAATGCTGCTGTTTCCTCAATTGGTAATTGTTGCGGATTACCATAGACGGCTGCACTGGAGATATGGATGTACCGGCATTCAGGGTTAAATTTCCGGATCACCTCCAGTACATGTATAACAGAAGATACATTGGCTTCAAAATCACTGAGCGGATGGGTTAAAGAATAAGGAACATTGCCGCTACCGGCAGCATTGATGCAGGCATCGTATTTAAGTCCGGCAAATAATTGCTCCAGATCAGCAGATAGCAGGGATATTTTCTGGTATTGATATCCTGCAGGGGAAGCTTCGATCAGATCGCAGCCGGTTACATCCCATTTATTTTGCAGGAAATGCTTTACAAGATGATTTCCGATAAAACCTTCTGATCCCAGAATAAGCACTTTCATACTGTTCTAACTTATAGCCTTTTGAAATAATTTGAAATAACCCTTCGCCACTTTATCCCAGGTATATTTTGAAATATTTTGCCTGGAGATGATGCCATCTTCCCGTGCTGCCGGATAGTTATTAAGGTATTTTTCCACCATATCGGCGATATGCAAGGGGTCCATTGGATCAAAAAAAGCAGAACGTATTCCCCAAACCTGTTCATGCTCCCTGAATGGAGGAATATCTGAAATAGCCGTTGGTGTTCCAAAATGCCAGGCATCCATCCCCGGCGTACAAATGGCCTCATACAGAGAAGGTGAAACCAGGAGCCGGGCCTTTTTTATCAATGCATCAATCACATGATTGGGCTGATATCCCAGCCCCCGGACGTCAAAGTATTTATTAGGCGAATTCTTTGTTACCAATTGAATCCCATTGCGTTCCGCAATACCAAACTCGATCTGATCGGTATGCATACCAGTTAAGATCAGCTTCAGGTTTGAATACCCTGCCCGTTTTTTCAACAGGGCAAAAGCAGAGAATAGGTTCAAGTGATTCTTATGCGGGAAAAAGTTACCAGGGAAAATAATATATGGGTAATCAATTCCCAGTCCTGCCAGCGCCTTTTCAGCTTCCTGCTCTTCAATATCTTTAGAAAAAGCTACAGGCGCCAGGTGTACTACATCTGGATATCCAGTTAAACCAGGATATAGTTTCTTTGCTTCATTGACAACATCATAAGAAGAGCAGGCTGTGGCAGAGGACTGCATCCAGCTAACAATAGCGCTGTCCATTTGCTCCACAAAGGAGGAAGTAAAGATCTGGCGCCCAAAAAAATATTTCCAATTAAAATCATGAATGGTGCCTGTTATCGGTACCGTAAGATCTGGACGAGGCATCATATGGGCTGAAGGGAAATAGGCTACATCATATCCTTTAATCCTGTTCTCCACTTCCTGCATAACAGGATCTACGCTTTGTCCTACAAACCCCAGCTTACCGGCTACCTTACTGGCCATTCTTTTTGTAAAGGAGGGTTGCCTGCTTGTTTCCAGTAATTTGATACTGATATTCCCGTTTAGCGTATTGATCTCCGGTGTTCTTACCAGGTTTGTTTCATGTACATAATAATCTATCTGAACAGACCTATCTTCCTCTAAAAGGCTTTTGCAAAGCATATAGGAAAAACGAGATAAACCACCTCCTACCGGAAGATTATCTACAAATGCAACGCGCATAACTGAAATGGGATTATTTTTTCAATATTATTCCCTGACCGGTGGGAAGACTTAGAATAGCAATACCCTTTTGACGGGCAAACTTATCAAAAGCGATCTTCTGATTGATGTGTTGGGGAAATCCGTAATCATCCAGTATAATTACGCCGCCTGGGACAACCTTGTCATAGAAATATTCAGCCGCTGCAATTTCGGGCTCAACGTTATTCATATCAATAGATAAATAGGCAATTTTCTTTGCGTCACATTGCGATAAAGTGCCAGGTACTGCACCTTTTATTATATTGACGTTATCGTACTTAAATGTTTTAATAACGCTTTCGTACACATTTTTATATTGATCTAAATATTTATCCAGGCCTGCCTGTTTTTCAGCTTCACTTACCAGGTCGGGCACCAGGCCATCGAAAGTGTCCATTAAATGAAATGTCTTTCCCAGTTGATTGAATCCTGTATACTCAATAATGGATTTGGCATAAGCACCTGTATTTACGCCACATTCGACAAAATCACCGGGCAGGTCTTTCACCTGGTTGGCAAACCAGCATACAATGTAAACCCTCCACTGCAGTGTAAATCCAGGCCAGGGATTGGTGGCAGCGGCTAATTCATATGCTCTTTTAAAATTTGGCTCATTTATAAAATCGCAATTTTGCGAAGTGACAAGGCCATCTGCATTATAAGTGATTGGGCCATAAAAAAAAGCGTTGCTTAAATTAGATTGTTGCTGTATCGAATTATAGTTCTGAAAAAACCACTTACCACTCCTAAGGAAAACCTTAATTCTTTTAGGCAAAATATTCTTTAAGAACATTATTTCACAGTTTTAATAAATTTAGCAGGATTACCTGCAACAATAGTGTAAGGTGCAACATCTTTTGTGACGACACTACCAGCACCTACTATTGCCTTCTCACCGATGCTCACCCCTTTTAAAATAATTACTCTAGCGCCAATCCACGCACCATGACAAATTTTAATAGGGATCGCAGGATGAGTACTCCAATCATGATATCCTTTTTTCCAATCACACAAGTCCCTCTTTCTTATTTCAAAATCAAAATTATGATTGTCACTGTCTTGTATCATACAGTCTCCTGAAATCAAAATATCCGATTCGATTTTGATTGAATTTACACAACGAATATGAGTGCCTGCCCCAATAAACACATTATTGCCAATTTCCAATACTGCTTGATCTGTCTCTAAAGCAATGTTGCAGGAAATCAAGCTGTCATTTCCTATTATTACTTTAGAGTTTGGAGCCCTGGACTTATCAATGTTATTCAAATTGACTTCAGTATTCGCGCCAATGTAAACATTGGTAAGCACCGGGCCATTTTGACGAGTTTTAGGGGAAAGAACATTGTATAGTTTTTTTATGATCTTTTTTATCATATAGTTCTACTTGTTACATATAAACCACTTTCCAACTGAAAGCCCGGGATCTTTCCAAGCTGAATTAATTACATGTACCTCTCTAAAATGTTTTTTATACTTTGCTAGCCACCACTCAACAGAATTATTGTGAAAGCTTTGATTGGTTCTCATCCATCCTTCGTCTTTGGTGGACTCCGATACAGGAATCATATGAAATGATGCTTTACTTGTATACCTACTTGCTTCTTTAAGGAATAAATCAATCCCTTCTTCAGTAAAGTGTTCCAAAGAGCCAATCGAATAAGAAAAATCAAATTCATTATCCAAATAGTCTGTTTTTGTTGCATCAGCAACTTTCAATTTACTAGGATCTATTCCTTTTCCTATAGCTCGTTTTATCAAAAAGTCAGAGATATCAAATCCATATATATCAAGATTATTAAATCTTAACATCTCCAATATGTTAACGCCAGTACCACAGGCTATATCCAACACTTTACCGCTACAATTTACCAAAAGGCATTCAATTTCATTCCATGTATGACCACGTCCCCATTCCTCTAATTGATTAGCCATTTGATCTGTCCAATAAACATCTAACTCCTGGCTATCTTCATTTGCAGGTCTATAATATCTTAAAGAATTAGGTTTTAAAAAAAGAGATTGAGCTTTTTTACCTGCAAGAATTAAAACTGGAGGACAAACCAGCTTGAACAACTTTTTCATTATAATTTATTTTTATATCAACTCCCATTTATTTGTCAGAACAACGCTTCCATAGTTGACACCTTCATATCTTGATAGTTCAGTGCCAGTATCTATTACTCTAATACCACATATATTTTCTAAAATTTCATAAACTGTATTTTCTTCAAATAAAGCAACTCTAAAATAATATGAATTGGGTGCTATAATATTGGGGGGGAAAGTGACCTTAACAGTAATAAAATCTTTATTCGCTAATTCTTCCTTTTCTATTTCGTAAATACTGGTTGAAATATAATAACCATGTATGTTTTGGATCGTTACTCCAACCTTAAGGTTCGAATTTTTAGATTTTAATTTTATTAAACAACAAACTGAAATGCTTTCTGAGAAACCAAATTCTTCAGTTTCTTTATTATTTTCATTAACGGTATAAACCTCTTCGAAAAGATTATTGTAATGATCAAGCAATTTTTTTTCGCTCTTGTATTTATTACTTTCTGAATAGCTTTCTTTACTCAAGTATTTGTCTATAACTCGTGAGGTTGATTCAAATGCAGCCAATGCTCCTTTTTTTAGTAGCATTGTTTTATCACATAGCTGTGCAATAGTTCCGATTTGGTGGCTAACAAACAAAACCGTTCTTCCCTGATTTTTACTAACATCTTCCATCTTTCCCAGGCATTTTTTCTGAAACTGAGCATCACCTACGGCCAGTACTTCATCTACTATTAATATTTCCGGTTCCAGGTGTGCTGCCACTGCAAAGGCCAGCCGCACATACATACCACTGCTGTATCGCTTTACCGGAGTATCCAGGAATTTTTCTATTTCGGCAAAAGCCACAATTTCATCAAACTTCTTCCTGATCTCCGCCCGGCTCATTCCCAGGATAGCTCCGTTCAGGAAAATATTCTCCCGCCCACTCAGTTCGGGGTGAAAGCCTGTACCTACCTCCAACAAACTGGCCACTCTTCCGCGGATTGAAATGCGGCCGGCCGTAGGATCAGTAATACGGCTGAGCACCTTCAGCAGAGTACTTTTACCTGCACCGTTACGGCCAATAATCCCTACCCTATCTCCCTGCTCTATCTCAAAACTGACATCATTTAACGCCCAGAACTCTTCTTTGGTAGCCATACGCTTATCCGACCTTCCGGACAGCTTTTTTACCCTGCGGGTAATGACATCCCGTAACGTAGTATACTTTTCCTGCGCTTCATGGCTAAGAATGAACTTTTTTGATAACGACTCCACTTTAATAACCGGTGCTGTCATAATAAACTACTTATATATTGTCTGCAAACGACTTTTCGGTTTTCCGGAAATAGGTGATGCCTAACCATAAGAAAAACAGCATCAGGCCCCAGGATAGAAAAAATCCTGGCCAGTACATAGGTTCTCCCACAATACACCAGCGAAAGCCATCTATTATTCCAGCCAGGGGATTAATGGAGAACCAAAACCGGGCCTGTTCACCATACATTTGAGCAATTTTCTGGCTGCTGTAGCCCACTGGTGTAATGTAAAGACCAAACTGAACGATAAAAGGAATGATATAACGAAAGTCCCTGTACTTTACATTAAGCGCAGTAACATATAGACCTACTCCCAAAGCTATAATTAATACCATTATTATAAATAATGGCAGCAAAAGTATTTGTATAGGGGGGATGTAATGGTAGTACAACATTGCCAATAACAGCAGTCCAAAGGAGATAGCGAAATCTATCAGACTGGTAATAATGGACGAGGCTGGTACGATCATCCGGGGGAAGTAGATCTTCGATATTAGGTTTGCATTACCGATCAAACTATTACTCGCTTCAGATAAAGCAGTGGAAAAAAATTGCCAGGGTAATAATCCTGCAAAAACAATGATGGGGTAAGGCGGACCATTTTTATCGGCCAGGTTGGCAATCTTTCCGAAAACAAATGTGAATACCAGCATCGTCAGGAATGGTCTTATTACTCCCCAGGCCGCTCCAATTACCGTTTGCTTGTAACGGATCTTTATATCCCGCCAGCTAAGGATATAAAACAGCTCCCTATAGCGCCACAGATCTTTCCAGTAATTCTTTTCAGACCGACCAGGCTCGATAATCAACTCTTCTGTAACAGCAGACATGATGTAAGATAAAGTTTTACTTTTTTGATGACCGGGAGAACCATCTTCTCAGGCGAGAGCGTTTGGCATCTCCGTTTTCACTTTCAAAATATCCCAGGCTCGCCTTACCCAAGCCATATCCGTAGCCATATCCATAACCATAGCCACCATAACCATAGCCACCATAGGAGCTACGAGTATCGATATCATTAATAATAATGGAAAGATGCGGTAATTTGTTATGCTGATAGATATCCTCGATCAACTGTATCTGCTTTTTCATCGTGTAGTTATGGCGTACAATATATACTGTAGCGTCTACAAAGCGACCAAGGCTCATGGCATCACTTACCAGCCCTATGGGAGCGGTATCGACGATGATCACATCAAATAAATTACGCAATTCACGGAATAACAATTCAACTCTTTCATTCAGCAGCATTTCAGCGGGGTTGGGAGGTACAGGGCCGCAGGGTACAACAAACAGGTTTTCAACGCTTGGCACCGGGTGTATCACTTCTTCCACTTTTATATTGCTGACAATATAGTTAGTAATCCCTTTTCGTTCATGCAACCCAAGGCCTTTCAATATTTTGGGCTTGCGGATATCGAATTCAAGGATCACGGTACGTTTACCTGAAAGAGCTAATACCGAGCCAAGGTTAGTACTCACAAATGATTTACCCTCTCCACTAAAAGATGAGGTAACCAGGATAGCAGGTTTTTCTACCTTGGGCAAAATATACTGAAGGTTTGAGCGAATGATCCTGAATTGTTCGGCCAGGAATTTCCGGCTTGTACCGGTTACGACCAGGGTGTTTGCATGATCAGCATGGCCTACTTCTCCCAGTATCGGTGCGGAAGTCATTTGCTGTATTTCTGCTTTGCTTTTCACCTTATCGTTCAGGTACTCAAGCAGGAATATAATTGCAACCGGTACGGCTATTCCTATAGCAAATGCCATAATATAGAGTCCCCTGCGATTAGGACTTACCGGTATACCTGAAGACATGGCCGGCTCTACTACTTTAATATTGGAAATAGTAGAAGCAGAGGCCAATGCTGTTTCCAACTGCTTCTGCAGCAGGTAAGAATAGAGCTCCTGTAAGATGGCCTGCTGCCGGGTAACTTCCAGCAATTGTTTTTCCTTGGCTGGAATAGAACTGATTACCTGGTTAGTTCCAGTATTTTGGCGTGAAACCTCATTCAATGCCAACACATGAGTTTGCCGTACATTTCGCAGGTTCTCAATGATATCCTTACGCAATCTTTCAATGGCGGCCTCCATGTTTAGGATCGTTGGGTTACCAGCCGGTATTGTTTTAAGGGCTGTTTCCCGCTCTAACTGTAGTCTATTGAAAGTTATAACCTGATCAGCCAATGATGGCTCATCCACACCTAACATGGAGGAGATCATCTGGAACTCATTACGTTTGTTACTGTCAGAAAGATAAGCAATGTTATAATCTATTTGTCGCAGGCTTACACCCTGTTTTATAGCTTCTTTGTTGCTCTCGGACAATTCATCAAAAAGAAGGTTTGTCTGAGCCTCTGCATTGTATAGTTGGTTTTCCTGACGGTATTTTTGCAGGTTGCCTTCCACACTTCTCAATTCTCTGAATACTGTATCTTTTTGACTGTTGATGAACGCAAGGGTTTTACCGGCAATCTCCCGCTTGTCTTCAAGGCTACCTTGCTGGTACTCCTTCATGTACTGGTTCACGATGTCCATGCCCAGCCTTACGTTTTCAGTCTGATAGGTAAGATACAACACATTGGTCCCTTCTGTAACCCTGGCCACCCCGATATTACCGCTAAGCGTGGCAGCTACGATTTCTGTGGGTACCCAGCTAACTGCAAAATCATTACTGGCAAAAGCATGTCTGTCGGAGTTGTTGGGCGTGATCCGGAAACTTACACCGGGTATTTGCACCAACTCGTTGAAGAAGTATTTTTTAGGATTCTCGTTCAGCCTGAACTGATCATTATCTGTGAGGGTCACCAAAACGCTGAACCCCTTAGTTGAATCGATGGCTACAATATTGAATTGAAAAGGCACATCCCTTGGGTGAATGATCGTCGAGCGGATCTTCCCCTTATTATTTACCTGCATTTCCAAACCCAAGCTGCGGACTACCCGGCTGGCCATGGAACGTGATTTAATGATCTCTATCTCATCATTCAGCTTGTCTGCCCGCTGCATCATGAAGATATCATCAAACTTTTCTCCTGCATTGCTGTAAGGGGTCTGGCTGTTTACCAATAATTTGCCTGATACGCTATAGACGGGCGTGGAGTAACGCAATTTAATATAGGCGCCTGCCAGCATCAGGATCACAGAAACAATTAACCATGGCAGGAAGCGGATATATTTGAATATAAGCTCGCGGGGGGTAATAGAAGGTTTAGACCGTTGTTGATCTATAGTAGCTTCTGTCATGTCTATTTGAATATATTAATGAAAATAGCAATCGTTGCCAATATGCTGGCCGCTACAGTAATATTTCGTACAGTAACCTGATCATTCACTGCGGCTTTGTTCTTAGTCACATCCACAATTACCATATCATTCTGCTGCAGGTAATAATATGGCGAGCCAAAGACATCGGGCTTACTAAGATCCAGCTCAACAAACTGTCTCACTCCATTTATCTCCCTCACCACCTTTACATTATTCCGCTTTCCAAATACTGTAATATCACCTGCGAGGCTTATGGCCTCGAAAATATTTATTTTCTCCGTCGGAAAACTATACGTACCGGGATGGGCTACTTCACCAACCAATGTAACCTTATAGTTGAGGAATCGTACTTCTACAAAAGGATTCTTTAGCAGGTCCAAGGTCACGTACCGTTGCGCCAGCGAGTCGGCCAGTTGTTTTTTCGTCATACCCGCAGCCTTGATCATACCTATTTTATATAATTGTATGAACCCATCCTGGTTTACGAGATAGCCTGTGCCAGGAGTAGCAGCAGGTGTAGCTGTACTGGCTGTACCGGAATTTCCTGCCAGAGCACTGATCGTTGTTGGCTGCGCCATTACTGCTGCCGTAGCTTTTGCATCATCGCTGTACAAATTAATGCCCAACAGGTCCCCGGTTTGTATCACCGGATCCGTAAATTGAACTTTGCTCAATTTCGCCGTATCAAAGGCCCCCTGCACATATTGCAGGTTTTTTACATTGCCACAGGAACTTCCTACTATTATAATGATGATGACCAGTAAAATGCCGAATAGGCGTTGCATGAAGATCATTTTAGGTAATTATCAAATCTACTGTTTTTCAATAACCACAACTTTCGATTTATCAATATAAGCGGTCAGGGTAAAACCGATACTTTCAATCAGAACTTCTACTTTTTTACGCAGCACACGTTTTACAGTCCCTTTTTTGCCCATCAGCACACCTTGTTCTACCACCACAGTGGCCTCCGGAGCTATATCTACCTGCCTCACCTCCACATTTTCATATTCATTCAGGAATTTACGGATAGCAAATATTTCTTTATCCCTGATCAGGGCAGGTTTTCCCTGCCAGTACACAAAATTCACTACGCCATTCACCATACGTACAGGGGTTTTCTCTTCTTCATTTACCCGCACAAATACGTAGGATTTGAATAAAGGTTCTTCCACTACCTTGATCCGGTCGCTCCATTTACGATGTACTTTATTCAATGGACAATAGCATTCTATCCCTTTCTCTACCAACAGGGCATGTGCCTTTTTTTCCCACCGGGGTTTCGTGTAGACTGCATACCATTTTCTTATCGTACCATTACTGGCCATTTTTCTTCACCTGTTCGTTTTCCAGTCGATATACTTGTTTACTTTCCGGGCAAATTGCCATTCCTTTTTCATTAAACTCCAGTTGGTGTCCATATTCACTTACCCAACCTACCTGCCTGCCGGGATTGCCGATCACCAGGGCATAAGGCTTTACGTCTTTAGTTATTACAGTGCCGGCGCCTATTAACGCGTATTCGCCAATGGTATTGCCACAAATGATAGTAGCATTGGCGCCGATCGAGGCACCTTTTCTTACCAGTGTTTTTTGATATTCATGTTTACGTACAATGGCACTTCTTGGATTGATAACGTTGGTAAATACCATCGATGGACCCAGAAAAACATCATCTTCGCAAACCACACCAGTATAAATGGATACGTTGTTTTGAATCTTTACATTGTTCCCTATCACTACCTCAGGCATCACAACGACGTTCTGACCCAGGTTACAGCGTTCTCCGATCACGCATCCAGGCATAATATGCGAAAAATGCCATATACGAGTATAATCCCCGATGCTACTACCGGGATCAATAACAGCCGTTTCGTGTGCCCAATATTTCATTTATCAAATGGTTCCAGCTACTATTTTCATTGCAAGGCTTCGCCACCTCAGTCACATGATTTAACCATAAATGACTGATTATTAGTGTACTTATTGCACTAAAATCTATTATATAAAGCGAAAGGGTATAAGTGAGTCTTCTTGCGAAGTACTCCCCATACCCTTCCACTCAATTGTAAAAATGCGTTTATTAATGTTTTCACAGGTATTCGTTCCAGGTCAACAAAAAATCACTTGGACTGCCAACTTTTCGTTTGACGTTTGCAAATATAGGAGATTTTTAATGTGCAAAATCACGACATTAAAATACTTAAATCATTATTTTTCAATAAAAAATACCAACTTCTCAGTCACAAATTGGGGACTGGTCCAGAATGGCAGATATGGGCGTCAATCTTTATGCGATTGATCCCGGTCATTATCCGGTTAATTCACTGCTCAAATAGATTGAACTGTAAGGATTAAACGCCACACAGCTCTTTCATTCACCACTAAGTAAAAACCAGTATTTAATACCAGGCAGCACACCCATTACAAACGCCAGACCAAAATTCAAGGCATCAGCTATTTTTGTTTTAAATAACGGAATTCTTTGCAAGGTTGTTAGTTCTTGCAGCTTCAACCTTGTTGCTTATCTTTCCCTTTAAATCCACAGCTTTGACCCAACGCTTCTATTCCCTCGATGTATTTCGCGGCGCCACGGTAGCGCTCATGATCCTGGTAAACAATCCTGGTAGCTGGGGACATATTTACGCTCCTCTTGAGCATGCTCCCTGGCATGGTTGCACACCAACAGACCTGGTTTTTCCGTTTTTCCTTTTTGCAGTAGGCAATGCAATGTCATTTGTAATGCCCCGACTTGAAGCTGCCGGCACCTCTGCATTTCTCAAAAAAGTATTTACACGCACACTGCTCATCTTTGCTATTGGCCTGTTTCTCAATTGGGCTCCCTTCATAAGGTGGGTAGATGGGGCCCTGGTATCCAGACCATGGGCGGATCCTATCGTGGAGGGACGTACACCTTCCGGCGTACGGATATTGGGTGTCCTTCAACGGATCGCGCTCAGCTATTGCTTTGCATCCCTGATCGTTTATTTCTTTAAAATACGGGGTGCATTTTTTACCTGCATTATCCTATTGCTGGGTTATTGGGTAATGTGCCTGCTGGGCAATCCTGCCGATCCTTTCAGCCTGCAAGGTTATTTTGGCACACAGGTAGACAAGGACATTTTGGGCATTGCCCATATGTATAAAGGGGAAGGTATTCCTTTCGATCCGGAAGGCATTACCAGCACGCTTACTTCTATTGTTCAGGTCATATTTGGGTACTTCGTTGGACATTATATTCAGCAGAAGGGGAAAACCTATGATATGCTTACCCATCTTTTTGTGGCCGGTAGCTTACTTATCTTTGCCGGCTTTGCCTGGGATATGGTATTTCCCATCAACAAAAAGATATGGACCAGCTCTTTTGTACTTTATACCACCGGACTCGCCATATTTGTCCTATCACTTTTGATCTTCCTTATTGAATTCAAGAAAGTGCATGAACAAAGGGGTGTGACCAAAAGCCTGAGTAAGTTTTTCGATGTTTTTGGAAAGAACCCACTGTTCATTTTTGTATTGAGCGGGTTTCTCCCACGCCTTCTCGGCTTATTCCGTTGGGTAGATCATCTTTCAGAAAACGGAAAGCCTGTTTATACAAGTGCCTTCCCCTGGTTTTATGAACATGTTTGCAAACCGGTCTCAGAGAACCTGAAAAACGGCTCATTATTATATGCTCTTTGCATGATCGCTTTTTACTGGTCTATTGTATACTGGCTTGACAAGAAAAAGATCTATATAAAAGTATAAGTATATTGCTGCATGTACATAGCCGAAGCAACTTTTCAAAGAAAGCATAATAATTTCGACGCGTTGCGCCTTTTGGCGGCTTTGGGGGTATTTATCAGCCATGGTTATGGATTCACTAATCCACAAAAGGTGGAGCCTCTTTACGCACTTACAGGCAGGTATCTACTGAGTACCCTAGGGTTATTTATATTTTTTTCGCTGAGTGGTTTTCTGATTTGCAGAAGTCTTAACAGGTCAACAGTAAAAGACTATTTGTGGAATCGTATTTTACGTATTTGCCCTGCCATAGCGATTTGCTCCTTATTTACCATACTGGTAACCGGATGTATATTTACTAATTTACCGGTCAGAGAGTTTCTCTTCCATGTGGAGACCTGGCATTTCCTGGTGCAAAACTCTTTCCCGGTAAGGGTGGTTCTTACCCTCCCAGGTGTACTTGATGGGAAGGCGGTAAATGCCTCATTATGGACCATTCCTCTGGAAATTAAAATGTACTTGCTTCTCTTATTGGCTTACCTGCTCAGACTATTTAGCAACAGGTGGCTGCTAGCCTGTAGCTGGAGCATGTTGATCGTGGTAAATCTTTTTTTTGCCAACCAGTTATTGCATCTTTCCGGATTGAAAAATCTCTATCCTTTGCTTCATTTTGGGGCTTATTTTTTGGGAGGTGCTGTTTTTTATCTCTACAGGGATAAGATACCTGTTCGCTTTTCCATATGGCTATTGTTATTGGCCCTATGGCTTCTTGCCTGGAAATTCTTTCCTGTTTACTTAGATACGGCTGCCTTATTCTTTTTTATATATACTATTATAGGCGTCGGCGTAAGCAGTATCCATATTCCTTTTCCACGGATAGATATTTCGTATGGATTTTATTTGTATGCCTTTCCTGTACAGCGAAGCATTTATGCTGCATGGGGAGATCAACCCGGCTATTGGCCATTTACGTTGACTACGTTCCTTATCACTACCTTATTGGCCACAGCTTCCTGGTTCCTGATAGAAAAGAGAGCATTGTCCTTAAAAAAACATAGAAGTGTTGTCCTTACTGAAAAGCTTATTGGCCAGCCAGAAGATCAGGCATACCAATATAAACAGTAAGCAGAGGATAATAACAGAGAATTTCGCGGCTGCCATATCATAGGCGAGGGTAACATTCCAATGGGTAATGGCCTGCTGCAGGCTTTTCATCATGGCGATGTTGCCAATTGTATCGCAAATTGCAGCGGCGATCAACAACCAGAAAGCACCTTTGCCTGCCCGGATCAATATTTCATGGCCAGTAAGCCTTGACAGGAACGCACAGGCTACTGCCAGACCAGCTGTATACAAACCAATGAAGAGGAAGTTAACATAAATGCCTTGTAATGCTTTAGCATATTTCCCCATCTCCCTCCATTCCAATACAATGGCATCGGCTATACGGGTATCTTTGGCTACGGCAAACTGTACCATTTCACCGTAGGTAAGTGGGCGCAAATAGAGCTCTGCACAGACTATAAAGAGTATATTCATCAGGAGTAACCACCAAAACCAGCGCTGCAATGAAGCAGTTGGAGCTGCATAGGTTATTTTCATGGTAAGATGAATTAATAGCAGGCATTCAAAACGGGGGTATGCCTTCTTTAAAAGTAATCAATTTTCCATAACCGGCAACAAGGCCGTCCTACACCCTTTCCACATCTGCATCAGCTTTCACTTAATTTCTATAAATTATGCCATGAAAAAGGTTTTTCAGTGGTTATTCAGGAAGCCTGTGACCTGGCTGGCAGAAAAAGTCTCTTCCTCTCCGGATAAGGAAGCGGTATTTGCTTCGCTGTCAAAACTCCGGCAGGACATTGTGAAAGGTAAGGGGAATAATGGCCTGATACTCCCTTTCGAAATTGATACTGCCAAGTTTATTATACTTTCTGATCAGCATAAAGGGTGCAAAGATTTTGCCGATGATTTTGCCCCTGCAGAGGCCAATTACCTGAAGGCACTTCAATATTATTATGATCATGGCTTTACATTCATCAATGTGGGTGATTGCGAGGAATTGTGGGAAAACACGCCTACGGCAGTCATAGAGAAGAACCGTCCCACTTTGCTCGAGGAAGCGAGGTTTCTCCAGGCTGACCGCTATTACCGTGTTTTTGGCAATCATGACCTGGAATGGAACTACCTGATCCAACAGAATCAATACCTTAAACCGATCTTTGGTGATAAGCTCAAGGTTTATGAAGGCATCCTGCTTCATACCAGTTATCATGAACAGGAATATGCTTTGTTTTTAACGCATGGGCACCAGGGGGATAAAAAAAGTGATGGTAATGCTTTCAGCAAATGGGTGGTGGCTGCCATCTGGACACCTATTCAACGTTTCCTGGAGATCAGCATCAATACTACTTCTGATTCTTTTGAACTGGTGGACCGGCACAATATTATGATGTACGAATGGAGCGCTACACAAAAGAACCTGCTCTTTATCTCTGGCCATACACATAAACCCGTTTTTGCTTCTCTTGATCATATTGACCGGCTCACTAAGCAACTGGAGAAAGCGATAGGATCGGGAGATGAAATATTGATCAAAACAATTACGGAGGATATAGAAAAAAGAAAACTGGAATACGCCGGTAAGAAACTTGTCAAAACCATGGCGCATCCCAGTTATTTTAACAGCGGGTGCTGTTGCTTTAGTGATGGCGATATTACAGGTATAGAAATAGCGGATGGTTTCATCCGGCTAATCAAGTGGGAATCTACCGATGCGAGGCCAATTCGCAAGGTGCTGGAAGAATCGCCGCTTTATTACATTTTCGATTCCCTGATATAAACCGCTCCATTCCGGGCTACTCTACTCACCCAACTCTTCCTTGCCTTTTTTCATCCAGGGCTTAGGTGCTGTGCCGTCCATCTTCACGATCTTAGGGTAGAACAGACCTACTGTATCCACGAGGTGTTGCTGCGCATTCATCACCGTATAAATGTCTTTATACGCATGCGGCGCCTCATCCAATCCACCTCCCAGCAGCTTTACGCCATGCTTCGTCAGCATTTCCTGCAAGGCACTCTTTGTTATGGCATTCATAGCTGCCGTCCTGCTCATCTTTCTTCCGGCGCCATGAGAGGCTGAATTGATGGCAGCCAGTTCGCCTTTTCCTTTTACGATAAAGCCAGGAGCGGTCATAGAACCCGGGATGATTCCCAACACATTCTTGCCAGCTGGGGTAGCACCCTTTCTATGAACAATCACTTCGCGCCCTTCATACATTTCTCTCCACGCGAAGTTGTGATGGTTCTCTACCATTTTTAATGGCTGCCTTGCCAGTTGTTTGGCAATCTTTGCGTGTATTACATGATGACAGGCGCTTGCATAATCACCGGCCAGGTTCATGGCCATCCAATATTCGATCCCTTCCTGTTCATCCATAGTTAACCAGGCGAGGTTATTGGCCTCCCCAGGTAGTCGCCTTTTTTGTTTGGCCACTTTGGTATAGTGGTTGGCAATATTGGCGCCCAGGGCCCTGGAACCTGAATGGGTCAATAATCCGAGATAAGTTCCTGCTTCAACACCCAATTGAGTATCTTTTTCGTTGATCTCCACTATACCGAATTCGGCAAAATGGTTCCCGGAACCGGAAGAACCTAATTGTTTGGCAGCCTTACCTTGCAAGGCTTTCAGCAGAGATAGTTCTCCAAACTCCGGACGATCAATGACTGGATGTTCTGTGGAATATTCAAACTGACGTCCTCCACCAAACAAGGTGGCCTCATTCAACTCACGGGTGAAATAGTGCTCACGCTGGGTCAATTCTTTTGGATCTATATCAAATATGGATAAACACATCCGGCATCCGATATCGACACCTACGCCATAGGGGATCACGGCATTTTCTGTTGCCAGTACACCACCGATCGGCAAACCGTATCCTGCATGGGCATCGGGCATTAAAGCGCCAGCTATGGAAACGGGTAGTTTAGCGGCCTGGTACATCTGGTTCATAGCGCCAGGCTCAATAAATTCTCCTCCGAATACATTGAACTGTATACCTGTTGCGTTCAGTGATATTTCTGCACCTTCCGGAACCGGCTTTGGCAATAAGTGCTGCGCCACAGGCGCCAGTATTGCATCCTCCGCATAATCGGCCGGAGTAGCCAATACTTCTTTTAATATATCTATTGCCTGTTCGGTTGAGTGGTGTTTATAATGTCGTTCCATCAGATTCATTGCAATGCTGATCACCGGTCCTTCCGGGTAACCAATTGCCCTCAAATCTTTTCCTTTTAATTTTAACTTTGCCATACTTTGTTAGTTTTCAATAACAGCTCTCCTGAAGCCGATAGCCTGCACCTGTTGAGGTTGATTGACCTGTTCATGCGGGTTGGCGATCTCGGCAATTGTCATAGGCTGTTTTATTAATGTATCAAAGCCGAGGTGATTGCTCAACTGCTGTGCTTTGGCGACGCTCAATTTACCAAATTCATACCGGGCTATCAAGCGTCCTTTTCTCATCAGGGCATTATCGATCATGGTGACTGAGTTATTAAATGTACAGATCAATTGTACATTCAGAAAATCGGCCAGCAAGCCATCTGAAATATTCAGTAAATTAGATACTGATGACTGTGGATTGGTTCTCCGGTCCATGATCACATTTTCTGCGTCCTCAATAATCACCACGCTATTGGGGTTATCGATGAGCAGATCAATAAAATCGGGGTCCGTTAAGCAGCTAGCAATATTGGGCGACAAAAACAATACTTTCTTCTTGAGTCTTCCAATCAGGTAGCGCAGGTAGGTCGTTTTACCCGATCCCGGCAAGCCGTGCAGTAATACAATCCCTTTATCATCTTCCTGATTCAGGCGTTTCCTGATCGCCTCATCTACTGCCTGAAAGTCATCCTCATAAAACAATGCCAGGTCCAGCTTAGTTCTTTTGATCTCCATGGCTTTCAGCTCCAGATAGCTATTGGTTTTTACGATCAGGTTGATCTCCAGCGGTTTTCTCCGTTGCTTTTCTTTAAAGGACTGCAGGAGATTGATGACTTCTGTAAAGAATAGCCCATTGCGCCCATCGTGCAGGATCTCGCAATAGCCATTGGAAAATTCCATCACACAATGATCTTTCAATACAACTACCGTGTCGTCAAAGTTTACCTTCTTCTGCTTTCGCCTGAATTTTCGATAAGTATGAACGGACTGAATAAACGGGCTGTATTTTTCACGAAATGCATTGAATGCCTTTTCTCCTTCAATATCATCGATAAAATCTATACATGGCACCCCTGTAAAGCAATACATGTATAAAGCCTTACTGTCGATGTAATAATTATCAAATATGCTATTGGCATTGATAATTCTCTGTTCAATTGTATTGTCCATTATTTAAAGTTGAAATAGTTTAACCAGTAATTCTTCTGCCTATGCATTTACACGGACAGGTATTAAGAACTGTTCACTATTTCATTACAAGCGTGCGCATAGTATTTAATTTTAGCACAGGTTGAAGGATTCGAACCTTCATGTCCGGATTTGGAGTCCGGGTTGTTGCCAGTTACATCAAACCTGTATTGGCGGACGAAACAAGATTCGAACTTGTACACACCCGGCTTCAACGGGCTACTCTACCATTGGAGTTATTCGTCTTTTTTTTGATTGTGGGAACAGGATGGATCGAACATCCGTTCTTTCGTTAACAGCGGAGCGTTCTGCCATTGAACTATATTCCCAAATTGCTGACGGCTTAAGAAGATTCGAACTTCTATCTGTACGTTCGTAGCGTACTGTTCTTCCTTTGAACTATAAGCCGTGTTGGTTGTCTTTGGGCCTCGAACCCTGTTCTCCTCATTCACAGTGAGGTATTTTACCCGTTAAACTAAAGACAACATTTGTTACCAGGCTCAGATTCGAACTGAGAACATCACAGTCAAAGTGTGATATGTTGGCCGGTTACACTACCTGGTATGGGTTGGCCTGGCGAGGATCGAACTCACAACCTTCTGCGTATAAGGCAGCTGCTCTCACCGTTGAGCTACAAGCCATCGAAGTTGCGACCTCCAGATTCGAACTGAAATCTTCACCTTATGAGGGTGGGATGCTACCATTGCACCAGGTCGCCATAAACAGGGTAATGAGCCGACAAGCGCACATAAAGTTTATTGCTCTACCAACTGAGCTACCGATTCCTCTCATGAACCGGGTTGGATTCGAACCAACGTCTCATAGATTAACCGAAGTAACGCTTGTCTACGACACCTGTTTAGCAGTCTATACGGGATTCGAACCCGTTTCTCCGGATCGACAATCCAGGATGTTAACCCTTACACCAATAGACTAAAGCAATAGCGGTAACAGGCAAGCAGTGTTTTTTGCGGCTTCAAGACGAAGTAACACTGGTTTACGACACGCTATGTAGTCTGCAAGGGAATCGAACCCTCATTTCAGGAATGAAAACCCTGCGTCCTGACCATTGAACGAACAGACCATGAAGGGCAACAAAATCAAGAAGGGTTATTTTCCATACGGGGATCGAACCCGCATCTGTACTGTTCATACATGTCCTACCAGTTGAACTAATGGAGCCGAAGTAATCCTTCTTTACGGCAACTTTGCATAGCAGGCAGGACTCGAACCTGCATCCTCTTCGTTCCAGGCGAAGTATCCAACCAATTGGAATGCTGCTATAATTGTTGAATGAGCTACAGGCGCATAGCGACTGTTATCCTTGAGCTATCCCGCCTAACGGCAGGAGCAGGATTTGAACCCACGACCTTCCAGGTTTGACGTGTATCTTACCAGGTTGCTACCGAAGAAACGCTGCACTACGGCATCATTCAATCTATTTAAAGGAGTAATTAGTGAAATCCTTTATTTACGATAAGCTATTTTCCAGTTCCTGCATCTGTACAATATGCCTTTTTGCATGTTGTACCAGGAAACAGATATAATGATACACATCAATCTTTCCAAGGCCATTGACTGTCATCATGGTCTTGTACAAGATGCCTTCTCCCTGCTTCATTTGATCCAGTAGGTCCAAGCACTCCTTTATCTGTGACTGGATATCCGTTCTCACTATTTCCAGAGATGCTGTACCGCGCGGCTCCATGTGCTCAGGCCTGTGCCATTTGAAGGCGCCTGGCTGACCTATTAATTCCAGTTTATCCCAGTCCAACTCATAATCACTCAGCAAATCCCTGTAGCTTTGGTTCCTCGACTTTTCCAATGCCTTTATTGTGCCCTTGCGTATCAGTATCAATAAATAATGGTTGGTGAGCGCTATATGCTCCAATGTTTTGGCAATGCTCCATCCACCATCCTGGGGTGAATAATACAATTTGTCACCCGGCACATCGAACCAGCCATACAATTCATCAAAAGTGCTGGTGAGTTCTGTCTTTATCCTACTCATAAAATCCTCCTTCATCGTGTTTAACTTTTTTGGAAAAGTAGCCTCCCGCAGCATCGCGGAAGGGCTACTGAATCCTCCTTTTCTGCAACTAGTACGTTTTTGGCTATGCAGGTTCACTGCAATGGTTATTTATCGCAATTCAAATTCTGCCGGGTGTTGAATTTTACCAACGTTCGTCTGGTTGTTGACTTTGTTTTTCCCGGTCTTGTTCCTTGTGATCAGTTCGATAATGAACCGGATTGATAATACAGCTAGTATCAGCTTCATGGTTACCTCCTTTGGTTGTTGCTTGTACGGGGCAACAAAAAAACCCGGTCAATGAATTGACCGGGTTTGTATTCTTGGTAACACAGTTTTATTGCTGTGTCGGAATATACTCCGGTCGTTTATGTACTCGTTCCTGGTCAATACGATTGTGGTTCATGCCTTGCACGGTGAGGACATACCAAGGTTGACTGGCGAGTGTATGCGCCTCTGCCAGGACCATAAATCGTATGGTGATCGTTTGTTTCAGCATAGTTTAAAAACAAAAAACCCCGCGTCAGGCGGGGCTTTCGTTATATTTCGGTTTCGTAGTTCTACAAATTACCTGGTAACATAACATGCCCCGCAGCTCTGGTTAAATCCTGACCAGGATTAAACCATTTCGCTGTTTCAATATGCATTTGTATGCGTGACATGATGCTGTGTTTTAAATAATTTTAACAGTGCAAAGGTGTAATTATTTTTTTGTTTCTACCAACTTTTTCCTGAAAATATTTTTTTCGGCTATACTCTACCGGGTTTGTAGAGATGATGGCGTATGGCATAAATAATGATGCCGGCAGTGTTCTTTACATCCATTTTTTCCATGATCTTCATACGGAGTCCTTCTACGGTGCGAACACTGAGGAATATTTTCTCTGCAATCTCTTTGCTGGTGAGCCCGTTACAGATATAGGTAATAATATCTAGTTCCCTTTCACTGAACTCGGGCTTATTGTGGAGTTTGTGGGGATTGAATTTACTCTTGGCTACCATCTGGGCCAGTTTGTTGGAGGTATGGCGACAGTAGTAAGGCTGCTGGTTATATACAGATTTAATTGCTTCTACAATCTCGTATTTGTCAGCATTTTTGAGCAGGTAGCCTTTGGCGCCTGCTTCCAGCATATCAATGATGAGGTCTTCTTCATCGAACATGGTAAGGGCGATGATGCCTACTTCCGGGTGGTTCTCGGCGAGGTAACGTGTGGCAGTTGCTCCGTCCATATTGGGCATTTTAACGTCGCTGATCACGATATCGGGCTGCATGGCTTTTACGTGGTCAATCAGCTCTTTGCCATCGGCGGCTTCGGCGATCAACTCAATATCTGGTTGTTTTACCAATACCATGCGTAAGCCATCACGGTATATCTCATGGTCATCAGCAATAATCACCTTTATATTGCCGTGTATTTTCATACAAATAGGTTATATTCAGACAGGGATGTCAAATGTATACATGGTACCTTTTCCGGATTCAGACTGGCAGCTCAATTCTCCTCCCATCACCTCTGCCCGGCTTTGCAAGTTACGAAGTCCGAGGCCTGGATTATCTTTTACTTTTGTAAAATAATTGAATCCTTTGCCATTATCGGCGGTCATGAGCAAAAGCCGGTCTTCCTCTATCACAATTTTAATGATGAGGTAGGTGGCTTCTGCGTGTTTTACGGTATTATGAAGGACTTCCTGGATAATGCGGTAGATATTGATCTCCTTGTGCTGATCGAGGTGGAGCTCCTGCTCGCAGATGAATTTGATCTGCAGGCCGTAGGTTTGCTGGTTATTATTTACAAACTCTTCAATGGCTTTTTGCAGTCCTTTTCTGACGAGGGTATTGGGCATCAGGTTATTGGAGATCTCCCGAAGCTTGCCGATGATGGTGTCTATATGGGTGCTTGATTTGCCGATCACTTCCTGATCGCCGGGATCATTGGTATCGAGGCTGTTGATCTGCAATTTAACGGCTGATAGCAGGGGACCCAACTCATCGTGAAGGTCGGAAGCTATACGTTTACGTTCTTTTTCCAATGTATCAATTTCGGCCTGAATCTTTTCTTTATTCATGCGCAGGCTCCTTCGTTGATAACGGATAATAGTAATGATGTAGTAGAAGAGGATAATACCTACTACTGCTATTACGATGAGAAGGGAGTCGTAAAGTTTTGCTTCCGAGGAATCCATAGTATCGCTACTGCATAAAGTAAATTAACCAGTAAATTAGTGTAAACATTAATCTGCTGCAAGTTTGCCCTGAAACTCTTGCTAACATTTTGTCTGAATACAGAAAGCGATGTTACATTGAAGAGAATGAAAAAAGTATAGAATATAATGATCCCAATACAAATCAGGAATTTTGGATTGCGGAAAATATTCCCCCGCTCATGTACCACCACCTTGTTAAAGGTACTGACACTAAAGAAAATAAGTGCAAAAGAATAGAGGGTAAGGAAGTAATAATTCAATTCTTTGAACCCATGCACAAAAAAGGAGCTGATGACCCAGACAACAAAGAATATGATCAGGACTGATATGAATACTGTTTTCTGTCGGTTGAACAGTCCCCAGTTGTGGAAGAGCCATGCAAAAAGGCAAAACTCCAGGTAAGAGTAAATATGTAGAGCCGGCAGGTGCAGGTCGGCGCGGTTGTACAGGGTGAAAATATGGGCCAGCACCTCCATCAGCACAGCAATGCAAGTGTAATAGAAGAAGGGATAGTAAGCCGGATCGATCTTCCGGTACCTTACTATCCCGATAAAAAAGGCAATCAGGATGCTTTGGCTTAGAACAAAGTGAACCGTGTTGTCCATTAGCAAAATATCATGGGGTATAAAATTAAAAAGCAACTGACATGACTGGCGGGCTTATTTTCCACCTTCATCATAGCAAGGCGGTGCGCACTGGCCATATTCAAATCCACCGGATGGGGGATCGTCACCAACTTTTCCATCAGCAGAGGAGAATTTCTTAACAAAAACGTCTTTCCCCAGCTTGTCAACGCCTACCAGGATAAGCCTCAGATCTTGTTTACCATCACTTTTAACAGCGGTAGCTCCGTAATAGACCCTGAGACCTACGCAGGTGGGATCCTTCATCAGTTCCAATAAGCTTCTCTTGTTGTAGGCTTCAGAAAAAGGGATGAACAAGGAAGGCATAGCGACCTGCAGGGTGTCTCTTATCGCGTCATAACGCTTCCTGTAAGCGGTAATTGAATCCTGGGGGATAAAGTGGTCCCTGATACCCAGCTCTGAGGTGTCTACAGGGTTGGGAATCCAAACTCCATCTTTGGGACCTCCCCCGCAGGAAGCGAGGAAAAGCGATAAGCAAACTGCCCCGGTCATCAGGAGGGCCAGCGGCAAAAATGATTTTTTGAGGTTAGTTGTCATAAAACTGATTTTTGAGGTTTAAACAGTCAAACAGTGGCTAAAGATATTCGTAAACATCCAGCCTCCCTTCACGTAGAACTACTTATTTTACCTACACAGTTTACGATACACATCCGGTACTTCATCGCTTGTGCATGCTGATTTATTATAACAACTTTGGTACTCCTGATATTTTGACCCGCCTTGAGTCGATAGCAAGCTCCAGTCCTAAACCGTATTTTTTACTGTGTGAATGACGAAACCACTTTAAACTGTGCACCATGAAATGCCAACAGCCATCTATTGCCAAGCCAGTACCGGCGCCTGCTATTGACCGTAATACTTCTCCGGTTTTACTAAACCTGGGCGATTCCCTGGAGATCATGCGGGGATATAACCTTGAAAGGATACAAGAGCTTAGTATCCGGTTGAGGGGATTGAACTTAATGGAAAATGCCCGGGAAATCTCGGCTGTGTGCCATGAGATCATCCGGGCAAAGCAGGCATTGAATAAGCTTATTATGAAGGCGGGTTACCAGGCATAGATTCCGCGCAGGAGAGGTTAGAACAGTCTTCCCTGCTCACCAGGCCGTCTGAACTGTGAGCAATCCAGTTCCAGCCTCTCATGGTTCAACCCATATTTGTTGGTGTATTTCCTGTATTGCATGGCTACCATTTCTGCGATATTACCTTCCCCGCGCATGCGTGTCCCAAAGCGGCTGTCGTTGACCTTTCCATTATGCCCTGCTTCAATCATATGCCATACTTTATCTGCCCGGTCGGGGAAATTCTTATAAAGCCAGTCGTGGAAAAGCAGCTTAATAGCTCCATTGAGCCTGATAAAGGTATAGGCGGAAAAGGTGGCACCGTTCTCGCTGGCCCTTTGGATAATATTATGCATATGGTGCTCATTGAGTCCCGGTATCATAGGACCCAGCATGACGCCCATCCGTACCCCAGCTTTGCTCAGCTCATTAATGACACGGAAGCGCTGGGATGCTGTAGTAGTGCGGGGTTCCATCACACGGCGCAGGTCTTCATCGAGTGAGGTGATGGATACCAGTGCACTCACCAGGTTCTTTTTGGCCATTTCCTGTAGTACATCGATATCACGCAGGATACCTGCGTTTTTAGTGATGATGCCCACGGGCTGGTTAAATTCCAGGCAAACCTGGAGGCATTGTCGGGTAAGCTCAAACTTCTTTTCTGCGGGCTGGTAGCAGTCTGTATTACCACTGAGGCTGAGGGGTACACATTCCCATTTAGGATTAAGGAGAAACTTCCGCAGCAATTGAGGTGCGTTTTTCTTCACAATGATCTTACGTTCAAAATCAAGTCCGGCGCTATAGCCATAATACTCAAAAGAGTTGCGGGCATAGCAATAAATGCAGCCGTGTTCACAGCCCTGGTAAGGGTTCATGCTGTAGTACATACCCACATCGGGGCTTTCCACTTTATTGACAAAGCTTTTGGCCTGTTCTTCGAGGAATTGTGTGGCCACGTTGGGATCGGACCAGTCGTCAATAGATTCTATGTGCTCTCTTACTCTTTCGTTTTTGAGGAACCTGTTTTTGGTATTGATCTGGGCGCCTCTTCCTTTGAAGTAGGTGTCGGGTCTTTCTTCCTGTGGTGTTTCCATTTTCTATTGTATTAATCATTGAATAAAACACACCCTCCCGTCCCGGCAGGCACCTGTGGAAACAGGCGGGCCTGCGGGGACGGGAATCAGGTCAGGTGTGTAATGCTGCTGAAAAAGCTCAGACAAACAACTCCCCTTGTTTGGTACTTACGGGCAGGTTCATAAACTCAAACCGTTGTGCGATCTGATAGGTTTTATCCCCTGCTCTTCGTTTCAGCAATAACATGCAATCCGCAATGAACCGGCCGGTAAAGTGGCGGTGGGAGTATTCGAGCCATCCCTTTTCATACTGCCAAGGCAGGAGTTTTCGGGCGATGGCGAGGTGCGGATCGTCTAAGAAATGTGGTTTGTGTTCATTGTCCAGTTTCAGGAGGCGTTGTGATTCCCTGATCTCGCGAACCAGGTTTTGTATGGGCAATTTGGTAGTGACGTTGATAAAGAGGGTATGGCTGGGAAAGCTGCCGTAGTCTTTCAGTTCTACCTTGAATGGGTGATAGCCCATGCCTACTGTTTTGAGGCGGTTGACGATGCGCTCTTCCATTATTTCCAGTTGGGTAAAGGTGGCCAAAGCGAGGTGTACTTTGCCTGCCAATGCCGAGGGGGCCTGGTATGTTTCATAAAAGTCTTTGCGTATCTGCAGCACCCGGTTGCGCAACTCTTCATGTGGCAGTAATACCAGCATGTATTCATTCAGCCTGAGTTGACTGGTGTAGTCGTCATAAAAAGCCCTGGGAGTGCCATGTACTTTTTTTACGGGATTTATTTGCATCTTTTTCATAACATTTTTTTAAAAGGTTTATATCAGGCCACTTCTGACCAGGGCTGGGAGCCGGGGGCGAAGGGAAATACGTTGATCATTTTACAATTGTCGAATTGGTGGGCTCTGCGCAGCAACCGCAGGTCATTTACCATAAAGGACTCATGGAAGGTTTTCTGGGAATAGTTGAACATGGCCTTTGTGTAAATGGGTTCCGGCAGGCGGGGGGCTATGCTGAGGTGGGGCTTTGCCATGAGCCTTACCGGCGGGCAGGAGGAAGAGCGTACGAGGTCGTCCACAGCCTTTAGTTTTTGGGCCAGGTGCATAAAGGGCATGGGGTCCTGTACCCTCAAATAAATGGTGTGTGGCGGGAATCCGCTGTAATTATTAAGGGTAACAAGAAATGGGTGGTGCTGGTCACAAATACGTTGTATCCAGCGTATTAAGGTATCTTCCATGGCTTCCCTTGCCAGGAAGCTGGCCACTATAATATGCGGGCCGCTTTTGATGGCCGTTTTTTCGCGGTATTCATCATAAAACTCCTGCTTCTGCGCCAGCACTTTATCCTGTACTGCTGCATCGGGATTCACTACCAGGAGGTATTCATACAGGCCGTATTCTGCCCAACTTTGGTGTGTATTATTTTTTGCAGGTTCCATAAATAAATTTTTACCTGATCATTAATTTAGCATAAATTTACTAAATAATTTAGTAGATCAAAATTAATTTTTATGGAGGACGAGCTTTATTACAACCCTGCCTATAAGGGCTCCAAGAAATACAACCAATGGGAAGTGAAGACGGCTGATGCGACGGGATTTGGCGCTGCTGCGGATGATTATATGGAAAGAGGCATTGATCTCAATGAGCAATTGATCCATAACAAACCGGCCACTTATTTTATGCGTGTACGGGGCAATGCAATGGTGGATGCCGGTATTCATGATGGCGACATCGTTATTGTAGACCGAAGTGTGAAGGCGGTGAGCGGCAAGGTGATCATTGCGGTATTGAATGGTGAGATGCTGATACGCCGGATGGAGAAAACATTTAATAAATTAAGGCTTATACCGGAGACACCTAAGCTGGCGACTATAGAGATTGACCCTTCCTGTGACTCTTTCGAAGTATGGGGTGTAGTAACCTGGGTGATCCATGCGCCGTAAAAGAACTGTCCATGCCATTAAACCTATCCTAAGGACAGGGGCCGACTAAGAAGCGGTGAAACAAGCAGGCGAGTGAAGGGGAAAAGCACCTTATCATAACCCGGGATAAACTGTTTTACCTACACGCTTTTTGGTCGGCCCATTTTTGTAGTGCGTAGGTTTGGTTAGCGTTAAAACATAAACGGATGAAAGCAATCGTTGACTGTAACAGTTTCTATTGCTCCTGCGAAAGGCTTTTCAGGCCCGATCTCAGGAAGCGTCCAGTGGTGGTGCTCAGCAATAATGACGGTTGTATTGTGTCGCGCAGTGATGAAGCCAAAAACCTGGGTGTGCCGATGGCAGGCGCTTATTTCCAGGCACGCCCCATTATTCAACAACATAATATTGCTGTTTTCTCTTCCAATTACAATCTCTATGGTGACCTGAGCTGGCGGGTAATGGAAACCTTGCGCTCGCTTTCGCCGATGGTGGAAGTGTACTCTGTGGATGAAGCCTTCCTCGATCTTAGCCATGTACCTGTTGATGAGCTGGAAGCGGCGGCACTTCACATCCGTCATACGGTAGAGGAATGGACGGGCATTTCCGTTTCGGTAGGCGTAGCGCCTACCAAAACACTGGCTAAACTGGCCAATTATATCGCCAAGAAAAACAAAGCTGCCAGCAATTGCATTAAAGTACTGGCTACTCCTGAGCAACTGGCTCCGGCACTGCAAAGCACCCGGGTGAATAATGTGTGGGGAGTAGGCCGTGCGTTTGCCAATAAGCTCATCAACCAGGGCATTACAAGCGCCTGGGAATTGAGTACCATGCCGGAAGAATGGGCCCACCGGCATATGGGCGGCATTACGGGGGTGCGGCTGATACGGGAGCTGAAAGGCATACCCGCCATTGACCTGGAAGAACCCCTGAAGGTGAAAAAGATGATCGCTACTACGCGCATGTTTGGGGAACCGGTAGGGGATATTGGTTCTATCAAAGAAGCGGTGGCCACGTATACTACGCGGGCGGCTGAAAAACTGCGCCGGCAGCACAGTGCGGCCAAAGTAATCAGTGTATTTATTGTAAGCAAGGAACAGGATCATATGATCGACTTTCACCATGGTCCTTCTATCAGCACGCATATCACTTTGCCCATCCCTACTTCGAATACGCAGGAGCTGATCAAGCCGGCGGTGGACATGGTAGATCAGTTATTCACACGAGGCAAGGAATACAAAAAAGCAGGGGTAATGCTGAGCGGGCTGGTGCCTGATGAGTCGATACAGGGAAATTTGTTTGTATCACAGGAAAAGAACAATAACCGCTTTTTAATGGACATCTTAGACAATGTAAACTTCAGCATGCGGGGCGATATATTGAAGTTTGCCGCGGTGGGCACGGCGCGCAACTGGAAAATGCGGCAGGAACTGCACAGTTCCCGATACACCACGCGATGGGATGAGTTATTTGAGGTGCGTTAAAAGTGTAACTTGCCTTAAATAATAATTCATGCGGCTGCTATACTTTGTCCTGCTATTTGCTGCTCTTCACACTTCTGCCCAACAGCGCCCCAATATCCTGTACATTATGAGTGATGACCATGATGCGGATGCGATCAGTGCCTATAACAAAACATTAATAGCCACTCCTCATATTGACCGGCTGGCCAAAGAAGGCATGTTGTTTAAGCGGGCCTTTGTAGGCAACTCAATTTGCGGGCCTTCACGCGCCACTTTGATGACAGGCCAGCATTCGCACAAGAATGGTTTTCGCGATAACCGTGACCGGTTTGACGGCACGCGGGATAATATGGCTAAGGTAATGCAGCAGGCGGGCTATCAGACGGCTGTGATCGGCAAGTGGCACTTACAATCTTATCCTACGGGCTTTGATTTTTGGAAAATATTACCGGGGCAAGGACAATACATTAATCCGCGCATCATTAATATGGGTGGCGACACGACCACGATCAAAGGCTATGCTACGGATGTGATCACGGATGAAGCATTGAGTTGGCTGCGCCACCAGGATCCCAATAAACCTTTTCTGCTGTTGCTACACCACAAAGCGCCCCACCGGTATTTCCTGGCCCCACTTAAATACATTGAGCAATACCAGGATAAAAAATTCCCGGAGCCGGCCACTTTGTATACGGATACAGCAGGTCGTGGGAAGGCCTGGCAATTGCAAACGATGAGCATTCTGCCGGATCTAAAGCTCTCCAGCGACCTGAAAGTGGACCCCCAATATTTGATGAATATCCCGGCGCTGAAGCCGGATTCTGCAGAGGCAGCTTATTACTATGCGATCATGAACCGGATACCGGAGCCTGACCGCAGCCGCATTAAAGCGATCTACGCAAAGCGTGGTGAGATCATTCGACGGGAACAACCCAGCGGCAAGAAATTGCTGGCCTATAAATTCCAATGGTACCTGCAGGATTACCTGGCCTGTGTGGCCAGCATTGATGAGAATATTGGCCGGGTACTGGATTATCTTGACAGCGCCGGCCTTACCAGGAATACGGTGACGATATATACGAGCGACCAGGGTTTCTACCTTGGCGAAAATGGCTGGTTTGATAAACGCTGGATGTATGATGTATCGATGCAAACGCCTCTACTGGTGAGGTGGCCGGGGCATATTAAGCCAGCTTCGGTAAGCAATGCCCTGGTGCAGAATATAGACTTTGCGCCGACGATCGTATCGACTGCAGGAGTAGCTATTCCAAATTGGATGCAGGGATTGAGTTTGGTACCGGTACTTACGGGTAAGCAACCAACCTTGAACCGACCTAATCTATATTATCATTTCTACGAATACAAAGCAGACCATACGGTGTTACAGCACCTGGGCATACGGAGTGAGCGGTATAAGCTGATCTATTTCTATACGGTGAATGAGTGGGAATTTTATGATCTGCTGAAAGACCCACAAGAGCAGCATAATCTTATCCGCTCCACAGCACATCAATCGATGATCACAAAAATGAAGCAGGACCTGGTGGCGCTGCGCAAGGAATATGAGGATAACGAACCTGCAGGAGCGTTGCCCTGAGATTATTGATTACTGATTATTTATTATTGGCTGACTGGCGGTTGTAGTGCACTAATCACAGGCAGCTGGGGTTTGATCTCTTTTGGTTTGAACGCTGTAGTTCCACTTTGTTGAGGATTTTACGCCAACTACCTCTGTTTGAAACGACTTCTCCAGCAGGGTGAACCGCTTTGGAAAAGCGACCCACCCGCTGTAATTTAATCAATCAAAGAAACTTATTTGTGTGCCTCCTGCAGGTTTGGCGGGCTGGATGAATTGTGGTTTTTGCAGGTGGAGGTCGCAGGCGGGGTTGATCTTGTCAATGATATAAGCCACGAGTTCGGGACAATACATTTCCTCGGGCATGTGTATGAAAAAGTAAAGTTCTTCCAGGCCGCTGTTGATCCAGTGTATAAGGCGGTCAGCCCAGGCATCTGAGCGGGTATAGTCTGTAGGATGGAGCAGGTTGCACACAAAACGGACAAATGTTTTGGGCACGGGCAAGTGCATATGGGCGCAATCTCTTCTACCGGCAGTATCTGTGATCACTGCGCCCACATTCATTGACCGAAGGGTATCAAACAGCTCTTTTTTGATTACGGTGTCAGCAAACCATTGGGGATGTCGCACTTCAAGGAAAAAAGACAGGTCGGTAGGCAAGGAAGCCAGGTATTTGAATAAGGCATCCCGGCGATTGGGGGCATAGCTTTCGCTTACCTGCAAAAATATAGGTCCGAGGTGATCGCCAAAAGCCAATACACCTTCCAGGAAGGCGGAGGTTTGGTCGAAGACATTGTTGAAGTTGCTGTAATGGCTGATGAGTTGGGGCACTTTGGGGCAGAATTTGAAGTCCTTGCCGGCTGCTTTGGCGGCCCATTTACCAATCTCTTCCGGAGTATATATTTTATAATGGGTGGCATTGAGCTCAGCTGCGTTGAACTGTTTTATGTATTGGTCCATGTAAGCGGCTTCCTTGGTGCCTTTGGGATACACCCTGCCTATCCAGGATTTGTGACCCCAGCGGGGAACACCCATATAGACCTGTGGGCGGGCGGCTTTTTTGCCTGTAAGCACGCGGGCATTATCAGACGGTTCGGACGGAAACGTAAAATCGATGGTATTGAGCTGATCACCGGGAACCTTTCCAAAATCCATATAACTATTTTATGGCCCCAAATCTACTTATAATGTTTTAGGATACAAGTGTTTAGCTTCATCTTCCGGGATCAGGATAATGTTCAAACAATCAATTGGTTAGCATTTTTTTCGCATCTTTAAAATATACGGGGTCCTTGTGCGTCTACCTATTTATACAATGGAGAAGACCCTGACGATAACACCGGGCATGGCTGGAGAAACGAAACGCAATATCACCCAGGTCATTAATGACTACAGCAAAAGGCTGATGGGTTTTATTCGTAAGCGGGTGACCAATGAGGCAGACGCCGAGGATGTGCTGCAGGATGTGTTCTATCAGTTTGTGGGCAATACGCAGCCTATTGAACAAATGAGTGCCTGGTTGTTTACGGTAGCGCGCAACAAGATCACAGACCGGCAACGGAAGCGCAAGCCGGAGGCACTGGAAGATATTTTCCGGGATGAAGAGGGGGAAGAGTCGATCAACTGGAGTGAGTTGTTGTTTGATGCTACGAATAACCCGGAACGAGAATACCTGCGTACGTTGTTTTGGGAAGAATTGAATAGCGCCCTGGATGAGTTGCCTGCCGAGCAAAGAGATGTTTTTATCAAGCATGAGCTGGAAGGTGTTCCCTTTAAAGAATTGTCGGAGCAAACGGGTGAGACAGTGAATACGCTGATCAGCCGGAAGCGTTATGCGGTGCTCCATCTGCGAGAGCGGTTGAGTGTATTAAAAGATGAATTATTAAATTATTAACCCTATAAATGAGTGTTATGAGACATAGCAGAGGACCAAGGAGGTTCAACGAGCGAAAAGCATTCATGATACTGGCATGCGTGGTAGCGTTCATATCGCTGTTCAGCTTTATCGTGATGAAATTATGGAATGCTATTTTACCGGATGTGTTGCATGTAAGTACGATCACTTTCTGGCAGGCGATGGGCATCCTGGTATTGTCGAAGATATTGTTTGGCGGCTTTGGCGGCTGGGGACATAAAAAGCATGAATGGAAGCGGAAGCTCAATGAGAAATGGCAGGATATGACACCGGAGGAGCGCATGAAGTTTAAGGAGACTCTCCAAAATCGGTTTGGCCGCCGCTGGTGCCCTCCCGGGTATGACCGGCAGGAAACCCGTAAAGACGAAGGAGTTAAGGAGCAGCCCGGCACGGGCATGGAGTAAACGACATTCCTTATTCAACTGCTATATATGGACATCCTTGTTTTCAAGACTAACCTCCGTTACCGGAAGCATATTCACCACATTGGTTCGCACCTGGATACCCTGAAGGGTGTTATCAGATGGAATGTGGACATGCATGATAAGGACAGGATATTGCGGATCGAAGCACAAAACCTGAGTCCGCGGGTGATTGAAAATACCCTGAGCCATGCGGGGTATTCCTGTGAAGAGCTGGAGTGATAGAGCCACTATGATGGCTACAAGGTGCGCCAGCAGGGCTGGTAATTTAATGTTAGTAGTGCCGACAGTTTGTCACTTTTTTCGTAACTTTCTCTTATGTTCATAGCTCCGGTCCATAACATTTCACTCAGTGGCAGCGGCTCCTGGTCCACCAGTTGCCCACCGGTCGGTATACCCTCATATGCAGGACGCTTCGGTCTGGCCTCTCCTCAGTTGAGCTACAAAAGCACCTTTCACTTTACTGTCGGTTTACTTTAAGTTTACTTCAAGTTTACTTTCGGTTTACTCCGGAGTAAGCTGATCCATGGTTGATCCACGGCTGATATACGGCTGATATACGGCCGGTTCTCTCCCGATTCCCCGCTTTTATCTTTCCTCCCGGCGATGCAGGAGCGTTCAAAGGGTCTTCAAGAATCCGCCATAATGACAGCAATTTCCATCTACCTGATCTTTGGGAAAGTGATACCGGTGACCTTGCGGAAGATGTCGACGGCATAGAGATCGGTCATACCGGCAATGAAATCGACGACTGATTGGGTGTCTTCGTACAGTTTATCAGGCTGTCCGGTGACTACAAATTGTTTGGAGATGAGTTGTAATAATTTGAAGGATTTGGCTGAAGTGGGGGTAACCACGGCGTTAAAGAACTCTTTGAGCAGTTCTCCGATGACGTTGTAGCCGGCAATTTCAATTTCCACTACGGAGCGGTGGTTGTAAATATGGGCTACAGAGAAATCATCAATGCTTTTTATCAATTTCAGCTCCCTTTCCGGCAGGTAGTCAATCAATGCTTTTTTGACCGTACCACTGAGCAGTTCGGCTTCCTTTTGCATGAATACGGTGCTCACGCGGTTGATGAGCAGGTTGATAAGCCTTGCCCGGAGGAATTCTACTTTTTTGTTGTCATCGCTGATCTTGTTGTACGTCTCTTCCACCCGTTCACGCGCATCATATCCTTCGCCTTCATTAAAGAAAGCCAGGAAGAGGTCTTTCAGTGTATTAATGGAAATGATGTTGAGGCGATGGGCATCTTCAAAGTCTATCACCCGGTAACAAATATCGTCGGCGGCCTCCACCAGGTATACAAAGGGGTGGCGGGCATAGATGTTCTTACCAGGCTCTAGTTGTGGAATGCCCAGCTCCTGGGCGATGTGCTGATAGGTATTTATTTCGGAATCGAAGAAACCTGATTTTTTCGTAACAAGCTGCTGTTTGTTGAACCCACTGAGTGAATCGGAAGGATACTTAATAATAGAAGCCAGGGTAGCGTAGGTAAGGCGGAAACCTCCGGTGGTATTTTCGCCAAAGCTTTTGGTGAGCGTACGGAAAGCGTTGGCATTACCCTCAAAGTAGAGAAAGTCACGCTGCTGGTTGGGGGTAAGCTGGCTTTCAAAACGTTGCTTGGCCTCACCGGTCAGATCGCGGAAAAAGGTGCGGATGGCATCTTCGCCGGAATGGCCAAAAGGTGGATTGCCTATATCATGGGCCAGGCAGCCGGCTGCGATAACGGAAGGCAGCTCATATTTGTAGAACTCTTTGAAATCCTCCCCTTCATTGGGGTATTTAGCTGCCAGGGCATCCCCTACGGCCTTGCCCAGGGACCGGCCTACAGAAGCCACTTCGAGGCTATGGGTGAGACGGTTGTGTACAAAAACAGACCCTGGCAAAGGGAAAACCTGTGTTTTGTTTTGCAGACGCCGGAAAGGAGAAGAAAAGATGATGCGGTCGTAATCCCGCAGGAAGGAAGTGCGGAGGGCATCGGAGTAAGTAGTCGATTTATTTTCAGAGCCTGTACGGCGTGTGCTGTAGAGTTGCTGCCAGTTCATGCGTAAAGATAATTGGATTACGGATGTAGGATGTAGAATTTAGGATTGCTCCGCGATTTACATTCCTTGATCAAATTTCACCAATTTCCAGCTTTAGAAAGTCCATTTCCTTTATTGGTATTTCTTCATTAGCTGATAGAGTACCTTATCATCGGGGGCGGTGAGGGTACGGCCGAGGGTATCCTGCAGGAAATGCCGTCTGAATGCGCGGATTGCTGCGGTGGTGTCGGCCAGGTCATACCCTACAAGACGTAAAGCCAGCAGGTGGTCGAAGGATGGGGGTAAGGTCACGTTGGTAGTATCATCATACCATTGCCCAAACCCGCGCTGCGCCAGGCGCTGCCAGGGGAAAAATACATTGGGGTCTACTTTACGTTTGGGAGCTATATCGCTGTGCCCAATAAAATTGCTAGCAGGTATTTCGTACTTGCTTTTCAGTGTATCCAGTAATTTAAGCAGGCTTACGATCTGGGCTTCGGGAAAGAGTTCATGGCCATTATTATCCAGTTCAATGCCTATGGAGGAGGAATTGATATCTGTATTGTTACCCCATTTGCTGATACCGGCTTGCCAGGCGCGCAGGTAGTCGTTGAGCATGTGGTGAATGGTGCCATCCTCACAGATCACATAATGGGCGCTCACTTTGCTATGCTTCACGGTAAAGGTCCTGAGGGTTTGCTCGCAGGAGTTTTGCGCTGTATGGTGGATGATGACAAAGTTGGGTTGCCGCAGATTGAAGTTGACGGTGCCTACTGCATATGCTGGCGTCAGGATCGAGTCCATTGTCATGGGCAGGGGCAGGGGCTGCAGGCTTTTGGAAAGGGCTTTGGACTGTTTCTTGTAAACTTTGTTGGTACGGGCGTAAGGATTGGGAGCGCAACTGTTAATAGCTGCCATTATTGAAAGGCAGATAGCAACTATGGGCAATAGCCTGGCTATAGCTTGCATAAACGGGTAGATTTTATTACTTCCTGCGTTGGGGGGGGCCGTATCTTCTTTTGTTGTTACTGCTTTTTGAGCGGAATGATGAATGGCTTGCGCGGTAATCCGGTACGGGGCCAAGTTCCTGGGGCACCATGGCTTTTTTAACAGGCTTACCCAACAAGGCTTCAATATCGGCAAAACGCCTTTGTTCTTTTTCGCTTACGAATGTAATGGCCATACCATCGGATTCGGCTCGTGCTGTACGGCCAATACGGTGGATATAATCTTCTCCGTCGTGCGGTACATCATAATTAATAACAAGGTCGATATTGTCAATATCGATACCGCGGGACAGGATGTCGGTAGCTACCAATATAGGTGTGCGGCCGCTCTTGAAGTCCAGCAACACATTCTCCCGGTCGGACTGCTCCAGATCGGAGTGCATTTCTGCTATTTTGAAGCGGGCTCGTTGCAGTTCGCGGTTGAGTTGCTTTACATTCTGCTTGCGGGAGCAGAAAATAAGGACCATCTTGAAATGGGTATTCCGCAGAATATATTGAACGAGGGGAAGCTTTTGGGGTTCATATACGACGAATGCTTCCTGCACGATCTTTTCCGGTGGTTTGGAAATGGCAATGTTCACTTCAGCTGGGTTGTGAAGGATCTTCCTGGCCAGGGAGCGGATCTTCTCGGCCATGGTAGCGGAGAACATCAGGTTCTGGCGTTTGGCAGGCAGGTGGGATATGATCTTCATGAGATCGTCATGAAATCCCATATCGAGCATCCTGTCTGCTTCATCCAACACCAGGAACTGGAGTCCGGTGAGCTTTACATAACCCATGTTGAGGTGGGCGATAAGACGGCCGGGTGTGCAGATCACAAAATCCACTCCTTTGGAGAGGGCGTTTTTCTCGGTGGCAAAGTTCATCCCGTCGTTTCCTCCGTATACAGCAATAGAGCTGATGGAGGTAAAGTAGGACAAGCCTTCCAGGTTCTGGGCTATTTGAATGGCCAGTTCCCGGGTAGGCACGAGAACGATGCAGTTTACCTGTCCATCGTTGCTGTGCTGGAGGAGGCGGTTGATGATCGGCAGGAGGAAGGCGGCTGTTTTACCTGTTCCGGTCTGGGCGCAGGCGATGATATCGCGGCCTTGTAAAATGATGGGGATAACCTGCTCCTGAATGGGTGTAGCCACCTCATAACCAGTTGATTCTATGCTTTCCATCAAGGCAGGATCGAGTCCAAATTCTGTAAAATTCATTAAACGAGTTGAATATAAATACGATGTTATCGAGAAACCAATTCCTGTAAAGATAACATAAAAAATCCCCCTTTGTAAAAAAGGGGGATTCGGGCATTTATGCTTGAAATATTCTATCGCTTATTTAAGGACCCTTCAACGGGCTCAGGGTGACAAATATATTGATTAGTTACCACCGAGGCCACCGCCACCGCTGTTCACACGTTTGTTTTCGTCTTCTATACCAGTTTTACGCTGGCGGGCCGCTTTTACTTCATTGCTACCGAAGCGGTAAGTGAAGTTGATCTTAAACTGGCGGCTTTCCCAGTTTCCATTGGCCCTGGTATATTGGTTACCATAATCACTAACTCCTTTCCACTTCATGGTCTTGAACATATCACTTACTGCGATCTTCACAGTTCCTTTGTTCTTCAGCACAGTCTTGGATAAGCCACCGTCGAGACCACCCATGCCGATGGCTTTGAAGGTACCCTGGTAAATAGAAGGGGCAGTATAAAATCCGCTCAATTCACCTGTCCAGCCTTTGCCAAGCCGGAAAGTTTGCTGTGCGTATACATTGAAGGAAAATACGTCGAGGTCAATTTTACCCTGGGGACCTTTATCGGCTTTGTACTTGGAGTAATAGGTGTTGACATTGGCAAACACGCTGTACCACTTGTACTGGAAAGGGTAGCTGATGTTAAGGCTCACGATATCCTGCTTGGCAAGGTTTTCGGTAGTAATGTACCCTTTCGATTTTTCTGTTACGCCCAGTATCGCGGAAAAGATATCCTGCACGTGGCTATAATTCAAGGTAGTAGTGAGGGTATACTTGTATACGTGCGTGATACCGAAGCTGTTGGTATACTGGGGTGTAAGGTTGGTATTTCCTTTTTGATAAGTATACTCATCGAGCCTGAATTCGAAGGGGTTCAGATTTTGGTAAGCCGGGCGGTCAATACGACGGCTGTAGGTGAGCGTCCACTGGCTCATCGGTTTCTTGTTGAAAGTAACGGCTGCACTGGGGAAGAAGTCTGTATAGTTGCGTTTGAAAGTAGAATCAAAAGGTTCATATACATTGGTGGTCTGATTCAATTTCAATCCTACAGAAGTACCCTTGGCATTGGTGTTTTCAGTACGCAGGCCCAACTGTACCATTACGCCTTTAAATGGCCTGTTGTAGTTTACGTACAGGGCATTGATATTTTCCTTGTAATCGAAATCATTACTGCGTCCTTTATCGATCTCCTTACCGGTATTGTACACATTATAAGTAGCAAAATCATTGGCTGTTTCTACATAGGAGACCTTACCTCCTATGCCAAGACGGCCTTTCTTAAAATTCTGCTCGTAGTCTGTTTTGAAACTGTAGAGATCGATATCGGAAGGCGCCACCATATTATAAATACGCTCTGAAATAATGGATGTCTCGGAGGGATTATAATAGGTATTGGGCTGCATCTGATCGTTCTTGATGCGGTACAGGCCATAGTCGGCATCCATGCTCAACTCACGACCAGCAGTATCGGCATAACGATAGTTGAGGTTGAAGTTGGCATTATCCCTTTTGGAATCACTGGTATTGTTGGCCACCAGTATCCTATCCACCGTATTGGTAGGAATGTAGCTGATGGGCGTACGGCTGAAGTTGTCGAAGCCACTTTTAGTGAGGTTACCATTGATCATTACACCAATGGTGCTCCTTTTGTTGAGCGACATATCGGCGCCCACTTTGAAAGCATGGCTTTCGTTGCGCATATTCATTTTGGTAGCACCATCAAAAAGGGTGTCTTTAATACCATCTGCCGGGTTAGTTACATCTACTGCCCTGTACAGCCACATATTGTTCCTGTTATCGCTGTTGTTGTAATTGTAATTACCATACAGGTTCACGAACTTGTTGCGGTTGTTCAAAGAAATACCCGCATTGTATTTGGGGAATGTACCGATGGCATAACCGCCATTGATTGATCCATTTGTTCCGTAAGACTTATTCTTCTTCAACTTGATATTGATAATACCGGCATTACCTGCTGCATCATATTTGGCAGAAGGATTGGTAATGATCTCAACGGCTTCAATAGAAGCAGACTGGATGGTCTTGAGGTAATCGGAAAGGTCTTTACCTGACAAAGGTGTAGGGCGGCCATCGATGTATACCTGTACACCATTCTTGCCGCTCAGGCTGAGGTTGTCATCTTTATCTACCAACACGCCAGGTGCTTTACGTAATAGTTCCAGGGCATCCTGACCTACAGCATTTACGCTATTCTCTACGTTGAGGATGGTTTTATCAGCCTTTACTTCAATAACCGGCTTACGGTAGGCAACTGTTACTTCTTTGAGGTTACCAGATTGTTTTGCTAAAGAAAAATCGGGGCCTTTGGCATCGCCGCTTCCACTGTATTCAAAGGAGGGGGAGTTTTTAGCTTCATGGCCAATGAATGACACATTAACAAAATACTGGCCGGAATTGACACCTGTAAAACTGTACTGACCGGAGCTGTTGGTCACGCCTAATTTTACGGTGGCGGAGTCTTTTACTTTTTTAAGTGCTACGGTAGCACCAGACAGGTTCTTTCCCTGATCATCTTTGACAGTACCGGTTATATTCTGCGCCTGGGTGAGGACAGCACATAACATTAGCAGTAAAGTCAATAAGGTCAACTTTCTCATGGCTATTTTTATTTTCAAATTTGGTCGGCAAAGCTATCCGGATGTTACAGTTTTGTGACAATCTATACACCAACGGTAGATTTCACCCACGAATGGCAAAGGGTGTTTCGACATTGTTCTTGTTTTTAACAACTTACACATATAATATAATTACGCAGGAAACGAAAGCTATCTCAATAGTTTATTAGCAGGATAAGTGTACTGGTTGATGCCCTATCCGGTGGTATCGTTTTTGAAACTATTCTTGGGTAAAACATTCATTTTCTAACTTAAAATATTCGTATGGGAAGCTTAAGCGGTAAAAGAGTAGCCATTCTTACGGAGAACGGCTTTGAAGAAGTGGAATTAACCAGTCCTAAAAAGGCGCTGGAGGCGGCGGGCGCCAGGGTGGACATTGTTTCCCCGCAAAAAGAAAAAGTAAAAGGCTGGGACCATGATCACTGGTCTATTGATATACCGGTAAATGTGCCTGTTGAAAAAGCAAAAGCAGAGGATTATGATGCCCTGATGATACCGGGTGGGGTGATCAATCCCGATCAAATGCGGGTGAACAAACACTGTGTGGAATTTGCACAACAGTTCCTTGAACTGGGTAAACCGGTAGCGGCCATTTGCCACGGACCTCAATTGCTGATTGAAACAGGCATGATCGAAGGCCGTAATATGACCTCCTACCCCTCGATTAAAACTGACCTGCAAAATGCCGGCGTGATCTGGGTAGACAAAGAAGTGGTAACAGATAATGGACTGGTTACCAGCCGAAGCCCTAAAGACCTGGAAGCATTTAATAAAAAGATGATCGAAGAGATCAAGGAAGGTCAGCACGCTCCGGCAGCCTATACGCCGGGACCGCGTCATTAATTCAGTGCATGAATATAAGGAAGCCGTGGTTGGTAACAACTACGGCTTTTCGGTTTTATTACTCCAACCTTACGGGATCATAAAAAGGTTTGATGCGTGCATTGACAAAGGCTCCGGAAGAGCCCCCCATCCTGACTTCGGTCTTGTAATCTTCCCATACTTCGGGCCGTACGTGGAGGTAATGATATATCTTGCCACCGGTGAATTCTACTTCCAGCACCTCTGAAACCGGGGAATAATTGAGGGAGATGGTGGTTTCGGAGCCGGGTGTGTAGATCTTGTTTTTGTTGGTGAGCCGTTTGCGTCTCATTTGTATCATGGCTGGAATTTGAGCGATTATTATGATGGGTTTGCTATCCTTTCCCGGTAGTCCTTCTCTCCGATTAGCTATACTAAAATTTTATGCCCGGGTGGAGGGAATTCACGGAGAATCGCCTGGTCCGATTCAGCCTGGCGGGGCTTTTGCAGGTATATGGGGAAACATTCGAAACATGCCTGAAGGTCCGAGTATGGTGATCCTCAAAGAAGAGGTGCGCGCTTTCAAAGGGAAGAAGATCCTGGCGGCGAGTGGTAACAGTAAGATCGATATTCCTGCATTGGTGAACCAGCGGGTGGTGGATTTCAAAACCTGGGGAAAGCATTTCCTGATCTGCCTGCCCAAACTCACTCTTCGTGTTCACTTCCTTCTTTTTGGCAAACATAGTATTAATGAAACAAGACAAGGTAAACCCCGTCTTGCACTCACCTTTACTAATGGTTCCCTCTATTTTTATTCCTGTAGCATTAAAGAAATTCACGAAAACCTGGATGATGTGTATGACTGGAGCGTGGATGTAATGAATGCACATTGGGATGGCGCAGCGGCCCGGAAGAAACTAAAAGCGCATCCGGAAATGCTTATCTGTGATGCGTTGCTGGATCAAACCATCTTTGCCGGGGCCGGTAATATTTTCAAGAATGAAGTATTGTTCCGCACGCGGGTTCATCCTAAAAGCCTTGTTGGCAATATTCCTCCCCGCAAGCTTACGGAGATAGTAAAACAGGTACATTTATATGCATTTGATTTCCTCAAATGGAAGAAAGCATTTGTGTTGAAGAAGCATTGGGAGGCACACGCGAAAAAGATATGTCCGCGGGATAATATACCCTTCCATAAAGAATACCTGGGCAAAACGAAACGGCGGAGTTTCTTTTGTGATCAATGTCAGGTGTTATACAAATGAATAGCTTATCTGGATGTCCACCTCTGGTATCACAATTTGTGATACCACACTTGATTACATATTCCTGCGGTACTGCCCACCTACCTGGTACAAGGCATTAGTGATCTGACCCAGGGAACAATACTTTACTGTTTCCATTAACTCGGCAAACAGGTTACCATTATTAATAGCTACGGACTTTAGCCTGTCGAGCATTTCCGCGCACTTGTGTTCATTGCGCTTTTGAAAGGCCAGCAGGTTTTGTATCTGTTGTTCTTTTTCTTCGGTCGTACTTCTTATCACTTCCTGTGGAATGATGGTAGGGCTTCCTTTTTTATTGAGGAAGGTATTGACGCCTACGATCGGCAATTCGCCATTGTGTTTGAGGCTTTCATAATAGAGGCTTTCTTCCTGTATCTTATTCCGCTGGTACATACGCTCCATAGCGCCAAGTACTCCACCACGATCGGTAAGACGATCAAATTCTGTAAGTACGGCTTCTTCTACCAGGTCGGTAAGTTCTTCTATGAGGAAAGAGCCTTGTATAAAGTTTTCGGTTTTGGCGGTACCTAATTCACGGTTGATGATGAGCTGAATGGCCATGGCCCGGCGAACGCTTTCTTCGGTAGGGGTGGTAATGGCTTCATCATAAGCATTCGTGTGCAAGCTATTGCAATTATCATAGATGGCATACAGGGCCTGCAGGGTAGTACGTATATCGTTGAAGTCAATTTCCTGCGCGTGCAAACTTCTTCCGGAAGTCTGGATATGGTATTTCAGTTTCTGTGAGCGGTCATTGCCCTTATATTTATCCTTCATGGCTTTGGCCCAGATGCGCCTGGCCACGCGACCTATCACGCTGTACTCTGCGTCCATTCCATTGCTGAAGAAGAAAGACAGGTTGGGGGCAAAATCATCAATGTGCATGCCACGGCTGAGGTAGTATTCCACATAGGTAAACCCATTGGAGAGGGTAAATGCCAACTGGGTAATAGGATTAGCACCGGCTTCGGCGATGTGGTAACCGCTGATGCTCACACTATAGAAATTGCGCACCTTCTGCTCGATAAAATATTGTTGTACATCGCCCATCAATTTGAGGGCAAACTCGGTACTGAAGATGCAGGTGTTCTGGGCCTGGTCCTCTTTGAGGATATCTGCCTGTACGGTACCACGCACCTGTGTTAATGCATCTTCCTTTAGTTTGGCATAGACATCGGCAGGCAATACCTCATCGCCACTCATACCCAACAATTGCAATCCCAGTCCGTTATTCCCTTCGGGAAGGCGCTCGGGGGAGGCGGGATTATAATAACCAGGTTTGGAAACCTGCTTGTATTTAGCAGCGATCTTTTTGTTGACAGCTTCCCATTGTCCGTTGGCTTCGATCCATTTTTCACACCGCTGATCAATTGCGGCATTCATGAAGAAAGCTAACAGGATAGGCGCAGGGCCATTGATGGTCATACTCACGGAGGTTTTCGGATCGCAGAGATCGAAACCGCTGTAGAGTTTTTTAGCATCATCAACGGTAGCGATGCTTACACCACTGTTACCTACTTTGCCATAGATATCGGGTCGATGGGCCGGATCTTCGCCGTAGAGTGTTACACTGTCGAAGGCAGTAGACAAGCGTTTGGCCGGCTGATCTACGGACACATAGTGAAATCGTTTGTTGGTACGTTCGGGACCACCTTCTCCGGCAAACATGCGGGTAGGATCTTCGCCCTGGCGTTTCAATTCAAACACACCGGCTGTATAGGGAAATTCACCGGGCAGGTTTTCCTGCAATTGCCAGCGCAGTATATCGCCCCAGTCTTTGAATTTGGGCAACACTACTTTGGGAATACGGGTGCCGCTCAGGGTTTTGGTAGTGAGTGGTTGTTTGATCACTTTATCGCGCACCTGATACTCAAAAAAGTCGGCCTTGTATTTCTTTACAATAGATGGCCATTGGTCGATGAGTTGTTTGCAGGTGGGGTTGAGCTTTGCTTCAAAGTCTTTTTTTAGTTGCTCCAGGTCTTTGGTATAGGGGGCATCAGGGCCGCCAGCCTCCATTACGCCCTGTACCTGGTACAGGCGTGATGCAATGGCTGCCTGCTCCTGTACCCAACTATCATAGGCCCGGCTGGCTTCAGCTATCTCCGACAAATAGCGAACGCGCTTGGGTGGAATGATCTGGCTTTTGGTGCTGGTGTCTTTGGTATGGGGGTGTACGGTAATAGCACCAAACTCCACACCGGTTTTCTTTTTCACGCCTACCATCAGTTTCTCAAACAATTCATTTACACCGGCATCATTGAACTGGGCTGCGATGGTGCCAATGACGGGTATTTCCTCATCCTTTGCCATGAAGAGGTTGTGGTTGCGCTTGTATTGCTTGCGCACATCATGCAGGGCATCGAGGGCGCCTGCTTTATCAAACTTATTGATGCAGATCACATCTGCATAATCGAGCATGTTGATCTTTTCCAATTGGGAAGCAGCGCCGTATTCCGGCGTCATCACATACAAGCTCAGGTCGCAATAGTCCAGGATGCTTACATCGCTTTGTCCTACCCCGGCACTTTCGAGAATAATGAAATCAAAACCAGCGGCTTTGCAGATGTTCACAGCATCGAGTACATATTTACTAAGGGCCACATCGCTTTCACGGGTAGCGAGGGAGCGCATATAGGCACGGGGTGAGTGGATGCTGTTCATCCGGATACGATCGCCCAATAAGGCGCCACCGGTTTTCTTGCGGGAGGGATCGACAGATACTACCGCAATGGTCTTATCAGTAAAGGCATTGAGGTAGCGACGTACAATTTCATCGGTAACGGATGATTTACCGGCACCGCCGGTACCGGTAATCCCGAGAACGGGCGGATTACCAGCCGCCATAGTAACAGGCGCCTCTTTCTCATTGCTCTTGTTGTTCTCGGCATTGGAAATGCTACGGGCTATACGACGTATATCTTTCCATTCGCCCAATTTCATCTCGGTATTAAAATTAGCAGGGTTGCCATTCACGGGGAAGTCGCACATTTTAACGACCTCTTCAATCATTCCTTCCAGGCCCAGTTTGCGGCCATCATCGGGACTGTAAATTTTGGTAATGCCGTAGTGGTGGAGCTCTTCGATCTCCTGGGGCAGGATGGTACCACCACCTCCTCCGAATATTTTAATATGACCACAGCCGTTTTCATCGAGCAGGTCTTTCATGTATTTGAAGAACTCAACATGGCCACCCTGGTAGCTGGTGATGGCAATGCCCTGTGCATCTTCTTCGATAGCGCATTCTACGATTTCAGCAACAGAGCGGTTGTGACCGAGGTGAATGATCTCAGCGCCTTTGGCTTGCATAATGCGGCGCATAATATTAATGGCAGCATCATGCCCGTCGAACAGGGAGGCTGCTGTAACAATACGAACGGTATTGGCAGTAAAACTCATAACATGTAGGAATTACGATCCAGCGGCGAAGTTAGTTCAAAAAGCTAATGAGTGTTAGTATTTAACGATTTGATTTCCTAATCGGCTAAAAAGGAGTAGCTTAGGTGGATAAAAGGTATAAACTCATGGTGATTGATTCGCATGTGCACTTTTGGAAATATGACAAGGTACGGGATGCCTGGATCACTGACAATATGAAGATCCTGCAGCAGGATTACCTGCCGGAGCATTTGGCGCCCACGCTCAAAAGAAATGGTGTTGATGGCGTGGTGGCGGTACAGGCCAGTCAGGAGGAAGTTGAAACACGGTTCCTGGCGGAGCTGGCCAAAACACACCCGGAAATTAAAGGGGTAGTTGGCTGGATCGACCTGCAGGCTGATAATATTGCGGAACGCCTGGAGCATTTTACACAATACACCAGCATCCGTGGATACCGGCATGTAGTACAGGGGGAACCGGATGATTTCTTATTGCGCTCCAACTTTCAACGTGGTGTACAGGCGCTGAAGCCTTACAACTATACCTATGACGTATTGATCTATGCTCACCAGTTGAAACCAGCTATTGAGTTTGTATCGAAATTCCCGGATCAGAAACTGATCATCGACCATTGCGCCAAACCGGATATCAAACACAAAAAGATCGACGAATGGAAGGTGCTCATGAAAGAGATCGCACAAAACCCGCAGGTGAGCTGTAAGCTCTCGGGCCTGTTTACAGAAGCAGCCTGGAAAACCTGGAGTGCTGCGGAGTTCTATCCTTACCTGGACGTGGTGTTTGAAGCATTTGGTACGGACAGGTTGTTGTATGGCAGCGATTGGCCGGTGATCCTGGTGAGTGGTATTTATGTGCAATGGAAAAGCCTGCTGGAGAAATATATGGAAAACTATACGCCGGAAGACAGGGAGAAAGTGTTTGGTCTCAATGCGGTGGCTTTCTATTCGTTGTGAATAGTCAATAGGTAATCGCTCGCTTCGATTGGCAGTTTCTCAACAGCTGCCAGCGCGTTTAGTCCGTTTGTTGGTCGCCCAGATTTTTCTGGGATTTATTGCATAATTTCCTATATTGTGTATGGTACACACTAACGAATGCTTTGAGAAAACTCGCTGCCATACTGCTATTGGGAATTCTATTCTTCAACTGGTTCGGCTATCGCCTCCTGGCCGATCTTTTACAACAACAAGCTGATATCGAACTCGAAGCACGCCTTGATCAAAATGATTACGACGAGTCGCAATTGATTGAGATGCGGGTAACGCTCAACCTGCCCTATCAAACGAACTGGACTGATTATGAACGGGTGGACGGCGAGATAGAGATCGAAGGCATTCACTACAAATATGTAAAGCGCAAAGTACAGGACGGGCAACTGGTATTACTCTGTGTACCGAATGAAGCCAAGATGCGTTTGCAAACGGCCCGGGATGATTTCTTCAAACTGGTCAATGACCTGCAACATCCCTCACAGAATAAGAAATCAGACAACAGTCAATCTTACTCTTTCAATATCTTCTCTGCAGAATACTGGTCCCAAAAAAATGACTGGCATTTCGCTGCACTCCTGGATCAGCCACTCCACTACCGGAACACGCCTGCATCGCTGGCAACAGGTTGTTTTACCCCTACACCCGGACAACCCCCGGAATGCTAAATCACTATCCACTAAAGGGAGCCGTATGACCGGTTCTCAACGACTTTCCAACAATTGATGTTTCATTTTCCATGCCCAGGGTTTCATCGTTTGGTCATGTGCCGCACGCTGAAAGCTGGTCAGTCACCTATATCTGTTTCTTTCATGCGCAAGACCTTCCTCGCCATCATCATATTGTGTATTACAGTATCCTGCAACCGTGCCAAAGATTATCAACAAGTGATACATGATCCTGTTCTGTACAGCCACCTTACGGGGCAACTGACGGAAATAATGACCTTCAACATCTTTACACCACCGGTGGCCAGCCGGGTTTACGCCTATTCGCACCTGGCGGCCTATGAAGTGATGGCGAAGGGCGACAGTAATTATGCCTCTCTCGATGGCCAATTGAAGGGCTTTACAAACATCCCCCATCCGGAAACGGGTAAACAGATTGACTATCCCTATGCTTCTATGATCGCCATGATGGAAGTGGGCAAAACGCTTACTTTTTCGAATGCTACCATGGACAGTATTGTGAACGCGCTGAAAGAATTGGCCATCGAACACGGCATGCCGGATTCGATGGAATCACAATCCAAAGCATACGGTCTTAGTGTAGCCAAGGCTGTGCTGGCCTGGAGCAAGAAAGACAACTATGCGCAAACACGATCCGCTGCTAAATACACGGTACCAGAAGAAGAAGGCAAATGGATACCTACACCACCAGCTTATATCCAGGCTGTGGAACCACATTGGCGCACGATCCGTTCGATCGTGATGGACAGCGCCAACCAATTTGCCCCGCCACCGCCGGCTACCTTCAGCAAAGATTCCAGCAGTGAGTTCTTTCGTTGGGCCAAACAGGTGTATGATACGGTAAACAATCTTACGGATGAGCAAAAAGCCATCGCCAGTTTCTGGGACTGTAATGGTTTCAAAGTAAATATTGTGGGGCATGCCATGTTTGCCACCAAGGCCATGACTCCGGGGGGGCACTGGATGGGTATCATTGGCATTATCTGTAAAGACAAAAAGGTCGATCTCTCCAAAACCATTCATACGTATACCACGGTGGCGTTTGCTTTGATGGATGCATTCATATCCTGCTGGGATGCTAAATATACCTGGGCCTTGATACGCCCTGAATCGGTGATCAATCAATACATTGATCCCAACTGGAAGCCCTTTTTGCAAACACCGCCTTTCCCGGAATACACCAGCGGGCATTCTGAAATTTCCAGTGCGGCTGCCACGGTATTGGAACACCTATATGGTACGGAAGTATCATTCAGGGATTCCACGGAGCGCGGCTGGGGCTGGCCCGACCGACCATTTAGATCAGTGCGCGAGGCAGCGGATGAAGCCGGTATCAGCCGGTTCTATGGAGGCATTCATTACAGTCGTTCGATTGCCGTAGCCAAAGAGCAGGGCATACGTCTGGGTAATTATGTTATGACCAAACTGCAAACCGATAAGCAACGAACCAAACTCGCTGCTCAATAAACCATCAATAAACAACTACTGCATATGAAAAAGTTACTTGCTATATGTGTCCTTATTTTGTTCCTATCAGCTGGCCGTGCTTATACGCAAGGCTGCGTTGCCATTCGTAGCACCGGCGCGGTATGCACCAAACCAGATGCTGCAACTGGTGGACAAAAAGGCTGGCAGCTGAATACTTCTTACCGTTATTTCAGGTCATTCCGCCACTTTGTAGGAACAGAGGAGCAAAAGGAAAGGCTGGAAAAAAATACTGAAGTGATCAACTGGCAACACACGCTCGACCTGGCGCTGGTTCGTCATTTCAACAGGCAGTGGTCACTGGCGATTGACCTTCCCATTCTGGCCAATACACGCTCTTCCTTGTATGAGCATGGTGGCAATACGGCTAAAAATGCCCGCCACAAAACGCATTCTTTTGGCATTGGCGATATCCGCATTTCAGGTTACTATTGGCTTCTTGATCCAGTTAAATCACCCAATGCCAATATACAGATAGGACTGGGGATCAAGCTGCCGACAGGGGATTATAAATATGAGGACTTCTTCGTTAAGAATGATACGACAAAGATATTGGGGCCTGTAGACCAATCGATCCAATTGGGCGACGGGGGCACAGGTTTCACTACTGAAATAAATGCTTATTACAATTTCTCCAAACTGATCGGTGTATATGGCAGTTTTTATTATCTCTTCAATCCAAGGGAACAGAATGGGGTATCCACTGGCCGTGGCAGCCCGGTAGCCGCTACTGCCATTACTTATGGCAGTAGTGTGATGAGTGTGCCGGACCAATACATGGTCAGGGCGGGTGCGAATGTATCGGTCGACCGGTTCACAGCCTCTGCGGGCATACGAATGGAATGTGTGCCTGCGCAGGACCTGATTGGTGGCAGCAGTGGTTTCAGAAGACCAGGCTATGTGATCTCTGCCGAACCTGGGATAGTATACCGGTTTAAGCAAGTGAGCGCCTTTGCCACCGTGCCAGTGGCGCTAAAACGCGACCGTACGCAAAGTTATGCTGATAAACAAAGGACGAATATCACGGGGATCTATGCACAGGGTGATGCTGCCTTTGCAGATTACTCGATCAATCTTGGTCTTTCGTTCAGGCTGTAACTGAGGCAGCCTTTTATTTCTAACTGTTTAACCCATATTATGATCTGCCTTAACTACTGCAAACGCCTTTTAATAGCTGCAATCTGCCTGGCATTGATACAGGTGCCCGCCGCAGCGCAAACAGATATTGACGGTATTATGATGACCAAAAACAATTTCTGTAGCGGACTGATGTACAGCTATAGCAATTGGACTAACTACTGGGAAGGAAAACTAAAACGCGAGAACCTAAACCTGGGCCGGGTAACCACCCAAATGATCGGCGTAATGGGCAATTATGGTATAACCAACAAACTCAATGTACTATTTAGCCTGCCCTACGTGACTACCAAAGCATCTGCCGGCACCCTGCATGGCATGGAAGGAGTGCAGGACCTGAGTTTGTACGTAAAATGGATGCCCATAGAAATGAAGATGGGCAATGGTGATTTCACGGCCTATGCCATTGGCGGGTACTCTTTACCGGTTACCAATTATGCAGCCGATTACCTTCCTTTGTCTATTGGCCTGCGCAGCCGGAATATTTACCTGCGTGCCATGGCCGATTACCAGCTGGGACGTTTTTTTGTGACGGGTTCGGGCACTTACGTACAACGCAGTAATATCACCATCGATCGCACTGCCTACTATACCACGGAAATGCACCTGACCAATAAGGTAGACATGCCCGATGCTGCTTCTTTTAATTTCCGCGCCGGCTACCGGTTTGGTGGCATTATCGCGGAAGCTGTATTGGACAACTGGACTACGCTGGGCGGATTTGACATTACGCGCAACAATATGCCCTTCCCCAGCAATGAGATGAATGCCACGAGGCTGGGGGTGAATTTTAAATATGAGATCCCTGCTGTGCAAGGGCTTTCAGTGATCGGCGGAGGAAATTATACCATTGCCGGCAGGAATATGGGACAGGCCACCACTGCAAACGGTGGCATATTCTATATCCTCAATTTTAATGGTAAAAAATCAGCCACCAAACCTTCATCTTCAAAAACTAATTGACATGAAAAAACTGTTGTTTTTTCTCACGATATTAATAGCAGTGGCTGTGGCCATTCCGCTTTCCTGCTCCAAGGATGTAAAAGGAAGAACGGACGATACAGCACCCTTACAACCAGCCAAAACGGATCTTGATGGCGGCACCTGGAAACCGGTGTTGCTGACCGGTCCGACGGAATTCGCCGTACCGGCGCCCGCTGCTACCAATACACCCGATTATATTGCGCAGATCAATGAGATCAAGACCTGGCAGGCGGATCTTACGAATGATGAAAAGGCGATTGTTAAATACTGGAGTGCCGGCGCCATTCTTCGCTGGAATGAAATATTGCGTGAACTGGTAGCTAAACACAACCTGCCACCTTATCAAAATGAGGATGGCACTTATCCTGCTCCCAATGCCAATAATCCGTTGGCTTATCCTCAATTCCCTTTTTCCAACCCGCCTTATGCGGCCCGCGCTTATGCTTATGTAAGTGCCGCGCAGTACGATGCGCTGGTAGCGGCCTGGCATTATAAAAAATTGTACAACCGCCCGGCACCTTATAAAGTAGATGCAACGATCAATGTATTGATACCACAAACGGACCTGCCTTCCTATCCTTCGGAAGATGCGGTAGTAGTGGGAGCTGCAGTTGAAATGCTGAAACTGTTGTTTCCCGGCGACCAGGATTATATCCAACAAAAAGCAGAAGAGCATAAGCGTGCGCGGATCATTGCAGGCGCCAATGTGCGCAGTGATATAGAAGCCGGTGAGGCATTGGGAAAAGCAGTTGCTCAGAAGTTTGTGACACGCGCCAGGAGCGACAGGGCAGGAGCAGCCATCGGTAACCAGGCCCAATGGACACAACTGGAAACAGATTGTATTGCCCGGGGTGAAAAACCCTGGTATAGCCTGGAAGCACCCAAACGCCCACCCATGTTGCCTATCTTTGGGAAAGTAAAGCCTTTTCTGTTCGACTCACTCACGGCTGTATCCTTAAGACCCGGTCCACCACCCCTGACAGGTAGTGATAAGATGAAGCAGGAAACCAACGAGATCTACGATTATGTCAACAACCCAACGCGTGAACGGCTGCGCATTGTTCATTTCTGGGCAGATGGGGCTGGTACCTATACACCTGCCGGCCATTGGGATGCAATTGCCGCCGAGGATTTTATTACAAAAAACTATAGTGAGCTGCGCTGGGCGCGCAACATGGCACTCCTGAATATGTCGCTGATGGATGCATCGATTGTATGCTGGGATACAAAGTATTTTTATTTCAACCCACGGCCTACACAATTGGACCCGCGGATCAAAACGCTCACTGGTATTCCTAATTTTCCAGCCTATATATCAGGCCACTCTACGTTCAGTGGGGCAGCCGCAGCTATTCTATCACATATCGTTCCTGAGAAAGCTGCCGCCTACAATGCCATGGCCTCTGAAGCCTCTCTCTCCCGCATGTATGGCGGTATCCATTACCGGGCCGATTGTGAAGTGGGCCTGCAGGTAGGAAAGAATATTGGAGGTTATGCGGTAGAACGCGCCAAAATTGATGGCGCCGGTAATTAAATTTTAGTTTTTAGTCTATAGTAGTTATAAATGGCACCACCCCCGTTTTTACGGGGGTGCATTTTTATGTGGCAGATATTATGCTTAATTTAGAAGTATCCAAACCGGTCGGCGTATGAAAAGAACGATATGGCTTATTTCGTTAGTGGGGTATCTATTGTCTGCGGCGGCCCAGTTGCCCGCCACTCCCGATAAGATCTATGGCGATCTGTTTCACCAGGTACAGATGAGCAAAATATTTCCGGATGGAAAGACCTTTGTGGATTGCATTCCCAAACGCAGCCCCAAAGATATCATGTATGATTATGGTTTGCGCAAAGGTCCGCAAATGGACCTTAAGAAATTTGTAGAGGAGAATTTTGACCTACCGCATACACCTCAGCTTAATTATATTACCCGCGAGAAAGATGTGGTGATGCATATCAAAAACCTGTGGGGCGTGTTGCGCCGGGAACCGGATATCACGCCGGCATCACCTGCGGTGGGCAGTGCAGCCAGAGAAGGTAGCTCACTTTTACCATTGCCCTATCCTTATATAGTGCCCGGCGGCCGGTTTCGGGAGATCTATTACTGGGATTCCTATTTTACCATGCTGGGGTTGAAAGAAAGCGGCGAACATGTGATGATCGAAAATATGGTGAAGAACTTTGCCTACCTCATCAACACCTATGGGCATATCCCCAATGGCAACAGAACCTATTACCTCAGCCGCTCCCAACCGCCGTTCTTTGCCCTGATGGTGGAACTGCTGGCCGAAATAAAAGGCGACTCTACTTATGCCACCTACCTGCCTGAACTGGAAAAGGAATACAATTACTGGATGGAAGGCGCTGCCAAGCTTACCGCGGGGCAATCGGTGAAACGGGTAGTAAAACTAAAAGACGGTACAGTTATGAACCGTTATTGGGATGATAATCCGGCGCCCAGGCAGGAAAGCTACCGCGAGGATATAGAGACAGCCGAAAGATCCAAACGCAATAAAACAGAGATGTACCAACACCTGCGTGCAGGGGCGGAGAGTGGCATTGATTTCAGCAGCCGCTGGTTTGCCGATGTCAAACGCCTGGTGACGATTCAAACTACGCATTATATTCCCGTTGACCTCAATGCGCTTTTGTACAAACTGGAAATCGTGATCGCCAAAGGATTTATGGTCAATCACAACGACAGCACATCAGCGCTATTCCGAAAAAGGGCAGACAAAAGAATATTGGCTATTGACAAATATTGCTGGAGCAAGACGATCAACTTTTATACAGATTATAACTACCGCATAGGTAAGCAATCTACTATAGTATCACCGGCAGGAATGTATCCATTCTGTCTTTTTAACAGGAAACTGGATTATATGAGCCTGCTGGCCCGCCGGGCAGGGGAGGTGATCAAAGAAAAACTACTGCGGGATGGCGGCATTCAAACTACGGCCAATGCCACGGGGGAACAATGGGATGCGCCGAATGGCTGGGCACCCTTGCAGTGGATGACCATCTGGGGCCTCGACCGATGCGGCCAACGGGAACTGGCCAGGGATATTGCCGACCGGTGGATAAAACTCAATGTGGATGTATTTCAACGCACGGGCAAACTGATGGAAAAGTACAATGTAGCGGATACAAAGCTGGAAGCGGGTGGCGGGGAATATGCGGGGCAGGATGGCTTTGGCTGGACGAACGGGGTATTGCTGAAACTGATCAGTAAATATGGTTTGCCTAAAGAAGCAAATTGATAACGTCTTTACCACCGTTCAACCGAATGGTCTTGCTATAGCAAACTTTAAACAGTATGTTGCTACTTAAAAAGGCAAGATGAAGGCACTTGTAGTATTCATAGGCTTTGTACTCACCGGCATGGGCACTATAGCGCAGGACCCTACCTCTTTCCCGGGAGGCTTTGTAGGCCACTGGCAGGGAATGATCAACTGGTATACGGAAGGGGCCGCTAAACCTAAGCTCATCAATATGGAACTGCACATTCAACCCTCCAAAGACAGTGCAGGTCACTATACCTGGAATATTATTTACGGCAAAGCCACGGAAGATAACCGGCCATACCTGCTTAAACCAGTGGATACGGCCAAAGGGCATTGGGTGATCGATGAAGTGAATGGCATTGTATTGGATCAATACTGGATGGGCGCCAAATTCTCCGGCGCTTTTACAGTAGGCGGCACGACGATCCTAAATAGTTATTGGCTGGAAGAAGGGCTGCTTATGGTAGAGTTTTATTCTTACCCGGCAAAGCCTGTGGCTACTACCGGACAGGGCACAGAAGATTCACCTAAAGTAGATAGTTACCATATCCGCTCCTACCAGAAGGCTGTGCTTCGCCGGAAATAAGGCAAATTCAAATACCTTCGCACAAATTTTTACCATGAGCCGTTGGATAATCTGCTGCCTGCTGCCGATCGTTATTTTTTCCTGTTCGCCCAATAATGTTACGGTAGACAATAACCTGAAGAAGTTTTTTGATGAGAATAAAGTGACGGGCACTTTCGGTTTGTTTGACAACGGCCTGGGCCATTTCACGGTATATAATTTACCCCGGTTTTCAGACAGCACTTATTTACCCGCCTCTACTTTCAAGATCGTCAATTCACTGATTGGCCTGGAAACAGGCGCAGCGTTGGACAGCAGCACGGTGATTGCCTGGGATGGCAAGGACCGGGGTCGTACGGAATGCAACCGGGATATGAGCATGCAGGATGCTTTTCGGATTTCCTGCCCGCCATGGTACCAGGAACTGGCACGCCGCATTGGCAAACCGGCCATGCAAAAATGGTTGGATACCCTGGGTTATGCCCGCCGCTATGGCAAGTTTATCATTGGCAATAACCTTGATACTTTCTGGCTCGACAATTCGGCGAAAGTAACCGCGGATGAAGAGCTGGGTATTGTGAAGAAACTCTATTTTGATCAGTTGCCTTTTCAAAAGCGTTCCCAACGTATTGTACGGGATATGATGCTGTGGGAAAAAGATGCCAATTATACCCTGAGCTATAAAACCGGTTGGGGATTTACAGAAAAGGGTCATGCACTTGGCTGGATAGTAGGCTGGATAGAGGAAAATAACCACCCTTATTTCTTTGCCTTGCAGCTAGAGTCGCCCGACCACAACTATGATATGAAGTCCGCCCGTATTAAAATATTGAAAGATATATTGAAGCTGTACGGGTTTATGGAAGGGAAGAAGTAAATACCACTGTGGTAATTTGAGAATGTGAGAATTACCTCAACCGTTAAATACCTGATAATTAGCTGATATACCTCTATTTATGTGGCGAAAAATGGTTATTTTTCTAACTTGGTTTGATTATTGAGTTTATATGCGGGAAGACTTATCCCGGGCTTCCATTTTTCAAATTATCAAATTAGCTAATTATCAAATTGGACTTCCGTTTTCAACATATAGAATACCTCATCGGACTGGCAGCTATCCCGCTGGTCATTGCCCTGTTTTGGTGGGTGCTTCGATGGAAGAAAAAAACAACCCAAAAGATCGGTGATGAAAAACTGGTACAGCAACTGACCAGCAGTTATTCTCCTAAAAACTTCTTGTTTAAATTTCTGTTCCTGGCAGTCGCCCTGGCAGCCATTATTGCCGGTGCGGCCAACCTGCAAAAACCAGGTGCTATGGAACAGGTGCAACGCAAAGGAGTGGACATTGTGATCGCTATGGATGTGAGTAAGAGCATGCTGGCCGATGATATCAAACCCAACCGGCTTGAAAGGGCCCGGCAGATGGTGTACAAACTCATGGACCAATTGCCCGACGATCGCATTGCCCTGGTATTGTTTGCCGGCAGGGCTTATATGCAAATGCCACTAACTACCGACCATAGTGCTGCCCGTATGTTTGTACAGCAGGCTGGTCCGGATGTAGTGCCTGCCCAGGGAACAGTACTCACAGAAGCCTTGCGCATGAGCAATACGGCCTTCAACAGTAAAGAAAGAAAGTTTAAATCCATAATACTTATTAGCGATGGAGAAGATCATGATCCCGGTGCAGTGCCATTAGCACAGCAGCTGGCGCAGGATGGGGTGATGATCAATGCCGTGGGCGTTGGCTCACCAGAAGGATCGCCCATCCTCGATCCGGTGACCAATGACTATAAGAAAGACCAGGCCGGCAATACCGTGATCTCGAAATTGAATGAACCAGAGTTGCAGCAACTGGCTGCCGCTACCAAAGGTGTATACATCAGGCTGGCCGATACGGAAGCTGCCGTAGACGCTATGAAAAAGCAGTTGGGCACCATCGAGCAAACCTCTTTGGACGACAGTGCCTTTAAGAATTTCAAACATTATTTTCCCTGGTTCCTGGGCGGCGCATTGCTGCTGCTGGTATTGGAATTCTTTTATCCTGAACGCAAGCGTACAATCCTATGAAAAAGCACTTACTCATATTAGCATGTTTGGGAGCGGTTGCTTTTTCAGTACAGGCACAGACTGAAAATAAGACCATCCGCACGGCCAATAAACTATACAAAGAAGGCAAATATGACAAGGCTTTGCCTGAATACGAAAAGGCTGTAGCACAAAACCCTAATAATCCGGTTACCCATTATAACCTGGGCAATGCCCAATTCCGCAAGGAAGACTTTCCCGGATCGGAAAAGAACTTTGAAGATGCGGCCACCACAGCCACTACCAATGAACTCAAACAAAGATCGTTGTACAATAAAGGGGTGTCTTTATCCAAACAAAAGAAGCTGCAGGAAAGCATTGATGCCTATAAAAAGTCCCTTCGGTTAAATCCGCAGGACGAGGATACGCGGTACAACCTGGAAAAGGCGCTGGCGGAGCTGAAAAAGCAGAATGAGGCGAAAGACAAGAAGGACCAGGAACAGAAGGATCAAAAGGACCAGAAGAAGCAGCAAAAGCAACAACCTAAGCCGCAGCCCAAACAAAATCTGGACAAGAAAAAGATAGAGCAATTCCTCAAATCGCTGGAACAGAAGGAACAGGAAGTACAGCGTAAAATGCAGCAAAACAAAACCCGCGCTGCCAGTCAGCAGGAGAAGGACTGGTAAGGAAAACAGCTTCGAGCCACGAGCTGTGAGCTACGAGCAATACAAACAGTACCAATCAAGTCTTTTATTGTGAATTATTGAAATACGCGTTGATTATCAATGTATAACTTTGCTTTTGCCAACAACCTGCTGAAGGTTTTGGCTCGTAGCTCGTAGCTCAAAGCTCGCAGCTAATAGCTACCTTTGCACCTCAATTATACATTAACATGCAGCTTTACTGCGAATCTCTGACAGAATACAAACGCCTCCCTACCCGTGAAGTAAAGATCGGCCATTTGCTGCTGGGCAATTTTAATCCCATCCGTGTACAAACGATGACTACTACGGATACCATGGATACCATTGCCACCGTGGAACAATCCATCCGTTGTATTGAGGCCGGATCGGAACTGGTACGGATCACTGCCCCCAGTAAAAAAGAAGCGGAAAACCTGCTCGTTATAAAAAACGAACTGAACAAAAGAGGTTATCATACGCCACTGGTGGCGGATATTCACTTTACCCCCAATGCCGCCGAGATCGCTGCCCGCATTGTAGAAAAGGTGCGTGTGAATCCCGGCAACTATGTAGACAAGAAAAAGTTTGAGCAGATCGATTATACGGATTCGGAATATGCAGAGGAAATAGACCGCATCCGCGAAAGATTCACCCCCCTGGTAAAGATCTGTAAGGAATACGGTACCGCCATGCGTATTGGCACCAACCACGGCTCCCTCAGCGACCGCATCATGAGCCGCTATGGTGATACACCCACGGGCATGGTTGAAAGCGCTATGGAATTCCTGCGCATTGCACGCGATGAGCAATACCACCAGATCATCCTGAGTATGAAGGCCAGCAATCCCCAGGTAATGGTGCAAGCCTACCGCTTGCTGGTACAAAGCATGATGACTGAATTTCAGGAGTGTTATCCGCTGCACCTGGGCGTTACAGAAGCCGGCGACGGGGAAGATGGACGTATCAAATCGGCTATTGGCATCGGTACGTTGCTGGAAGATGGCATAGGCGACACGATTCGCGTATCCCTCACGGAAGATCCTGAGTTTGAAATACCGGTTTGTAAAGACCTGCTCAAGAGATATGAAAGTCGGTCCCGACATGAGTCGGAAGCAGTCGGCGATCGGCAGTCAGGCGTTCCGCCAATAGAGAAAATCACGTATAATCCTTTTCAATACCAGCGCAGGGAAACTTTCGCAGTAGATAATATTGGTGGCAAGCAGGTACCGGTGGTTATTGCCGACCTGAGCAAACTGGAAGCCATCACGCCTGAAACGCTGCAAAGTGTGGGCTATGGTTATGATGAGGCTACCGACAAATGGAATATCAGCGATGCAGCCGCTGATTATATTTTCACCGGCAACAAACTCGTTCCTTTTGCTTTACCCGGTACGCTGAAAGTAATTACCTACCCGGCCACCTGGGCCACGGCTACGGATAAAGCCAAATACCTGCCCATCTTTAGCGACAGTGGTTTTGCCAGCGCTCCGCTTAAAAGCGATCACCTCAACTTTGTAATGGTAGATTGTTTCAATGATGAAACACCCATCAACGATTATACTTTCCTCGATGCATTGGCCAATGATCCTACGGTGGTCATCTGCCTCAGCAGTACGAACCAAAATGCCATGCAATCCGTGCGCCGCATGATGGTGGAACTGCAAAGCCGGAAGATCAAGAACCCTGTAGTATTGATCACAGACAGCAACTGGCAAACACCCGACGAACACCTGATCCACTTTGCTACAGAAACCGGCGCCTTATTGCTGGAAGGATTGGGAGATGGTATTTGCCTGGGTTATGGTGGCAAGGCACAGATGGAAAACATCCAGGTTACGGGAAGGACTTATCTACCGATCAAAGACATTTACCAGTTTACCAATAATACGGCCTTTTCCATTTTACAGGCTACGCGTACAAGGATATCCAAAACAGAATATATCTCCTGCCCTTCCTGTGGCCGTACTTTATTTGACCTGCAGGAAACCACGGCTAAGATCCGCTCGGTTACCAATCACCTCAAGGGCGTGAAGATCGCCATCATGGGATGCATTGTGAACGGCCCGGGTGAAATGGCGGATGCCGACTTTGGTTATGTAGGCAGTGGTCCCGGTAAGATCACCCTCTACAAAGGAAAAGAAGTGGTGAAGCGGAATGTAGACAGTAATATTGCGGTAGAGGAACTGGTAAACCTGTTGAAAGACAATGAAGCCTGGGTGGAACCGGGGAGCATAACACAAAACTAATTTCATTGAACCGCATCGACCGACTGCACGCCATCCTTACGCACCTGCAAAGCAAGAAGCGGGTTACGGCCCAGGAAATTGCCGACCGCTTCAACATGAGCCTGCGCACGGTATACCGCGACATCAAGGCTTTGGACGAAAGCGGGGTACCGGTTATTGGTGAAGCCGGCAGCGGCTATACCATTATGGAAGGCTATCGCCTGCCCCCGGTCATGTTCACCCAGGAAGAAGCCGCTGCTTTATTGCTCGGAGGTAAACTGGCCGCACATATGACGGACGCTTCAGTGAAGAAACATTTTGAAACAGCGCTCTTCAAGATCAAAGCTGTTTTGCGTACTACCGATAAAGAGCAGATGGACATGCTGAGTGATCATATCGAGGTCATTCGCTCCCGGATACCCGAAGAAGAAGCTCCCAGCCAGCACCTCAGCGCCCTGCAAAAAGCCATTGCCGACAAACGCTCCATCTTTATCTTATACCATTCCAATTATAATGAAGAGGTAAGTGAAAGGGTCATTGAGCCCATTGGCCTTTGCCATTACGGCGCCAACTGGCACCTCATTGGCTGGTGCCGCCTGCGCAATGGTTACCGCGATTTCAGGGTAAGCCGTATTAAAAGGTTGCAGCTAAAAGATGAACAGTTCGACCTCTCCGTACACCCCTCCTTACAGGATTATATCAAAACGATGGCCAGCAGCCATGCGCTCCATGAAGTGGTGTTACGCTTTGATAAAGACGTCGTTAAATACATGCAGAACCAGAAATACTGGTATGGATTTGTACGGGAAGAAGAGGAGAAAGACTTCATCCGCATGTATTTTGTGACCGGCTCCCTGGAAGGCCTGGCCCGCTGGCTGCTCATGTTTACCAATGCTGTAAGAGTTGAGTTTCCCGACACACTCCATACCATGATGAAGGCATACTGCGCAGAAATGAAGGACCATTATCAATAAGGTGAGTCGTCCCGCAATACTACGGGACCGGGCGGCTGTGGCAGCGCCGCAGGGCGGCCCACCTTACTACTTTTAAATAATTCTCCCCCTACTGACATAGGGTTGTCACAACCCAGTAGTTGCTTTGTGTTAAATAAATCAAAGCATCATGTATGTTAAAACACATCCCCCGGTAACGGTGCTCTACAGTCAGCACCAGACCACCCTCCCTCAATTGAGCCAATATATTGGTACGGTGGTGAAAGACCTGTGTGCTGAAGCCGTACACCACAATGCCCTGATCAGCGGCGCTCCCCTCTGGATATACCATGGCATGGATGGAAAACCCGACACTGTTTTCACCCTCACCATTGCCATCCCCATACAGGGTCAATTTCAGCCTTCCCGTTTCGCTATCAAACAGTTACCAGCTTTCAGGGCTGTTACCCATACCCACGAAGGCGCCTGGGACACCCTTGCTGAAACCTACCAGGAAGTGATGCACCATATCGACGCCCATAAAATACCCATGACGGAAGAATGCAGGGAAGTGTACCTCAATATCGATTTTCAGCAACAACAATACAATGTGACCCAGGTACAAATGGGCGTTATTTAAAACATTAGATTTTATGCAAGGAAGCAGATTTACAGGATTCGGTCTGGCCGTCCTTATGCTAATGACAGGCACTCAGTGCAAGCAAAGCAACCCGGCTCCGGCCACGGCGCCCTCACCGGCAATAACTACTAAAAAAGGAAATATGAAACTAAACGCAGGCATTATTACCGCCAAACTGGCCGAAAGCAAGGAATTTTATCAGCGCGTTCTTCACTTTGGGATCACTTTTGAAAACGACTTTTATGTGTTGCTGCATACACCCGGTCAGCAAACTTCCTTTGCCCTCCTGTTGCCCAACCACCCTTCCCAACAACCTATATTCCAGCCTGCTTTTGAAGGAAAAGGTATGTTCCTGACCATTGAAGTAGAAGATGTCGACGCGGAGTATAAGCGCATCAGGGACCTGGGGGTCAACATTACAGTGCCCATCCGCGATGAGCCCTGGGGAGATCGTCACTTTGCCTTCTACGATCCCAATGGAGTAGGCATTGATATCGTGAAATATTCAGCACCTCAATAAGCTGCTGTAGTAAATACAGTCTAAAGTATAGCCATTAAAAAAGGAGCGTGATCGCTCCTTTTTTAATATCTTCTGTCTTCAACCTTCTGTATTCTGTCTCCTGTATTCTGTATTCTCCTATATCGCTTTCGCACCATCCTCGATCTGCGTTACGTACACATGCGGCACTACTTTGAACAACTGGTTGAAGGACTGCTGTATCTTATTGGTAAAATTCTCTACCGCTTCTTTCCTTACGATATTGATGGTACAGCCTCCAAAGCCGCCACCCATCATACGTGACCCGGCAACACCTTCAATAAAACCGGCCCGCTCGGCCAGGAAGTCAAGCTCAGTACAGCTCACGCTGTATTGCTTGCTCAGGCCCTGATGGGTTGCATTCATCATTTGACCAAAAACGGTCAGGTCACCTTTTTGCAGGGCCTCGCAACCTTTCATCAGTCGCTCTTTTTCACTCACCACATACCAGCAACGGTCATATACAATGGGAGATAATTCATGCTGGTGCAGGCCCAATACTTCCAGACTTACATCACGCAGGGAATTGATACCGGGATAATGCTTTTTCAGGATGGCTACCCCTTCTTCACATTGCTGCCTGCGCACATTGTATTCAGAACCAGCCAGTGAATGACTTACCATACTATTTACCAGCACGATATTATGATCCGGGAAGTCAAAAGGGATGTATTCATACTCCAGGCTGCGGCAGTCCAGCTTCATCACATGTCCCTTTTTACCATGCAAGCTGGCAAACTGGTCCATGATGCCGCACATCACACCTACAAAAGTGTGTTCTGTTTTCTGGCCAATAAAGGCCAGGTCCATCCGGCTAAAGCCCAGCCCAAATATTTCATTCAGGGCAAATCCATAAGCAGAAGTAAGAGCAGCAGAAGAACTCATACCTGCGCCCACCGGCACATCACCATCAATGATCACATCTACACCCCGTAGGGTTTTGCCTCGGTCCTGGATATGAAAGGTAACACCCAGCAGGTAATTCATCCACCCATCAACCGGTTGGATGCCTTGCAGCGGAAAAGAGTAGGTTTCATTAAACTGGCTGGCATAGACATTTACCGTATCGGAATTGTTTTCCGCCATGGCTACATACATCTTTTTATCAACTGCTCCGGGTAACACAAAGCCTTCATTATAATCCGTATGCTCTCCTATCAGGTTTACACGTCCGGGAGCGGCAATGATCAACGGATGCTTATTGTATTTTTCCTGGAATTGCCGGCGTAATTGGTCTGCAATCATAACTACAAAAAAATTAATTTTAATCCCCTATTAACTGATGTATGAGTTTTACTATTGACAGGTACAAGACAAACGACTTATCGTTATTGCGGCTGCAAGATAATGCAACGGGAGCAATGGTAGCTATTTTACCTGCTTATGGCACCCTGCTGCATGCCTTTGAAATTCCCCTGGCGGGACAAAGATTCAACGTCATTGACAACTATGCCAGTAAGGAGGAAGCTGAACAGGAAATTACCTCTTCTTACAAGAGCGCCCGGCTTTCGCCCTTTGTATGCCGGATTGACGGCGGCAAATACCGGTTTGAGGACCACGAATTTGAATTCGGCCGGAAGTTCATGGATGGTACCGCTATACACGGCCTGTTGGCCAACAGGCCTTTCAACCTCCTGCAGCAGTTTGCCGACGACCAGTCGGCCTCCGCCTCCTTCCGTTATCATTATCAGCGCGAAGATGCCGGTTACCCCTTTGATTATATTTGCGAGGTGCGTTATACCCTACATCCCAACAGGGTATTGCAGGTACAAACGTCCTTATTGAACCTGGAAGATGGCAGCATTCCCATTGCCGATGGCTGGCATCCCTATTTTACCCTGGGCGGCAGCATAAATGATTATGAGCTACAATTTGCCTCACATACCATGCTGGAATTCAATGAACACCTCATCCCAACCGGCCAACTCCTGGAAGAAGTCTCCTTTTGGCACCCCGCGCAGCTGAAGGACCGGCAACTGGACAATTGTTTCCTGCTGGAAGTGCAGGAAGGAGCGCCCTGCTGCCAGCTGCGCAATCCTAAAAATGGGCTGGTACTGTCAATCTACACCAATGCACATTATCCTTACCTGCAAATCTATACGCCCGACCACCGTAAGAGCATCGCCATTGAGAACCTGAGCGGTGCGCCGGATTGTTTTAACAATGGTATGGGGCTCACTTTGCTGGCGCCCCGTCATACTGCCACATTTAACGTATGGTACCAATTGAGTGTGGAATAAAACGAGTACTTTGCCGCCAAATATGGTGCGTATGAAGTTCCTGAGATATACCCTTGTCCTGGTAATGCTGGGCTTTCTGGCTAGCTGCTACGAAGTAAATGAAGAGATCGTGATCAATGCAGATGGCTCCGGCACCTACCTGACCAAAATGGATATGGGACAGTTGCTTGAAATGATGCAATCCTTTGCAGGAGAGGAAGAACTCACCAAAGAAGGGCTCGACAAAGCCATCGATACCACCATCCGGATGAAGGATATGCTGGACGGCGCCAAAGATGTTACCCCCGAGCAAAAAGCCCTGATGGCCAATGGCACCATGAAAATGCAGATGAACATTAAGGAAAAGCTGTTTAAGATGGACCTTAACTTCCCTTATGCAGGTTACGACAACCTGCAGAGACTCATGGCAGGGGAAGGCAACAGTGGCGCAGGACTCACCAGTGTATTCAAAGAATTTTTCGGGGGTAATAAACCAGCCGTAGATACCACCCAGATCATAGATGAAGCAAAAGAACCCGATATGCAGGATATTGCCAGCATATACGATGTGACTGTGAAGAATGGCTTCATCAGTAAAAAGACCAATCAGGCAAAATACAAGGCACTCCTGGCCCGCCCGGAAATGGAGCAGGTGAAAAAGATGAGTACCTCCGGCATGGAAATACCCTATACCACCACCATTAAGCTGCCCCGCCCGGTTAAGAAATCAGATAATGACCTGCTCAAATTGTCTGATGACAGGAAAACGGTGACCATAAAGTACAACCTGCTGGACTTACTGGAAAGCCCCGATAAATTTGCCTATACCCTGGAATATTAGAAGGTAAAACGGGAGCTGTGAAAAGTGAAACGGCACCCGTTTCATACCTCAGGCTTTTCGCTTCCCACGTCCCCTCTTTTCCATAATTTTGGCGATTCTAACCGCACTATATGCAAACAGACTTTTTAGTAATAGGCTCTGGTATTGCCGGTCTAACCTTTGCCCTTAAGGCTGCCCAGCAATTCCCCAACAAAAAGGTATTGGTGATCACCAAAGCGCAGACCGATGAAACCAATACCAAGTATGCCCAGGGAGGTATTGCCGGGGTAACAGATTTTGAAAAAGACAGTTTCGATAAACATATTGAGGATACCCTGATCGCAGGTGACGGCCTTTGTAACAAGGCGGTAGTAGAAATTGTGGTAAAAGAAGGAGTGGACCGCATCCGCGATATCATTGACTGGGGCGCCCGGTTTGACAAGGAAGCAGACGGTGATTTTAAGCTGGGCAAGGAAGGCGGCCATAGCGAGTTCCGTATCCTGCACCACAAAGATGTGACTGGCCGGGAAATGGAACGGGCCCTGCTCGATGCCCTGGCCGCCTACAAGAATATCGAAGTGATCAAGCATTGCTTTGTGGTAGACCTCATCACCCAGCACCACCTGGGCTACCTGGTCACCAAAGCCACACCCGACATTGAATGTTATGGCGTATATGTGCTGAACCGCGAGACCAACCAGATCGAAAAAGTACTGGCCAATATTACTTTGCTGGCTACCGGCGGAAACGGACAGGTATACCGCTCCACTACCAATCCTTATATTGCTACAGGCGATGGAGTTGCCATGGTATACCGGGCCAAAGGCCGCATCGAGAACATGGAATTCATCCAGTTTCACCCCACCGCCCTCTACGAGCCGGGTGTACGCGGACAATCATTCCTCATCACAGAAGCCGTACGCGGCGATGGTGGCATTTTGCGCAACAAGAATGGCGAAGCATTCATGGAACGGTACGACGAGCGGAAAGACCTGGCACCCCGGGATATAGTAGCCCGGGCCATTGATAGCGAAATGAAGATCACCGGTACAGAACATGTATTCCTCGATGTACGACATATATCCCTCGAAAAGTTCACCGAGCATTTCCCCAATATTTACGAGAAATGCAAATCCCTGGGTATTGATGTTACTAGGGACCTGATACCCGTGGCGCCGGCAGCACACTATAGCTGCGGTGGCATCAAAACAGACGAATGGGGCCGCACTTCCATTAAGAACCTGTATGCCGCCGGCGAATGCGCCAGTACCGGCCTGCATGGCGCCAACCGCCTTGCCAGCAATTCCTTACTGGAAGCCATGGTTTTCTCCCACCGCAGTTTCATGGATGCCACACAAAAGATACAGACCCAAACGCTCACCTCCACCAACGGAGTTCCGATTCCCATTGGGAAAGCTTTGATCCCCGATTGGAATGCCACCGGCACTACCCAACCCAAGGAAATGATCCTCATCACCCAAAGTCTGAAAGAAGTGCAGCAGGTGATGAGCGATTATGTAGGTATAGTACGCACCAATACACGTTTGGAACGCGCCATGAAAAGACTGGACCTCCTTTGGGCGGAAACAGAATCCTTGTACCAGACCACGACTTTATCGCCCCAGCTTTGCGAATTGCGCAATATGATCACCGTCAGCTACCTGATAGTTAAAGGCGCCAACTTTCGTAAAGAAAGCCGTGGCCTGCATTTCAATACAGATTATCCATCTAAAAACCCACTGGTACAAAATATTGTGCTGTAAATACGTTATACAAGCATGAACACCATCAAGCAGGGCATGATCTTCGCCGCAGGGCTGGGCACCCGGTTCAAACCCTGGACCGACAAGCACCCCAAAGCCCTGGCCGTGGTGAATGGCAAAAGTCTCTTACAACGGAATATTGAATATTTACAGCAATATAGCATCTACGACGTAGTGGTCAATGTGCACCATTTTGCCGATCAGATCATGCATGCCATTCAGCAGCACGATGGCTGGGGCAGCCAGGTAAGGATCAGCGATGAAACAGACGTGGTACTGGAAACCGGTGGCGGCCTAAAAAAAGCAGCCCCTCTTTTCAACGACGCGCCGGTGGCGATCATCAATGTAGATATTCTGACCGACCTCGATCTCGGGGCCATGATCCGCTTTCACGAGCTGGAAGCCCCCCTGGCCACACTGGCGATCACCAACCGGGTTTCTTCCCGTTATTTTTTGTTTGATGAAGCCAATGCCCTTTGCGGATGGCGCAATGTGAAGACCGGCGAAGAAAAGATAAGCCGTACCGTTGCCCCCCTCATCCAAAAGGCTTTTAGTGGTGTTCATATAGTGAGCCCTGCTCTCTTTCCATTGATCACCCAGGAAGGAAAATTCTCGATGGTCGATGTATACCTGCACTTGGCCAAACAACATACCATCAAAGGATTTGACCATAGCTATTCTAAATTTATAGATGTAGGGAAAACCGAAGCAGTAGCCATCGCAGAGGGTATGTTTCCCTAGCTATCTTTTTTTGTGATAGGCCCTGCAAACATTATTTTTACTTTCTATACCATAACAACCACATGCAATTCACGATAGAATCGATCAAAGACCTATATGCCTCCTGGAGCGGCCAGCCCTGCGACCAGGTGGAAGTGTTGCCGCAATCGGGTTCCGACAGACGGTACTTCAGGGTGTATGCAGCCGGCAAAACCTTCATTGCCACTTATGGCAACAATATTCCCGAAAACGACACCTTTATTTATTTCTCCCGGCACTTCAAAGAAAAGAACCTCCCGGTACCCGAAGTACTGGCTATCAGTGAAGACAAGACCGTTTACCTGCAGGAAGACTTTGGCGACATTTCTTTATTAAATCGATTGGAAAGCGAAGGACTTTGCGACACAGTATATGAGCTTTTCCGCGACAGCCTGCACCAACTGGCCCTGCTGCAGGTAAAGGGACATGAAGGGCTTGACTATACACGCTGTCTTACCAACCAGGAATTTGGCAAGCAGGCCATCATGGCCGACCTGCTCTACTTCAAATATTATTTTCTCGATGCCTTGCGCAAGCCCTATGACAAACAAAAGCTGATCGACGATTTTGAAGCATTGAGTACCTACCTCACTTTTACCGAATACAAATATTTTATGTTCCGCGACTTCCAGAGTCGCAACATCCTGGTAAGGCCTGATAGTTCCGTACACTTTATCGACTACCAGGGAGGCATGCGGGGCGCTCCTCAATACGACGCAGCCAGCATGATCTGGCAGGCGCGCGCCAACTTGCCCGACGACTGGAAGACCAACCTGCTGAATGATTACATGGATTCTTTTGAATCGATTATTGGTCAGCCTTTGGATAAAGGAATTTTCAAAAGCCAGTACAATGGGTATGTGCTCATACGCCTGTTGCAGGTATTGGGCGCCTATGGCTTCCGCGGATTGTTTGAGCGCAAAGCCCAGTTCCTCACCAGCATTCCCCAGGCCCTGCACAACCTGAAATGGTTTATTGACAACCAAAGCTTAGGTATCGCCGTTCCGGAATTTAAAAAAGTACTGGAGATATGTGTGGGGGATGATATTATTGAACGCTTTACTCCCCTCACAGCCACCGATGAAACCCCGCTGGTAGTACATGTGAGCAGCTTCTCTTACAAAAAAGGAGGTATCCCGGTTGATGAAAGCGACAATGGCGGCGGGTTTGTATTTGACTGCCGCGGTATCCTGAACCCTGGCCGCATAGAAGAATATAAAAAACAAACCGGGCGCGATAAACCCGTTAAAGACTTCCTGGAACAACAAACCCGGATGCCTGAATACCTCAACAGTGTATTTGACATTGTAGACATTGCGGTAGAAGATTATATACGCCGGGATTTCAAAAGCCTGATGATCAATTTTGGATGCACCGGCGGCCAACACCGCAGCGTGTATGCAGCTGATGCCCTGGCCCGTCACCTGCGCAATAAATTCAAAGTAAAGATCCAGCTGAAGCACCATGTACAGGATGAAAAGAACTGGATCAATACGTGAATCGTCAATCGTGAAACGTGAGTCGTTTCACGCCAACTATTTCCCCCCTGACCTGTTATAACCGGTATTACATATTGTGTATTAAACCATGTACTACCTCGTTTACATTCCGTTTTACCTGTTGTCCCTGCTACCCTTGCAGGTACTGTACCTGCTATCGGACTTCCTGGCGGCCATGACCTGGTATGTATTCGGCTACCGGAAAAAAGTAGTACTGGACAATTTACGCATAGCCTTTCCAGAGAAGTCGGAAAAGGAACGTAAGACCATTGCCAAAAGGTTTTACCGCAACTTTGTAGACAACTTCATTGAAACCTTAAAGTTGTTATCGGCCGGAAAAAAATTCATCACCAAACGCTTTGTGCTGGATAGCGATCCTTTCACCGCTTTATACCAGTCCGGTCGCAAATGCCAGTTGCACCTGGGGCATAATTTCAATTGGGAAATTGCCAATGCCGTGATGCCCTTTTATACCTCCTATTCTTTCATGGTGGTGTATATGCCCCTTAAGAATAAGGCCATGGAACGGCTGTTCCAGCATTTGCGTACCAGGACCGGATCGGTGATGCTACCCGCTACCAACATGCGCAACGCCATTGTTCCTTACCGCCACACCCAATACATGCTGGCCCTGGTAGCCGACCAGGCCCCGGGCGATGTGAACAAAGCCTATTGGCTCAACTTTTTTGGCCGTCCTACTCCCTTTGTTAAAGGACCCGAAAGCGGGGCCAGAGTAGGGAACATACCGGTTGTATTTGTACAGATATATAAAGTAAAACGGGGTTATTACCGCGCTTACCTGGAAGTAGGCGCCGAAAACCCACACGAGTTGCCCGAAGGCGAACTTACCCGCCGCTACATCAGCTTTCTTGAAAAAGCCATCCGCCAGCATCCCGACATGTGGCTCTGGAGCCATAGAAGATGGAAACACCCCTGGAATGCCTCCTATAGCAAACTCTGGATAGGTCAGGACCAGCCACCATCCTAAAGCACCGCCTGGAATTCCTAACGACATTACACCTATATAGCCAAGGGTGAAAAGCTGGTGGCCTCACCGTGTTTACCACTATTTGATCAGGTGTTTAAAGGCCGGAGAAACAGTGTTTTATCCGCTCTTTCAAGCCTACGTGCGCCCCTATCTTCGAAGTAGCAACTTTATTATTTCAAAGTAAATTTTCAACCTATGGCTACTTCACTGACGTACGCGTTTAACCGCGACCTGCTATTGAATCTCATTAACACACCGGGATGCGACAAAGTCGTATTCTCCCTGATCAACCTGGTGAAACCCCGGAAAACGGAAGCATACATGTATGTTTTCGCAGAAGCCTACAGTGGCAACGAACCCATGCTGGGCATTCCAGGCGAAAAGGGATGCCCTACACCTCCAGGCTGGCAAGAAGATCCACCTCCCGGCGATACCGACCGCAGTATGCTGGCAGTAACGCCTCAATTTTCTGTATCGCAGGCCGACCTGTTGCCCCTGGTAGTACAAAATGAATTGGTAATGGAAAACACCAATCAGTTTTTGGTACACCTCGACGCAGAAAATAACGAGGATGGAATGGAACCTTTTATATCTTTAACCTGCCTGAAAGCGAACAGAACTGTAAAATTGCCTGCTATAAAAGCCACCCATTTTACGGCTACTGCTTCCGGTTCTGTTAATACGATGCGGAAAACAGCTTAAATATATCCAACGGTTTGATCCTACATATTTTATACAAAGTCATTCCCTACCTGGATATTGCAGCTCCCCTGGCAGCCCTGCTCTTTGCCTGTTACAGGAAAGAAAGGAAGCTGGGGGAGCACTTTTATATCCTTGTATATTTATGCACACAGTTGGCCCTGAATACCTGGGGCAAGTTGATCATGCTACTGGTAAAACCCAATCCCAACAACCTGTTTCTCTACCAGATCAACAGCTTTGCTTCCTTTGTGATCATTTCCCTGTATTACTTTGCCAAATGGAAGCCTTACCTGGATAAGAAGCGGTTGTACATCCTGTACACTTACTTCCTGATCTTTATTTTGCTTATCCTGGCAATTATCTGGCAGGAAGATCCGGAAGCATACAATAGCCGCAGCGCCAGCCTTGTCTCCCTGCTGATCTGCATTTATACCTCCATGTACTATTATTCCAAATTGAACAATCCTGAGATAGAAAATATTACCGCTACCCGCTCTTTCTGGTTTACAACCGGCTTCTTCCTCTATTACGGGGGCAGCTTTTTTATTGTTTCCAGCTACAAACTACTGTCGCAGGTGAATAACTCTAAGTTCAGTATGTTATGGTTAGTGCATAATATTATATTTGCAATGATGTGTATCCTGTTTTCAATCGGATTCAGATGCAAACGTTCTCAGCAGATATAATCGTTATTGTTGTCAGCACCTTGTTTGTGTTGCTGATCATCTCTGCTATTGTTATATTCACCTTTCTCTACCAGAAACGCCACCAACGGTATATGAAGGAAAGGGCCGACTTACAAACCGGCTTCCAGCAGATCCTGCTGGAGTCTCAGCTGGAGATCCAGGAACAAACCCTACAAACCATTTCACAGGAAATACACGACAATATAGGGCAGGTGTTAAGTCTGGCCAAGCTCAACCTCGGCACCATGGATATCAACCAGCTTGATCAGCTGCAACAGAAAATGGATGATTCCAAAGGCCTGATCGGGAAGGCCATCCAGGACCTGCGGGATATATCCAGAAGCCTCAATACCGACTATGTATCGGAGATGGGTCTGCTGCAGGCCATCAGTTATGAACTCGAAATGATCCGCAAAAGCGGCGCCTATACCACCAGCCTGAAAACAGAGGGGCTACCGGTTAAGCTCGAAGCGCAAAAAGAGCTGATCATCTTTCGTATGGTGCAGGAAGTGATCAATAACATCATCAAACATGCGAAAGCCAGTACCATCCTGATACTGCTCACCTATAAGCCAGACACCTTCAGCATTGCCGTGAATGATAACGGCACCGGGTTTGACCTTACCCCCCTGAATGCCGGCGAGAACACCAAATTTGGATTGGGCATCCGCAACCTGCACAAACGGGCCCAGCTTATTGGCGCTCATTTTTCCATTGCCAGCACACTGGGAATCGGTACTACAGTCACCCTGCACCTGCCCCTTTCTATCCATCATGCCGGGACAAGCTAACCGCCCATCCACCTGTCCGGAATCATCCGGCACATTGCAACTGCGCGTATTTCAGCCTTTTATGACAAAGGTGTTTTTCTCGTATTTGGCTCCGCAAAACACGGTTTTTGTATGACATACGTCAAACCTGTAGCCAATTCAGTAAATTACATAATGCGTCTTCGTATCAAATGAAACACAATGGGGATCATACACGAACATGAGATTATCAAAACGAAGCTTGAGATACAAGAGCAGGCACTAAAGAATATCGTACAGGAAATTCATGATAATATTGGCCAAATACTGAGTCTGGCTAAATTACATTTAGGTACCCTCGATTTTTCAAAGCCTGAAGAAGTAGCTCAGAAAACGTTTAACAGCAACCAATTAATAGGTAAGGCGATCAAAGACTTGCGCAACCTGGCCAGGCATCTCGATGCCAACCATATCAGCCGGGTGGGCTTGTTTAAATCGATAAGCTATGAACTTGGTTTTATGCCTAAAGAAAGGGCAGCGGATCCGCTATTGACCATAGCGGGCAGTATGGGGATATTGAATAAAGAAACAGAGCTGATGCTGTTCCGGATCGTACAGGAGGCTATCCGTTATTTCATTGAACACAGCAGCACATCTGTCATAGCTATCCAAATACAATGCCCTGAAGATGTTTTGCTGATCAGCATACTAAATAAAGAGATGCAGCAGGGAAATGTACAACCAGCTAATCAGTCGAACGAGCAATGGGAGCTGATCCAGTGCCGGTCGGCCCTTATTGGCGCCAGCCTGCAGGTAGATCACCCCGCAAAGAATGAAACAGCTATTCATATCACCTTTCCATTTTCAAATCACTAAACCTGCATTATATGCAAGAGAACAAAACCAGGGTAGCGCTTATTGATGACCATGTTTTATTACGCAATGGATTGGCCAGCATGGTCAAGAATTTTGACGGCTATTCCGTATTGCTGGAAGCAAACAACGGCAGGCATTTTATCGACCAGTTGAAGAACAGTACCGTACCCGATCTTGTGCTCATGGATATCAACATGCCCGATATGGATGGTTTCGAAACAACCATCTGGTTAAAACAACATCATCCCGATGTGCGGGTACTGGCACTTTCTATGTATGACAATGAACAATCTATTATCCGGATGTTGAAGAATGGCGCCCGCGGTTATATACTCAAAGAAACAGAACCCAAAGAATTCAAGTGCGCCCTGGACTCCGTGATCAGTAAAGGATATTATTATTCCGAAATGGTGACCGGTAAAATGATCCATGCTCTCAACAACCTCGAAGACGATAATCACAGCATCAAGCCACTCATTTCCCTCAATGATCGTGAAATAGAATTCCTGAAACTCGCCTGTACAGAACTTACCTACCGGGAGATTGCCGACAAGATGCACCTGAGCCCCCGCACCATTGATGGTTACCGCGATGCCTTATTTGACAAGTTAAGCGCCAAAACAAGGGTAGGGCTGGTGTTGTATGCTATCAAGAATGGTATTGTACAGATCTGACATTAATACAAAAGGCCAGCTCAAAAGCTGGCCTCTTTATAAAAATTATTGAACGTTGCTCTTTCTTAATTCAACACACTGTTCTCCTTCGCTACTTCAATCCCCTTTTGCTCTTTGATCGCACCCCAGCCTCCCAGCACATTGTGCAGGTTATGGATGCCCTGGCGTTTCAGCAATGAAGAAGCGATCACGCTGCGATAACCACCGGCGCAATGCACATACAGGTTTTGTGTTTCCGTTATATTCGCCATCACACCAGGATCCGTCATTTCATTCAGTGGCATGTTCACAGCACCGGCTATATGGCCATCGCCAAACTCTGTTTCCCGGCGCACATCGATCACCACCAGGTTCTTATCAAAAGGAATATCCATCGCCAGTTCGTCCGCTTCCACATCAATGATCAGGTCAATCTGCTCACCAGCGGCTTTCCAGGCTTCTACTCCACCTTGCAGGTAACCCTGCATTTGCGAAAAGCCCACCCGCGCCAGGCGCACCACACTTTCTTCTTCCTGCCCTGCTTCCGTAACCAATACAATGGGTTTATCGAAAGGCAACAGACTGCCTGCCCATTCTGCAAAACGACCTTCCAGGCCAATGAAGATAGAGCCCGGTACAAACTGCTGCGTAAAATCAGCGGCTTTACGCGTATCCAATACGATCACATCTTCCTGGTTCTTCCATTCTTTGAACGCAGCTACAGACAAAGGAGTCAGGCCTTTGTTTAAAATGCCTTCCAGGCTATCGTAACCTTCTTTATTGATCCGCGCATTGATAGGAAAATACTGAGGGGGTAATGCCAATCCATCCGTTACTGCCTTGATAAAGTCTTCGCGTGTTTGTGGTTGTAAGGCATAATTCGTTTGCTTCTGCTCACCGATGGTGCTATGCGTCTCGGGCCCCAGGTTCTTGCCACAGCTGCTGCCGGCGCCATGCGCAGGATATACGATCACCTCATCGGGCAGGGTAGCTATTTTTTGCTGTAGGGAATCGTACAACATAGAAGCGAGTTCTTCCTTGCTAAGATTGCCGCTGCTCAGATCGGGCCTGCCCACATCACCTACAAACAGCGTATCACCCGTAAACAAGGCATAGGGAGCATTATTTTCATCGCGCAACAGGTAACAGGTAGACTCCAGGGTATGACCCGGTGTATGCAACACTTCGATCGTAAGGTCTCCTAACTTAAACTGTTCACCATCTGTTGCCAGGTGGATCGGAAAATTCGTTTCCGTAGCCGGACCGTATACAATGGGCGCCCCCGTAGCTTTTTGCAGATCGAGGTGGCCACTTACAAAGTCCGCATGAAAGTGCGTTTCAAAGATATATTTGATCGAACTGTTTCTTTCCTTCGCCAGTTCCAGGTAACCAGCAATATCCCGCAAGGGGTCAATGATCACTGCTTCACCTTTACTTTCAATGTAATAGGCTGCTTCACTCAAACAGCCAGTGTATAATTGCTTTATAAACATGGATGCAAAGTTAATTCTTAAAAAGCAAAAAGCAGAACATGGGGTTCCATGTCCTGCTTTATAAGCAGATTATCAAAAGGTTAAACCGGCTGATCAGCTATTCAGATCTTCTACGCACTCCATGATATGCGCCACTCGGGCACTATTCACAGAATAATAGATGAACTTGCCATCCCGCTCTGTTTTTACAATCCCAGCCCTGCGAAGAATCGCAAGATGTTGTGATGCTACAGACTGTTCAAGTCTGAGCCGCACATAGATTTCAGTGACGGTGAGGCGCTTTTGCTCATCTATGAGCTTTAGAATTTGCTGGCGCAACTTGTGGTTGAGCGCCCGCAGGATCATTGCGGCCTTTTTCAGGTTTAGGAAGTCAACCTTTACGGAATCCCCATGTACGCCGTCTGCATTCAGCACCATGGAGTAGTTGCTTGTTACGTTCATGTGCACATCAGAGCTTTTAAAAATTTAATAGGATAAGCGAGTGCCAAATTTACAAGAAAAAAAATACTATGTGAATTAAAGGTCTATAAAAGTTTCACTTAGTTTAATTTTTTATATGAGAGTAGAATTCCTTGAGATAAGCGGGCTCCGCATAGGCCAGGTCTGCCCACATTTTCCGCTCAAACCTTTGTTCAGCTAGCTTTCCAAGGTCAGCTGCGGAATACTCTTCTCCCTCATAAAACGTTGCATTTGAATGGTTACATAGGGGTTTCCACTTACCAATAGCATTTCCACAGAAAATTAAACGATTATTCTCTAACTCTTTGTTAAAAGAATTATTGTCTAAAACACGTGCACCACCCGGAATAACTACCTCCAAATCCATACTATAGACGGCGGTAAATACTTCCATCCTGCGGGCATCGATCATAGGACATAATAAGGTGGGTACCAGAGGAGATTGGCCGGATGACAATCCCATAGCCCCCCGCGTTGCATAAGCGATCACTTTTAATGTACTCTCTGTAATCAACGGAATATGAAGTGCATAGCACAGTCCCTTAGCCGTGGCCAGCCCCACACGCAGCCCTGTATAGGAACCCGGCCCCTCCGTAACTGCCACTGCTTCCAGCTGTTGCATGGTATAACCCGCTTCCCGCATCAGTTGCGCAATAGCGGCCTGCACCCATCCCGCATGGTCCTTTTGTTCACGGTTTACCATAGTCGCAATACATTCACCATTGGCAGCAAGGCAAATGCTGGCGTTTTGCGTAGCTGTGTCTATATTCAGTATCAACCCCATTGTTAAAAACGAATAATCAATGTATTATGATGCCAGATGGCTATTAAATGCATACGATCCGATCAAAAAGATTTCTTTTCCCGCCATCGGCAGCCCATCATGGATGACCTTCACCCGCCGCAAGCTCCTGTTCCAGGGCTGGCGCCAGCGCATAGCGTTCATCTGTACGACTCAACTCCTTCAACAATGCCGCGATATTTTCCAGGCCAATGGCCGCACTCCACTCAAATGGCCCCATCGGATAATTAGTACCCAATTTCATCGCTGTATCGATTTCGGCCCTCGTACTTACATCTGCTCCCAATGTGTAATAGGCTTCATTGATGATCATGGCCAACACCCGCGGCGTAACCATACCACCAATATCCGGCACCAGCTGGTAACGCCATTGCAAAACACCGAAAACACTTTCGACAGCAGCTTGCTGCCCTGCATCAGTTAGCGCAATTTCTATTACAGGTCTGCGTAACAAAGTAGGCCAGCCATTGATCCTTATCACCTTTGTACCAGTCACTTTCCCGGTCCAGGGTACAGCATTCACAAACAAAGGTTTGCCATTCACTGGTTTCACCCTGGCTATCCTTTCCGGATCGGCTGTATACAGCAGGTCGAAATAAGCGTCTGCTTCGATCATCAACAGCGAACGCAGCGAATCGGCCCACACATACTCCACTCCTGCCGGTGCTTCCCTGGCAAGCCACTCAGCTTTCAACACCTCATCGGCCAGTATGGCAATGGTCATGGCAAAAAATTTACGCAAAGTAAGCCCTAATCGGCATTCCGCAATCGCCGCCCACAATACATCCAGGCAAATAGTAGCTTTTCCACGCCCGAAACACGAAACCCAAAACTCGAAACACTAAACCCGAAATCCCAAACCCAAAACTTCCTGTATTTTTGGCCCATGGAAAAAAAGATTATCAATACCAGCAATGCACCGGCCCCTATTGGCCCCTACAACCAGGCTGTTCAATTGGGCGGCTTGTTATTCGTGTCCGGTCAGATAGCCATTAACCCTGCCACCGGCAATATCGACGCAACTGATATTTTTGGTGAAACACACCAGGTAATGCACAACCTCAAAGCTGTACTGGCAGAAGCTGGTATGGATTTCAGCCACATAGTCAAGACCACCATTTTCCTCAGCGATATGGCCTTTTTTGCTACCGTGAATGAAGTATACGGCAAATATTTCCAAAGCAATTTTCCCGCCCGCGAAACCGTAGCCGTAAAAGGACTGCCCAAGAACGTAAATGTCGAGATCAGCGTGATCGCAGGAAAGTAAGAGGAAACACTATATAATAAGAAGGCCGAAAGACCGGAAGCTTGCTATATCTCAGCAACATGATCCCGGCTTTTCGGCCTTCTGTATTCTAAATTCTGTATCCTATATTCTCCTCCCTACTTCAACACCCCCAATTCCTTTCCAATCTTCGTAAAAGCGGCAATCGCTTTATCCAGGTGCTGCTGCTCATGACCCGCACTCAACTGCACGCGGATCCTCGCCAAACCTTTAGCCACCACCGGGAAGAAGAAACCAATTACATAAATACCTTCTTCCAGCAATTTGGCCGCAAAGTTCTGCGCTATCACGGCATCATACAACATAATGGGCACAATCGGGTGATCACCCGGTTTGATATCGAAGCCCGCTTCCGTCATCTTGCTGCGGAAATACTTCGTATTGTATTCCAGTTTGTCCCTTAATTCAGTGGTTTCTGTCAGCAGGTCCAGCACCGCGATCGATGCCCCCACAATACTGGGCGCCAGCGTATTCGAAAACAAATAAGGCCTGGAGCGCTGACGCAATATCTCGATCACTTCTTTGCGTCCGCTGGTAAATCCACCCGAAGCACCGCCCAGCGCCTTACCCAACGTACCCGTAATGATGTCGATCTTTCCCATCACACCACGGTACTCATGCGTACCACGACCCGTTTTACCCAGGAAACCACTGGAATGACATTCATCGATCATAATAGCCGCATCATACTTCTCTGCCAGCTCCACAATTTTATCCAGCTGCGCAATCGTACCATCCATGCTGAATGAACCATCCGTGATAATAATACGGCTACGCTGCGCCTGTGCTGCCTTCAGCTGCGCTTCCAGGTCTTCCATATTGTTGTGCTTGTACCGGTAACGCTGTGCTTTACACAAACGCACCCCATCAATAATGGAAGCATGGTTCAGCTCATCCGAAATAAGCGCATCCTGCTCATTGTACAAGGGTTCAAACACACCACCATTGGCATCAAAAGCCGCTGCATACAGGATCGTATCTTCCGTACCCAGGAATTGGGAGATCTTAGCCTCCAGCTCCTTGTGAATATCCTGCGTACCGCAAATAAACCGCACACTACTCATGCCATAGCCACGATGGTCAATGGCTTTCTTGGCAGCCTCCACCACCTTGGGATGAGAGGACAGCCCCAGGTAATTATTCGCACAGAAATTCAACACCTTCTTACCGTTCACTACTATTTCAGCTCCCTGCGGAGATTCAATAATGCGTTCTGTTTTATACAATCCGGCAGTCTTGATTTCTTCAAGTTCAGTAGCCAGCCTCTTGACTAAATTTTCATTCATGGAAAGAGCGTTTTTTAGATAAGGGCACAAAAATAGCAATTTGGGATACTGCTCATTTGAAATTTTCTAAAGCCCTGTCGCACAACCACACATTATAAAAAACAAAAATACGGCCCGAGCTACAGAGAACCTACAGAGAACGTTCAGAGAAGCTACAGAGAACCTTGAGAGAAGATCACCCGGGGATCTTCCGTAGATTACCCATACATTATCAATGGATTACCTGATCCCGTCCTACTATTCCCCTTGAAAAAAGGCTGGAGATTCTGTACGGCAACTTAAAAATATCGATTGCTGGACTTGACCCTTTCAAACAGGGACCAAACCCGGACCAAACAGGGACCAAACTCGGACAAAAGACGGATATTGGGCGTGTTTAAAGCCTCTTTAACTCGTATTTGCATATATTTTACTTAAAATATGACCTATGTATGCGCCGGTCCAAATATAACCCTCTCTACAGTCGGAACATTTCTCAAGAATTCAACGGCATTGCTATAATAGTCTGGAAAGGGTCAAATACGTCCAGCGGGTATTGGGTATTTTTTGCCGGTAATCCGCCTAAAGCAGCCAATTTTCAGATTTCTTTACCATTCCTGTAACATTTTGGCTATAACTTCGTCTTATAGATCAAATGGCCTCGCTTATGATTCGCAAATCCTATTTACGGGCTTTTATTATGCTGCTGATAATTACAGCCGGCATATTGGTATTTGCCGCCAGCCGGGCAGGCAAAACAACTGAAGACGGTGTATGCAGTGAATCAAAGGACCAGTGCGAAAAGCCCAAGGCCCAGGGCGAATTCATGATCCTGGAGGCGCTCAACCGGGCAGTAATGGTTACAGCTCATTAATCAACCTTGATTATCAGAATTTTATGATAGAAAAGAGGCCCCGAAAGCCTCTTTTTACTTTTTAAGGCAAAAAGAATAGGGGTGCTGTAACATTTAAACACCCTTCCACGTATAACTAATAGACAGCCTTACAAGCACATTAATGAGACAGGACTTAGCTTATGACTGAAAAAGAGTACAACCAATGTGTCACAGAGTATGCGGATAACGTGTACCGGTTCATCCTGAAAAACCTCCGCCATGAGGAGGATGCAAGGGATGTGGTACAAACGGCATTCGAGAAAATGTGGATCAACCGGGCCGATGTAGACGGTACCAAATGCAAGAGTTATTTGTTTACCGTAGCCTACCACCAGATGGTCGATCACCTGCGCAAAGCAAAAAGAGTGAGCCTGAAAGATGAGTTTCGCGATGATGCCAAAGTTTACGACCGGCCCATGCACAACACCCGAAAAGTGCTGGAAATGGCGCTGGCGCAACTCAACGAAACCCAACGCTCACTGGTATTGCTGAAAGATTATGAAGGTTACTCTTACACAGAAATTGGAGAGATCACGGGATTGAAGGAAAGCCAGGTGAAAGTGTATTTACACCGTGCCCGCGTGCAGTTAAAAAACTATTTGGTCAGCCCTGAAAATGTGTTATAGCATGAACATCACACGCCATAATTACGAAGAATTCTTCCTGCTGTATGTCGACAATGAACTAAGCATTGTACAGCGCAAAGCCGTGGAAGCTTTCGTGGAAGAAAATCCTGACCTGCGCACTGAGCTGGTCATGTTGCAGCAATCCATCCTGCCGGCCAATGAGCCCGTCGTGTTCATGAACAAAGAATTATTGCTAAGAACCACTTCGGCGCCCAACCCCGTTAATGAAACCAATTGCGAAGAATATTTTGTACTCTATGCTGATGATGAGCTCACCAACGAACAAAAAGACCAGGTAGAACAATTTGTATACAGGAACCCACAGCACCAGGCCAGCTTCGAATTATTCCAGCAGGTGCGCCTGATGCCCGATACCTCCATTGTATTTGCAGATAAATACACTTTATACCGCAGCGAAGAAGAAGACAAAGCACCTGTTGTAAGAATGCGCTGGTGGAAAATCGCTGCCGCAGCTGTTGTACTCTTGTTTGTGGGAGCAACCACCTGGTATACCCTCACCAAAGATGGAGGTAAGGTACAACCAGGCGGAGAAAAGAATGTTGCCAAAAACACTGAGGCCCCACAGGTAAAACAACCAACACCTGCCATCAAGGAACAAACTCAACAGAACATTGCCGCTACTACTGATAAAGTAATTGCACCCGACCAGACAACGGCACCTACACCTGATTTAGCGACCAATAAGGAAGACAAGAAGAATATTGATCAACCTGCACGGGTAGTACCAGTTCCTGTTAAAGACAACAAAACAACAGGCTTCGCAACCGTTAACAAGAAAGAAAGAAAAAATATTGAGGCTCCCCGTAACATTCCAGAGGTGATAAACGTACCACAAGAAGAAGAGAAGAAGATGGCTGTACGGACAGATCTGGATAAAGAAAAAACGAACAAGCCTTTAACAGCAAGCACTGTAGGAGAAACAAACAAGCTTATTACAACTCCTACCGGGTTAACAGCGCATGAAATAGAAAAGAACATCAATGCAAGCATGGCAACGCTCAACCCTGTTTCAAAACCCGACTATCAAGATGAACCTTACTATCCAACTGAACCTGATAATAAGAAAAACAGAATGCGTGGCTTCTTCCGGAAGGTGTCCCGTGTTTTTGACAAAGCAACCAATGCCGATACGGACCATGAAAAATCAAGCATCCGTATAGCAAGTTTTGAATTCGCGTTAAAATAATCTCCATTACACAAGTAAATTTAGAAGTATGAAAAGGATGTTAACCCTCCTGGCGGGAATAGGTATGGCATGTTCAGCAATGGCTCAAACAGATACCACCACCCAGCAACCCAAAAGCGATACAATCCGGATAGGTAAGATGATCATCGTGCGCTCAGGCGGCGGAAGCGCCAAAGAAGACAATGACCGCGAAAGGACCCGTGTCTACCGCCGTAAATACAAGCCCTCCAACATCAGCACCAATTGGCTGATCCTCGACCTGGGCTTCACCAATTTCAATGACAAGACCAACTATAGCAGTCTCGAAGCACAGGCTTTTGCACCGCTATCAAATGAAGACTGGTTTAAACTGAAAGCCGTAAAATCTTCGAATGTCAATATCTGGTTCTTCATGCAGCGCCTCAACCTCATTAAGCATGCGGTAAACCTGAAATACGGCCTCGGCATCGACATGAACAACTACCGCTTCAAAGAGCCCGTTAAGTTCCTCACCGAGCCCCGTACTACCGTGATCATGGACCTTGCCACCAAGTACAGCAAGAATAAACTGGTGGCCGAGTATGTGACCGTGCCCATGTTGCTGGAGTTCAACTTTACCCCTCAGCGTGAAAGAGGATTTAGCCTGGCGTTTGGCGCCAGTGCAGGCTACCTGTATGCCAGCCGCCAGAAAACCATCACCGATGCAGATGGCAAACGTAAAAAGCGTGATGATTTTGACCTCCGCCCCTGGAAGCTCCAGTATTTAGCCGAGCTGGGATTAGGCCCTGTAAAATTATACGGTTCTTATGCTTCTGAAAGCATCTTCGAACGTGGATTGGACCTCACCCCCTACAGTGTAGGTATCAGGATCAGCAGCTGGTAGAGCCAATGTACAGCCATGAAAGTACGATCGCTGAGGATGAACAACCAGGTTCACCTCAGCGATTTTTTATTTCCTGTTCACCAGGTAAGCTCCCACAATCAAACACACAATGCCGATCATCTTCTGCAAAGTGATCGGACTTGGCTTCATCCCCAAAATCCCAAAATGGTCCATCAGCAAGGCCGTGAATAACTGCCCCGCAATAATGAGCACAAACATATTCGCCGCCCCGATCTCCATGACCGACACTAACACTACCGTTACCACAAATACACCCAGCAGGCCCCCGGTAAACTTATACCAACTAATATCACTATAGGCCGATAAAGCCGGAATGGTTTGTTTGGAAAACAATAACATCAGCGCCAGCACCAGCGTGCCCCCCAGAAAAGAAATAAATGCCGCCAGTATTGGATGACTGATAGCTGCCCTGAGCTGGGCATTGATCCCCGATTGAACAGTCATCGCCACACCGGCCAATACAGGCAGTATATAGAAAAGCAGTTTCATGTACAGTTTTAATTTAAGTCAGCAAGTTCATGAATATCACGGAAAATTACAATTAAGGGTCAAAGAGGCAGCAATCTGGAGTGCGGGGACATCCGCCCCGGTCCGGCATAAAATATAACAGTCGCAACAATCGCTTAACCAGAAATGGCAGAAAAATTGCTTATAATTTTCCACGGAGCACTTTGAATATCCCTTATTGTCTGTGTACCGTGTTAAAACTTATCCCCATGAAAAATATTTTTATTTCCTCATACGTTCTGTAGGAGGTGATCCTGTTAAAAACATTATTCATTAAAAGCTTACCCATCGCCTGGTCTCTACGCAAAACCATGGTAACCATGAAACGCCAACATTTCGTCGCGCTGCTCCTTGTATCCGTTGCCGGCTTAGCCGCCTTTAAAACCATCGAAACAAGGGTGATCAAGAAAAGATTCTTTAGTGGTAATGAGCCTACGGGTACTGTATACATCATTGTAGACAAATCAGACTATGAACTGCAGGTCTATGATGAGGAAGGCTGGTATGCCACCTACCCCGTAGTATTTGGCAATAAAGACCTCAACGATAAAATGGTGGAGGGCGATCGTAAGACACCTGAAGGTACCTTTAAGATCATTTCTAAAAGACCTCACGAGAAATGGCATAAAATGCTGATGCTGGATTACCCCAATCCCGAAAGCATTGCCAAATTCAACCAACGTAAAGCCAAAGGCCTGATTCCCAAAAATGCCAAAATTGGTGGCGGCATTGCCATCCATGGCACCTGGCCCAATGACAACCTGGTGGTAGACGATTTCACCAATTGGACCAATGGCTGCATAGCCGTTAAGAATGATGACCTCGACGAACTGGAAGCCTATTTACCAATAGGCACCAAAGTAATCGTGCGTCGCTAACCCGTGGGCTTTGAATGCGGGTGGGTGAGCCGGGGAAGCATCCCCTGGTTCAATTATTCAGTAAGAAAGACTTTATTTCCCGTTTCCATTTTTTTGGCTCCTTTTTACAGAGGGATTCATGTTTGGCTGTTTCATAAACTACCAGCTTTTTACCCTTATACGGTATATTGTCGAAGATAGTTTCAGATTCTGTCCTTGTTACCCGTGCGTCCAGGGCGCCATGCTGCACCAGCACCGGGCAGTTTATCTTTTTAGCATACTCCTCCGGATTGAGACCAAAGGCCCAGAATCCCCTTACCGTACCACCCCAGAAGGTAAGTAAGGCTGCAATGGGTTGCTCCGGTAAACCCATCGTGCGTATCCTGCCTTTGGCAGCCGCCGATAAAGTACCATACGACAATTCAAGGATCACCTTCTCAGGCTTCACATCATAGACAGCAATAGCCCGCGTAATGGTGGCCGCCCCCAGCGATACACCCCACAACACAATATTTTTCTCCCCTTTGGCGCGTATATAGTCATAGGCAGCTTTCACATCAGCCGCTTCCCGGTAACCAATCGTCGATACATTCCCTTCACTATTGCCATGCGCCCTGAAATCCATCAACAACGTATTGAACCCAAGACTGTGCATATAATAAGCTTCATCCAATATTTTCCCGCTGGATGATCCATGCCCATGGAACAAGATCACCGTTCCTTTGGCGCTGTCTTTGGGTATATACCAGCCCCGCAGGCGCAGGTGATCGGCGGTCAATAAGGAAAGCGTATCAAAAGGAATGTTGGGGAGGATATCGTTGACCGACTTGGGATATTGCAGGCCAAACAAGATCACTTTTGTTTTATCCCAGCCAGTCATTTGCTCGGGCTTTTTTACAACAGTGTCTTTATCATCGTAGAAGTAAGTGAAGCGGCAGGCATGAAAGATAGCCATGATATTGAGCAGCACGATCAGGACGGCCAGTACCCGCAATGCCCTTCGTAATAGTCTCATGAGTGGGTTTAGTAGTTTTACAGACGCTGTTTTGATCGCCTGAAATGGGTTATCCTCGTGCTCCTTTTCTCCATGAATCTGGCATGAATATCGCTCCTAAATAGCGTGCAGATCCTATCCTTGAAAGACCCAATTAACTTTGGGAGATAGAACAATCCATATAACATTGGTAATCAGAAAACGGCCAATGTTTCCGTCTCTATGAAAACCCCATATTCACTCCAGCCATGGGGTTTTCTTTTATATGTACTGCCCTATAATTTTCCGTTCTTGATCTCTTCCACTACTGAAGGGTCCAAAAGGGTAGAAGTGTCGCCTAATTTATCAGTTTCCCCCTCTGCAATTTTACGTAGTATTCTCCGCATGATCTTACCACTTCTTGTCTTGGGAAGGCCACTTACAAACTGAATCTTATCGGGCTTGGCAATCGCCCCAATGATACGCGCCACCGTTTGTGCTATATCCTGGCGTACCAATTTATCATCGTGATCACTGCTGCCCTGGTAAATTACATAAGCATAAATGCCCTGTCCTTTGATATCATGGGGATAACCCACTACCGCACTTTCCACTACACCCGTATGCATGTTGATCGCATTCTCCACTTCCGCCGTGCCAATACGGTGGCCGCTCACATTCAACACATCATCTACCCGGCCGGTTATACGATAATTACCGTTCTCATCGCGCAGGCAACCGTCACCAGTAAAATACAGGTTGTCGTAAGTAGCAAAATAATTCTGGCGGCAGCGCTCATGATCTCCATAGGTGGTACGCAACATACCAGGCCAGGGGAATTTGATACAGAGGTTGCCACTCACCCCATTGCCTTCCACTTCTTTCCCGTTCTCATCCACCAGTATGGGCTGCACACCGGGAAGCGGTAAAGTAGCAAAAGAGGGTATGCCGGGTGTAATACCCGCCATATTGGAAATAAGGATGCCACCTGTTTCCGTTTGCCACCAGGTATCTACAATGGGGCATTTCTTCTTACCGATATGTTCATCATACCAATGCCAGGCTTCTTCGTTGATGGGCTCACCTACTGTACCCAATACCTTCAGTGAGCTGAGATCATGCTTCTCCACAGGCCCCAGACCAAAGCCCATCAAGCTGCGGATAGCAGTGGGCGCTGTATACAGCGTATTCACTTTATGTTTGTCAACCACATCCCAAAAGCGGCCTGCATCGGGCCAGGTAGGTACGCCTTCAAACAACAGGCTGGTAGCGCCCGCACTCAAAGGACCGTATACGATATAGCTGTGACCAGTGATCCAGCCAATATCCGCCGTGCAGAAAAACACCTCACCAGGCTGGTACTGGAATACATTCACAAAAGAATAATTGGTATACACCATGTATCCCCCACAGGTATGTACTACTCCCTTGGGTTTGCCCGTAGAGCCCGAAGTATACAATATAAACAGCATATCTTCCGCGTCCATCTCTTCCGCCGCACAGTCCGGATTACCTTGTGTTTCCACTTTCTTTATTTCATCTTCCCACCACACATCACGCCCCTTGATCATAGAAACCGCCGTGCGTGTACGCGTCAATACGATCACCCGCTTTACAAAAGGACATTGCACCAGCGCATCATCGATCACGCCCTTTAAAGGGATCTCTTTATTACCCCGGTAAGCACCATCGCAAGTGATTACAAACTCCGCTTTTGCATCCTGCAAACGGTCCGCGATACTTTGAGCGCTGAATCCGCCAAATACCACCGAGTGGATAGCCCCTATGCGGGCGCAGGCCAATACAGCAATCGCCAGCTCGGGCACCATACCCATATAGATACAAACACGGTCACCCTTTCGAATACCGTTATTCTTAAGCACGTTGGCAAACTGCACCACTTTATTGTAGAGCTCACGGTAAGTGAGTACACGATGGTATTCTTCAGGATCGTTAGGCTCCCAGATGATGGCCGGCTTATTGCCCAGCTTCTCCAGGTGACGGTCGATACAATTCTCCGTAATATTCAACTTGGCTCCGCTGAACCATTTGATCGTGGGTTTCTTGAAATCCCATTCCAATACCTTATCCCAGGGCTTGCGCCACTGAAAATGAGATGCTACATCACTCCAGAATTCTTCGGGATGATCCACACTCTTTTTATATGCTGCCTGGTACTGCTCTGCTGACCTGATCTGGTAGGGATATGACATAGACTGATCGTTTTCCTTGTTTTTGGGCCTTAAAAATACAACAGTTTGAATTTGAAAATGGGAGGAATCGAAAATTTGAAAATTATTTACGGCAACGTTGCCACTTACTGCCATAAAGGGGAGGTGTACGGGAAAAAATTGATGATCTTATAACAAACTCCCGCAGATTGATAGACTATGCTGTGCATCAGTTATCCTATATTGTCTTGGTTACACAATCTCAAAACTTGCTTCATCGTGCGGGATATTCAATTTTTCAAATTATCTTCCCTCCATGAATCAAACGACTGCTGCACCCGCAAGCATAATCCGCCAGGTGATCGTTGCATCATCCGTAGGTACCATGATCGAATGGTATGATTTCTACATCTTCGGCATGCTCGCCAAAACGATCAGTACACAATTCTTTCCCGAAGGCAATGCTACTGCTGCCCTGCTAAGCACCCTGGCCATCTTTGCCGCAGGGTTTATCGTTCGCCCTTTCGGCGCCCTCGTGTTTGGCCGCCTCGGCGATATGATAGGTCGTAAGTACACATTCCTCCTTACGCTGATCCTGATGGGAGGTTCTACCTTCCTCATTGGCCTCGTGCCCAATTATAAAAGCATTGGGATGGCTGCCCCTTTGCTGGTATTGGCCCTCCGGTTGATACAGGGTCTGGCCCTGGGTGGTGAATACGGCGGCGCGGCTACCTATGTGGCTGAATATTCGCCCGCCAATAAACGTGGTTATTATACCAGCTGGATCCAAACCACCGCTACCCTGGGTTTGTTTGTAGCCCTGGGTGTCATCATGCTGGTAAAGCTCAATATGACCGATGAACAGTTCAATGCCCCCTGGGGCGGCTGGCGCTATCCTTTCTGGGTATCCATCTTCCTGGTGATCGTTTCCATCTATATCCGGATGAAGATGGAGGAGTCCCCCATTTTCACCAAACTAAAAAAAGAAGGAAAGACCTCTTCCAATCCATTAAAAGAAAGCTTCCGCAATAAAGCCAACTTCAAAATGGTATTGCTGGCTTTGTTTGGCGCCGTAATGGGCCAGGGTGTGATCTGGTACACCGGCCAGTTCTATGCCCAGAGCTTCCTGGAAACAAAATGCGGTCTCGAATTTGAACAGAGCCGCACCATCATGCTGTGGGCCATTGCTTTTGCCACCCCTTTCTTTCTCTTCTTTGGCTGGTTGAGCGATAGGATCGGTAGAAAATGGATCATGCTCACCGGCATGTTCCTGGGCGTTGTATTATACTATCCTATCTTTTCCACTTTCCTGAAGGATACCGATTCCAAAGAATGGTATAAAACCGAAAGCAAGCTCATTCAGGAAGACCGGAAAATAACACCAATTGAAGGAGGCTCCATTTTTCACCGCACCGCCCACTTTGAAACACCCGATGGATCAAAGTATACCCAGGTATTTACCGATACGGTGCTCATTAATAACGCTGGCGCCCCACGCAGGTATTTCGAACTCTCCAATCCCGTATTGACTAACAAGAAAGTCAATACAACCACCTATTTCAAATTCACTTTCCTGGTGTGGATCATGATCGTACTGGTCACCATGGTATATGGGCCTATTGCTGCCTTCCTGGTAGAGATGTTCCCTACCAAGATCAGGTACACCTCCATGAGCCTGCCCTACCATATCGGCAACGGTGTATTTGGTGGCCTGGTTCCTTTTATCGGGTTATTGCTAACTACCACCTTCCCTCAAAATCCATTGGTAGGCCTTTATTACCCCATCGGTATTGCCGCCCTCTGCTTTGTGATCGGCAGCATTTACCTGTCCAACAAAATTGATAAAGACGTAACTGATTAAAAGCTCTTGTATGAATACGCTCAAGAAATTATTAGGTATTATATGGTTGCTGCTGGGGCCCGTGGTTATTTACTTCCTGGTCCAGGGAGCCATTACCCATATTGACCCGGCCGGTAAGAAAGACATCAACAACCCGGTCATCTGGATCATTATTATCACCATTTTCACCCCCATTGCCGTGGGCCTCATGATCTTTGGCTATTATGCTGTGAAAGGTGAATACCAGCACCTGCCCGAAAACTCGAACGAGTTGTAAAAGGTTGGAATACAGTTGACACCTTTCCTCTTCGTTGCAAACGACAAGGTGTCAACTGTACCCCCAGCTTACAAGGAAAGAAGGCAATTCCGGAAGCCCCGGAAATGTTTAATAAACAACACAATAAATGCCCCGTTGACCGTTTTAATGGCAACAACAGGCAGAACCTGTTCACCAGCAATAGAACTGTCTGGGCAGCGTCATCAAATTGTTAAAAAAAACCAAACGCCATAACAATTCCCCGGTTCCCGGGTTATATTTGCATTGTACGTAAAGTGATTATGAAGCAGGCACATAAAAAATACCAGGCAGTCCCGCCCCGGAAGATCTTTCCGGCGGTTGGTATGATGCTGTTATTGCTCCTGCTTACCAGCATGAACTTCTTTATTTACGCTTCTCCCGAATCTTCCATTAAAACATGCTGGGCATCATCCAACGATGAAGAATCACCGGAAACCAACAATCCCTGTTCGCCTTCCGGCCCCGATGAAAAAGCGCCTAACAAGCCAGTCTCTGTAAACGAAGAATACATTCACGAAGGGCCCGATCTGGACCATCCCTTCTGGATCGATCCCATGTTTGCTCACAAGATCCATGAAACAGAGAAATTACAGATCGTACACTTTGAACTGATAACGCCTCCTCCCAAAGCGTAGTCTTTCTCCCCGCTTGTCATACCAGTACGTTTCATTCAATTTTATTTCTTAACCCCCTTTCCGGTAACAGGAAAAGGTATTGCTGTCGATGCAATGGTAAGATCGCGTTCAAAGTGGTCTTAACAGGTGTGCCGGCATACAATCCTGTCTCATTTTTCTAATAATTATTGTTATGGTGCAAAAGCCTAAAAGCTATTTACGTTCTCTTGGTGCAGACTTACCGGCTTCGGTGGTTGTATTCCTGGTGGCCCTGCCTTTATGTCTTGGTATTGCGATAGGGTCAGGCGCACCTCCATTTGCAGGTCTTATTGGCGGTATTGTGGGTGGTATTGTTATTGGCGCCTTAAGCGGCTCTCAATTGAGTGTGAGCGGACCCGCAGCCGGCCTTACCACCATTGTACTGGCCGCTATTACCAAACTCCAGGTGTATGAAGCCTTCCTGGTGGCCGTGGTATTGGCAGGTCTCATCCAGATCATACTGGGTTTTCTGAAAGCCGGAGTGCTGGGTGATTATATCCCTGGCGCAGCCATTAAAGGCATGCTGGCCGCCATCGGTCTGATACTTATATTAAAACAAATACCTCACCTGTTGGGCGACGAGGGCGATTTCGAAGGTGATGAATCATTTAAACAACCCGGTGGCAACAATACTTTTACACAGGTGTTTTATGCGTTCAAGAATATCCTGCCCGTGGCGCTGGGCATCGGCCTGCTATCACTGGCCATCATTATTGTATGGGAAAAGATCTCCAAAAAGTCGAAAGTATTAAGACTGATCCCTTCTGCCATGATCGTGGTGATCATAAGTGTGATCATCAATGAATGGCTGAAGGCCAACAAGCCTGACCTCGCATTGGGAGCTTCTCACCTGGTGTCAATCCCGATGGCCAGCACACCGAAGGAGTTTTTATCCTTCTTCACCCATCCCGACTTTAGTTACCTGGGTAATATAACGGTGTGGACAAGCGCATTGACCATTGCCATTATAGCCAGTCTGGAAACCCTGCTCAACATTGAGGCATCTGATGAGCTGGACCCTTACAAGCGGGTGACCCCCACCAACCGGGAGTTGAAGGCCCAGGGTGTAGGTAGCATTGTATCTGGTTTAATAGGTGGTTTACCGCTTACTTCCGTGGTGGTACGTACTTCGGCCAACGTCAATGCCGGCGCACAAACAAAAATATCTGCCATCTCACATGGTATATTGCTCTTGTTGTGTGTGGCCCTGATCCCGGGATTGCTGAGCCTGATCCCCTTCTCGGCCCTGGCTGCCGTACTGATCTACACCGGTTACAAGCTCACCAAACCCTCTTTGTACAAAGCCTTTTACAAAAAGGGCCTGGACCAGTTCCTGCCTTTTGTGATCACCGTGGTGGCCATCCTGTTGACCGACCTGCTGGTAGGTATCCTCATCGGCTGTTGCATAGGTTTGATCTTCGTATTGCGCAGTAATTTCAAATCGGCTGTATTTGTTGTCAACGATGACAACAAGTACCTGTTCCGCCTGCGCAAAGACGTATCCTTCCTCAACAAGCCCATCATTAAAAGAAAGCTGGAACAAGTACCCGAAAATTCCTACGTATTGATCGATGCCGCAAGGGCCGATTTTATAGACAAGGATGTAATTGAGGTAATAGAAGATTTCCAGAAGCATGCCCCGTTGAAGAACATCACGGTGGAACTGAAGAAGAGTGTATATAAGGAGCAGGGATTTCATACTCCCCATCCAAAAGAACTTGTATTATCCAAAAACTAATTATTATGAACTCATTCGAAAGGTTACTCCTCGAAAATAAAGCCTGGGCTTATGAGACCCAGCTGGAAGATCCCGGTTTCTTTGATCGCCTCTCAAAAGGCCAGACACCGGAATTCCTGTGGATCGGCTGCAGCGACAGTCGCGTGCCAGCCAACCAGATCACCGGCACCAATCCCGGTGAAATATTTGTGCACCGCAATATTGCCAACCTGGTAGTTGACAATGACATCAACCTGCTCAGTGTGCTGGAATATGCCGTGATCCACCTCAAAGTAAAACACGTGATCGTGTGCGGCCATTATGGCTGTGGAGGTGTGAAAGCCGCCCTGGGCAATGAAAGCCTGGGCCTGCTGGACGAATGGCTCATCAATATCAAGAACACCTACCAGGACAACCGCTCGGTGATCGACAGCATTACCGATCCGGAAGCCAGGGTGAACCTCCTGGCCGAATTCAGCGTACGTCAACAGGTGATCAACCTGTCGAAGACCGATACCATCCGCCGGGCATGGGATAAAGGCACCCGGCCACATATCCATGGCTGGGTGTATGGTTTGAAAGATGGCTTGCTGAAGCCTGTATACGACATTGCACCGCCGGTTAAAGAACCGGCTTATGCTATACTTTGATGGTAGTCTGTGTACCCCTTGCAAAGGCCCGGTAAGCATCGCTTAGCCGGGCTTTTCTTTTTACGCCACTCACGCTGTTTTGTCATTTCACCCTTTTTCATTTCGACCGCAGGGAGAAATCCGCTATCGAAGCAAAGGCGCTCGCAGCTCGCAGCTCACCGCTCGAAGCTGTATTCACGGCTTCACGCCCGGGTACCTGCTCGTCACCAGCAATTCATATTCATCCCTTGCTTTCAGTTTTTTGATCAGCTGGTGCAGTTCGGCCGAATCATTCGAATCATCGTATACCTGGTCGTGTGCCAGTATTACCAGGTGTTCCGGTATCCTGGTCTTGTTGCCGGCAAACAAGCTGTCGATCTGCAACAGCAGCTCATCCGACTTATTCTTCAGCGTAAAGCTCTTATGGTCATAATGCCATTCCAGGTCCCAGCCGATGATGGTAAATCCTGCCTGCTGCAGGGAATCAGCCGCGGCAGCGCTCTTCTTCAGATCAGTATAACTAAGGGTATCTACCCGCCAGATATTGCGGCCGGGTGTTCGGGTAATGGTATTGGTAAGCTCCAGGCTGTCCCGGCAGCGCTTAAAATCGTTGACTACAGAATCGGGTTGTTCATAGAATTTGTTGTACCGGTTGTGCCACGCATGGGTATGACTGTGGTTGCACAACTCGATGGAGCTGTCTACGCGAAGGCTGTCCCAGGTAGCGCGTTGAGAGGTGCTGGCAAATACATGCTCGCCAATGAGGAAGAAAGTAACAGGCACCTGTTCCTGTTGTACGATGCCCAATACTTTGCGGGTCCCTTTATTGGGACCATCATCAAACGTAAGATAGATCTTCTTCTTTTTCTTCTTACGTACAGGTGGAGTCGTTTTCTCCACTGCCTTGACGGTTGGTTGATTGTTGAATAAAATGGTGTTGGTTTCGCTTTTCCGGGTCGATTTGGCACAGGCCATCAGTACCAGCAAAAGAAAGAGCGGGCGGTAGGTTGCAAAGGCGGTAGGACCGCCTTCGTCATCTTGGGTTTCCATACTTGTTGAGGGGAAATTTTAGACTATTAAGTTATAACAAGGAAGGGCCGCTATGCAAATTGTTTTGGTTAAAGATTGTTTAAATGCCAAAATCGTCATTCAGGAAACGGCAATGGGTGGGTGCGTAAATTATCTTAAATTTACTGTTACAACACTTGCCAATGAGCCGTAAAGAAGAGGTACTACAGGATGTGGTGATCAAGTTTGCCGGAGATTCCGGCGATGGTATGCAATTGACAGGCAGCCAGTTTACCAACAATACTGCCTTGCTGGGCATCGACCTGGCCACTTTCCCCGACTTCCCTGCCGAGATCAGGGCCCCCCAGGGCACCCTGCCAGGTGTAAGCGGTTACCAGCTTCGCTTTTCCAGCGACCGGATCTTTACCCCGGGCGATGAATGCGATGTGCTGGTAGCCATGAATGCTGCAGCACTCAAAACAAACCTCAAGGCACTGAAAAAAGGAGGCAAGATCATTGCCAATACTGACGGCTTCGATACCAAGAATTTACGGCTGGCCAATTATCCCGATGGCATCAATCCCCTGGAAGATGAAAGCCTCAGCAATTACGAGGTAATTAAGATAGACGTTACCAAAATGACCCGGGAAGCGTTGAAGGACATTACCATGGGCACTAAGGAGAAGGACCGCGCCAAGAACATGTTTGTACTGGGCTTTCTGTATTGGATGTATAACCGTGATATGGTCAATACCATCCAGTTCTTCAAAGATAAATTCGGTAAGAAACCTGAAATACAGGAAAGCAATATCCGGGCGTTACAGGCCGGTTATAACTTCGGCGATACCACGGAAACATTTACGACCACCTTCCGCGTGGAGAAAGCTAAGATGCCGCCGGGTGTTTACCGCTCCATCATGGGCAATCAGGCCCTGGCTTATGGGCTCATCGCTGCCTCCCAAAAGAGCGGCCTGCCTTTGTACCTGGGTTCTTATCCTATAACACCAGCTTCCGATATCCTGCATGAACTAAGCAAATACAAATCCTTTGGCGTAAAGACCTTTCAGGCCGAAGATGAAATAGCAGCCATCACTTCCGCCATTGGCGCCGCTTATGGTGGCTCCCTGGGCATCACTACCACCTCAGGCCCTGGCATGGCTTTAAAAGCCGAAGCGATGGGTCTAGCCGTAATGATGGAGATACCCTTGCTGATCTGTAATATTCAACGTGGCGGTCCTTCTACAGGCCTGCCTACCAAAACAGAGCAAAGTGATCTGCTGCAGTCTTATTACGGCCGCAATGGCGAATGCCCTATGCCGATCGTATCGGCCTCTACTCCCAGCGATTGTTTTTCCGCTGTATATGAAGCCGTGCGTATCGCCATCCAGCACATGACACCAGTGATCTTCCTGAGCGATGGATATATTGCCAATGGCGCCGAGCCCTGGCGCTTTCCCAAGAGCGATGAGCTGGTTCCCATAACGGTGAAATTTAAAACAGAGCTGGGACACGGAGAGCCTGCCTTCCAGCCTTACCTGCGTGATGAAAAGCTGGTACGTCCCTGGGCTATCCCCGGCACACCCGGGCTGGAACACCGCATTGGCGGACTGGAAAAGCAAAACATTACGGGTAATGTGAGTTATGATCCGGACAACCACCAGCTGATGGTAAAGATCAGGCAGGAAAAAATAGAAAAGATCGCCGACTATATCCCCGAACAACAACTGGACAGCGGTCCTGAAAAAGGCAAACTGCTGGTATTGGGCTGGGGCAGTACTTATGGCGCCATTAAGAGTGCTGTAGCTGAATTACAGGCAGAAGGCTTTGCCGTAAGCCATGCCCACCTGCGGCACCTGCGGCCTTTCCCCAAAAACCTGGGCGACATGCTTCAGCACTTCGACCAGGTACTGATCCCGGAGATCAACAATGGCCAGCTTATTAAGATCATCCGCGACCAATATTTTATAGACGCCAAAGGGTACAATAAGATCATGGGCATACCCATTACCAAAACAGAACTGGTGATGAAATTGCGGGAAATGCTGGGATCGGCCAATTAATTGGCGGGCACATTGGGTTGTAACAGGAAGGCAATGGCAAAAGCCAGTATGGCCCCTATCAAACCAAACATGAAGATATTGTAGCTAATGCGGAGAAACTTGTATTTGCGCGCCAATACCACCCCCAGGAAGTAAATATCCTTGATCATACTGCTGTTGAGGTATTCATTGTCCTTCATCATTTCCTTCATGGCCCAGTCATACTCATGCAAAGACATGTTGTAGAAGTTGCCAAAGAACAGCAGGTTGATTTTCTTATTCTTTATATCTTCTTCTGTAAAAGTTCCCTTGGTAATATTGGGACGGGTAGCCAGGATGGCAAATACCACGGCGCCCAGGCATACTACCAATAAGATAATGGTGGGCCAGGTAAATTCGGGATAGAATTGCAGCTTACCCAACAGTACCGATACCATGATCGACATCACAATGGTGTTTACCGAGATCATGATATTGGCTTTGCTATCCGCCATTTGGCTCAGGTTCACATGGTTTTGGGACATAATGCGAAACATGGTAGAGATACCGCGTTCCGTGCGCTCGCCCTTTACTTTTACCTTGGCTGTTTTATGATGCTCGGGATGGCTGGTGGCCGCTTCTACCGGTTTGGGAGGGATGTTCTTAATGGCCTGTTCAGCCGTGTCTACCTGCTCTTCAGGTGCTTTTTCCAATAGCGCCGCTAAATGCCGCTCCTTTACAGGCTGCAGGTTCTTACGGGCATAGTCGGTAAAATAGCGGTGCTGCTGCAGGAAGAAGATGTTCTTTTGGCGCCACTCCTTCTTGCTTAGCTTTTTGTCGAACAGCATGTTCAACTCTTTCCGCAGTAACTTGTTCTTTTCATCAAACTGGTCATTGCCCAGGTGAAAAAGGTCGGCATCACAAAGTATCTGTTCTGTAAGGGTGACCGGGCATTGGGGCCATTGGGTGGCCATGATGGCATTGCCCACCTGTTCAATAACAGCGGCATCTACCTGGTGCTGTTGGAGGAAATCGGTGGCAATCTCTTTACTGACGGTCTCATGCCAGCGGGCATTGCCACTGGAATAACCAGTATCATGGAACCAGGCAGACAGCAATAGTACCAACCGGTCATTTTCCGGCAACTGGTAGTAATTGGCCAGTGTAGTGGAAGCTTTCACCACATCGTTGGTATGGTCAATATTGTGGAACAGAAATTCCGGTTTTACACGGGTAGCAAAGAAATGGGTGACGAAGCGTTCTGTTTCCTGCAATAAAGATTGACTGTCCATGGACATGACCAGGTTATTTTAGCTGTCTAAATTAAGCAATAAAAGATTGTATATTTAGAAGAATTAATCGGCAACTTTGTACTTTAACGCCATTGGCTTTATGAAAGTTACGAACTTCTTTTTCCTGTTGTATATATTACTGGTCACTTCCTTATCGGCCTGTAGCCGCCAGGGCAAATCATTTGTGCCCGCCCTACCGGGCTACCATACTGCCGATAAACAAGTAATCGTATTGGACAAGGAGTTACTGGAAATATCGGGTATGTATTACCTCTCCGATACCAGGATTGCCGCTATTAATGACGAGGAAGGCAAGGTATTTCTGATCAACAGCACCACCGGAGATTATACGGTGAGTAAATTTGGCAGGAAAAGGGATTATGAAGATGTGGTGATGATAGGCGATTATTATTATGTATTGGAAAGCAATGGCAATATCCATCGTGTGCCGGTAGGTACTCCCAATACAGAAGAAGAATTTGAATTTCCCCGCGACAAGAAGATCGAGTTTGAAACGCTATATTACGATCCCAATCTCCAAAAGCTTGTATTGATGTCCAAAGAACAGCGGGAAACCAAAAAAGGGGTGATCACTTATACCTTTTCACTGGACAGCCTGCAGTTCTCTGATAATATTTTATACGAAATACGCCGCAAAGAGATCCATGCCCACCTTAAGGATAATAACGCGGAATTCAAACCTTCCGCGGCAGCTATTCACCCCATCACCCACAAGCTTTTTATTATTGCTTCAGTAGGCAAGGCTATGCTGCAGACCACCCTCGATGGTAAGATAGAAGGCGCATGGCAGCTGAATCCTGATCAGTTTCCCCAGCCGGAGGGGATAACATTTGCTCCCAATGGGGATATGTTCATCTCCAATGAAGGCGTGAACGGTAAAGCCACCATATTAAGATTCTTTTACAGGCCGGGAAAATAGCGCTGCTGTCTGTTAATACGGGGTTATTGCCTCGCTCCCTGTGCAGGAAGCAGGAGAAAAATGAGCGTTGCGTCAAAATTGACGCAACTTAATTTCACATAAATAAGACCTTCACACCCGTGAATATCCGTAACGAAGCATACAACAAAGCATTTGGCGCCAACCTGAAGCGGTTGAGAACTGCCAAGAAACTCTCCCGTGAGGCCCTGGCCGCCCAGGCAGGTATTGAACCCAAGCAGGTATACAGGATTGAAGTAGGGGAAAGCAGCCCTACCATTGCTACGGTGGTGACTATCGCCACTGCGATGAACCTGCATCCGAAGAAAATGTTTGAATTTGATTTCGACTTTAAGAGCGGGGGACTGTAGTCTATACCTAAGGTGGGAAAAATAATACATCCCGGCCATATCATGATGGCCAGGATGTACAGGTATTTTACTTACTCAGACTGGTAGATTTCTTAGCTTCTTTCTTAAACTCCTGTGGCACTTCCTCTTCGAGGTTGATGGCCACCCGCAGGCCTTTCAGGCCACTTACGCCCTGCAATTCTTCCAGGTCAAACCTCTCAATCTCTCCTTTCAACAATCCCTGGTTCTGCAGGAACTCGATATACTCCAGGTATTCCTGTGCTTCCTGTGGCTGTGAATACACGATGGCAATGGTGCCGGGCTGGGTAAGCCTTTCGTTGGAATCCTTCACATGCACCTTATCAATCCGTTTTTTAATGATCTCATAACGGATGTTGTAAGCTCCATCTACATCAAACTTGCGTTCTGCGGTGCGGAAACTGATAGAGATCGGATGGCTATGGGCCAATATGAGCTGGCTGGTTTGCAGGCGCAGCGGCAATTCCTTTTCTAACTGGTGGGTAAGGCGGGCCGCTTTGGCCAGGGTGCTCAGCTGCCAGATCTTGAGGTTCTTCAGGTAGAAGAAATCAAATTTCTTATCCGGACTGATAGACTGGCCAATGTAAATATTGAAGTCTACCCCATCGGTCACAAAGCGCTCGAAGTAATGGGGAAATATTTTCTGGGCTGCCTCCTGTTCCCGGTCGATGAAGCGCGCTACGGCATTGTTGATCGTAGTGATGCTGTCTTCGTATTCCTTGCGGTGGTGGTACACCATCTCTACCGGGGAATTGATGGCATCAAAATACCGGTTGATGTCCTTGTTCAGCGCCGGCAATATGGATTGCAGGTGTTTGAACAGGTTGATAAGCTCTACCCGCAGGAATTGCAGGATAGCGATCTCTTCATCGGCAAACAAGATATTTGATACGGAATGCGTGAACTTCTGCAACTTGAAAGAAGTCTCATCGAGCAGGGGGAAAGGATGTTCCTTCCGGGCCAGCTGGATGATCTCTTTCGCCAGGTTAAGTTGCTCCAGCAGGTCGAGCTGGATGGCATTGTTACGTTCTACCGATGAATTGCGGATATCGATAGCGCCATACATCGGGTATACATTCTGGAACACGATGGGCTCGATCTTCACCTGCTCCCCTTTGCTCTTGCGTGTTAAGTAACGCAGGGCTTCTTCTGTGAACCTCCATTCCACTGCATCCTGTACAGCCGTAAACTGGTCTTTGATGACACGATCTACCTGGTGATCGAGGTTTTCCTGGCTCTTTTCCATGGCCAGTTTAAACAGGGGGATGGCGGGTTCTATTTTGGCAATATGGGATGAATTGAAAGTGCCGGCCGTTTCACTAACGATGAGCAGCACGCCCAGCATATCATGATTATCGGCCAGGAGCGGACAAATAATAGCGCTCTTATAACCCAACTCGGCCAGCATGGTGATGAAAGGATAACGGATCACGGCTTCATCATTGATCTGGGGAATGAGCAGGGGACGTCCGCTATGTTTGAAAGCTTTCACCACGGCCTGGTACATATACTGTAATTGCTCGGGTGTAGGTTCTTTCTGGGCAGCTCCGGTGATGCTGCTGTACACTTCCGACAGCACCAGGTGGTTATTGACACGGAAGAAGGGCTTGACTGCTGTATACACGCCTGGCAAACCAATCAGGTTTTGCACTTGTGCCTGCAATTCATTGAAAACATTGGAATCGGAAAAAGTATGCAGGTCCAGGAGGCGGTTACGGATAATATTCAATACCTCACGTTCGGTCACATCACGCAGACGCAGGATGATCATGCCTTCAAATTCAAAGAGGTCAAGCGGCAACAGCTTTTGCAAGGTTTCCAGTGGCATAAGGTCGGTCACATCATGACAATGGGCATTGCAATCAATGTTCAGTTGTGGCAATTCGCCCTTGGCCCTTACCTCAATAAAGCGGGCATCCAATTCCAGCTCCGTATAGGTGTCAAGGCCCGAATCGGGACATTTTACCTCATAGACACTGGTCATGATGCCATTATTAATATTGGCATTGAAAAACCGGTTCAGGATCATCTGGTAGGCGCCGGTTAACTTTTCAGTTTGGATCTTGTCTTCCGTGTTACAATCGGGCATCTTGATCTTTTTCCCGCTATCATCCAGGAATTCTTCCTGCATCCTGCGGGATGCATAGAACATCTGGAATTGGAATGGAACGCCGGCTCCATAGAAATCTGCTTTATCCGACAGTGTAACAGGGAATACCGTGGCCATCAGTTGTTCGATCAGCACCTTATGCTTATTCAGCAATTCCATATCCCGGATGGGTTCCAGCAGTTCAGGCTGTTGGTATACTTTATCCAGCAGCTCTTTGTACAACTGACCTACCCCCTCTCTTCCTTCCTTGATATTTTTCTCCAGGGCGCTGATCAACGGCCTGAATGACAGGGAGGAATTGATTGTACTATGTGTAGAAGTTTTGTCCATTTAAATATCTTTTGTTTTTCTAAGCTATAAACAGGTAGACGGTTGATCAGGTTGGATATTGTAAAAGTAGGAATTTTTATAGGGCTGGTAATCCCCGATACCGGGGTAATTTAATCGTGCTTTAATAACATCAATGGACAAATAATAGTTGACCAGCACCCCGGAATTCCTGGTATCATCTGTTATAGTGGCTGATTTGGAATGCCTTACGAGGCCGGCTTAGCCTTGTTTTTCTGAAAATATTTGCAGGCAGGGGTGAGGCCGCACTGCTCACATTTAGGATTGCGTGCTATGCAGGTATACCGGCCGTGGAGGATAAGCCAATGGTGGGCTATGTAAACCAGGTCTTTAGGAATAAACTGCAGCAATTGCTTTTCGGTAGCCAGGGGGGTGGTAGCGCCTACAGTAAGGCCAATACGGGCAGATACGCGGAATACATGGGTATCCACGGCCATATTGGGTTGCTGGTCCACCACCGAAGTGATCACATTGGCTGTTTTACGGCCTACGCCGGGCAATTGCACGAGTTCTTCAACAGTCAGGGGGATCTGGCCATTGAATTTCTCCATCAGCATGTTGGCCATGCCAATGAGATGCTTTGTTTTGTTATTGGGATAAGAGATGCTCCTGATCAGCGGGAATAGTTCATCAAAAGTGGCTTTAGACAAGCTGGCCGCATCCGGGTATTTCTCAAAAATAGCCGGCGTGGTCATGTTGACCCTTTTGTCTGTACATTGGGCTGAAAGGATAACAGCTACCAGTAATTGGTAGGGGTTGTCGTACAATAACTCCGTCTCCGCATTGGGAGCGTGCTGTTGAAAATAGCTGATTACGAAGTTAAAGCGTTCTTTCCTGGTCATTCGTCAATGGAATGACGGCGAAATTACGGGAAGAGCATCAGGCATCAATAAAAAAACTGCAGCAGCTGTCTACTCAACAGGTTCTATGGCCGATTCGCGGGCATAGTTCAAAATGTTGAGAATAACCTGTGGCCTGGGAGATTCTACTACCCGGTCAAGGCTTTTTACAGATGCTTTCAGTACTTCTAATTTTTCGCGAAGTGTCCAGTCTTCCTGTAAGGCAGCTTCAATAGCTGCGGTTTTCTCTGGGGAGGTTTCTTGATACAAATACTGTATGAGCTCCTCTGGTGTAAAGAGAATAGTCATAGGCAAAATCCATTTATGTCCTTATAAAATTTCCGAAAGAGTCAATTTCGGAGTCCGTCCGTGATTATAAACGCTGGTTGGGTTGTTCTTATTGTATAGGATAAGGAAATTGGGGGAGTAGTTGCGAAATCCGGGACCAAGGTAGAGAAAATAATCTAAAAATAACAGTAGGAAATCTACTAACAGCCACCCTATAGCCTACCTGTGAAAGGCCGACCTGGTGGGGGTAGACAAATGTCAAACAGTCATGATCGCGGCTATTCCCGCTTCGTGGTAAGCCATTAAATGTCAATATGTTGGAAGGGAACGGAGATGCCGGGCCTACTGCTTTACTTCGGGCAGGATGAACAGGTCTTCATTGTCTTTTTTCATCCAATACTTTTCCCGGGCATATTTTTCCAGGGTAGCAGGATCAGACTTGAGCTGCTCCAATTCTTTTTTTGTGTTTTCGATCTGCCCCAGGTAATAATCGCGGCTTTCCTCCAGCTTGTGGAGTTCGTGTTTGTGCTTAAAGTGGGTGGTAATGATGTCCTGGTCGTCGAAGAAACAGATCCATACTGCAAACACCAGGGAGGTGAGCAGGTACTTGTTCTTAAGCCAGGCTGGTATATGTTGTAATAGCTTCATGAGATGTGCGCAGTGAAAAGGGAGAAGTCAGAGTGTTTGGCTCCGACTTCCCGCTTCCTGCTTTGGAGCTTATTTACCAAATTTAATCTTTCCTTTAGGATAAACCGCGTTCTCAGCCAGTAATTCTTCAATACGGAGAAGCTGATTGTATTTGGCCATCCGGTCGCTGCGGCTGGCAGAGCCAGTCTTGATCTGACCGCAATTGAGGGCAACAGCCAGGTCGGCAATGGTAGTATCTTCTGTTTCACCGCTGCGGTGGCTCATGATGGTATTGTAACCGCTGTTCTGTGCCAGTTGTACCGCATTGATGGTTTCTGTCACCGTTCCGATCTGGTTTACCTTGATCAGGATACTGTTGGCGATACCTTTGTCGATACCTTCCTGCAAGCGTTTTACATTGGTAACAAACAGGTCATCACCTACCAACTGGACTTTGTTGCCGATCGCGGTGGTGAGGTTTTTCCAACCCTGCCAGTCATCTTCTGCCATACCATCTTCGATAGAAACGATGGGGTATTTCTTAGCCCAATCGGCCCAGAAGGCTACCATTTCATCGCTGCTGATGGATTTGCCTGAGCTCTTGTGGAATTTATAGCTGTTTGTCTTTTCGTCGAACATTTCTGTAGTAGCAGCATCCATGGCAATGCCGATCTGCTCACCGGCTTTGTAACCAGCCAGGGTGATGGCTTCCAGTACGGTTTCGATGGCTTCTTCATTGCTCTTGATATCAGGAGCAAAGCCACCTTCGTCACCTACGTTGGTGCTGTATCCTTTTTTCTTCAATACAGTTTTCAGGTTATGGAAGATCTCCACACCCCAGCGGAGACCTTCACTGAAAGAAGGAGCGCCAACGGGAACAACCATAAATTCCTGGAAGTCGATCTTGTTATCGGCATGCATACCACCGTTGAGGATGTTCATGAGGGGCATGGGCAGTACGGTAGCATTTACACCACCCAGGTAACGAAACAGGGGCAGGTTGCTTTCCTGTGCAGCAGCATGGGCTACGGCCATAGATACCGCCAGGGTAGCATTAGCGCCCAGCTTGGCTTTGTTCTCAGTGCCGTCGATCTTTATCAGCTGACCATCGATAAAAGCCTGTTTTACTACTTCTACACCGATCAGTTGATCAGCAATGATATCGTTCACATTTTTTACGGCTTGCAGAACGCCTTTGCCTACGTATACTTTTTTATCGCCATCGCGCAGTTCAACTGCTTCGTGTTTTCCGGTAGAAGCGCCGCTAGGTACAGCTGCACGGCCAATAATACCGTTGTCGGTAACTACATCTACTTCCACAGTAGGATTACCACGGCTATCTAATATCTGTCTTGCATGAATGTCGGCAATGTAACTCATGATTCGTTGTTTGTAATTTGCTGTTGGTTTTAAAATAGCTGGCAAACGATCGTTAGTACAACGCAGGCTCCTCCCCGTATGCTGCGTCCGGCGGCAAAGAAACGAAGTTTATATTAAATAATTGAGGTCTCTGTTAGCTTACCCTGTTTTCCAGGTCGCTCAGTACTGCCAGCCACTCGGTGGGTTCATCACCTTCTTCCTGCCAGGCATCACGCAGGCCGGAGTTGTTCCTGACCCTTTCGATGATCTTAGCAAGTTGTGCTTTATCAAGTGACAGCAATGAAGCGGGGTTGGTTTTTCCGAGCCATTCTTCTGCAGACTCGGGAAAATCTTCTGATTGTTTTCCTTTGGCGGCTGCAATAAATTCAATAGCGGCCAGTACGGAAGCACTGTCATCATCTTCCAGGTAATCTTCTTCCGGAAGGTTGGCTACCCGTTGAATGGTATCTTCTATAACATCTATTCCATTATCTTCTACTTCATTTACAAAATCCAATGCTGCGTCATTTTCAAAGTTTCTATGTCCCCAGGTTCCCATCTTTATTTATTATTGTTAGTTAATGATCTGAATACTTCTTCGAGGCTTTGACTACCTGCCTGCAGGGAAACGATATTGAGTTTTTGCTGCAGGGCCAATTCCATCAATTGACGTTGGGCATCCTGTGCATTGGCACAGATCAATTCCCATTCATAGGTACTTATCTTGTTCACGGCACTCACACTGCTCAGCTTTTCGAACAAGACCGGTTCCAGTACTTCCCGGAAGCTCACTTTCAGCACTTCATTGTTGGCCGGCTGGTGGAGGAGCACATCCACGGCATCATCGGCAACCAGTTTTCCCCGGTTAATGATCACCACCCGGTCGCAAATGGCCTCTACTTCCTGTAATATATGGGAAGAGAAAAGGACGGTTTTGTGCTGCCCCAGCTTTTTGATCACCTCCCGGATCTCCATGATCTGGTTGGGATCGAGGCCGGTGGTAGGTTCATCGAGGATGAGCACTTCCGGATCGTGGATGAGGGCGGCGGCCAAACCCACCCGCTGTTTATATCCTTTTGACAGCTGGCCTATCCGTTTTTTGCTTTCCAGGGAAAGGCCCACTGTTTCAATCACTTCCTCGATCTTCTTTTTCTTGTCCCCTACTCCGTGTACATCGGCCACAAAGTCGAGGTATTCCCGCACATACATATCAAAATAGAGGGGATTGGCTTCGGGGAGGTAACCGATCTTCTTTTTGCTTTCCAGGGGTTGTTGCTGTACGTCAATTCCACATACAATGGCGGTGCCACTGTCGGGCTGAAGGTAGCCGGTAATGATCTTCATGGTAGTGGATTTACCGGCGCCATTGGGGCCGAGGAAACCAACAATCTCACCTTTACCAACTTTGAAGGAAATATCATCCACTGCCTTTTGCTCACCATACAATTTGGTAAGCCGGGTTACTTCAATTGACATGTCGCAAACCTACAAAAACCAATCTGAAGATTTTAATATTTCAGGGGGTAAGATGCCGGATTTTCAGGGCTACGGTTTTAAATATATCAGAGATCGTCATACCTGTATACAGGGTCGATATCGGTATTGGCTTCGATATCCAGGAGGGGCTTGATCAATCCATCGCTGAGACGATAAACCCATCCATGTAGGTGGGGACCATTTCCCTCCTTCCAGGCACGTTGTATAATAGAGGTTTTGGCCAGGTTTCTCAATTGTTCCACAACATTGAGTTCCACGAGGCGGTCCACCCTTGCTTCTTCTTCAGTAATGCTGTCCAACTCCTGCCGGTGCAGCCGGTATACATCTTTGATATTGCGCAACCACATATTCAACACCAATTTAAAATCGTGGTTGGTGGTAGCGGCTTTTACGCCCCCGCAGCCATAGTGGCCGCAAACGATCACATCCTTTACTTTCAAATGGTTCACGGCATAATCCAGTACGGCCAGGAGGTTCACATCGGTGTTCACGACCAGGTTGGCGACATTGCGGTGCACAAACAATTCGCCAGGCAGGGTGCCGGTGATCTGGTTGGCAGGCACGCGGCTGTCACTGCATCCTATCCATAAAAATTCAGGTTGTTGTATATTTTCGAGCCGGGTAAAAAATGCAGGGTCTTCCTCTACTCTTTCCGCTGCCCAGGCCTTGTTTTCCAGTAATAAACGCTCAGCTAGCTTCATATCCATGAATTTAGATTATGTAAATTAACAAAAAACCAGGCAGTACTGCCTGGTTTAGTATTAAGAAATGAATATAGTAGATCAATGTAACAAAGCCTGATAGATGGCTTCATGCACTTTGGGACGTACGCTTATACGACCGAATTTATTAGGATCGGGACTATTTACCCGGTTGGACAGGAAAATATATGTCAGATTGTATTTGGGATCGATCCAGAAACAGGTGCCGGTAAAGCCGGTATGGCCAAAAGTGAGGGGCGAAGCAGATAAAGTAGGATAAGGCTCTTTGCGGGTAGCATTGTCCCTTTCCGGTTTATCAAAGCCCAGGCCACGGCGGCTGATATCGCTGTGGTAAGCAGTAAAATAATCAACGGTAGCCTTGCTGAAGAAATTCTGTCCATTGAGCACACCGCCATTCAGGAATACCTGTGAAAGCACGGCCAGGTCGTAGGCATTGCTAAAAAGACCGGCATGGCCGGCCACACCGCCAAACATAGCTGCGCCCGGATCGTGCACATCACCCCAGATCAATTGCTGGCGGAAGCCGGCTTCCTTTTCTGTAGGGGCTATATAACTAAGGGGGAAACGTTCGCGCGGCTTGAAGCCGGTGGATGTCATATCCAGCTTATCGTAAAAGGTTTTCTTCACATATACTTCCAGGGGCATGCCGGTAATGGCCTCTACTACTTTGCCCAGGAAGATGAAATCATTGTCGCTGTAGATGTATTTATTGCCGGGCTCCAGGCTGGAGGCAAGTATACGGCTATAGATGGTATCCACCCAATCGTTGCGCATAAACATACGATCAGCCACGCGTACACCGTGTGTGGAGTCGGGCTTCTGTGTATAGAAAGCCCAGTTGGGACCATTGCCATCGGTAGCATTTACGGTTTCCTTATAAAAAGGAATGAATGATTTGAGGCCGGCCTGATGCAGGATGATGTCCCATAATTTAAGACCTTCCTTGTTGGAGCCTTTTACCCAGGGCAGGTAATCGCCCAATGTTTTTTGGAGGTCGAGCTTGCCTTCATCATACAACTTCATCACAGATACGGTAGTGGCCATGATCTTGGTAACGGATGCCAGGTCATAAATGGTTTCCGGGTATACGGGTTCTGTACTATCGTAGGTTAAGTAACCGTAAGCTCTTTCAAAAACGATCTTACCATCTTTGGCCACCAGTACTACAGCGCCGGGAATAGCCTGTTGCCGGATGGCGTCCTGTACAATGGAGTCGATGGCATTGTTCATTTGTGCTTGTCTGAAACCCAGTGAACCGCTTGGCACCATGGGCAATAAGCGTTTGGCAACAATACCATCACCATATTTGAAGGATTCGCAAACGGTGACGGGCAGTTTTCCTTTGGCCACGAGGCGACCAGCGATCATATCCGCCGCTACTGTTTGTGTGATATCATCATCTTCGTAGCAGGCTACGAGTACTTTAGCGTCGCAAAAGTTTTTGATGAGGTAGGGGTTGCCAAATGCCAGTGTAATTGTTTTGTGTTGTTCCTGCAATCCTTTCACCAGTGATAAAGCAGCATTGCTGATGCCAAAGTTGTTGGCCGGATAGCGGGCATAATTGTGCATGCCGATGATGACTGCATCATACCTGTTCTTAAACAGTTCGAGCATAGGACCTACCTTGGAAGAATCGAGCTTATAATCAAAATAGAATACCTGTGCGTCATAATCCTTGCGCACCTGTTCGGCAAATACATTGTCTTTGGTGAGACCGAATCCTACATAAGCTACGCGCTTTCCTTTGGTGAGGGGATAGATGGCATAGTCATCATTGCGCAGGAGTGTCAATGCTTTTTCGGCAATGAGGCGGCGCATTTCACCTACTTTGCTATTGAGGTCTTCGGTAAGATTTTTCGTGTTGACGGGCTGCCAGTTGGCCAGTCCATACTGGTATTTGGCGCGCAGTACTTTCTTGACGTGGGCGTCGATGGCGCTCCAGGAGAGTTTGCGCTTTTTGATAGCTTTGAGGATCTTCTCCATACTGCCAGGGATATCACCTGGTAGACAAAGCATATCATTACCCGCGATCAATGCTTCCACGGAGCTTTCTCCATCGGGATAATATTTAGCCACGCCCTTCATCTCAAGTGCATCGGTAAAAGTGAGGCCTTCATACTTCATTTCTTTGCGCAGGAGGTCGGTCACATTCTTTTTTGAAATAGAAGTAGGCTTATTCGCTGTATTGTCGATAGCGGGTATGGCGAGGTGGGCAATCATTACGCTGCCCACGCCGGCTGTAAACATTTCACGAAAGGGATAGAGCTCGAGGGAGTCGAGTTGCGCTTTTGTTTTGTTGATCACGGGCAGGTCGTAATGAGAATCTACATCTACGTCACCATGACCGGGAAAGTGTTTGGCGCAGGCCATGGTGCCGGCGTCCTGCATACCCTTCATATATTGGATACCGTATTCAGCCACCCTGTATTTGTCTTCTCCGAAGGAGCGGTCGTTGATAACGGGGTTGTTGGGATTGTTGTTGACGTCTACCACGGGGGCGTAGTTGACCTGGATGCCGATCCGTTTGCATTGTTCGCCTACTACGCGGCCGTATTGATAGATAAGTGCGGGGTCTTGTACAGCGCCCATCATCATTTGCCTGGGAAGTCCCTGTACACTGTCCATGCGCATGCCCAGGCCATTTTCGCCGTCGATACAAACGAGGAGGGGTGTTTGGGCAAAGCTTTGAAAATAGTTGATGAGGCTGGCCTGTTTTACAGGGCCGCCCTGGAACAGGCAGATAGAACCGATATTGTATTTGCGGATCGCTTCTTCCACTTCTTTGTCGAAGAAGGTGACGGTTCGGTTGGGGCCGATAGACGACAAACGGAGTACCATCAGCTGGGCAATTTTTTGTTCTTTGGTGAGTGTTTTAAACACACTGTCTACCCATTGATTGGCGGGCAGGAAGGAAGAACGCTGCGCCTGAACGGTGGAGATCGTCATTACAACAATAGCAAACGAAAGGATTCTCTTCATGATGATGAACTTAAAAAGCGAATTTAGCCGCTGAAATTAAGAAGAAACACGCACAAAAGGGATGAACGGAGCCTTATTGGGCCTCAATTTTAATAAAGCTGCAACGTTATGAATGCACGTCTTTTAATTGGTTCCCGGTTCCTTTCCACGGCATGCAAATAACCGCAGGAGAGAGAAGGCAGAGAAGGCATCGAGGCAACGAGGCAACGAGCGGGTTGCCCCGATGGGGCAAAAGAAATTGGCATCCATTCAATTGCTGCAAAGCGTTAGCCCCTAAAAGGGCAGAATACCTTTTGACACGATCTCTACAAAGCGGTGGCCTCTAAAGGGGCAGAATACCCTTTGACGCGACAATTCTTTAAAAGGCTGACAGCTGCCTTGGATTTTAACCTGTTTTCCTGTCCATATTCCCTTTTAGAGAAAAAGACTCCTGCTGTGGGAAGGGTTGGAAAGGTCATGTTGTTGTAACACGTTGATTACACGGCGCTAATTAATTGGCACGTGGGTTGACTATACTATTACGGTTTTTCATAGGATATTGGATTAAAACGGGGTTGAATTTCTATTCAGACCCTTTTTTCTTTTTAGACCTTCCCCAAATATGCAATCTCTTTTTCCAAAATACCCCTGGAAATTCAATTAGAATTTTGAATAATAAAAAAGGAATATCTTTTAAAACCATTTTCATAACAAGTATGTGTTAGAATATCCTGCCTTGGTAATTAGATTGGTATAAAGGCTGCTGTGCTTGGTAGTATCCAGAAAATTAATCGTAAATTTGGACCTATGTCTATTGCTGACAAATACAGGCCTCAGTATACCTACGCTGATTACGTGCAGTGGGAGGGACAATGGGAATTGATTGATGGAATGCCTTATGCTATGAGTCCATCACCTGTCAGGGTCCATCAATTAGCCAATGGCAAATTCTATACAGCTTTTGACAGCGTTATACTCCCTAAATGTCAAGATTGTAAAGTTCTGCAGACACTTGACTGGAAGGTAAATGACAAAACTGTCGTTCAACCTGACCTTATGGTTGTTTGCGGGGATTTCGAGACAGACTTCCTGGAATTTACCCCTTCCTTGATTGTTGAAATATTATCGCCCTCTACCGCTTTAAAAGACCGCCATGAAAAGTTCGAATTATACGAGCAGGAAGGCGTACGCTATTATTTGATCGCAGATCCCAAGTTTAAGAAAATTGAGATTTACCAGCTAATTGAGGGGAAATATCAGCCAGTTTCCATCAGCCCCCAGGAGTTCACTTTCAACCTTGAAAATGGCTGCGAGATCAATGTGTCGTTTCTTCGTATCTGGAGCTAAGGCTACTATCCCTATTGTACCTGCTACTCCCCCGAATTATTCCCGTATTTTCGCTGCCAAATAAGGAGACTGAAGATTGCCAGACATTATTCAATTATTGCCCGATAATATTGCGAACCAGATCGCTGCCGGAGAGGTGATCCAACGGCCGGCCAGTGCCGTGAAAGAATTGCTCGAGAATGCCGTAGACGCCGGCGCTACAGATATCCGTCTGCTGATCCAGGATGCCGGTAAGCAGCTGATCCAGGTGCTAGACAATGGCAAAGGCATGAGCGAAACGGATGCCCGCATGTGCTTTGAACGCCATGCCACTTCCAAAATACACCAGATAGACGACCTGTTCCGCATCCGTACGATGGGCTTCCGCGGGGAGGCGCTGGCTTCTATTGCGGCAGTAGCACAGGTAGAACTGAAGACGAAAAGGGCGGAAGACACTACGGGAACCCTCCTGGAAGTGGAAAACAGCCTGGTGAAAAGACAGGAGCCCATTGCCGCCAATACGGGCACCAGCATTGCCATGAAGAACCTGTTCTTCAACATCCCGGCCCGGCGCAACTTCCTTAAAAGCAATGCGGCCGAGACGAGGCATATCGTCGATGAATTTATCCGTGTAGCGCTCTCTTTCCCCGACATCTTCTTTTCACTTACGGCCAACGGAACAGAAATGTTCCACCTGGAGAAAGGAACACTCAAACAACGCATAGTGCAAGTACTGGGCAACCAGTACAATGCCAAACTGGTAACGGTACAGGAACAAACAGATTACCTCAATATTTATGGTTTTGTGGGCAAACCGGAAGCGGCCAAAAAGACAAGGGGTGACCAATACTTCTTTGTCAACAACCGTTTCATCCGCAGTCCTTACCTAAACCACGCGGTCATGAACGCCTACCAGGAAATGATCGCGGCAGATAGTTTTCCACTGTACGTGTTGTTCATTGATCTCGATCCTTCACAGGTGGACATCAATGTGCACCCTACCAAGCAGGAGATCAAATTTGAAGATGAGAAAATTGTGTATGCTTTTGTGCAGGCAGCTGTAAAACATGCGCTGGCGCAGTTCAGCGTAACGCCCACGCTGGAGTTTGACCTGGATCCGAACATACAATCACTGGATGCCATCAATAAGCCTTTTACGGGCGACCAACAGGAGGCAGCCACAGCCTCGCCGCTGTTCAAGAACTTCAGCCAGAAACACCAGGCGCATTTTATTCAGCCTACAGATAAGAGTGAGTTGAAGCACTGGAAGGATTTTTATGAGGGGGGAAAGAATACAGGAGACAGAAAACAGCATACAGAAGCGGGCGACCGGCAATCGGCCCCGTCAATGGACGGGATCAATCGGCAATCAGACAATCCGGGAGAGGAGGATCAGCAAGCCTATATCGGGCAGCCCGGAGAACGGAAGTTTACTTCTCTATTAGATCAGTTGAGGACAGAAGAGACATCGGTCGCGGGCATTGGCGGATCGGGCGGCCAGACGGGGTCTACGGGAACTTCGGGTTACTCACCCTTTGGTGGACAGGATTCAGCGTTGAGTGGACGCAGTCCGCAGGCGCGTCTTGAACTGAAGATCGCGGAGCATGCGCCATTGACGCAGTTGCACCAGGTCTATATAGTAGTACCTACCAATCGTGGTTTTATATTGGTACACCAACAGCTGGCGCATGAGCGCATCCTGTACGAACGATTTGTACTGGCTGCTACAGATAAAGCAATGGCTACGCAGCGGAGCCTGTTTCCGGTAACGCTGCAACTGGCGCCGCCGGATGCGGTATTGATGAATGAACTAATGAGTGACCTTAACCTGCTGGGTTACCTGATCGAGCCTTTCGGCAATCATGCGTTTGTAATACAAGGCACACCGGCTGACCTGGAACAGGGTAATGAAAAGATGATCATAGAGAACCTGCTGGAACAGTTCAAGCATTTCAGTACGGACCTCAAATTCTCCAAACGGGAAAAACTGATCCGCTCCCTGGCCTGGCAACAAGCCATCAAGCCAGGTACGGCATTAGCAGAAAAGGAAATGCGCAGGCTGATCGATGACCTGTTTGCCTGCAAGCAACCCAATGTAACAGCGGGCGGCAATCCTACTTATATTGAATTCAAAAGGGACTACCTGGAACAGCTATTTAAGCGTTAACATGGTTTTGTTGGCTTTTGCTTTCTTCTTTTCCTCCCACAAGTTGTACCGCATGTAAAACTGCAGGGCTCTGTTCTTATCGAACTGATAAGGCATACCCGGCGTCAGGCGGAAGCTGATGTAATTGCTCAATGCCTGGTTGTAGCGCAAGCCCACGGTGAAGTTGTTGAAATAATAATTTGCATCCAGCAACACCCTGAACTCGTTGCCATTGATCTTTTGGGATAAGCTATCATTTTTAAAACGGGAATAGGTTTCGCTGACGAGCGTATTAGGTCCGCCAGGCGACCATTTCCTTACTTCCGATAAAGCTACTCCACTGATCATGGAAGAGAACTGAATGCCGGTGCCCATATAAAAGCCCGGGAAGGGGCTATGGTGTATGCTGACGGGCACATTGAAATAATAGAGCTTTTTAGCATATACAGCATTGGAGGTATAATAATTGGGCGCTGTGTTCGTAGTTGTATACGACAGCAGGGTAGAGCTTATAAACTGGGGCGATACGAATTGGGCCTCTGTTTGCAAGTAGGTTTTACCGCTGAGGTGATACTGCAAATAGGGCGACGGCAGGTAATCTGATACGGTATTGTGGCCTCCCCACAGGTTGTATCCCATGGCGCGCTGATCGCCCAGCGGGAATGCCAATGGGAGGGCAAATCCCAGCGCCATTGTTCCGGCTTCCCGTGTTTTCAGGGGTTTTCTTCTGGCAGGGGCTTTGTCGGGAGGCGGCTCGGGCAGTCCGGCACGTTTCCGTGCGTAATCTTTCTCAATGGTGATTCCAGGGGCAAGCACAGGCCCTGGTTGATCTATAAAACGAAGGGGTGGTCTTACATTGGTAACCTGTACCCTATCTACGTAGGGTTTAGATAAAAACCGGTTGAGGTCAGACTCGGGATTGGAAGCTTCATTGGCATATTTACCTGCTCTGTTGTTGTGGTTATTCTTTGTTGCTATTGCTGTTTCACTTGCTGGTTCATTGTTTTGTGTGGCGCTGCCCGCTGATCCTTTCTTAGCCCGGCTATTGCCGCGCGGGTCGTAATGGTCATTGAAATTGCCTTTATTCTTTCCTGTACGTTTACCTTTTAGAGTAATTATTGCATCATCGGCGTTAGGTTGACGGTTGTTGTTGCGGAGTTTATTGGTGATGGAGTTCTTATTATCCGGCGTTGCTGCTACGGGTGCGGCTTTATTATCCGGTGATTTAATAGCTGCTATTACCGGGGGCTCGGCCCGGCTTTGGGCTACACCTTTATCAGGAGCGGCAGGTTCATTTTGCTGCGCTGCCGGCTGCTGGTCTTTATCAGCAGGTACAGCAGTAGCCTGACTACCATCAACGCTGGCCGGTTGTGAAGCGGCAGGTGTTGACTGTCCTTTATCACCTGACGAAGTTACTTTACCGGTTGCGGCAGGCGCTACGGCAACCTGCGCAACGGAACCTGCTTTTTCTTTGTCAAGGTAGGACCTGCCGGATAACCAGGTGGCGAGGAACAGGATGCCAATGGCAATGCCAAAGAACCACCATTGACGGCGGCCGGGCATGGCTCCTCCTCTTGGCATTTCCTTATCCAGCAAAGTTCTCATCTGTACCCAGGATTGGTCTGGCTCTCCTGGCGGTGGCAGATTCTGCAGTTTGTCTGCCAAGTGTTTTTCGTATGGTTGTCGTTCGTTCATTACGGTTACACTTGCATGGTTTGTAATAAATGTTGCAATTGCTTTCGGGCTTCACTCAGGTGCCATTTGCTGGTGCCTTCACTAATACCCAGCAAGGTGGCGATCTCCCGGTGATTGTATCCTTCTACTACGTATAAGTTAAACACCCCCTGTGTGGCGGGTGATAATTTTCTCACCAGTTGTAATAATTCCTGGGCGCTCATACGCTGTATAGCATCCGCTTCTATGGCAGGCTCTTCGGCTTTTTCCAGTTCGATCTTAGTATAGAATTTTTCCCTTGCGCGGATAAAATCAATGGCCGTATTGACAATGATCTTTCTGATCCAGGTGTACAGGGAGGCCCGTGCCGAATCGTACGTATGGATATTCTTATACACTTTCAAAAAGCCATTGTGCAATACTTCTATTGCATCTTCCTGGTTACGGGTGTAGCGAAGGCATATGGATGTCATGGGCCCATAGAACTGTTTATACAACTGTTCCTGCGCCCGACGGCTATTGTTAATACAACCGTTAATCAGCTCCGTATCGGCAATACTATTTGCCAAATAAGCTAGTGTTTACTTTTTTTGCAAGCCCTGTCCATCAAGAGTAATTTACCGTATTTATCCCGAACGAGATTACAACAGCAAATATTGCGGATATGGCTATGCACCTGCGTTTTAAGCCTGCCTTTAACTGTTAATTATTACGTAAAGTTGTGACGAAAGCGTTGGGTAGACTACCAAATTAAGCATGTTTGTCAGCCGCCGGGAGACAAAGACCATGCTTTCGGAGGCAAAAAGCGGTTGTTCACCGTTTTAAAGGGGTATTGGGTTCAGGAAACGGGTTGAGTTTGAAGGGCTTTGGTGAGTTCTCCCTCGTGGGTAAGATCAAGGCGCAGGGGGGTAATGGATACATACCCGTTCTCTACGGCGTAGCGGTCGGTACCTTCTTCGGCAGGTTCGAGGGGGATGACGGTAAACCAATAATGTTTACGACCCATGGGGTCGATGCCGGGCACTATTTTGCCATCATAAAGGCGAACAGACTGCCTGGTCCATTGCAATCCCTGGGGATCGGGGGGAAGATTAATATTAATAAGATTGAGGTGCGGATTTTCGATCACGGCGGCCAGGGCTTTCTCCACGAAGGGATCGAGCTTTTCAAAATCGGGTTCTGTTTTGCCGGCCGGGGTACTGATGGCGATGCCTTTCATACCCAGGAGTACGGCCTGCTTGGCAGCGGCGAGGGTACCGGAATGCCACATGGAATTGCCCAGGTTGAGGCCCATATTAATACCAGATAATACCACATCTGTTTTTGCCCAGAGGTGGGTGCCCAGGGCCACGCAGTCGGCCGGGGTACCATTCACACGATAGGCGTCCAATCCCTCAAAGGTGATGGGCGATTTCTTATAATATAAGGGCCTGGAAGCGGTGATCGCATGGCCCATAGAAGATTGTTCCACATCGGGTGCTACGATCTGTACTTCGCCAAACCGTAAAGCCACTTTGGCAAGGGCAGCGATGCCCGGGCTGTAAATGCCGTCGTCGTTGGTAACAAGTATTCTCATACCGTCATCAGTCAATATAATTGTGCCAGGCTGCTATGGTATGCAATTGTTAGGGGATTGGTTATAACCAACAACACACTCCATGAAATATGTCAAACTCCTGCACAATCCTACGGCTGGCGAAGAAGATCATACGAAACGGGACCTTATTCCATTGATCGAAGCAGCAGGCTGGGAATGTAGATATTCGTCTACAAAAGAGAAAGGATGGGATAAGCTGGAACCGGATACGGATTTCGTGGTGGTAGCCGGCGGCGATGGCACCATTCGCAAAGCGGCACTCACCTTGCTGGAGCGCAAGTTCTCGGATAAGAAAATACCGATTGCGGTATTGCCGCTGGGTACGGCCAACAATATCTCCAAAGCGCTGGGCATAACAGGTACAGTAGCCGAAACGATTACCACCTGGAAAACAGGTGTGGTAAAAAAATATGATATCGGGCGGATAGAAGGATTGGAAGAAACGTATTTCCTGGTAGAAGGATTTGGCTATGGCGTATTTCCCCGGTTGATGAAGGTGATGAAAAAGGTAGATAAGGCGAAAAAGGATACGCCGGAGAAAGCCTTGCAAACGGCGTTGGAAGAGCTGCACCATATTATCCTTTCTGCCGAAGCACGTCATTATCATATTCAGGTAGATGACAACGATCACTCAGGGCGGTTCCTATTGGTGGAAGTGATGAATAGCCGGTCGATTGGTCCGAACCTCGACTTGTCGCCGCAGGCTGATCCCGGTGATGGGCAGTTTGAGATCGTGCTGGTGGCGGAAGAAGAGAGAGATGCGCTGGCTGGGTGGATCAGGAAAAAAATGGACGGTGACGAGGCGGGTTATGATTTCCGGTCTGTTTCGGGTAGTAAAGTAAATATTCATACAGAGGATACGCTGCTGCATGTGGATGATGAGATGATCAGCCTGGAAGAGCCGGCGCGGGTAACGGTGGAATTGCAGGCGGGGGTGTTGGAGTTTTTGGTAGCGGGAAATGATTAGTTACTATGCTTCACTGAGTTTGTAACGGATCATACGGTGGCCGATCATGCGTACCAGCAATGATACCAGGGCGCAGATAGCCATGATGGAGACCATGGGAATGGTGGTACCATTTTGCAGCAGGCTCAATAAAATACTCACACCAGCACCTATCCCCATTTGCAAAGCGCCCATCAAAGCAGCTGCACTGCCGGCGCCTGTTGTAAAGGGTGACATGGCCAGGGCTGATGAATTGGGCAAAATATAACCGAGACAACTGAGGTAAATGAACTGCATCAGCAGCATGCCCGGCAGGGTGATCCATCCACTGAGGGAAGTAAAGACCAACAATAAACCGACAATACTCATGCTGATCAACGCTGCGGTGATGATCTGCTCACTCCTGTACCGCTTCAATAAAAACCTGTTGACCTGGCTGGCCAATATTAATCCACCGGCCAGTAAGGCAAACACCAACCCATAGGCTCTCTCTGATAACTTAAATAGCTCCATATATAAATAAGGGGAGCTGGATAAGAAAGCAAATAAGCCGGCAAAAGCAATGGCGCCGGTGAAGGTGTAAGTATAAAATACAGGCTCTTTGAACACGGCTAAATAACTACGGATAATGGCATTGGGCTTTAAAGAATAATCAGGATCGGGCTTGCTGCTCTCGGGCAGTCCAAAGTAAATAGCTATGAAAATAAGGGCGGTAATCACGGCCAGGATGATGAATACGGCCTGCCATCCCAGGAAGGCAGTGATGTAACTGCCAGCAGTAGGGGCAATGATGGGCGACACGCCCAATATCAGCATCAACATGGAAAACACTTTGGCATTTTCCTCCACAGGGAAAAGATCACGCACCATGGCGTTGGCGGCAACGGTGGCAGCACAGGCGCCCATGGCCTGTACAAAACGTACGGCAATCAGCATATCCAGGGAGGTAGCAAAGGCGCAGGCGAGCGAAGCTATGAGGTACAGTCCAAGTGCAATGTACAATGGCCGCTTACGGCCAAAGCGGTCCATGAGGGGGCCGTATAATAATTGGCCTACAGAGATGCCCACAAAGAAACTGGACAAGGAAAGGGCCACTTCGGCCACATTGGAATGCAGGTCTTTGGCAATGGCTGTAAACCCCGGCAGGTACATATCAATAGAAAAGGGGGCAATGGTCGTCAGTGCACCCAATAATCCCACCAGGAAATAATATCTTTTTTTTGTCATGGCTCAATTTCTTAAAACAGGTTCCCCGGCTGCAGGATCGATCCCACAGCTATATTAAAATGGCAAGCAATTAACGGAAATGTAAATACCGGTCGAAGGAAATGCGGGGCAAGTTACAGCTTTGGTGCTGCATAGCAGTCACTAAAACCGGGGACAGGAAATAACAAGTCAGTGATAAAATTGTTTACATTAGAGTGCCACCGGCACAACAAACTATGAATGACACTCTTTCATCGGCACTGCACAACTGGATACCCTATAAATTATCACTGGTAGATAATATTCCCCACAACTACTGGTTGTACACGGGCAACCATCGTTATACAGCGCCTTTTTTTGATGAAACAATCAGTGAATGCTTAAGCCTGCCGGAGAATTCGCGGCAGTACAGGGCACTCAGTTCACTGGAACTCCTGCCTTCCTGGGCAGCGGAAATTGATGCGGTACCGCCTACGGCCTTTATCTTTCACGTGTCGCGCTGCGGTTCCACCTTGCTGGCGCAGTTGCTCGGACTTCATGAGCAACATATTGTATTGGCAGAAACACCTTTCCTGGATGAACTGCTACGATTACCGTATAAAAACAAAGCCGCTGACACGGGGTTGCTACAGGAAGCGTTTCCGGCTGCGCTCCGCCTGTATGGACAAAAAAGGAGGGGTGATGAAACGCATCTGTTTATCAAATCGGATAGCTGGCACCTCTGCTTTTATCGCCAACTACGCGCATTGTATCCACGGGTTCCTTTTATCTTATTGTATCGTTCACCTGATGAAGTGATCCTGTCGCAACGCAGACGCAGGGGCATGCAGGCGGTGCAGGGTATTATTGAACCAGAGATATTTGGTTTTGACAAAGAAGTGATCCAATACGATACGCTGGATGATTATATGGTAAAAGTGCTGGAACGTTATTTTACCATTATGCTTGAAATAACAAGGGAGGACCCGCTTTCATTGTTGCTCAACTATAAGGAACCGATCATACCGACCATGCAGAAAATAGCGGACTTTGCGGGTGTGACTATCGGGAAAAATGAATTGGCGCAAATGCAGGAACGCAGCCGTTTTCATGCGAAATATCCCGACCAGGTATTCAAGGAGCCGGCATCCACAGAGGCACTGCCTGCCAGCCTGGCAAGGGTAACCAATCTTTATCACGAGGTAGAAGCGCTGCGGACCTCCTCATGATCCGGCTTCCAGTATATTGTCGAGTATAAATGAAAATAGTCTGACGGCTGATGTTTCGAGGTCTTCGGTATGGGTATAAATGACGAGGTCGGCACCAATGGGTATCTCGTATATATCGTTCAAGCCGGTGAGGTTGCGGATCTTATCGGGATGATCACCGGGCAACAGGGCTTTCCTGTACAGGCCTTTGGTATCTCTTTCCACGAGGATGTCGAGGGCGCAATGGATCCAGACGGTACGGGCATCATACTTTTCTTTTAACTCCTTCCGTACATCATCAAAGGGATTGATGGCAGCGATGATGGCGATGGTATTTTTGAGTACGAGGGCTTGTGCAATAGCACCCAGGCGCCGAATATTCTCGCGCCTGTCGGCCGGAGAAAAGCCCAGGTCTTTACAAATGGACTTGCGGTACATATCGCCGTCGATGATCTCTGCAGCAATCTCTCTTTGCAGTAACATCTGTTGCACGCGGAATGCGATCGATGTTTTGCCAGCGCCGGACAATCCTGTTAATTGAATGAGTAGCATGCCGGGAAATTACGCCTGTTCCAATAAACTGTGTTCGAGTTCATCGGCCAGGCGATTGGTTATGGCGGTATTTTGGAGACGAAGTTCAAATATCATTTTCAATAGTTCTCCGGTCTTGCGTTCTTCCTCGACATGGGTTTTGGGAGAGCGGTCGAACAGTTGTTGCAGCCAATCATTGACGGTACAATCTATCACGAGGTGGATGCGATCGCTGGGGCCGTGGTTGGCTACGCGGTGCGGGAGGTTGGCATTGATGTACCAGCAATCGCCCGGTTCCATCTGTATACGTTCCTGCTGCACGTAGAACTCTACCTGCTCATTGGTAAAAACGGGGATATGTAACCTGGCTTCGCCATTTTCAAAAGCGAGGTCGAGATCACGGTGTTCCTTTATGATGGCGCCGCTTTTAAGGTTGAGCAGGCGTACTGATCGTATGGGGCATTGAAAAGTGGCCATTAATTGTTTTACAGCGGGGCAATGGTCCATGAGGGGTGTGTCGGCAAAGAGGTCTTCGCTCATGAGGTCGGGTATGATCCTATCCTGATGGCCACCGGGCGAACGGAGTGGTAAAACGGTCCATTCGCCTTCGTAATGGTAGGTATTGAAGTGGGGGGACCAGGAATTAGGCAAGAGCAGTATCTCCTGGCGGAGGGCCAGGATGTTGATCGCTATGTCAATTTTAGCTGAACGGATCATAAATTGCGTTGGTTTAACGGCGTAACGAATATAATATTTTTTAGCTATAGCAATCCGGGATTTGTAGCAGCCAGTTTGTCATTTTTTCGTATCTTTTCTGTATGGTATTTCACCAAGCCAACGATATTATTTCTTCTATTGCTGCCTCCCGGCAGTCCAGGAATTTGTACACCCAACCGGTTGACGCGGGTGGTTTTACGCCTTCTCCCGATGTGTGCGGTTTACTTTCAGTTTACTTCAAGCTTACTTCAAGTTTACTTCCGGTTTACCTGACAGTAGGTTGATCCATGGTTGATCTACGGTTGATCCACAGCTGATCTATGGGTATTCAACTGCTGTTTTCGTTCTGCTTCCCAATCAGAAGAGGGTAATCCCTTACGCCATTTTGACAGCTTCCCTTTCAAATTTCCGCTATTCTGCAGTTAAGGAACAGGCCAAGGATAAGCGATAGCTATCGAAGGATAGGGGGTACGGTAAGCTGGCTGGTCCAAATATGGGAATTTTGCTGATATGCCAGTCATTTCAGGTGTTTCCAAAAGGGCCAACGGTTGTTAATTGTAGGGCCGGGGCGGGCAAAAAGCCTAGAAATCCACAAAAAACACGGGGTTTATACACTATTTTTGCAGTCTGATTTTACCATTTTGGATACAGCCATTAAAGGATTTAGAATTTTTGCACACAACCAATTGTTTGTTGCTGTAAATCAATGCTGTTACGATTTATAGCTATAACTTGCGCAGGCAAACTAATAGCCTGGTGTATTGTTATATTGGTAATTATCACCAACAAAGCATTAAAAATGATAACAATTTCCAATAGCGCACAAGCATATATCCATCAAATGATGGAAAAAGAAGGGCATGCAGATGGCAGTTTTGTACGCGTAGGGGTTAAGGGGGGCGGTTGCTCTGGCCTTTCTTACGAAATGAAGTTTGACACGGAAATGAAAGAGAGTGACCAGGTATTTGAGGACAAGGGGGTGAAACTGGTTGTGGAAATGAAAAGTTTGCTGTACCTGTACGGAACAGAATTGGATTATTCGAGCGGCCTGAACGGTAAAGGATTGTTTTTCAATAATCCCAATGCATCCCGGACCTGCGCCTGCGGTGAGAGCTTTGCTCTTTAAGGGGCGAGTGGGTGAATGGAGTGGCTAGTGGGAAGGTAAAACAGCACATTAACGGTTATTTTTTTGATCTAACCAAGCGAAAAAGAACATGAGCACTGATTTAGATATATTAAAAGACGTCTCAACGGAAGAGTACAAGTATGGCTTTACTACGAACATTGAGATGGACCTTGCCCCGATAGGGCTTAATGAGGATACTGTGCGGTATATTTCGGCCAAAAAGAATGAACCGGAATGGTTGCTGGAATGGCGCCTGAAAGCATACCGTCATTTTGAGAAAATGGAATGGCCCTCCTGGCAGAATTTTGAGATGCCTGCCATGGACCTGCAATCGATCTCCTTTTATGCAGCTCCCCGAAAGAAAGCCAAATACAATAGCCTGGATGAAGTAGATCCGGAACTGCTGGCCACCTTTGAAAAGCTGGGTATTCCCTTAACGGAACAGCAAATGCTGGCGGGCGTAGCGGTAGACGCTGTATTTGACAGTGTATCGGTAGCTACCACCTTCAAAGGCAAGCTCAAGGAAATGGGAGTTATCTTCTGCTCCTTTGGTGAAGCAGTACAGGAATATCCCGACCTGGTAAAGAAATACGTCGGTACTGTAGTACCGCACACAGATAATATTTTCGCGGCGCTGAATGCAGCGGTATTTTCCGATGGTTCTTTCGTGTACATCCCCAAGGGTGTGCGCTGTCCTATGGAGCTTTCTACTTACTTCCGTATCAACGCAGAAAATACGGGTCAGTTTGAACGTACGCTCATTGTAGCCGATGATGACAGTTATGTAAGCTACCTGGAAGGTTGTACGGCCCCGATGCGTGATGAGAATCAACTGCACGCCGCGGTGGTAGAACTGATCGCACTGGAAAATGCGGAGATCAAATACTCTACGGTTCAGAACTGGTATCCTGGTGATAAGGATGGCAAGGGTGGTATCTACAATTTCGTTACGAAACGTGGTATCTGCCGGGGTGTCAATTCCAAGATCTCCTGGACACAGGTGGAAACCGGATCGGCCATTACCTGGAAATATCCCAGTGTGATTCTCCGTGGTGATAATTCTACGGGCGAATTCTACTCTGTAGCGCTCACCAAGAACAAACAAATAGCTGATACGGGTACGAAAATGTACCATATCGGTAAAAATACACGCAGCCGTATCATTTCAAAAGGTATCTCTGCCGGACATGGCCAGAACAGTTACCGTGGACTGGTACAGATAGGCAGTGGAGCCGATCAAGCCCGCAACTTTACACAGTGTGACTCGCTGTTGATCGGCGATGAATGCGGTGCACATACGTTCCCTTATATTGAATCGAAGAACAATTCGGCGATGGTAGAGCATGAAGCTACTACCTCCAAGATCGGGGAAGACCAGATATTTTACCTCAACCAACGGGGTATTGATTCGGAAAAAGCGGTAGCACTGATCGTGAATGGGTATGCCAAGGAGGTATTGAACCAACTGCCCATGGAATTCGCAGTGGAGGCCCAGAAGTTGCTGGCCATTTCACTGGAAGGATCGGTTGGATAATTCCGGATGCAGGATGTAGAATTTAGGATCGCTGCCGCGATTTACAGGGCAGCATTAAAAGAAAGAGCTTCGGGAACGAGGCTCGGAGCTCAGAGCTCGCAGCTGTTTTCAACAAGTAAATTTATCAAAGCGTTAATAAATGTTAAGTATTCAGAATCTGAAAGCGTCTGTTGAAGGTAAGGAGATACTGCAAGGGTTGAACCTGGAAGTGAAGGCCGGCGAAGTGCATGCCATCATGGGACCTAACGGCGCCGGCAAAAGTACCCTGGCTTCTGTACTCACCGGTAAGGACAACTACGAGGTTACCGACGGACAGGCTTTATTTGAAGGCAAAGACCTTCTGGACCTCTCTCCTGAAGACCGTGCAAGGGAAGGTGTGTTCCTGGCATTTCAATACCCTGTTGAAATTCCCGGGGTTTCCAACATCAACTTTTTAAAGACTGCTCTTAACGAGATCAGGGCTTATAAAGGGCAACCGAATATGGAAGCCAAAGAATTCCTGAAGCTGCTGAAAGAAAAACAAAAGCTGCTGGAATTTGATGCTGCACTGGCCAACCGTTCTTTGAATGAAGGTTTTTCCGGTGGTGAAAAGAAAAGGAATGAGATCTTCCAACTGGCTATGCTGGATCCCAAACTGGCCATCCTGGATGAAACAGACTCTGGCCTGGACATCGATGCCCTGCGCGTGGTATCCAGGGGGGTGAATAAACTGCGTTCCGGCAAAAATGCTTTCATCATCATTACGCACTATCAGCGTTTGCTGGAGTATATCGTTCCGGATTATGTGCACGTACTGTACAAAGGACAGATCGTGAAATCGGGCACCAAAGAGCTGGCACTGGAACTGGAAGAGAAAGGTTACGACTGGTTGAAGGAAGATTCCAAAGAAACAGAGGCGGCAGATATTTTACTGCCCCGCTAAACCAGGCCCGGACAACTCTAGATTTATTGAACCAGCAGAAAAAGAACCGGAATGGAAAACAGCATTACACAAATTAATAGTTCCTTATACGACCAGTGCATCGCTGATTACGCACTGCGTGCATCACTCACCTCCGGCGAGACGGCTGAAGTAATTGCCTTGCGTGAACAGGCCTTTCAGCATTTCAAAAAGCTGGGCTTTCCTTCTACCAAGGTAGAAGACTGGAAATACACGAACCTGATCCCTGCCCTGAAAGAAGGGTTTGAACTGGAACAGGATGAAGAAGTGCTGTCGGTAAAAGATGCGGTGATTGCCAAAGCAGCGATCCAATTACTGGATTGTTATCATATCGTATTGGTAAATGGTAAGTACCGGGCCGACCTGTCGGATGCGGTACCTGTGGAAGGGCTTTACCTTTCCTCGTTGTCAGATGCGGCGGGCAAGCCAGCTTTCAAGCAGCATTTTGGCAAGTATATCGACCTGGAGAAGTTTCACTTTGCGGCTGCCAATACAGCGCTCTTCCGCAATGGGCTGTTCATTGAAGTGAAGCGCAATACGGTAGTAGAAAAACCTTTACACCTTATTCATATTACAACCACGGGCGCCCCTACTTTCTTCCAGCCCCGCCAATTGTTTGTAATGGGCACGAGCTCTTCTATCAGCATCATCGAAAGTTATGCTACTGATACAAACGGCGCACAGGTGTTCATCAACAATGTATCGGAAATTGTGCTGCAGGAGAATGCACAGGTGCAACATTATTATATACAGGCGGGGGATGAACATGCACGCTATGTACACCATACGGAAGTTTACCAACAAGCCAACAGTGTTTACAATAACTATAAAGCTTCTTTCCCTGGCACCAGCCTTTGGCGCAACAACCTGAATGTGGCGCTGGATGGGGAGAATGTAGAAAGTCACTTGTACGGCATCTACCTGGCCGGCGGTCGCCAGCTGGTAGACAACCATACGATTGTAGACCACCGCAAACCGCATTGTAACAGCAATGAACTGTACAAGGGTGTGATGAAAGATGAAGCTGCCGGTGTGTTCAACGGAAAGATATTTGTTCGCAAGGATGCGCAGAAAACGAATGCCTTCCAGCAGAACAACAATATGATACTGGGCCGGAAAGCTGTGATGGATTCGAAACCGCAGCTGGAAATCTTTGCCGACGATGTAAAATGTAGCCATGGTTCTACCATGGGACAATTTAACCAGGAGGCATTGTTCTATTTGAAGTCGAGGGGCATCGGAGAAGAGAAGGCCCGCGCCTTGCTGATCCATGCTTTTGCTTTTGATGTAACAGAAAAAATTCCGCTTCCAGAAGTGCAAACGCATATCAATGCGCTGATCGAGCAGGGATTGAAGTAGGGATGGGAGAATTCAGGATACAGAATTCAGAATACAGAAGCGTTTGCTTCGAATGAGTGGTGTGAGTGTTTAACACAGAAAGAAATATTTTTATTTACAGACTGCCCTGTTACTTATGAGTGGCAGGGTAGTTTGTTTAACCAACAGCTCCGTAAAGGTCCCCTTAGAACACTCATTGTTAATCATTAATTTACAAAACCATGAGTACAGACATTATGGTAGCTCCTTCTACATTGGATATACAGCAGATCAGGAAAGATTTTCCCATTCTGCAGACGACTGTATATGGCAAACCGCTGATCTATTTTGATAATGGGGCTACTGCTCAAAAACCCTGGGCGGTCCTCAAAGCGATTGAAGACTATTACACTCACCTGAATAGTAATGTACACCGGGGCGTACATCACCTGAGCCAGAAGGCCACGGATGCTTACGAAGCTTCCCGCAGAAAAATTGCCGCCTTCCTCAACGCGCGCCATGATCATGAAGTGATCTTCACCAAGGGCACGACGGATGCTATTAACCTGGTAGCATATAGCTTTGGCAAACAGTTTGTGAAAGAAGGAGATACGATCATTATTTCGGCCATGGAGCACCATTCGAACATTGTGCCCTGGCAAATCATGTGTGAAGACCGCAAGGCCAAGCTGAAAGTGATCCCTATTAATGAGAAAGGGGAATTGAAGATGGATGAATTCAGCGCACTGCTGGACAAGACGGTAAAACTGATCGCAGTTGCCTATGTATCGAATACGATGGGCACGATCAATCCGGTGAAAGACATCATCGAGCAGGCGCACCAGCACAATATCCCGGTATTGCTGGATGCGGCGCAGGCAGTACAACATATACCGGTGGATGTGCAAGACCTGGATGTAGACTTCCTGGTATTCTCCGGACATAAAATATACGGCCCTACAGGTATTGGGATTTTATATGGCAAAGAAGAATGGCTGAACCAAATGCCTCCCTACCAGGGCGGCGGCAGCATGATCAAACAGGTGACGCTGGAAAAGACTACTTACCATGATCTCCCCTTCCGTTTTGAAGCGGGCACGCCCAATATAGAAGCCTGCATTTGTCTGGGTACGGCCATTGACTATATCACAAATATCGGCTTACCGGCCATCCAGCAATATGAACATGAGCTGTTGGAATACGCTACGCAAAAATTATCGGTCATTGATAAGTTGCGGATCATTGGTACTTCGGCGCAGAAGTCGGGGGTATTGTCTTTCATTGTAGAAGGTGTTCACCCTTACGATGTAGGCGTACTGCTTGACAAGCTGGGAATTGCGGTACGCACGGGTCACCATTGTACACAACCTTTGATGGAGTGCTTTGGCATTCCTGGTACGGTAAGGGTATCTTTTGCTTTTTATAATACTAAAGAAGAAATTGATCAACTGGCTGCAGGGGTTACGCGGGCAGTAGCCATGCTTACTTAGATATTAGGGCTAGCCAGAGGCTAGCAAATACACAGTCACCAGCCAGAGGCTGGCGACTGTGCATCAGAAAAGAAATTACGACTATGACGATTAATGAAATACAGGATGAACTGATTGATGAGTTTTCCATGTTTGGCGACTGGATGGAGAAATATGAATACATCATCCAGCTGGGAAAAGAACTTCCCCTGATCAAAGAAGAATACAAGCAGCCTGAAAACCTGATCCGAGGCTGCCAGGCGCAGGTGTGGCTTCATGCGGATCTCCAGGATGGCCGGGTACATTTTACGGCGGACAGTGATGCGATCATCACTAAGGGGCTGGTGAGTATGGTGGTGCGTGTATTATCAGGGCATACACCGGAAGAGATCATCAACTCGGAACTGTATTTCGTAGACAAGATCGGGCTGCGGGAGCATCTTTCGGTGACGCGCTCGAATGGCTTACTCGCCATGATCAAACAAATGAAAATATATGCTTTGGCGCACCAGGCCAAAGCAAACTAATCGCGCTCATATGATAGACAAGCAACAAACAGAACAGGATATCATTGAGACACTGAAAACAGTGCATGACCCGGAAATACCGGTTAACATATATGAACTGGGACTGGTGTATACAATCGATATCAGGGATGATGGATATGTACAGATCACGATGACGCTCACAGCACCGGGCTGCCCGGTGGCGGGGGATATCATCCGGGAAGTAGATGAAAAAGTGCGTACGGTAGCTAATGTAACAGACGTAAATGTAATGCTCACTTTTGAACCAGCCTGGAACAGGGATATGATGAGTGAGGAAGCGAAGCTGGAATTAGGCTTCCTATAAAACGAAAAGCCCGCCGGATATATTCTCCGGCAGGCTTTTTCTTAACCCTACTTGTAAACAACCTTCTTGTTGATCTATTTTTTCAGTTCCTTTCTCTTAACTTTTTCTCATGTGTCTTTCTTGTTAATTCCTTCCTCTTGTTCTGTCGAGTTCTATCCTTGCTGAGAGGTATTCAAATACTGCTTCCAGGTAATTGAGCTGAGCGGTAGTAAGGGCCAGTTCTGCATCGGTTAATTCCAATCTGGAAGCTACTCCCTTTGAATAGCGGTATTGAATAATATCGTAACTCAATTTGGCGGTTTCTTTTACCTGCACCTGTGTTTTCATGCGCTCAAAAGTCTCATTGAGGTTGGCTATTACCTGGGCTACTTCTGTTTTAAGTTTTTGCTGTGCATCGGTCAGGCGTACTACCGACTGATCTTTGTTGATCTTTGCCTGGCTTATTCTTGCCCGGTTTTTGTACCCGGTGAACAAGGGCAATACCACCTGGGCACCGGCGAAGGAAGCTGAAGGCCAATAAGCATCAAAGAAGTTAGCACCTTTGGCCTGGCTCTGCACCTGGTACTGGCCCACCAAAGAAACCACGGGCAGTCGCTGGGCTTTGGCCTGCAATACCAACTGATCGCTGATCTGCTGGTTGATGGCCAGTATCTGCAGATCGGGCCGCTGTGTTTTGGCTTCTTCATAGACGACTTCAGCCACCGGTATCTGTTCATCTTTGGCCAATGCCAGGGAATCGGTTAACTGAACATCCTGCACAGAGTCGATGCCTATGAGGGTAACCAATTGCTGCTTTCCCACCTGAAGGGCGTAATTCAATTTGAGGATATCGGGCTGCAGGTTCTTGACGGATGTATAGGCACGCAGGGTATCCACTCTCAAACCTCTTCCTTGTGCCAGCAATGACCGGGCATCCTGCAAGGCCTTTTCATTCCGCTGCAGGCTTTCATATTGCAGTTGCAGCCTTTCATTGATCACCAGCATGCCCAGGTATATCTGCTTTACAGCTGCGGCGACATCCACTTCATTGAATTTCTGTGTGGTTCTGCGAACATGCTGGTTGAGCTGGGCTTCTTTCAATGCCGGCCTGGCCAGTGGATTGTAAATGGGATAAGCGACGGACAAAGTAGCGGCAAACTGATCTCTTCCGCCCATGCGGCTATAAGGGACTTTATCACCTCCCCCATTCTCTCCAAATCCAAAGAAGGCAGGCAAGGTAAAGTAATGCAGGTACTGACCACCCAGGCTGGCAGCAGGCAGTGCCAAACTGCGGGCTATGCGTATGTCCTCGCCTGCCTTGTCAATATCGAGTGCTGATACTTTCAATGACCGGTTGTTTTTAATTGCCAGGGATACGGCATCGGGCAATGAAAGGGATAAAGACTGTGCTATGGTGTGTACGCGGAACAGGAGAAAACCTGCCGATAATAAGAGGGTGTACACTATTTTTTTCTTGTTGTTCATATTGATGCATTTGTATTCAAGGTAACGGGTGCGGGTACAGGAACTCCACCATGAGGCAGCGCACCCTCTTCACCTGATGTTTTCTTAGCAGGCCGTGAGAAATAAGAATACACGGACGGGATAACATATAATGTAAGGATACCGGCGAAGATCAAACCACCCACTACCACAATACCGAGAGAGGTACGGCTTCCGGAAGATGTACCGAGTGACAAGGCAATGGGCAGTGTACCGAAGATCATAGCCAGGGTAGTCATGAGGATGGGACGGAACCGTGAGGTAGCGGCTGAAATAACAGCATCTTTCACTTTGAGTCCTTCCTGTTTGCGATGGTTGGCAAACTCTACAATGAGGATACCATTTTTGGTAATCAAACCAATGAGCATGATGATACCGATCTGACTAAAGATATTGATAGACTCACCGGTAAACCATAAGCTCAGCAATGCGCCGGTAACGGCCATCGGCACTGTCAACAGGATAATGAAAGGGTCTATGAGGCTTTCGAACTGTGCCGCGAGTACGAGGTAGATCAACAATATGGCAAAGATGAAAGCGAAGATCAAACTGGAACTGCTTTCCGCAAAATCGCGGCTTTGGCCGGCCAGCTGTGTTCTGAACCCTTTGGGTAGTACGCTGGCAGTGATGTTGTCCAACTCTTTGATGCCCTCGCCTAAGCTTACACCGGGCGCAGGTGTAGCGCCAATGGTAACGCTGTAAGATTGGTTATACCGATAGATGGCGGGTGGGCTGATGCCCTCTTTCAGGCTCACGAGGTTGTCGAGTGACACCATTTCATTGCTGGCAGACTTCAGGAATAAGGAGCGCAGGTTCTCGGGGGTTGATCTTTCCACGCGATCGAGCTGACCTATTACTTCATACTGACGGTCGTTGTAAATAAAGTACCCATAACGCCGACCGCTGAGGGCCAGTTGTAAGGTACGGCCTATCTCTTGTGTGGAAATACCCAACTGTGCTGCGCGCTGCCGGTCGATGGAAATACTGATCTCGGGGCGGTTTACTTTAAAGTCGGGGTTGGGGAACGCCAGCTTCTTGCTTTTATATACTTCACCCATCAGCCTTGGCATTACTGCTATTAAGCTGTCCAGGGTAGGCGCCTGTACTACATATTCAATGGGCTGTGAAGTAGAGAAGCCCCCGATGGTAGGTATCTGAATGGGGATGAGGATCACGTTGCGAAAACGCTGAGAAGCTACTACCAACTTTTCATAGATCTGCTGCTGGCTCATTTTACTTTTCCGGACCTTGGGATCTTCCAGGAATATCCACTGGAAACCGCCATTTACAGGTTGTACCAGGGTACCCACGGTAGCGGCTATACCTGCATAGGTAGTATTGTTGTTGAGGTCGGGAATAGAATCGGATACATAGGCGTTGATCTCCTTCATGGTCTCTTCCATGCTTTCATAGGAAGTACCCTCAGGAGCTATGACAGCGAGGCCCACCATTGACCTGTCTTCCAGGGGCGCCAGTTCAGAGGGCAGCTTGGGGGCCAGCCAATAAGCGATACCGAAAGAACCCAGTAGCAATACAATACCTACCCAGCGATAGCGCATGAATGCTTTGAGGGAACGTTCATATCCATTGTTGAGGCTTACAAAGAAGGGTTCAGTTTTGCGGTACAACCAGCCATGGGAAGCGCCTGGCTTCAGGAGGTAGGCGCTCATCATAGGAGAAAGGGTCAATGCCACAAAAGCGGAGATCAATACGGAACCTGCTACCACGATGGCAAACTCTTTAAACAACCGGCCGGTAATACCACCCAGGAATAAGATGGGCAGGAACACGGCGGCCAGGGTGACGGTGGTAGAGATGACGGCAAAATATATTTCATTGGAGCCCTTTCGTGCGGCTTCCAGGGGCTTCATACCTTCTTCTACTTTACTATATATATTTTCCAGCACCACAATGGCATCATCCACCACGAGTCCGATGGCCAGTACCATGCCCAGCAGGGTAAGTACGTTGATGGAGAAGTCGCCCAGGTACATGATGAAGAACGCGGATATGATGGATACGGGGATGGCCACCAACGGTATCAGCGTACTTCGCCAGTCGCGTAAGAATATGAAGATGATGAGAGTAACAAGGCCAAAGGCCAGTAATAAGGTTTCTTCCACTTCGGAGAGTGAGTTGCGGACAGGTACGGTGAAGTCTTTGCCAAGGGTGATATTATAATCTTTCGGCGCCGATTTCACAATATCCGCAAAGCGGGTCTTGAACTCTTCCACAATGGCCAGGGAGTTGGCGCCACGCTGGGGCTGTACACCTGTGCCCACACCATACTGTGCTTTCTTTCCTTCGGCCACGATCATAGCGGTGCGTTCGTTCTGGGAAGACATGATGGCATTACCAATATCCCTGAAGCGCACAATAGCGCCATCCTTCTGGGAGATGATCATATTGTTGAAGTCCTCTTCAGTCACCAGTCGCCCCTGGGTACGCAGGGTTACTTCTGTATTCTGTCCTTCAATACGGCCACTGGGCAAATCGACATTCTCGCGCTGGAGGGCGGTCTGGATATCATTGGGGGTAAGTCCGTAGGCGGCCAGCTTTACCGGGTCCATGCGTAAGCGCATGGCTCTTTTGCGGCCTGCATAGCTATCTACGAGGCGAACACCGGGAATAGACTGTAGTCTTTCTTTAATATTGATGTTGACAAAGTCGGTGATATCTTCCAGGCTCCGGGTATCGCTTTGTACGGTAAGGAACACGAGGAAGTCGGCCGGTCCTGATTTTTCCACGATGGTGGGTTCAATATCGGTGGGCAGTTGCTGGCGCGACTTGGATACTTTATCGCGCACATCATTCGCGGCTGCTTCGAGATCGGCGTTGAGGTTGAACTCAACGGTGATGATACTTACCTGTTCACGCGAAACGGAAGACATAGCCCTGATGCCATTGGCCTCGGCCACGGCTTCTTCGAGGGGCTTGGTTACCTGGGAAGCAATGATATCGGCGCTGGCCCCGGGATAGACGGTAGTAACGGTAACGATGGGTGAATCAGTGACAGGGTATTCGCGGGTACCGAGGAAGGTGTATCCTACGATACCGAAAAGAATTAGCAAAACGGACATCACTCCGGCCAATACAGGCCTGGAGATGCTCATTTGAGAAATGGCACTCATACAAATGTTGTATTAAATAAATAAAAAACGAGGACGGATGCAGTGAGCCTGCTTACTTTATTTTTACCAGGTCCACATCCGCTCCGGGCATCAGGCGCAGCAAATTGCTGGTGATGACGGTATCTCCCTGGTTCAATCCACTAATGATCTGTACTTCCTGTGCACCACGCTGACCAATGACAACAGGAGCCAATTGTACCTTATTGTTCTTAGCTACGTACACTGCGTATCCCTGTGAATTGGGCATGAGGGCCTGGCTGGGAACCTTCAATGCATCATTAGCTGTATGCAGGGCTAGGCTGAGCCTAGCACTCTGCCCGGATACAAGTTTGCCATGGGGATTGGCTCCGATGGCTTCTACCAGCAGGGTACGTGTTTGCTCGTTCATTTTAGATTCTTTCGCTACCACGGTGGCATAGTAAGCACCGGTGTCGGACTGTACGGTAAAGCGCTGTGACTTGCCGATGGCAACCAGGTTGGCGTACTTCTCCGGAACGGAGAACTCAACTTTAATGCGGGTATCATCTACAATATTGGTGAGTACGGTATTAGGTGATACCAGGGCACCAGGATACACACGTACGATACCTATGCGCCCGTTGAAGGGAGCGCGGATGCGTGTTTTGTCGATGGTAACTGCCAGGGCGCGGATCTCTGCTTTCAACACATTGAGGTTGGTAATGGCCTGGTCGTAATCCTGCTGGATAGCAGCATCGTGTGCTATCAGGTCTTTCAGGCGTGCCTCATTCAATGCCGCAAGTTTTTCCTGTTGGTGCAATCTTTCTAGTTGCGCCTGCAGATCGGCATCATCGAGTTGAAAGAGCAGGGTGCCTGTACTTACATAGTTACCTTCTTTGACCTGTACGGCTACCAGCTTACGCATCAGCTCGCTGGCGATGGTAACTTCCTGGTTGGCGATGAGGGTACCGGTGATCTCTATTTCTTCGCTAAAAGAAGTAGGCTGTACGATATAACCATCTGCAGGTACTGCAGGATTGGGCACGGCGGCGGCAAGAGCTGGCTTCTGCTCATTGGCCTGGGTTTCACATGCCTGGATGAAAAGGATTACCGGCAACAGTAACAGGAGGAGCCAGTAAGTTTTGTTTTTCAATTGTGGGTGACTCATATTTCGATGTTTAAATTGATACATTCAAATGTTTCGATACATTAAAGTATAGGCTTCCAGCCCATTGTTGCCTGGGGCAATAACAGTGATGCGGCGAGAGGCTTATAACCAATTTTTGAAACTACCAGCGCCGTGTGAAGGCAAGCTTTTGCTGGAACCGGACTGCAAACTTATAGAAACATCGAAATACTTCGATGTTTTTCCTAAAAAAATTTTTGTTAAGTCTTTAAGGTCTGCAGGAAATGGACGTATTGATCAATCATTTTATTGTTGAGGGTGTACTTCATATTGCGCCCTTCTTTGGTTGGTATGATCAATTCGGCATCGGTGAGCAGCTTGAGGTGGTGTGAGATGGAGGGTTGAGTAAGGTCCACAAACTCATACACATCTGTACAATACAAGCAATCCTTTTTTTTCCGGAGTTCCTTCAGGATCAGGAGGCGGTTGGGGTCGGCCAGGGCTTTGGAGATCTTCTCTACTTTCTTTGCATCCATAAAATATCTTTTTATCGTATCGCCTTTATTATTAAGCGTTCACGCAGAATAGTTTTATGGTTTTATGATTAATAACATGTTGGTGAAACGGGGTAACGGGCGGAATGCCCGACTGCAAAATTAGGTGTTTAAACAATAAGGTGCTATTCTTTTTCTGGATACGGATAGGCAATCGGCAAGCCGGGATTCGACAGGCTCAGCCTGACAAAAAAAAGCCACCCTCGTGGGTGGCTCGCCTGTGTGAATTGATACCCTATTGAATGATGACCCTGCTTATACCAATATTTTGAAGGCTATTTATTGTCTTTGAAACCCGGTAACAGGTAAAATCATGGCTATACTCTTTTCCTGGTATGCGATCTGAAGTAGCAGACACAACCTAATTATGCAGTATCGCTAAACAGTATACGAATATGCGCAACGCCTGGATTGGATTATACGAAAATATTTTATTCTCTCTTCGTGGCTTGATCGCCTTGCCCGATTTATTCCCGCTATGGGATTACCACCACCATGACTCACCGCTATTAACAATAAAAATGACAAAAAATCGGTCTTCTCTTTAGTACGTTACCGCAGTTTATTTGTTACATATATAGGCATGTGAGCAAGGGTTGCCTATACCCGGATCAGGCCACTAAATACTTATAGAAAAAACACTAGTAACTATGAACCATGAAAAACCAATACCCGCAAGTTTTTGCACAAGATGCTTTCTCCCGAAGGCAACATAATTGCAGTACTGATCAGTGACAAACAGATGATGATCCTTTTGCCTAAAAAGCTGTTTATATTATTTTCCTTACTCAAAACTATTTATGAATCTTAAGCTTTACACTAAACATTACAGCATACCATTTCCTCCTATGGATTGTGACCAGGACTTTGAACAGTTTGCGAAAGAACTGAATGGAGAGGTGATTGGCAAAGACGCGCTTCAATTATCTGGCGGCCTGGTCAAAGGATTGGTGAAAAAAGAAAGGGTGCAACCGGGCTGTTGCCTGCGTGCGTGGAATATGGTTTTTAATAATCCTATTGAATTGGTTAAGCCCGGCAATCAGCCTGACAATAAGAGCTTTACCGTTGTTTATGTATTAACGCCCGGGAGTTGCCGGTTGAAAAACATCGGAGGGCATGAGCAAATCAATCCTACAGAAACCCGCAATTCCCTGATGGTTGCGAATAATATTGATCTGCGGTATGATATAGTGCCTTTGCAGCCGGTGCAGGTAATTGAGATCAATGTTACCAGTTTCTGGCTGGCCCAACAGTTTCAGAAGGCGGGATTTCCACTGGATAATCTATTGGACAGGATCAATGAAAAAGAGAACCCGTTAATATTGAGTAGCATTTGTACCATTTCAGTGATCAACCAGGTGAATACTCTTTTTGATTTGTTGATCGATAGGGAGCATGCTCCCACGCAGATTGCTCAATTATCGACTTCGCTGGTACTTGACTTTCTGAATAAGGCATTAAATAGCCGGGTGCCCCAGGCACCTGGGAATAATGATGCCCATTTTATTAAAGTGATGGAGGCAGAAGCTATATTACAGGCTCATCTTCAGCGCACTCTTCCCAATGTATATGACATTGCGCAGCAGGTCTCGCTGAGCGAGTCTACGTTAAAGCGTCATTTCAAAATGATATTTGGTAAGAGTTTGTATGAGTATTATTTGGAGAAGAAAATGAACCTGGCGAAAACGCTTTTACTGGAACAACCATTGACGGTGTATCAAACTGCGTCAAAACTTGGATATGAGAAGGTGAGCAATTTTATCTGGATCTTCAAAAAGCACCATGGTTATTCGCCGGGTAGTATTAAAAAAAGGGGGTTATCGAATGTTTAATGGAATAAGTGTATAATTTCCCATTTTGGGTCTATATGCCATAGAATAATTGTTACCATTACAATTGATTGACCGATTAACACATGAGCTACCTGCAATTTTAATTTGTGTGGTACATATTATTTAAAAAAAACTTTTATCTTCGTAATCTCATCAGTCCAGATATTATTCCTGACGCTTCACACTTTGGTTAAAACTCTCTGAAAGTTGCTCCTGGCATGGATCAAATGCCATCACTCAAAGCCTTAACTTGATGCCCGCATGGCAGCGGGAAATAACCGTTTTCTTTAAAATGTGCTTTTACTGAAAAACCACAAATAAGGAAGAGCTAAATGCTATATCCAGGAATGAAAACTATTGCGTGCCCTACCTGGTTTGATGGCATTCCTCTCTTCTACTTACTGTTCAATGATTCGTTTTGCCTGCAGATCTAATCCAACTTGCAGGGAAAAGATTATGTGCTTGCTTTATTCTACCTATGCTGTTTGCTTGCCGGGATGCATCAAAACAGTTGGTCTACTGATTTAATCCGGATTACCGGTTACTGCTGAACAGCAACTCTCCGCTGCTGCAAGCACGCAAACCGGTAATCCGGATTTTTGTTCTTTTATCCCTGGAATCAGGGCTTTGAGCGTCATTTTAATTCCATTTTAATGCAATATTTAGAAGTGAGGACCCTTTGCTGGCCATTATTTCTGATTTTTGTCCTTACAATCATCTACTTACGCTATGGAAGAAGTTAAAATCTTATTGGTAGAGGATGAGAAAAAGATCGCAGAGGCCCTCAAGAAAGGATTAATGGAGCAGCAGTACCATGTAGAAGTAGCTTACGATGGCCTCATTGGGAAAAAAATGGTAGAAACCTACTCTTTCGACCTGGTGATACTTGACATTAACCTGCCTGGTATGAATGGGTACGAGCTTTGTAAGGAGATCCGAAAACGGGATGAGCGCATTCCCGTGGTGATGCTTACGGCCTTAAGTGCTACAGAAGACAAAATTGAGGGGTTTGATGCGGGCGCTGATGACTATATTGTAAAGCCTTTTGATTTTAAGGAATTGCTGGTGCGGATACGGGCTTTGCTGAAGCGTATCTATCAAAATGTGCCCACCGGCAATATGTTGAAAGTAGCAGACCTGGTGATGAACCTGGACAGCAAAGAGGTAACCCGTGCTGAAAAACCGATCTCGTTGACGGCTAAAGAATTTCAATTATTGGAATTTTTGGTACGGAATAAGAACCGGGTGGTTTCGAGGGCAGATATTGCACTGAATGTTTGGGACATTGATTTTGATACAAAAACAAATGTAATTGACGTGTACGTAAATTTCCTGCGTAAAAAGCTGGACAAGGATTTTGACACTAAACTAATACATACGCAAGTGGGGATGGGCTATATCTTAAAAGAGCATGTGTAGGTGAAGATCAAATTTAAAATAACTGCTCTCTTCACACTATTGGTGACAGCCATTTTGCTATTGCTTAGTTTTTCTATTTACTATTTTACTTCCCTGGAGCGACTGGAATCATTCAAAAAACGGTTAAAAGGCCGGGCGAACAACAATGCCCAATTGTTTACTTATTTTGGCGACAGCAGTACCACGATGCTGAAGCGCCTTGATTCAGGATCGACAAATACACTGGAGGACAAAAGTGTTGTTATCTATAATTACCTTAATCAGCCTGTTTACGAATTCAATGCAAAAGGAGTAACTACGCCTCCTATCAATGTCCCTATGCTGGAAAAAGCCCGCCTTAACGGGGAATCCTACTACAAAATCAATAACCGGGATGCTATGGCTTTTCACCATACGGATTCGGTAAACCGGATTGTGGTGGTGGTGGCGGCTTATGATTCAGATGGCTGGAACCGCCTTTCGCAACTACAAAAGCTGTTGGTGACGAGCCTGCTGATCGGCATTGCCACGGCAGCGCTGGTTGGCTACCTGTTTTCCAGGCAATTGCTCATGCCGCTCACACAGATCATCCGGGAAGTAAATGATATTTCTTCTCAAAGTTTGTCACACCGCATAGAAGCCGGAAGCGGACATGACGAGCTGCACCAGCTTGCGAATACTTTTAATGAATTGTTGAACCGACTGCAGGATTCGTTTACGACGCAAAGACGTTTTATTTCGAATGCTTCGCATGAATTGTCGACACCACTTACTTCCATATCAAGCCAGCTGGAGGTTACGCTGCAAAAAGAGCGGAGTGCAGAAGAATACCAACAGGTGATGCAATCCATTTATGAAGATGTACAGCAGATGCGGCAACTCACGAAAAGTTTGCTGGAGATTGCCCGGACAGGATCGCAGGGCACGATTGAGCTGAATGAAGTGCGGATCGACGAGGTGCTTTTCAAGGTGATGAGTGATGTGCGAAAGATCAGTCCCACTTACCAGGTAGAGCTCCATTTTGGAGAATTTCCGGAAGATGAAAAGAAATTCCTTGTTTTTGGGAATAATGATCTTTTATATAGCTCTATCAAGAATTTTGTAGAAAATGGCTGCAAGTATTCATCAGATCATCTCTCCTGGGTGAATCTCTCTTTTAATGGGGACCAGGTCATCATACAGGTTCAGAATCATGGTAATGTGATCGCAGAAGAAGAAATGGAGCATATTTTTCAGCCATTTTACCGTACTAACGCTGCCACACATGTTAAAGGATTTGGCCTTGGCCTAGCCCTGGCCAAGAGGATCATCAGCCTGCACCGGGGCAGTATTAACGTACAATCGGACCTGAACAAGGGTACGGTCTTCACTATCCAGCTACCTTCCGTGAAAGCGTTCTCAGCACACTAAGCTTAATTAATTGCCTTTTAATGCTTGTTTAATCGGTGTTTAACGCCAATGGAGCATATTTGAATATTGATCAACCAGGTATGAAGAGTCAGTCGTTTTTTCGTTGGTTTCCGTTATTCTGTCTTGCATTGGTAATTATTGCCGGGGTAAGTATGGGACAGAAAAATTCAAAGCTTGTCACCAGGAACAATTCCTTGGTCTTGCAAAATGATTCTATCCTTTCTGTGAACCTCCGGCTCTCAAAGGAGATCACGAAGCTGCAATCATTACTGGATAGTATACGGCTGAGCAGCAGTTCGGCCAGTCACCTGCGCATACCTTAATGAAATAGCATTCTTTTAATCCGTACCCTGTTATTTGAAAATCAACTGCCCTTTTCCGACGGGGGAGCGGCTTGTTTACCTGACCAGGAAATTCCACATCCTTCCTTGTTGCCACATTGGCCGCCCCAGCAGGGGCCTTGCAGGTGCTGTGGCCTGTCTGCTACAGCCTGTCTTTTAATAAAAAATCTTTTGGCCATTTTAGGAATTTCGAAAACACTTCGTACCTTTTAGGAAGTAAAGGAACTATCTCTCCGTGCATGGCTTAGCTATACCGCATTATCGATTGCCCACCTGCTTTGTTTTATCAGCCCGTTTTTTAATCAATCCCAAGGTCCTACCTTATGAAAGCGTTTCCGGATACCCGTGGCATCCAACATCATTCCTGTCACTATCAAAAAAGGAGAAGCTATGAAACCGCATCAATCACCTTACATCAACAAGCGGAAGAAGACGATCGAATTCCACATTCACAACAGTTGTGCTGATCACATTACGCTTGCAGGCACATTCAATCATTGGGCACAGGATGAATTTCAAATGCAGCCAGCCAAAGACGGCGATTGGCTAATAGAGATTCCCATGTTGCCGGAGGGCAAGTATCATTACAAATTCTTTATTGACGGGCGTATGTGGATGGAAGACATTGAAAACCAGTTGAGGGAACCTGATGGTGTTTGCGGCTGGTACAGCGTACTCACCGTGTAGTTTGCAACGAAAAAGATTAAGGACGTAAATGAGCGATGCTCTTTACACCCTTTTTTATTTTAAGCATCGCCATAGATCTTATACAAGGGGCCTCTCAGGGAATCTCCTTTTCCGGAACAGATAAATTCGAGCACTTCGGCAATCTGTGCGGGCGCAACCCACTTACTAAAATCTGCCTTGGGCATATCGGCCCTGTTGACGGGGGTATCAATGGTACTAGGGGCAATGACGGATACCACCACATTTTTTCCTTTGGCAGCTTCATTGAGTAGATCGGCCAGTTTAATGAGGAGGGACTTGCTCAAGGCATAAGCAATCAGGTTTTTTCCTGCTTCAGATTGTATGGCCGGCCTGGCGCCTACCAGTACAATACGTCCATAGCCACTTTCCATCATATGCTGAAAAAGGGGTCTGGCCAAGTAGTAGGCTGTTTCGAAGTTCAGGGAGAACATTTTCCGGAGAGCAGTCCCGTCGGTGGCGGCAATGTCGCCCATTGCAAATCCTCCTGCCAATAGTAAAGCGCCATCTATTTTCTTATAGAGGCTGATGGCCTCCTTCACGAAGGTATCGCTGGCGGCTTCGTCGGCCAGGTTCACAGCATGCAATTCAAACTGGGGGTGGGTACTGGCAAACCCCAGATGGCTGCCAGAATGGTCTACCCCGATGACTTTATAATCTTCGTCCAGGAATTTCTTTACAACGGCTGTGCCGAGGTTTCCATTAGCTCCGGTGATAAGTATTGTTTTGGCCATGATAATAAGGATTGTGCTACAAATGTAAGGCTTGTGGGCAGCTTAGTTATAGGAGAACCTGCCCAACAAAAAGAAACCGGCGTTGAAACGCCGGTCATAACCAACATGGACTCGATTGATCCTTTTAAAACACATAATTCCAATGATGTATATCTTCTTCTTTTCCTGTTCTCATGGCTTCCAGTTTGTCTTTTAGCCTGTACATAATTGCTCCAGGCGTATAATCGGGTAAATGGTAATCAATGCCATTGATATGGATGGTGCCGATAGGCGCTACAATAGCGGCGGTGCCAGCTCCAAATGCTTCGGTAATGGTATGTTGACGAAAAGCCTTTTCCAGGTCCTCTATCGACACGGGGCGGGTTTCTACGGGGATATCGAGGTCCCCGGCCAGGGTGAGCAGGGAATCGCGTGTAACGCCGTCGAGGATGGAATCGCTGAGCGGAGGTGTAACGAGGACACCATCAATAACAAAGAGGGCATTCATCATACCGGATTCTTCAATGTATTTATTTTCCCGTCCGTCGGTCCAGAGTACCTGATCGAACCCTGCCTCTTTTGCTTTCTGGGTGGGATAATAGGCGCCGCCATAGTTTCCACCGCATTTAGCCGCACCGGTACCACCCCTGGCAGCCCTTACATAGCTGGTCTCGACCTTTACGCGGAGGGGTTTCTGGAAGGCACCGGCGACGGGGCCGGAGAAAATGACAAACTTATATTCATCAGAAACCTTTACGCCAAATTTGGCCTCACTGGCATAAGCAAAAGGCCGGATATAGAGGGCGGTACCCGGTGCTGCGGGCACCCACTTGCTGTCGAGGGCTACAAGCTGACGTAATCCCTCAATGAAGACCTCTTCGGGAACAATGGCCATACACATGCGGTCCAGTGAGCGGGTAAGGCGCTCATAATGTTTGTGGATGCGGAAAATATTTATACGTCCATCTACCATTCGAAAAGCCTTCATGCCTTCAAAAACGGTTTGTCCGTAATGCAAGGCCAGGGAAGTGGGTGACAGGGACAAGTTGCCAAATGGAATGATCTGTGGGGTTTCCCATGTGCCGTTGGCATAGTCACAGACCAACATATGATCAGCAACGTATTTACCAAATTCCAGGTGATTGAAATCTACTTCCTGTATCCTGGACTGAGTGGCAGGGCGTATGGAGAATTCCTGTGTGAGTTCCATATAGATTATTTTAAGTCATTAATTCTTTTCCAATGCGGAGGGTTTCTTCTACCAATATGTCGAAGTCGTCCATCCTGCTGCGGTGATTGGTAATCGCAGCGCGTATGGCATACTTTCCATTTAAGAGGGTATAAGATGGCGCTGCGATTCCCTGTTCCTGTAACCGCATCAAAATCTCTTTGTTGATAATGTTCAGCTCTTCTTCCTCCAATCCTCCGGGATTAAAGCGATAACATATTATATTGAGCGGTACTTCGGCCAGGAGTTCAAGGCTGGGTTCTGTTTGTATCAGTCCTGCCAGGTATTGGGCCTGCCGCAGGTTTTTACGGATCATGTATTGGTAGCGTTGTATACCATGTTCTTTAATAGACATCCAAACTTTCAATGCTTTGAATCCGCGGGACAGTTCCATGCCGTAATTGCTAAAGGGATCGGGGCCGCCGGAGAGACCACGTTCGTGGGGCACCAGGTAATTGACTGCGGTAGCAAAAGCTTCGCGGTGAATATTGGTGTCGCGGATCAAAACGCAAGCCACTTCATAATTTACGTAGAGCCATTTGTGAAAATCAAAGGATAGGCTGTCGGCGAGTTCAATGCCTTTCAGACGATCCTCAAACTCGGGTAATATCTTAGGAATAGCGCCAAAAGCGCCATCGATGTGAAACCACATTTGTTCTTCTTTGGCGATAGCAGCGAGTGCTTCCAGGGGATCGATGGAGCCTGTATTGACCGTACCTGCATTACCTACTATACAAAAAGGAAGATGGCCTGCTTCGCGATCTTCGCAGATCATTTGTTTCAGGAGATCGATGCGAATCCGGTATTGATCATCTACGGGTATTTTGCGAAAGTTGTCACTGCCGATACCAATCACCTCTACGCCTTTTATTACGCAGTTGTGGGTTTCTGCAGAGCCGTACATCATCATCTGTGCATTGACAGTCTGCAATCCTTTTTTCCGGATGGACTTATTGAAATGGTTACGGGCTACCACCAGGGCAGTAATATTGGCGAGGGAAGCGCCACTCACGAGTATGCCACCCGCCTGCTGTGGGAAACCCATCATTTCTTTTGACCATTCAATTACCTGTTTTTCTACATACATGGGCATATGATCGCCGATACTAACGTTGGTGTTCATACCAGAAGCCAGCATATCGGCCAACATGCCAATGGGGGTGCCACCGCCCTGCACCCATGACCAAAAGCGGGGGTGGCCGTTCTCGGTATTATAGGGCAATATCTGTGTGAAGAAGTGTTCATATACTTCTGCCGCATCCTGGGGAAACTGAGGCAAGGGATGTTGCATGCTGTTCAGTGCAAATTTTGTTGGTTTTTTCCAGGCTGGCCTTTGGCGGGAGGACTGGAGGTAATCAAACATATCATCCATCATGCGGTGGCCCAACTCTTTCAGGGATGCCCAATCAACGGGGTCCAATGTTTCTTCTTCCACTAATTCCGGCGTTCTTTTCATACGAAACATAGTTTGTGTTAGTTACTATACGAAGTTGTAAAAGGCTTTAGAGTGTAGCAACCTGATTCTTGCCCTTCGCATAGGTGATCTGATCTTTACTATACAAATCTCCCTTGATTTTCCGATATAAAACAGATTCAGTTTTATCAATTTTAACTATATCAGATAAATAAACTGGTAAAGGAAATACTGCCTGATCACTGTAAATGCCGAAGGGTTCTGCTGCTCTGCCAGCAGGCAGATCAACAGAACCCTTAACGTTTAATGCCTACAAAGCGGCAACCCCTATGGGGCATGAATACGCTTTGAGGTGACATACAACACGTTGTATTACTGCAATGTAATGGTATAAGATTGCGGAGAAGTGGATTCAATATACCCGTAGGTACGATCAATTTTTCTGGAAACCGGCTTTGCAGGGCTTTCGCCGGCATCATTTTCTTTGGCTACTGTAAATCCCATTGAAGCAAAAATGCATAACAGGATGGCTATCTTTTTCATACAAAGGTGTTGGCTGGTAAACAATATGCAACTACAGATACTGCACAAATGTCTGCCAGATCAACTCCCCGGGCAATGGTGAGGTGCCTGAACTGTGGTATTGACGGGATGAAATGGAGGAAAAACTCCTTATAGACCGGAAGTCCGGAAGACGGAAAGTCCGGAAGTAAGTACAATTTGCACTCTTAGCTGACGGCTTCCGGCCTGACATCATGATAAATACGCTCAATGGCATCCCGGAACTTCTCCATGATCACCTTTCGCTTGAGGCTTAATTTGGGAGTCATTTCGCCTGTTTCAACGCTCCATTCATCAGGAAGGAGCTCAAACTTTTTGATCTGTTCTACGTGGTTAAAATACTTGTTGAAGCTCTCTACCAGGTCTTTGTATAAGTGGATGACTTTGGGATCCTTGATCAGTTGGGGCAAGGCGGTTGTCTGGATGCCTTGTTGTCTTGCCCAGTCTTTGAGGTTGCTCAAAGAAGGAACGATGAGGGCACCTACGAACTTCCTTTCAGAGCCTACGACCATGACCTGCTCAACAAAGGGTGATTCTTTCAATTTATTCTCGATGGGCAGGGGTGCCACATATTTGCCGCCGCTGGTCTTGAACATTTCTTTTTTCCGATCGGTGATCTTCAGGAACTTATTGTCGACCAGCATACCTATGTCGCCCGTATGGTACCAGCCATCCACCACGGAGTCGCTTGTAAGGTCGGGGCGTTTGTAATAGCCCATCATGATGTTGGGTCCTTTGCAGAGGATTTCACCATCTTCTGCGATCTTCACTTCCACATGGTTGATGAGTGGTCCTACTGTACCAAACATCCTGCCCTCTTCCTGATAACGATTGACACTGATAACGGGAGAGGTTTCTGTTAGTCCATAACCTTCCATGATAGGTATACCGGCAGCAGTAAAGATACGAATGAGCCGTACCTGGCAGGCAGCGCCGCCAGTAACGATACACAATAAGTTATTGCCGAGGGCCTCGCGCCATTTACTAAAGATGAGTTTGTTGGCCAGGGCAAGTTGCATCCTGTAACCGATTCCCATGTTCTTATTGATCTCAAAGCGGGTGGCGAGGTCGTGGGCCCAAAAGAAGAGCTTTCTTTTGATACCTGTAAGCTCTGCTCCTTTCGCCATGATGCGGTCATATACTTTTTCCAGGAGGCGGGGCACGGTGGTGAACATGGTAGGCTTCACCTCTTTGAGGTTATCACCGATAGTCTCCAGGCTTTCTGCATAATAGATGGAGGTACCTTTGAATAAATAGATATAGCTCACCATACGCTCAAATACGTGGTTCAAGGGCAGAAAGGATAATGCGCGCATGTTTTCACCGGGAGGAAAGCAGGGAATAGAATCCATTACATTGCTAATGAGATTACGGTGAGAAAGCATTACTCCTTTGGGCTTGCCGGTAGTGCCGGAAGTATAGATGATGGTGGCAAGGTCTTCAAATTGGATGGATGCTGCGATGGTACGCACTTTTTCAGCAGCAGTCGCATCGCCCAGGGACAATATCTCTTTCCAATGTTTGGCATTGGGCACTTGCTCAAATGTGTAAATCTCTTTTAAGGAAGGCACGCTGTCTTTTACATGCATCACTTTGTGGTACAGGTCTTCGTCATTCACAAATACCATTTTCACCTGTGCATCCTGCAGAATAAATTCCAATTCAGGAACGCTGATGGTAGGATATACCGGGGTGAGCACAGCGCCAATCTGTTGCACGGCCATATCGAGCATGAGCCATTCAGGACGATTCTTACTGATAACGGTGATTTTATCACGGCCTTCGGCTGTTGAATCACCGGCACTAATGCCCAGGTTGAGTAAGCCTGCGCTTAATTTATCTACGGTTTCTTTTACCTGTTGTGTGCTATAGGAGCGCCACTGACCGTTTTCCTTGCCGGCCAGCATATCTGGCAGGGGAGTGCGTTCAAGGTGGTATTGAAGACAATCAAAAAGTCGCCTGGGTTCGGTCATAACAATCGTTGTTTGCGTGAATTAAATCAAGGGGCTCACAGGTACAACATCCGGACACTCCCTGTTGTTGTTTTTCCCGGCTATTGGCCATCAAATTAACAAATAAGTGGTAATAAAAAAAGCCCCGCCAAAGCGGGGCTGCAGGGGCGTTTGGATAGCTTTTGCTAATTATTTGTTGGGGGTTTGATAATACTGGCCTGCAGGCAGCTTAAAAACCCGGTTATGCTGGAAGGTATTGAACTGATTGTACTCATCGGCGTGGGTTTTGGTCCAGCTTTCATAGGCGGCCAAATTGGCGGTTGCACCGAATACCCATTGGTTATAGGCTTCAAACATGCCCGATTTCAGCAATTGCTGCTGGTAATCAAACAGGCGATAAGGGAACCTTTTCGCATACTTTTCAAACCAGCTGACCACAAATTTGGTCCTTATAGCCGATAAGGTTTCGGGCGTAATGCCATTGTCGGCTACATAAGCGGATTGTGTTTTCATGATGTCGAACCACGCTTTTACAAACTCGTTCTTGTTGTCCTGATTTTTGCCCATGTCGCTGTCGGTAAACAGTTTTTTATAGGAATCCAGGAGGACGATCTTAATCTCGGCGGTACGTTTGGAGTAGCTTTCGAGGTTGACAAATATCTCTCCATAGACCAATGCCCATATCTTGTCTTTGGTGAAAAAGTAATATTTGGCAGCATTGTAGTAGTTGCCGGAATGATTGGGATCGACCTCTATGCCTTTCTCCCATTGTTCAATAGCGTCGGTGTAGGCTTTTTTGCTCCAGAGCATTTCTCCAAATTCGCTGTACAAAACACCACTGTTGGGGAATTTCTTCAACGCCGCTTTGTACATTTTCTCAGCGTCTTTGGCTTCCTCAATGGCTTTGTATACCAGGCCCAGTATCTGGTAGCTCTGCACATCTGCATCCTGTTGTTCTGGTAATGGTTTGGCCACTTCCAGTGCCTTCACATAATCACGATTGAGGTAATAGGTAAAAGCCAGGTCCTTTTTTAATTCGATATTATTAGACTCTTTTTCCAATGCACGGTTCAACACCATGATGGCATTGGAATAGTCGCCCTGCCGGGTAAAGGCTTTGGCTTTTTCCTGTAAGGCTTTCCAATCCTGTTCCTGAGCGGTAATGGTACTTATTGATAAGCACAAGATAGCTGCAACAAACAATTGTTTCATAGAAACCAAAGATAGCCAGAATAGAGAATACAGGATACAGAATTTAGAATACAGAATGGGTCCGCGCTTTGAAGGCCCTGAGCCAATTACGGCATTGTATTAGCCGACTTTACTCCTTTCAGGCGGAACAGGACAGGAAACTCGTCGTTCTGGAGTACGAGCAGGAGCCGGCCATTTTTAGCAGGCAGCTCTTTTATATCCCGTATTACGCCTGTTAATTCCAGTCCTGCCCGTTTGTTGGACAACGCTGCAAAATCGCCCTTGCCGTTGTTTAACAAGACATGGCCAAAGGAAGCATCCATCCGGGCAAACTGGGGCAGAAAACCAAAGCAATTACCCCCCATTACGAGGTCGGTGAAGCCATCCTTGTTTACATCGGTGCAGAGGATGCTATTGATGCAGGATAGCTGTGTTTCGAGGGGTAATTTCTTAATAGTAAACTTGCCGTTACCCTCGTTTACGGCAATACAGGAAGGCGCATAATTGATGGTCTTTACGAGGCTTTTATCCAGCAGGTCGGCAGCAAACAGGTCCTGTATTGTCTTTTGGGCAAAGTCTTCATGTTTTAGGGTTAGTTTTTTCACGGAGGGCAATTGATCGGTCAGGTCGCGCTTCATGAAAACGGTTACATCGCGTCCATTATCACTGCGGGTCATGATCTTATCGGTGATGCCATTGCCATCGTAGTCATTGATCCATATTTTCTGGGGCGCCTTTTCAGATGGCCGGAGGTAGAAATTCTCTCCCATATTGCCCAATATCAAATCCTGATCACCATCATTGTCGATATCGGCAGCGGCCATTGTTTGCCAGCAGCCGTACAACTGGCCGAGGCTGGTCTTTATTTCAGTGAAATGATCGCCTTGCCAGGAAAAGATGCGGGGCGTCATCCATTCGCCCGCAATGACCAATTCGGGCTTTTGATCACCGGTTATATTGGCCAGTACGGCCCCTGTTACCAATCCTATCCTGGCAATATCGGGGTTCTTCGTTTTAGCGATATCGGTAAACTTGCCATGCCCGTCATTGAGCAGCAGGTAACTTTCAGGGGAGGTACCATAATTGCCGGGAATACTTCGACTGCCTACAAAGAGGTCAATATCGCCATCTCCATCAAAGTCGTGGGCCAGCACTACGGCTGTATTGTCTTTATTGGCGGGCAGGGCGGAAGTATTAATGTCAAAATTCCCCTGGCCGTCGTTGAAGTAAAGCCTGTTTTGCATTTCCCGGCTGCCTGCAGGGTGGTTATTGCCCCCGGTGCCAACAAAGAGATCAAGGTCGCCATCTTTATCAGCATCAAAGAACAGTGCGGTGACGTCTTCAAAATTGGCAAATTGATTAAATATTTGTTCGGGTTTCTTCACGAAGTCATTCGCTGTTTGCAGGTACAACTGGCCTGCGGTACCTGATGGACCGCAGATGTATACATCCTGGAGACCATCGCCATTCACATCACCCAGGGCAGCTTTGGGGCCTTCGCGGGAGAGCATCATCGGAACATTACGTTCATAATAAAAGTCCACATAATCATCTTCCTGGTGCTTATCAAAAGTGCTGGCTACCCTTTCCAGCAAAGGCTGTACAGTAGGGAGAGCGGGCTGCATTGATATTTTCCCGTTATCGGGCTGTTGAATGGTATACAGAGAATCGCTGGCCGGGCGATCATAGCGGGTATAGGTACGATCGGGCCATATGATGATCATAGAATCCACGCTTTTTTTGCCCAGGCCAATGATGGCTTTATAATCTATGGAAGACTGAAAGCCGCGGCCGGGAATTATTTCGCGGCTCATGACCTGATCGCCCTGGTATACTTTCACGGTACTGCCAACCGCAAAAGTGTTGGCTCCCCTGCCTTTGAGGGAAATGCCGATATAATGATTGCCGGTGGTTTCCCGGCTATTGTTGCGGTATATAAAGGCTTTTTCATTGACATTGCTTACGACCATATCCAGGTCGCCATCATTGTCAAGATCACCATAAGCGGCGCCATTGGAAAAAGAAGGCTGGGTGATGCCCCAGGAAGTACCGGCATCTTCAAAGCGCAGTTGGCCCAGGTTTTTGAAGGCCTTGTTTAAAATGGGCCGGGAGGGCATTTTGGCTATAATCTCGTCTATCTGTTCCTTTTTTCCTGTGAGGGCCATTTTACGTACGATCTCATTGGCAAAGAAATCTATAAAATCCTGGTCAGTGATGTCACGGTAAATGCCATTACACACATAGATATCGGAAAGGCCGTCATTGTCTGCATCGAAAATGAGCGCACCCCAGCTCCAGTCTGATGCGGCTACGCCGCTATAGTGAGCAGTTTCGAGGAAGCGCCCGTCTTTATTGTTTACCTGCAATGCATTTTGCATGTACTGGTGGTAAAATCCCTTTTTAATGGTGAGCCGGTTTACATCAATGGTCTCAAAGGAAGCGGTAGTCTTTAACCGGTAATCATTATCCGGCAACATATCGGTAGTAAAGATATCAGGATAGCCATCGTTGTTTATATCTCCCATATCGGCTCCCATGGAGGACAGGCTGATGTGTTGGATGCTTTGTTCCAGTTCTTCTTTAAAGGTGCCATTCTGCTGGTTGATATAGAGGTAATCGCGTTCAAAGAAATCATTAGAGACATAGATGTCGGGGTAGTGATCATTGTTGACATCTCCTACGGTAACTCCCAGGCCAAATCCAATCAGGCTACCATAGATGCCTGCTTCTTTGCTTACATCTGTAAATTTACCGTTATCATTTCTCATGAGCCTGTCGCCTCCGCCCTTCAGGAAATCGGCTACGGGCCAATCTTTTGCCCGGAGATCGCGGTTATTGGCGTAATTGAGTGTATTAACGGGGATAAAGCTGTTGTTGAGTAAATACAGGTCGAGGTCGCCATCAAGATCATAATCAAAAAAGGAAGCGTGGGTGGTATAATCATTGTCGGTCAATCCATAGGCAGCGGCCGAATCGGCAAAACCAAGCTGGTGGTTATTGATGAAGAGTTCATCTTCCTGCCCTACGCCTTTTTGATAGCCTGCATTACAGACGTAGATATCGAGCCAGCCATCGTTGTTCACGTCGGCCATTACAACACCGGTGCTCCATTTCTTTTTGGTGGTAAACCCGGCTTTTTCGGAAATATCTTCAAACTGCCAGTTGCCTTTGTTGAGGTAGAGTTTGTTACTTCCTGAATTGGCGGTAAAGAAAACATCGCTCAGTCCATCGTTGTTGATATCACCTATGGCTACACCTCCCCCATTATAGAAATTACGATAGGTGAATATGTTGAAGTCCGGCGTATCCTGTACTGTATTGCTGAAGTCGATACCGGTATGTTCCATTTGCTGGAACAAAGTGGTGGGAGACTGCTTTTGTTTACAGGACAAGCATGCAACAAAAGTCAGTACCATGCAGGCAAGTGTGTGTCGATGTTTCATAAACAAACAGGAGGTCATTCTATAAAAATGACCTCCTGTAAATTAGCCAACTTATTGATTAATACCCGGTATTTTGTACAAGATTTGGGTTAGCTGCAATTTGCTGGTTAGGAATGGGGAATAACAGGTTCTTAGGATCGTCGGTTGGTTTTTCCTGCCAGGGTTGCAGGAACTTACCAAAGCGGATCAGGTCATTCCTTCTCATGCCCTCCCAGTAGAATTCGCGGCCTCTTTCATCCAGCAGCTGATCGAGGTTTACAGATGCCAATGCTGCGATACCTCTTTTGGTGCGCACTTCGTTCACCAGTGGCAAAGCGGCGGCAGCATTGTTCTTCCTTAACAGGGCTTCAGCTTTCATGAGAATCACATCGGCATAACGATAGTATACATAGTCGTTGTTGGAATTATCACCATTATTATAGTCTATCGGGTATTTAATAACTCTTATACCGGTCACTTCGAGGTTGGTACCGATCTCGATGGCTTTTACTTCGGGCGTGAATGCGAGGGGGCGACCGCCCCTGTCTTTCAGCGCTACACCATTCTGATCAAATTGCTGTCCTACGAGGAAGCCGGGCTTGATGCCGGATACGTTGGTCACGCCGGGGTAGCTTTGGCTTCTGCGAACGTCAGCGGCTTCGAACTTGTTGTAAAAGTCGGACAGGGTAGTAAAACCATTCCAGCCTCCGGGATTGTTGTTGTAGTGTAAAGTACAGAACCAGCGGGAACGAACGTTACCACTGGAAGAGCCGCCAATATTTTCTGCGGTAAAGATATTCTCGGTAGAGATAACATCGTTATTGGGCGCAAAATTGTCGAAGTATTGGGTGGCCAGCTTATACTTGTTGCTGTTAATGATCTGGTCGGCCAGAGTAATGACCTGGTCCATATCGGCGGCGGCAAAGGCTGGGGTAGCGCGGTTGGCGATAACACCTTTGTTGATGTAGCATTTCATTAATAATACCCTGGCGGCATCCTTATTGGCTTTGTTGACAGGGGTTGCCGGCAGGTCGTTCATGATGGCATTTACCTCTGCAATAATATAGTCCAATGCTTCTGTTCCCTTTCTTACTTTAGGCGCCTGGAGGATATCACCACCTGGCTCACGATAAGGAACCTGGTCCCAGCCATCGAGCATGGAGAACATGGCAAAGGCTCTCAGGAATCTTGCTTCTGCAGCTTGCTGCGCAGTGGGGTTAAAACGCAGCATATCGGTGCCGGCATAAATTACGCCTCCCAGGTCTTCAAAGGTTTGGCGTAAGAACAGGTGATCGCCATCCCATTTGTGCACGTGAAGAATGCGCCATACGCCATTATCATCCCAATCGCCACCTCTTGTGGGCCCTATACATTCATCGCTGGTATGTTCCTGGGCTGCCCAGAAACGGCTTTGGTCCTGGTAAGGGCTGCGCATGGCATCATACACCCCTTTTAGCAAACTGGCCGTAGAAGATCCGCCGCCAGCTACCTGATCGGGTGATACCTCTCCGTTTAACTTCTCTTCGAGCTTGGTACAAGCGACCAACAGGAAGACGGGTATTATGAAAAAAAGCAATCGTGTATATTTCATAAAAAGTTTTTTGCTATTGAAGAGAAAAGTTTAACCCGATCTGGAATGACCTGGCTGAAGGATAAGGCGTATACTCAATTCCCACAGAAGGAATACCATTTACTTGCTTATCGGTATTTACTTCGGGATCAAACCCTGTGAATTTGGTAATTACAAACAGGTTCTGTCCGGCTATATACACATTGAGGTTCTTCAATGCCTTTCCAATATTGCCCACATTGTAAGAAATGGTGGCATTGGCCAGCTTGAGGTAACTACCATTTTCAATATAGCGGGAAGAAGGGGAAATGGGATTGGCGAGGTTTTCCTTGACTTCGGTACCTATCAATGCCCTGGCGATGTTGCGGCCACCGATAAGGTTACCAATGGGCAATACGGTGTTGGCGGTATTGTTATAGATCTTTTGTCCCATGGCTCCATTCATGTTGACCACTGCAAAGAATTTCTTATAGTTTACGGATGTGCTGATCCCTAATACTGTTGAAGGATTGGGATTGCCCAGGTAATACAGTACATATCCGTCATCAGAATAATTGGCCAATCCGGTTCCTTTATCAATGCCCAAGAACCTTTTGGTATAAAATACATTGATGGGCTGGTTGTTGGTGATCTGCTCTACGGTAGCGCCGGAAATACCTTGTCCGTGCAAGCCTCCGGTAGCGATGGGAGCGGGTAATCCACTCACATCATTTTTCAGGAAGGAGGCATTGACACCCAGGTCCCAGCTGAACTCTCTTGTTTTGATGATATTGGCCTGTACGGTTACTTCCACGCCTTTATTTACGATCTCCGCATCCAGGTTCTTCCAGGTAGGCGGAGCTCCCGGAGGTGCAGGCTGGGCTGTGATGGTAGGATAGAGCAGTCCGGTTGTTTTCTTATGAAAATAATCGATGGTACCGCTGATCCTGTTTTCCCATATTGTAAAGTCGAGCCCGATATCAATCTGCTCATCGGCCTGCCATTTGAGGTCTTTGTTTTCGGCATTTACTTTAAAAGTAGAGTTGGGACCATTGAAGCCATAACGCTCCTGGGCTGAACCGGGAGGAGCATCCTGGCTACCGGTTTTACCCCAACCAGCTCTTACTTTCAGTGTATTTATGAAATCGACATCGAAGAATGATTCGTTCTGTACGTTCCAGGCTACCGCGAAGGAAGGGAAGTATCCATAGCGGTTGTTCTTACCAAATTTGGTAGAACCATCGGCCCGGAAAGTAGCTGTCAGTAAATACCTGTCTTTATAGTTGACGATCGCGCGACCAAAGTAGGACTGGAGTTCTGTGGTGGGATCAGCAAAGGAAAAGGTGCCGCGGGTAGATTGAGAGCTAAACTGGAAATAATTGGTAAAAGGTATATTATAACTTCCAAAATCGCGGGCGTTCATGCCGCTACCCTTGGTATCAAACTTCATGTACTCAAACCCGAGTAAGGCATTGATGTTGAATGATGGTGATATCTTTTTATTATAGTTGAGGGTATGTGTAAACTGCTTGGTGGTAAGTTCATTGGTACCGGTGTAAGCCACGCCCCTTCCGTCGGGGTAATCGGTACTGGGGCCAATATCCTGCAGGTTGATATATTTGGCGATCTGCGCATTCCTGATACCGGTACTATAATTAATGCTGAACAGCATGCGGTATTCCAGGTCTTTGGTGATCTTAAAATAGGGAGAGATGCTACCTAATATGCTGGTGACTTTTGAATGATCGTCATAAGCCTCAGACATAGCGAGGGGGTTGACGGTAGAAGAGTTCTTATCTATATCGAGGGAATCCTGACCATTGGCTTTTTTTCTGATGAGGGGCCGGGTAGGGTTCCATTGCAATGCCTGGCCGATGATGCTACCGGTAAAGCCGGCATCGTTGGAAACGGGCGCAATCTGTTCTACCGTTTGAGAGGCAATGATATTATAGTCAACACCGAGTCTTTTACTTTCCAGGAACTTAAAGAAGCCACTGATATTGGTGCTGTATTTCTTAAAATTAGATTTTCGGATGATGCCTTCCTGATCGAGGTAGCCTGCTGAGATGCGGTAGCGGCCATTTTCAGTACCACCGCTGAAACCTACGTCATAGTTCTGAGTCCAGGCGGTTCTTAAGATAGCGTCCATAGCATCTACGCTGCCGCCGTAATCGCCGGTGGTCAATCCATAATCGGCCAATGCTTTCTTGTACTCGCCTGCATCCAATACTTTGAGCTGCTTGATCAGCTTACTCATACCCACATAAAAATTTACATCCATTTTAGGGGCGCCTGTTTGTCCTCTTTTCGTGTTAATGATAATGACCCCATACGCACCTCTTGATCCATATATAGCAGTAGCGGAAGCATCTTTCAATACTTCGATGGAGGCGATGTCATTGGGGTTCATAAAATTGAGGGGATTGGCGGCAGGAGAAGTTCCAATACCTGCGCCAGAACCACCCGGGCGGGCGGAACGGCCGTCGAGCGGAATACCATCCACTACATAAAGCGGATTGCTGCCAGCCCGGATGCTGGAGTTGCCCCTGATCTTAACAGTAGTGCCACCACCTGGCTGCCCACTGTTGTTCATGATCTGTACGCCAGCTACTTTTCCCTGAATGAGCTGGTCGGGGGAAGTTTGAATACCCTGGTTAAAGTCTTTGGCTTTAACGGATGCCACGGCACCGGTGAGGTCTTTTTTGCGGGCAGTGCCATAACCCACCACCACGATCTCATTGAGGGCGGAGTTACTGGCTTCGAGTGAGATGTTGGCAACAGTTTTCCCGGTGATGTCTACTTCCAGGGTGATGTACCCTACGGAAGAAACTACCAGGGTAGTGACGGCTTCGGCCACATTGACGCGGAAGGAGCCGTCTGTGCCGGTAGAAGTACCTTTGGCAGATCCTTTAGGCACTACTGAAGCACCTACTACAGGTGTCCCATCTTTTGAGTCTGAAATTTTTCCGGTGATAATTTTATCCTGAGCGAGGGTGGCAGCGCTGAAACACAGAGTCAGCAATAGCAAAGCAGATGCTGTAAACAATCGATTTGATGTCATAGCAATCAGTTAGGTAGTTATAAAATGGCGGAATGAACGTGTAGCTTATACACAATTTAACCTATTTATATCGTATTTACAAATTATTTAACAATTATTTCCGGATGAAAATGATGCGGTTAGGATAAAAATTATCATACGTCACAATCATGACAAGAATATAGTTATCAAGCTATTAGCCCTGATTTTTGGCAGGAAATATTAGAAAAAGGAAGCATAAAGGGGTAGCAGGAAGGAAAGGAAACGATGGGCTTCGGTAGTGTAAAACCACAGAAAAACATCCCTTTTACAAGCACCAGGCATGCAAAAAGGGATGCGTAAAGTATTAATAACAGCAGGTATTAATTAATGGACAGCTTCTTCGAGCTTCACCTTACCATTGGAAAACCTGGCAGCATTGAACCGGTACAATTTACCGGGTCTGTGGGGCACATCCTGCTCCAGTTCATTTACATCGATGAGCCAATCCATGAGGAAGAACTTCTTGCGGAAGTTGCGGCGATCGAGCTTGGTGCCCAGGATGGATTCATACAGGCTCTGGAGTTCACGCAGGGAGAACTTTTCCGGCAACAGGTTAAATACAATGGGGTGCTCGTCGATCTTTGATTGCAATTGCTTCAGGCAGGTATCCAATATTTTTTTGTGGTCAAAAGCCAATGTAGTGATCTCAGTTACGGGGTGCCAATGCAATTCATTGTGAGCCAGATCGAGTTGGTGATCCTTGACATTGATGAGGGAATACCAGGCGGTAGTAATTACCCGGCCAGCCGGGTGACGATTCACATCACCAAACGTATAGACCTGTTCGAGGTAGACGTCATCGAGGCCGGTACGCTCTTTCAATACGCGGTAAGAAGCGCTGTCGAGGTTTTCATCCGGACTTACGAGGTCGCCGAGAAGAGACCATTGGTCATTAAACTCTTCCAGATCAGATTTGATGAGGAGTACTTTCAATTCATTTTCATCAAATCCAAAGATCACGCAGTCTACAGAAAGGGCTATCTGGAAATACTCCCTGTTCTCTGACCTTAACTGTTGAATGGTTTTCTGCAAAGCGGTTCCCATATTGTTGATGTTATGCTGGTAAAGCTTAATTAATAATTAGTTTTCTGATCAGGCTGTTGTTGCCAAACCTCATTCGCACAAAATACAATCCTGCCGCTGGCCTGGCACCTTTCAATTTGTACAAAGGTAATTGATGGACTCCTTTGGTCTTAAAACCTGCCTGTAGTTCGGAGATCCGTTGACCATTTACATTTAGCAAGGAAAAAGTTACTTCCGTATTGAGCGGTAGTTCATATTCAATGGTAGAGTTCGATGTGACCGGGTTGGGATAGACGCTTAACCGTGTATCCTTACCCTGGTTGTCGAGATCGGTGACGGGGGTAAGAATATTTGTTATGTTTCGGTTCAAATATACATGATACTCGCCGGGTTGCAAGGAAATGGTTTGTGAATTGCCAGTGGCAGCAATGGTTTGGCCGGTCAGGTAATCGTACCAGGTGCCTGCATTTTGAAACTGCACGGAGCCGGTAACAGCTGTAACATCAAAATTTCCAACTACCAGTATATTAGACGTATCAGTAGTCAGTTTCAACCATTTGAACGCCCCGGAAAGATTCCATGTGATGCGGTCGGTTGTAAACCCGTTCTTATAGGCCGGGTGGTTGCGGAGGGCAAGCATTACGCTGTATATGTCGAATAGCTTCTTCCTATCGGCATTTTGAGGGTAGTCCCATTTAAGGGGTTTGGGGTCAGTACGGCAGGTGTTATTAATGGTACCGTTCTCGCAATAGTTGATGGAATAATCGTAACCCAGCTCGCCAAACTGCCAGATCATCTTAGGGCCTGGTATGGTAAAGTAGAAAGCGGCTGCCATTTCATTTCTCCGTAGACCAGTGATGAGGTCTTTCACATTATAGGCGCCGGAGGCGTTGCCAAACTGGGTGTTCTTGTACATGAGCCTCTCTTCATCATGGCTTTCCATATAGGCTACGAGGTTGGGCTGGCTCCATGCTCTTTCCACATGGATGGCACCTTTAAAGTCGGAGGTGCCGGTGTAACCCATGGTGGCTTCATTAAAAGCATAGTTCATATTGCCCCACAGCATCATGCCATAGGCTGCCAGCTCCTTCTCTTCATCGTTCACACCCAGGTGTTCCAGGATGACGTAGCTGCCATTGGATTTGGATTGAATGGTATCGTAATATTTTTTCCAGATGGCAATGCGGCTGGCATCATAGGCATCCCAGTTGGCCTGGTTGCAATTATTACCATCTGCATCGCAGGAGGCTTTCTGGGTAAATCCTTTGGAGAGGTCAAAACGAAACCCATCGAGCTTGTATTCTTTTAGCCAAAACTCTACTACGCGGCTCACAAAGTATTGGGTGGCGGGGCTTTCATGGTTGAAATCGTACCCAACATTGAAAGGATGTTTGGCTGCGGTATTGAACCAGGGGCTTTCGGGGGTGGGCCGGCCTTTGGCAGCATCGAAATACAACTGCACCATGGGCGACTGGCCAAAGGAATGATTGAGTACCATATCCATGATGACGGCGATACCTTGTTTATGGCATTCATCAATCAATGCTTTGAGGCTGGTTTCCGGGCCATAATATTTATCGGGTGCAAAGTAGAAGGAAGGGTTATAACCCCAGCTGATATTGCCTTCAAATTCATTGAAAGGCATGAGCTCAATGGCATTGATGCCAAGACGCTTCAGGTAGCTCAGGGTGTCTTTTAATGTCTTCCAATCGTGGTTGCCTACAAAGTCGCGCAGGAGCAATTCATAGATAAGCAGGTTGCGCTTGTCGGGGCGGCTGAAATTATTGACCTGCCAGGTATAGGCGGGTTTTGCGGTTTGCAATACACTCACAATACCGGTGGTTTTGCCCGTTGGATAAGGCTTGAGGTTGGGATAGGTGGCTGCGGCAATGAACTGGTCATTGTTGGGATCCAATACTTTTGATGTGTAGGCATCTGCTATCCTGAGGGTATTATCAATGACGAACTGGTAAGCATATTCGGTACCTGGGGTAAGGCCGGTGATGCGTTTCCAGAACCGGAGGCCGTCGGGCGTTTTATTGCATTGGTAATTGACGGATTCTATCCAGTTATTAAAATCGCCAATGATAGATACTTTGTTTTTGTTGGGCGCATACAATACCAAAATGGCCGAAGTATCGCCCTGTTCGTAGTTAATACCATCCCTTACACCAGCAGGTAAAGGCTGGATATTGACGGCTGGCGCTGCAAAGAAACTAATGGTATCTGAATGGGTGGTGATACCATCGGTAACCCTACCGACTATTTGCTGGTTACCGGCCACTGTGATGGTGGGTGTTGCCTGGATAAGGGTATTGCCTGCTACACTATTGATCTCTGTTCCATTGAAGAACAATTTGAGATTGGCTGTATTACTAGAGGCATAAGTTATTTCGATGGACTCGCCGGTGGTTTTGGTGATGGGTTCGGGAACGGGTATGAACCTATCTTCCATGGGCGGAGCGGTAAACCTGCCTGTAAGGACATTGTCATACACGGTGATGTACATATTGCCCATATCTACTGAAGGATCGGATATGCGCTGCACCAGGGAACCTGATCCATTTCTGAAAAGAAGGGCCACCTTCCGGATGGTTTCGCCCATTGGTACATTGAAGAAGCTACGGATATTACTGATGGTGTACTGGTACTTATTGGCGGATATCCAGGTGGCTTTGGCAGCAGGTTCGGTGGTCACTCCCCAGGTAAACTTTGAATATCTCCAATCGGTATTGTTGGCGCTGAGGTTGGTGATCACACCAATATGTATATACACGTCATTGGTATTGGCATAATTCAACAGGCCCTGGTTGCCTTTGGTGCAATCCACTGTGATGGTGAGTGCAGCATTGTCGGCAGGGAAAGCCGGCGACGTAGTGAGTAATTGTGCGGTGCCGGTGGTTACACACAGGACTACGCTTATTATAGCAAGGACAAATGACTTCATCAGCAATCGTTTTTGCTTTACGCTATGGGGCGTCCCCTACGGGGGTCCGCTCTTTTCAACGCAATGTTGTTTCTACAAAGCGGCGGCTCCTGCGGAGCCAAACCCCGCGACAGGGTGACCTGCCGTTCTACTGTATGGTGACCTGGCCATTAAAGTCCTGGCAGGCCATCATTTATGGCCCAGTTACAAAACGGTATAGGTTCTGTTGTATTCGTCAACGGTAACGGTATACGTGCCGGCAGCACGGGTGATGTTGTCTCCGCCTTCTTTGATCTTACCGGCTCCGTCTGCTCCATAGTTAAGGTCCCATCCTTCTGCGCTTACAAATTTGAATTCGGTAGACGCTGTGAGCGTGATGGTTTTCTTCCAGACTCCATTACCCTGGTAATCCATGTCGAGTGCATTGGCAGGGTTCCAGTCGCCTATAACAGGGGCGCCGCCAATGATGCGCAGTTTACCCTGGTAGACATTGTATTTCATCTGCTGCACATTGGTAGCATCCCAGATCAATCTTGTATAAGGCGAATAAGGAGCTTTAATGTTAGGATCGCCACCATCCTGCACCAGTTTGCCATCAGCGCCACCCCACCAACGGTCGTCACCAATGCCAAAGTTCCAGGCGGCGCCGAGTGACGCATCATGGAATTTGAATTCATCGGTACCGGAAGATGGAACAATGATGAGAAATTTATCGCGCTGCAGGTAAGCACCATACAAAGGAGTTGCCGGTGTCCACCCCTGCATACCGCCTACCACGCCCACCTGCTTTTGCTGTACATAGGCGAGTTCGTTCTTCGTGTCGATGGTAAGGCGGTAAATGCCAGCAGTGGTAACCTTGAGGTTGCCACCTACATTGAGACCTGTTTTGTAGCTGCCGGGGGTAGTACCAGCGCCATTGTCTCCATAGCCGGAACCCCAGTCACCTGGCGTCTTAAAGAATTTGAATTCATCGTTGGCTGCCAGTTTGATGTAGGTGTAGAATACGGTACCGTAACGATCGGCTTTCTGGTCCACAATCAGTTTGAGGGGATTGTCGATACTCCATCCATTCGGAGTCCCTACAAGGTAAAAGTTCACTTCGCGCAGGAAAGCAATGTCGTTGATGTAATCGGCCTGTTGCTTCCAGGTACCGGAGGTAGCTATAACAGTCCATTTAAGGCTTACCGTTTGGGAGAGATCAGTGAAGCCATATTTTACGAGTGAATCATTGAATTGCTTAGCAGCGATACTTAGGGCAGTATCCTTGCCGGTGTTGGAAGCGGGGATGGCAAACAAGGGAGAGGTAAAATTACCGTCCTTGCTGAATGCCACCTGGTAAGTAATGGCCGGACCGCCGGTTGCCGGTAAGCCTTTTGTCCATTTGAATCTAACACTGTCTGCGGTAGAGACAGGATTGACGGTTATAGGTGCAGTAGCAGAAGCCGGGCTCAGCAGGATAAAGTTTGTAACACCATCTTTCATGCGGGTGATGCTGATGTTCCTGATATCTCCGGCAACCAGTTGGGTAGAACCGTTGTCGGCCTTTACACTCCATATGAGGTCGGCTTTGGCGCCATCGGCAATGCCTTTAGCTTTCAGGACATCATCCAGTTGTTTTTGGGTGAGGGTTAATTTGGCATCAGCCCCATTGTTGTCGGAAGGAATTTCCAGTAAAGGAGCATCGAGGTTACCGGTAGCTTTGAGGGCAGCGATCCATTTGTATACGGGGGTAACATCTACACCTGGTTTTGAAGCTGTCCAGCTGATCTCCACTTTGGCTGTGGGGGTAGCTGCATTTAAAACAAGGGCTGCATTGGTAGCAGGTGTATTGAGGGTGAATGCACCCAGGGCTTCGCCTGTGACTGTGCTATCAAAATCTGCTTTCTGGCAGCCGGCGAACAGTACGACGGACAGAACAGCAAGCATCAGGAACTTTTTCATAAGCAACAATATTATTATTGTTTAGAGGGATGTTATTTCATTTCGGCTAAAGTCACTTCAACAACTGCCGTACTAACGGTTACGGGCTGGTTGCTGGCATCGCGTACTGTGCCATTGAACTTATAGGTAAACCTTGTGAACTTCTTTCCTGCACCAGGGGTGTAAGAACGGGTGGGCACAAAGAAAGCTTTCCACAGTTTGGTGCCAGCGCTCTTGACAGGTAATGTGAGGGGTTGACCGGCAGAAGCGCCTGTATTGTCAAATACTTCTACGGTTACTGATACAGGCTCCATGCGTTGTTCATCAATGGAGGTGGCGAGGTCCTGGTGGAAATAGAGGGACACTACATCATTTTGGCCAACCTTTGCCGGGAAAATGCGTAGCATGCTGGGTACAAATACGAGTGGATCAAAAGCATTCTTCTTGCTATCGCATGATTGCTTGCTCCCATTTTTTGTTTTGGCCAGGAATTGAAAATGCTTCAATTGCCCGGGCGTCTGATTGTACATGGTAGTAGCGGTAAACTTGTAGGTGAATTTGTTGGGAGCACCGGCCACGGGGGTTAATTTTGCGGAGGCAGGGGAATTGGCCCATTCGGTATTCACAATGCCGTCTTTACCGGTAAACCCTGTGGCCTCTTTGTTGGACCAGGTCCACAAATACAGGTCTGTTTCGCCAGCCACGGCAGTACCAGTAAAATCGAAGCTGATGGTAATTTCATCTTCTGCCGTAAAAGTGGTCGGGCTGATGGTGTAGTTCTCGAATACACACTGTGACATGGCCAGCTGACTGCCCAGTATTATCAGTGAAAGTATCAATAGTTTTTTCATAATAGCTTCTTTGGGGGTTAACGGGAAAATTCATAATCATATACAATGAGCAGCTTATTGGTAGCTACATCGGTCCGTGTAACCTTTACTTTTAATTTACCATTCACGGAGTTGGGATAACTGCCCAATGTCATCGCTTCTGTAATGGCTCCATTTTTCAATGAAATGGTTTTCGGTGTTTTTATGTCATCCACCGACCAGGTGCCTGAAGTAATACCGGTAATAGGAGGCGCTGAACCATTGTTGATGGTAAAGGTGGACGGAGCGCCACTGGCGAGGTTGAAAGTGAGCTGCAGGGAAGCATAATTGAAGAGTGTAGTAATGTCTTCCACGGCATAAGGAAAACCCTTGCGTTGTGACTCAGCATCTGTTTGTGTAACCTTGGTTAGTTTCCAAGCGCCCGATATGGCAGTGATATTGTCATTGGCATTTCCGATGGGTTCATAGCCATCGGGCCGGCAGCCGGTGAATAATAAACCGGCTATCAAGAGTATTGTTAGAAATGGTATGGTCTTCATACTTCTTAGTTAAATGGGTTTATTAATCACATCCGCCTTCCTGGTTCATCAGGAAAGAAGCGTTGGCAGCTTGTTCGCTAATAGGAAATTGCAAGGCCAGTCCGGGACAGTTCCAACGACCGCCACGGCGATCGATATTGACACCTGTGCGGGCACCAATTCGTTTGATCTCCTGGATGCGATTGCCTTCGCCTACCAGTTCCAGCTCTCTTTCGCGACGGGCGGCATTGATCACTGTTGCTGCAAGGGCATTCACAGGCAGGTTTTTGGAAGTGCCACCGTAAGCACGGGTGAGGATGTCATTGATATCGGTAATGGCAGTAGCCAGGTTGGCCCCGCCGGTTTCGGCAGCTGCTTCAGCACGGATGAGCTTAATCTCTGTATAGCCCATAAGGGGCACATCAAAATTATTCTTGTTATACTTGGTGAGCACATTGTATCCGGGCGCCAGGGTGGTGCTGTACCAGGCTGTGCCGCGTACATCGCCGGCTGTAGTTGCTGCTGCATAAAACAAGCTGGTGACATTAAACCTGCTCTGGGCATTAAAACCCACGTCGCTGCGGTAACGGTTTCTCAGTTCGCCACCGGGATAAAGGTTATTGTCAACAAACTTGAACCCAAAGATGATCTCTTTGGACAGACCTATAGAAAAGCGGTTGGCATAGGAAGCATCCAGCAGGAATTTGTTGCTCCTGATCACCTGGTCGGCATAAGCAAAAGCATTGGCGAAATCGTTTTGCATGAAATATACCCTGGCAAGGAATGCTTTGGCAGACCATTTATTGGCAAAGCCAAGCACCACCTCATCGCCCAGTAAATTCTCGGCCTTTTTCAGGTCGGCTATAATAGATTCATACACTTCTTTTACGGAGCTGCGTGTACCGGGTGTAACATCGGCCACTGTACGGAGGACGATGCCTGGATGGGAATTGTCGGCACTATATCCCCAGGGCTGGGCCCAGAGGCGTACTGCATCAAAATGGGTGAGTGCGCGCAGGAAGTAGGCCTGTCCTTCAATGTCATTTTTGCGCGTTCCTGCTTTACCAATATTTTCCAGTACCTTATTGCCAACATAGGCCGGTCGATACATGTCGGTATACATGCCGTTCTTGTAATCACCAAAGATGGAAGTCTTGCGTTTAAAGATCTCTCCATCATCGCCGGTGTATAATGTACCTACTGCCTGATCGCCCAGCAGGTCTTCTATCCACTGGAGCTTTCCGTTGTATACTTTGTTGCAGTAATCGGTATAAGCGCCATTGATGAGGGCCTGCAGGTCAGTATCGTTCTTAAGCGCTTCATCCTCCGTAAAGGCCCCTGCTGGTTTTCGTTCGAGAAATTTGTTGCAGGATGAAACGTACACCGTTATACATCCCAGCAATATTATATAAATAGCTTTTTTCATTGTTGCGTGGATTTGATTGTTTAGAATGTAACGTTTAACCCTATTACCCATGACTTCTGCTGAGGCGGGGTGAGGTAGGTAATATTCGGGCTAAGGTTACGGTCGGTAACGCTTTCAAAATCACGGGCAATCTCAGGATCACCACCGGGGTATTTGGTAAAGGTGAGCAGGTTCATACCTGTTACAAATACGCGGGCGCCTTTTACATGGAGCCTGGTGAGCATTTTGGGATCAAAGCGATAGCCAAGTGACAGTTCACGCAAGCGCAGGTAAGAAGCATCATACAGGAACATGGTGCTGTTGTATTGCCATTCGCTGCTCAGCCCGGCATAGGTGCCTGTATTCATGGTGAGGCGGGGGAACTTAGCCTGGTCGCCTGGTTTCTGCCACCTGTCGAGCAGGTCACGACGGATAACCCAATCGGTAACAATACCATCCTGTCTTTTGGCAGAGCCATCATAAATATTACCACCAATAGTGAAGGTCCACAAGCTGGTAAATTCAAAACCTTTATAGCTAAGGTTGTGGTTGATACCGCCAATGAAATCAGGTACTACAGAACCTACGGGCATGCGATTGTCGAGGCTGAAGGTTTTGGTGAGCTTACCGGCTTTGTCGTACCAGATGGGCAGGCCATCGTTGGGATCAACGCCATAATAGCGTACGAGGTAATTGGTACCAATAGGATAACCGGTTACTACACGGGTATCGTTGCTACCGCCGCCTGCTGCATCGGCGCTCAATCCACCCAGGCTAATGAGCTCGTTGTAGTTCTTAGCAATGTTTCCACCAATACTAAATGTAAGGTCTTTTTTATTGACCACTTTTGCATTCAGGCTTACTTCAACACCCTGATTCAATATTTCGCTGCCATCCACATTACGAAAAGCTGTACCGAAACTGGTAGAAGGCGAGATGGCGGTATTGAGCAGGAGGTCGGTGGTTTTCTTATTGTAATAAGCCACCTCACCGGTGATACGGTTGTTGAAAGCAGCAAACTCTACTGCGAGATCTATATTGACCGTTTCTTCCCAATGCAGATCGGGGTTACCTACATTGCCTGGATATAAGGTAGGCTGTGTGTTGTATGGATTACCCGCATAATAAGTATCGTAATACTGTCCGGAAGGTATGTTTGAATTACCAGTGAGGCCATAGCTTGCCCGCAATTTCAGGAAGTTGATGAATGTAAGGTCTTTCATGAAATCTTCCTGGCTGATGGTCCAGCCGGCAGAGATGGTGGGGAATACACCATATTTTTTGTTGGGGCCGAATTTGGAAGAACCATCGCGGCGTATAGAGGCCTGTAAAGCGTATCGCTCTTTGTAAACATAGTTGATCCGGCCAAAGGCACTGGCAAAGGTTTCTGCGTTATACGCCGGGCCATTGAGTGGTGTGGCAGTTTGCTTGATAGAGTCAAGGGCGTGTTTATATAAGGACCTGTTTTTATAGAAAGGCTTGTCTGAATTCTTTTCTACATATACCCTGTTGTTAAAACTCTTTTCCTGGAACTCAATACCTGCCAGGAAGGTAAAACGGTGGTCATCCTTGTAGGTCCAGTTGTAGGTAGCCGTTCCGGAAGCTACCCAGTTCTTACCCCTGTAGGGAGAACGTTTTGCCAGACCAGGTTTTTGTGTATCGTTGATCCAGTTGCCAGACTCCCATTGATCGTCTATGCCGTTCTGATAATTGTAAGAGCCATTGACACGTACGTTGAGGTTTTTGATCACTTCATAATCAAGTACCAGTCCTCCTATTATAAGGTTGTCGGTATTTCTCCAGATGGTCTCATTGAGGCGGCGAACAGGATTGGCGCCACCGGTGAACCAGGTCTTATCATCATTATAGACGGGATAGATCGGTAATGCGGTACTCATGGCATCGCCCAGACCACCTGCCCAGGCGGCAGGAACACGTTTGTTGATACCACGGTTGTAGGCAGCGCTCAGGGTGGCTTTGAATTTGGGAGTAATGGTAAAGTCAAAGTTGGTACGCAAGCCCAGGCGGGTATAGCTGTTGTTCTTCAGGTAGCTTTGGTTCTCACTGTAAGTAGCACCCACAAAACTTTTCACGAGCTTATTGCCCTGGGTCATACTCAGGCTATGCTCATTGATAAACCCGTTGCGGGTAAGTTGATCCCACCAGTCGGTATTGTTTTTGGAAGCCTGCTCCCAGGTAAGGCCACCAGGCAGGGGGGCTTTGCCAGTATTGCCATCATTTTCCCAGGCCTCCTGGCGCAGTTGCAGCCATTCGGAGCCACTCACGAAATCGGGTCTGTTGGCATAGGTAGAGATTCCAATTTTATTGTTGTAGTTGAAGGAGGGTTGACCACTTTTACCGCGTTTGGTGGTAATCAGGATCACACCATTGGAACCACGGCTTCCATAAATACCGGCAGCTGCGGCATCCTTCAGTATCTCGATGGATTCAATATCATTGGGGTTGATGGCTGCCAGAGGGTTTTGGTTCATGCCACCATTATTCGCGCGCAGGAAAGGATCGGATATGATGGGAATACCATCCACTACATAAAGAGGATCGGCGCCGGCTCCAATGGAGGCAATACCGCGGATACGGATCACCGAGCCAGAGCCAGCCAAACCACTACCCTGTATTACCTGCACCCCAGGCGCCTTGCCCTGGAGGGCTGCTTCAAAGCTGGGCGCAGCAATGGAAGTGATCTTTTCGGCGCTTACCTTGGTAATGGCGCCGGTAACATCGCGGCGACGCTGGGTGCCATAACCGATCACCACCACCTCATTGAGGTTGGAAGCGGCAGCCTTGAGGGAGACAATGATGACATCGGCGGCCACAGGTACATCCTGCGATTCGAAGCCTACGCCGGAAATAGTTAAGGTAGCTGTTGCGGCAGGAACGGTTAAGGAAAAACTGCCATCTGCTTTGGAAGAGGTTCCCACTTTGGAACCTTTGGCGGTGACCGAAGCTCCGGGTACCGGAGTGCCGTTGCTGGCATCGGTAATTTTACCGGTAACGGTTTTGCTCTGTGCCCAGGAGAATACAGGTAGACACAAGAGGAGAGTCAAGACTCCCACAAGCGATCGTTTCGGCGTCATAAACAAGCTTTCGTTTAGGTGTATTAATAATGTGTATCTGCTACACAAATATAATGTGTAATCTATACACAATTCCAAATAAGTTTTTATTTTCCTACGAATTTTAATCTGTGTAGCGTGCATTCAGGGCTGCCTGGGGAGATCAAAATGGCTGGTCGGTTGGGCTTTATGCTCAAAGCTTGCTGGCGGAAGACTTTAAATAAAAATCAAATATAATGGATCGGGTGAACTTTTCCATGCGGCTGTCAGATCTGAAGGCTGCTCATTTATTTAGCGTGGTTACTGGCTTCGAACACATCCAGATAAGTATTTTGCGTATACAATAAGGTCTCTATACTGCCACCCTAAAATAATTAAAGACTACTTAAACAGGTATTTTTTGTGTCTTTTATCCGAGTTTGGTCCGTCTTTAGTCCGTGTTTAGTCCCTCTTTAACTTGTATTAGAATTATAGTTAGATACAAGCTGGGCAGGCCACGGCGTTGAGCCCATACGAAAAAGGGCAGTCCTTCCGGAACTGCCCTCATCAATGCTTTTCGGCATTTTATTTATTCGCCTTTCTTCTTTTTATCATCGTTGTATTTGGTTTCGGCCTCTTTGGCTTTTTCAAAGTCGAGTACTACACCATTGATGCAATAGCGCAAGCCTGTGGGAGGCGGGCCATCTTCAAAAACGTGTCCGAGGTGGGCTTTACAACGGCCGCATTCTACTTCTGTGCGGTTCATTCCATGGGAATTATCGGGCAGGTAGATGATGCTGGTTTTGCTGATGGGAGCATAGAAGCTGGGCCATCCGCAGCCGCTTTCAAACTTGGTATCGCTTTTAAAAAGGGCATTACCGCAGGCGGCGCAATAATAGGTACCCACTTCTTTGGAGTGCTCAAAAGCGCTGGTACCGGGGCGCTCGGTGCCTTTCATCCTGGCAATGTAATAAATATCATCGGGCAGGACTTTCTTCCACTCTTCGTTGGAAATGTTCACTTTGGATGTGTCGGTACGGGAATAAACGGGATTGGTGGTATCTTTTTTAGAATTATTCATAACTATTTTTTTCTGGTTGTCGGTGGACTGGGAATAGCTGCAATGCTGGAAAAGGGTTGCCAGCATAAGGAAGGCCAGGTATTGGGAAATTCGTTTCATGTGCATTGATTTATAACAAACTTACGAGGCAAGGGTTTGTTAAGGTTGTCGGGCAGGTGACAAAGAATGCAACTTAACATTTTCTTTTCTACAAAGGAACTGCAGGTTTTCTCACCATTTTTAATCAGAAACCGGGGAATGTTAAAGGATTTTTAAGGGTGTTCCTTTATATTTGTCCATTCATCAAGTGAAGTAAGTATCATGTTTAACCTGATTTTATTTGGCCCTCCCGGAAGCGGAAAGGGCACGCAGTCTGAGAATCTTATTGAAAAGTATGGTTTGATCCATCTTTCTACAGGCGACCTGTTGCGTAAAGAGATTGCCAATCAGACCAAACTGGGTCTGGAGGCGAAGAGCTTTATGGATAAGGGGCAGCTGGTGCCGGATGCAGTAGTGATCGGCATGATCGGCTCGGCCCTGGATGCCAATCCTCAGGCGAAGGGATTTTTATTTGATGGTTTCCCCCGGACGGTGGCCCAGGCAGAAGCACTGGACAGCCTGCTGATCGGAAAAGGCTCGGAAATAGCTATTGTGCTGGCACTGGAAGTGGACCGCGAAGAGCTGGTAGCACGCCTGCTGAACCGTGGCAAGAGCTCGGGCCGCAGTGATGATACGAATGAGGATGTTATCCGCGCCAGGCTGGTAGAATATGAAAATAAAACGGCTCCTGTAGCGGGTTATTATGCCGGTTTTGGCAAGGTGGTGTATGTAAAAGGGGTAGGAACTATTGAGGAGATCTTCCATTCCTTGAGCAGACAGATCGAAGCACGTCAGTTGGCGTAAAAAAGTCAATAAAGTATTTCATTATAGACCTGACAGGTTCGTTTGCGACGCAAGCAAAACCTGTCAGGTCTTTTTAATAGTAAGTGGCTAGTGGAGAGTAGCAAGTGGTGCTCCTCTTTGGTCAATATCTCCAGCTGTTTATATCTGCATTGGCAGGAGCGCGCTTTTTCATTTCTTCGGCCCATTTGGGAATGAACATCTGGTGATAACGCAGTCGGGAAATATAATTGGGCTGTGTATGATCGCCATTCCAGCAATGTTCGGCCCGGTCGCCGTAATCTACTTCCCCATCATAGGTGGGATTGTCGAGGGCCTTCAGCATTTCTTCGGTTAGGTATACGGCATTGTTGAGGTAGTAATTGTCCATGTCGCCACAATAGATATGGACCTTACCCTTTAATTTACTGCCAATTTTTGCCCAGTCTCTTTTCATAATATAAGAGAGATCATAATGCTCTTTCCAGTAAGCTGCCACGGTACTGTCGATGGCTCCGGTGCGTTTATCCCAAATGGGTTTGGGATATCCATCGGTGGCGACGGGGGAATACACGGCTTCCCATATATCAAATTGCTGACCACTGCGGCTTTTGGTGCCGAGTACGAGTTCACGGTAATTGATCTCCTGCAGGGTAGCGCTCACATGGCCCAGGTAATTCCTGCTGCCCGGGCGGGGTGTTTTCTTAAAGTCGCTTTGCAGAAAATAGGCGTTCTTGTCTTTGTACAGATCTACTACTGTATAGGCCCTGAAGTCGATGGGATCGGGGCAGGCAGCATAGCACCCATTGTACTGATCGGGATAGAATACCTGGGCTGCCAATACTTCCCAGCCGCCGGTACTGCCACCATACATGAAACGGGCCCAGCCCTCTCCTATGCCACGGAAACGTTTTTCAATTTCGGGAATGAGTTCATAAGTGATGGCATCGCCATAAGGGCCGAGATTGGCGCTGTTGACGGCATAGGAATCATCGTAATAAGGATTGGCATGTTGGATCTCGATGGCAATGACACGTGGAAAATGGGGACCTGTCCATTGTTTATAGAAATTATAGGCTTCCTGTTGTACGATCTTATTGTAACCAGACAGTTTGAACCGTTCTATATAATCGGGCTTGAGCGTAGAGTCGGGCGGGATAGTACGGAAGCCATCAAAATCATCCGGAAAATGACCATGGAAGATAGCCAGGGGATATTTCACATCGGGATGGGTATCCCAGCCTTCAGGCAATAATATATGGGCGCCGAGGTACATGGGCCGGCCCCAAAATGCAGTGAGGAGCTTACTTTGTATTTTGATGTGCTTAATGTATTTGGTGTCTTCTGGTTCTTTGACTGGTGGAATGGCCTCTGTCAATTCAATGCGGATGATGTTCTTCAGCCTGGCGTCAATGCGTATTTTGACGGGTTTGGAGTACAGGTTACCGGGGGCCTGGTTCCATTGTTGTCCTTCTCCCCTGTCCATCGGCAATTTTACGGTGTGGCCATCATTGCGGTGAAAGGTCTCATACCGGTGGAGCAATGCCTGCACATAATATTCTCCGTGAGGTACCTGGGCCAAGCTTTGGATGGGATAGCCAAAGGCAGCAGGGGTGATTATTTTTGATTCGCCGGCTTTCCAGTTCTCTACATCGATGCCAAATGCCAACTGGGTTTGTGGCCCATCGGCTATCTGAAAACGGGGCTCGGTGCGGTTGTTGTTGGACAGCAGGAGTAGCAGGCGGCCATCCAACGGCTTAGCACTATGTTTAGCAGCCCAGGTAATTGAAATGGGCTGTTGTGCGCTAACGTTGTATACGAGAAAAAGGAAGGTGATCAAGAGCAGGTATCTCATAGCAGCTGGTTTTGTCTGTTAAAAGATAACAAGAAAAAAGCAGAATGGGGCTATGGGCGATCGGTAAATTGGTAAGAAAGGGGGTTCCGGGCTTTAACATTGCTTTTGTAAACGGAATGGCTTGTTTGCACTCTATTATAGTATAAAACAAAACGGAGGAAACAAGTTATGAAAAAGATCTTTACACTCGCCGCGATCCTGTTAAGCCTTAGTGTTGCAACCTTTGCCGCTGATCGTCCGAAGAAAGGAAAGATTTCAGTGACGAGCAATACTTTTGGTAACCTCATTGTAAAAATTGATGGCCAGCGTTATAATATGGATCGCAATGATCTTGTACTAAACAGCATTAGACCGGGTAATCACCGGGTTGAGATCTACCGCATGGAACGCAGGGGCATCTTCGGTGGCATGAGAACAAAGGTGCTTTACAGTGATAATGTGTTTGTGGCGCCCGACCAATTGGTAAACCTGAATGTGAACCGCAATGATTATGTAGTAGTAAGAAAGTCAGGTTTTGATCCTTATGGGCGTGATGACAAATGGGGCCGTGGCAATGACAGGTACCATGATTATAGCCAACGGGATGATGACCGTGACCACAGAGGGAAATGGTAAAATATAAAGTGTGATGGATTTGAAGCCTTCCGGAAACGGGAGGCTTTTTTTTTACGGGTAAGTGGGTAGCCCAGATTAGTATATAGCGCCATAGTCGGCTTTTACTTCCACGATGGTATATTGGCCTTTTATGACTGCAACGGGGGCAATGTTGTTTTTGTCATCATACACATTGGCATAAAAAAGATTGTCTTTTTTAACGAACAGGGAATACTGGCCGGGAGGCAGTTTGATTTTGAAAGCGCCCTTTTTATCTGATCGTACTTCTTTTATGAATTTTGTATTGATGGCTGTATAAAAAGAAGCCTGTGCAGCGTTTTTTACCTGGGAGGCATTGGTAAGTTCATAAATATAAAGGGTGGTCTGGAAGGGTTGGGGGCGGGTAGATGGCTCCCCGGGGGCTGGCATCTGGTTGCCCTGTACCCTATAAATATTTCCTTTTAATCCCTCCTTTCTGCCAAAAATGCACGTATATGAGGAGAGGAATATTACTAACGGTAATAATAACAGTGGATTTACAAGCTTTTTTATCATTTTCGGGAGGTTTATGAGTAAATTTAATGACGGATTAGTATCCGGGATTTCTAAAGTATCGTTTTTAAAATAACTGCAAAAAACTTTATGCCTAAGCAGAAAATTGTACCCCTTTTTGTTCTACTTACTGGTTTTTGGACAAGCACGTATGCTCAAACGGTTACGCGGACAGCTATTTTACAACGTGCGGCTACGGAACAAGCCGCCAAGGAAAAGGTGCTTGCTGAACACCTGCGAAAGGTAGCCAAAGAAAAGAACTGGCCCTTGTCTTTCAAAAATAAAAATGGTGAGCTGGTGGTGCTGACGGATATCGACGCCGGAGGTTACCCTATTTATACGAGCACGGACAACAATATTGATGCAGCCGCCACGACGAGTACGAATAAACTCTGGTCGGGTGGAGGTTTGGGGCTTACGCTTTCGGGCTCTTCGGCTTCTGTAAAAGGGAAGCTGGGGGTTTGGGATGGTGGCCGTGCCCGGCCCACGCATGTGGAGCTGAACGGGCGCATCGTGAATAAGCAAAACGTTTCGATCAGCGATCATACTACGCACGTAGCTGGCACGCTGATCGCTTCGGGTGTCAATCCCCGGGCCAAGGGCATGGCTTATGGCTACCAGGACCTGGTGGTATATGATTTCGATAACAACCTTTCTGAGATGTTGCTGGAGAGCAACAATGGCATGCTGCTGTCGAACCACTCCTATGGAACGATCTGTGGCTGGTATCAGAATACGGGTTCGAACCGGTGGGAATTCAGGGGACAATGGAATACGAATGAAGATTACAAATTCGGCTATTACTCAACGGAGGCGGAGGTATGGGATTCTATTGCTTACAATGCACCTTATCACCTGATCGTAAAATCTTCGGGCAATAACCGTAACCAGACGGGCCCTGCAGTAGGACAACCTTACTGGCGCTACAGCAGTTCTGGTGTGCTGATCGATGCGGGCACCAGGCCTGCGGGGATCAGCAACAATGACGGCTATGATATTATCCCTACTTCGGGTACTGCTAAAAATATATTGACTGTTGGTGCTATTCAAGCCATCCCTTCGGGCTATAGCCGTCCGGAAGATGCGGTAATCTCCAGTTTCAGCAGCTGGGGCCCCACGGATGACGGGCGTATAAAACCGGATGTGGTTGCTGATGGGGTAAACCTGTTTTCCTCCATTGGTACCACTGATAATGCCTATGCCATTTACAGCGGCACTTCTATGGCTACACCAGCCACAGCGGGTTCGCTGACCTTGTTACAGGAATATTATGCGCAGCTGCACAGTGGCGCCTTTATGCGATCTGCTACGCTGAAAGCACTGGTGATACATACGGCTGATGAAGCGGGCCCTACAGCAGGGCCTGATTATAAATATGGATGGGGGGTAGTCAATGCAGCGAAAGCAGCGAATGTGATCACAGGCGCCAACAGCGGCAATAGCTTCCTGATCCGGGAGAACACTTTAAATAGTGGTGCGCCTGTAAGCTTTGATGTAGTGGCTTCGGGCAAAGGTATCCTGACTGCTACGCTTTGCTGGACTGATCCCCGGGGTACTCCCGGTGCGCAGGTAGTCAATAATAATGCTATCAAACTGATCCATGACCTCGATATCAGGATCACGAAGGGGGCTACTACATATATGCCGTGGATACTGGACCCTGGTGTACCCGCTGCGGCAGCTACTACGGGCGATAATATCCGCGACAATGTAGAAAAGATCGAGGTGGGGGATGTAGAGCCGGGGGCTACGTACACGATCACGATTTCTAATAAGGGGACATTAGCACGGGGATCGCAGGCTTATTCACTGATTGTGAGCGGAGCAGGCGGTGCAGCCTATTGTAAAACATCTGCTCCCACGATAGGCAATGGTGCACGCATCGACAGTGTATCATTTGGCGGTATTCAAAAACTCAATGCAGCGGGCTGTGCCGGGTATAGCAACTTTACCAATATTTCAGGGGCTGTTGAACCCAATAGTACGGTGCCGCTGTATGTGCGGGTGAATGCCTGTGCGGGCGGCCCGGTCGACAAAATTGTGAAGGCCTGGCTTGACTTTAATAACGACGGCGATTTTGATGATGCCGGGGAGCTGCTTGCCACCAGCCCGGTTATTAACGGGGACAATGTATTCCAGACCAATGTGACGATACCCGCCGGATTTGCACCGGGTAATTATGGTGTGCTGCGGGTAATTGTGCAGGAAACCTCCAATGCCGGTGATGTAGCACCCTGTACGCCCTATGGCAAAGGGGAAACACAGGATTACCGTATCCTGTTTACCAATCCATCGAATGATATTGGCATTACAACTATTGTATCTCCGTTCAGTACGGGTTGCGCCAATGCCAGCCAGTATGTGAGTATCCGGTTCAAGAATGTTGGCACTACTGCCAAATCCAATATTGTATTATCAGGTACTGTGAAAGAAGGGGCCAACCTGATCACTAATTTATCAGGTACGTATGTACCTACGGTTGCAGCTGCGGGGGAAGTGGAATATACTTTCCAAACTCCTTTTGCCGCAGTGGCGGGTAAGACCTATACCATTTCAGTAAAAGCGGTAACAGCGGGCGATCAGAATGCAGGCAATGATGAGCAAACAACTACGATGGTAGTGAATACGGCTCCGGCTGCACCGGTGGCACAGGCAGAGATCTGTAACAATACGAGTGTATTGTTAAGCGCCAGCAATGCGGGTTCGGATCTGATGGTATGGTATGAAAGCGCCACTGCTACCACTCCTATTGCTGTAGGCAGTGCTTCTGCGACCAGCACGGTGATAAGGGCCGACAAGACTTATTATGTGGGGAGGAATGATCTGAGTGGTAAAGTAGGTCCGGTAAACAAAAACACGTTGGGTGTGGGTGGTTATGGCAATGCCACCTCCGGCAACTACCTGAAGTTTACCACTTCGGTACCGCTAACCATCGAAAGCGTGAAGCTGTATGTGGGCAATCCCGGAAAAGTAACGATCACTGTTGCTGACCTGGGCACGGTCAATCCGGATGGCTCTTTTACTTATAGTCCTATTTCAACCACCACGCTGGCTGTAGGCGCTACGAATCCTACTCCGGGACCTGGTAACCAGGTGGATAATCCGAATGATGTAGGCGCTGTGTTTGCGGTGAACCTGGCTGTACCTGATCCGGGTGATCATATTCTGCTGATGCAAATGAGTGATGGTGCTACGCTATTCCGGAATAATGGAGTTACTGGTAGTCCTTATCCTTTCAGCATTCCGGGAGTGGTATCTATTACGGGCAATAGTGCTACGTCGACCACTAATCCGAATCAATTTCAATTGTTCTACTATTTCTTCTATGATATGCGTGTGCGGCTGAACGGATGCGCCAGTGACAGGGTGCCGGTGGTAGCCACTAATTCTGTGACACCTGTCATTACGCTAAACGGCAGTACTTTGAGCAGCAGTGTGGCTTCGGGCAATCAATGGTACCTGAACAGCAATGCGATACCAGGTGCATTAGGTCAAACGTATAATGCTACAGAGAGTGGCATTTACCAAACTATTGTAACTACAGCGATGGGCTGTAATAGTCCTTCGAACGAGATCACGTTTGGTGTGACGGGCATTCCTAATATTGACCCCTCGGAGATTGGGCTGAAGGTGATGCCTAATCCAAATGATGGCCGCTTTGTGCTGGACTTTACAGTGAGCAAGAAAGCTGACCTGAATATAACGATCATGAACGCGGTTGGGCAAAAAGTATTCATCAACCGTACGCCGGGATTCATTGGCCGGTATGCTCAAACTATAGAAGCAGGTAAGCTGGCGTCGGGGGTATACCTGCTGCAGGTAGAGCATGACCACAAGAGCTATCTGAAGAAGTTGATTGTACGATAAACAGCCAGCTGCGAGCTTTGAGCTACGAGCTGCGAGCAAGAATACAAAAGTCCCTCACAGTGATATGTGTGAGGGACTTTTTTTATTATTTCATTTCGCCGGGGATAACGGTAATGGTCGTTTTATGACCGCCACGCAATATGTGGAGTGGTGTGCGCTGGCCTATGACCTGGTCATTCAGTTGCTGGTGGAGGTCATCTACAGAGCTGACGGCTTTTTCACCGAAGCCTACAATGATGTCGCCGGTACGGAGTTCATTGTTGTAGACGGGACCATCGGCCACAATCTCAAATACGTACACACCTGTTTTTGCGATCAGTTTATTGGCGGCCCGCATACGCTCAGTAAGGTTGACTAACTGACCAGCAATGCCCAGCCAGGCACGTTTTACGATGCCATGTATAATGAGTTTTCCAGCCACATAGGCTGCCAGGTTGGAAGATACGGCGAAACAGATACCGTGTGCAGTAGGTATCATGGCGGTATTCACACCTATGACCTGACCCAGGGAATTGACAAGGGGGCCTCCCGAATTACCCGGATTAAGGGATGCATCGGTTTGAATGATATCATCAATGAGGCGGCCATTGGATGCGCGCAATGTTCTTCCCAGGGCGCTTACGACACCCGCAGTAACAGTATGCTGTAATCCCAGGGGATTACCAATGGCAATTGCTATCTGCCCCGGCTGCAGCTGACCGGAATCGGCAAAGGCCAAGGCCTTGAGGTTGGTCTCATAGATCTTCAACACAGCTATGTCGGTAGAAGGATCGGCTCCTTTCAATTCGGCAGTTACCAGTCTGCCATCGGCCAGGGATGCCTTGATGGTGGTGGCGTTTTCAATGACGTGGTGGTTGGTAACAATGAAACCATCGGAAGAAATGATGAAACCGGAACCGCTGCCGGGGGTTAACCGCTCCTGACGGGTTTGGCGGTCAAGTACTTTTTTGGTAACCTGTATATGCACTACGGCTTCGGCAATGGTATTGACGACACCGGTAATTGTTTTTGAATAGGCATCCAACAAGGCTGCATCGGCATGCTGGACCATTTGAACGGGTGATGAGTTTTCCATACCTCCTTACGTCAAACTTGCTACCAATTCTTTTTTCTGACAAGGTGACATTGGGGTGCGGAGGCGGGAGTCAGCAATCGGCAATCGATAGTCGGCAATGGTACAGCTTTCGGAAGAGGACTGTTTTTCCGTTAACGGGGTTTTAACAATAGGGAATCTGCGTGTTGAAGGCTTTGGAGAATCCGGGTTTTAACAGCCTGGACTTTTTCCTTTTCAGTCTGGAGGTATTGTATGCGGAGGGTTTCATTGGTTTTTGCGGAATCGTCTTTGTATTCATCCATCCAGGTATTCATGCCGCTCTCTGCGTTTTTTAATTCCTGCTGTAAGGCTGTCAGAGATTGTAAGTATTGTTTATCCTGTTGTTTTACAGTTAGTTTACCGATGCTGTCCAGCTGCTGCTGTACCTGTGCCAGGTATTTCCGGATACGGCCCATTTTTGCCATGCCCACGTCATGACCGTCCATTACTTCTTTGTGCAGGGAGTCTTCCCTGGTGATGGGTTTGGCGCTGAACCCATCGGTCCTGGGGGTATCGGTAGAGGTATCATTGCAAGCCATGATGAGGAAGCATGCGATGGCTATAAATAAATTTATCTTATTATGCATAATTCTTTGCTTTTAATGTGTCTGTTAAAGATGGAGATCACAAAAATACAATGCATATTAATGAACGTTTACAGTATTTTAGTACCACAATACCGGTCATTTATGAAAAAGTGCTGTGTGGGCTTTCTTATCCTTCTTTTTATGGGCCTGACAGCCGGCGCCCAAAATAAGTCCAACTACAGTTACCGGTTTGGGGCGCAGGTAGCCTTTGGCTTATCCAAAATCACCAACAATACGGTAGGTATTGGAGGGCTGGCGGGGGCGGAAAGCCGATTTTCCAAGACCTTTGCAGCAGAAGCTGAAGCCAGTTATATCTATTTTACGGGAGATAAGGTAAATTATGAAGCAGCGCGGAACAAGGCATTTGCCTTGCCGTTATTAATAGGTATTAAAGCATACCTGTCGTCGCAAGCCTATGTATCGATGCGTGGGGGGCTTACCTGGTTTTCGATGAATGACATGTCATCATCGGCTTTCCGGCCTGGTTATGGAATAGCAGCAGGCATTAATTTACCAAAGAGCTTCAACCGTGTAAATGTGCAGGCTGGCTGGACGGGGTTTGGTTATAATAAAACGCAAAGGGGGTATGCTTCGCTGGCGGCCTCTATTATCATTAATTGATTTGCTATATGAATAAACTTGCCAATTATGTAACAGGACGATGGATCACGGGCGATGGAACGGGGCAACCGCTGTATGATGCGGTGAACGGATCGTTGATCGGTCATGCTTCAACAGCCGGTCTTGATTTTGCCAGTATTCTTGACTATGGCAGGAATACAGGCGGCCCGGCGCTTCGAAAACTTACTTTTCACGAAAGGGGGCGTATGCTGCGTGGGCTGGCGATGCACCTACGGAATCACCTGGAAACGTTTTACAAGATCAGCTATCAGACGGGGGCCACGAAAGCGGATAGCTGGATAGATATTGAAGGGGGCATCGGCAACCTGTTTTCTTATGCGTCGCTGCGGCGGCAGTTTCCGGATGAGCCTTTTTGCGTGGATGGAGAAGGGATAGGCTTGAGCAAGCAGGGTTCATTTATGGGCCAGCACTTATTGGTACCACGCGAAGGTGTGGCGATCCATATCAATGCGTTCAATTTCCCGGTGTGGGGTATGCTGGAAAAGATAGCGGTGAACTTACTGGCGGGTATGCCTGCTGTTGTGAAACCTGCTACGGTGACCTCCTATCTTACGGAAGCGGTGGTGAAGGAAATAGTTGCTTCGGGTATTTTGCCTGACGGGGCGCTACAGTTGTTGTGCGGATCGGCGGGGGATATGCTGGACCATGTGGTATCGCAGGATGTGATCACCTTTACAGGGTCGGCCACCACGGGTTTAAAACTAAAGTCGAATGGCAGGGTGCTGTCGGAAAATGTTCCCTTCACTATGGAAGCGGACTCGCTGAACTGTATAGTGCTGGGGGGAGATGTAGAACCGGGCATGCCGGAATGGGACATTTTTGTAAAAGAAGTGCGGAAAGAAATGACGGTGAAGGCGGGTCAAAAGTGTACGGCGATACGCCGCATTTTTGTACCGGAAAATAAGATGGAAGATGTATGGAAAGCTATAGGCAAGGCGCTTGGCCAAACCACGATCGGCAACCCTTTGAATGAGCAGGTACGCATGGGTGCGCTGGCGGGACAAACGCAACGGGAAGAAGTGAAAAACCAGGTACAGAAGTTACTGGCTTCTTCACAGATCGTATTCGGCTCGCTGGACAGTGTGCAGGTAGTGGACGCGGATGCCACTACAGGCGCTTTTATGAGCCCGCTGTTGCTGGTAAACGAAAAGCCATTTGAAAATGCTGCGGTGCATGAGGTAGAAGCCTTTGGACCTGTAAGCACGATCATGCCTTATAAATCATTAGCAGACGCCACTACGCTGGCCAAAAAAGGGAAAGGTTCATTGGTATGTTCGATCGTAACGGCGGATCATTCGATTGCCCGGAACTTTGTATTGGGCGCGGCCTCGCATCATGGCCGCATCCTGGTATTGAACAATGAATGCGCCAGGGAAAGCACGGGGCATGGATCGCCGCTACCGCAACTGGTGCATGGCGGCCCGGGCCGGGCAGGCGGCGGAGAAGAGATGGGCGGGGTACGCGGGGTAAAACATTATATGCAGCGGGTAGCGGTACAAGGCTCCCCTTCGGTGATCACCTCGATCACGAATGTATACCAGCGCGGGGCAGCGGTAAAGGAGGAAGAGAAGCATCCTTTCCGGAAGTATTTTGAAGAGCTGGCGATCGGGGATACGGTGATCACGCATAAACGTACGGTAACGGAAGCAGACATTGTAAACTTTGCCAATGTAAGCTGGGATCATTTTTACGCGCATACTGATCACACTTCGCTGGAAGGAACCATTTTTGAGAAGCCGGTAGCGCACGGGTATTTTATCCTGAGTGCTGCGGCGGGGTTGTTTGTTGATGCGAAGAAAGGGCCGGTATTGTTGAATTATGGACTGGAAGAATGCCGCTTCCTGAAACCAGTATATGCCGGCACAACGATCGGGGTACAACTTACCTGCAAGGAAAAAACGGTACAGGAGAAGAAAGAAGGAGATGATGTGAAGAAGGGTATTGTAAAATGGCTGGTGGAAGTTACGGATCAAACAGGGGAACAGGTAGCGGTAGCTACTATTTTAACTATGGTCAAACTTAAATTCCAATAACGTTAACTTTTAGGGTATGATCCACGAGATAAAAAATGGCTATGTAAAAACAGAAACGCACAATGCGGTAACCACTATTGAATTTTTTCATCCGCAGAGTAATTCGCTGCCGCACCGGATACTGGAAGAGCTGGTGCATGCGATCCATGGAGCAGGTAATGAACGTGACACACGGGTGATCGTACTTCGATCGGCCGGCGACAAAGCATTTTGTGCCGGGGCTTCTTTTGATGAGCTGTCGGCCATCACCACAAAAGAAGAAGGACTGCATTTTTTTACAGGCTTTGCGCATGTGATCAATGCGATGCGCAAGTGTCCTAAATTTATCATAGCACGTATACACGGCAAATGTGTGGGCGGCGGCGTGGGGCTTGCTGCCGCAGCGGATTATACCATTGCCACAGAAGGGGCGGATATTAAATTAAGTGAGCTGGCTGTAGGCATCGGGCCATTTGTGGTAGGGCCTGCGGTAGAAAGAAAGATCGGATCGGCTGCATTTGGTCACCTGGCTATCGATGCCACGATGTGGCGGAGTGCGGACTGGGCCAAACGTAAAGGGCTGTATGCGGAACTGCACAGCAACGCAACAGATATGGATGAGAGTGTGTCGCGGCTTTCGTATACATTGGCGCATTCCAGCCCGGATGCGATGCTGGAGATGAAGCATATGCTGTGGAAGGGTACGGAACACTGGGACCAGCTGTTGACGGAACGGGCTGCAATCAGTGGCCGGCTGGTGCTGAGCACGTTTAGTAAGAATGCGATCGCTTCTTTCAAGGCAAAAAAGGCATAGCGGTAACGGGGCAATAAGGCAATCTTTTACTTCGAGGCGTTTGCTTCGATAGCGGATTTCTCACTGCGCTGCGCTTCGTTCGAAATGACAAAGAAGGGAAAACCGTAATGACAAAGATAAAGGGTGAGCCGCCTTTGGAAGGCGACCCACCCTTTATCTATTATGGGCTTCGACAAGTTCTTTTTGACGCCTTCGACGAGCTCAGGCTGACAGCCGACAGAAATCCTTCGACAGAGTTTATCCCGCCTCAGCGGGACTCAGGCTGACATTTTAAATATTTAAGCCGCCGCAGGTGGAGATGACCTGACCGGTAATGTAAGAGCTGAGATCAGAGGCAAGGAATAAAGTGGTATCGGCCACTTCTTCTGCCTTACCAAAACGACCTAAGGGGATCTTTTCGAGGAATGCTTTGGAAGCATCGCCGGCATCTTTGAGGTAGTGGGTCATGTCGGTCTCAATAAATCCGGGTGCAATGGCATTGCAACGCACATTGCGGCTACCCAGTTCATGAGCGATAGACTTGGTAAAACCTATGATACCTGCTTTGGAAGCGGCATAGGAGCTTTGACCAGCATTACCACGAATGCCAATGATAGAGCTCATGTTGATAATAGAACCTTTCCTGGCTTTCATCATAGGACGAATAACCTGTTTGGTCATATTGTAAACGCTTTTGAGGTTTACATTGATGACATCATCCCATTGGTCGGGACTCATACGCAGGAGGAGGTTGTCTTTGGAGATACCGGCATTGTTGACACATACATCTACGGTACCAAATTCCTTTACTACGTCATTAACGAAAGCTTCGCTGGCTGCGTAGTCAGCGGCATTGCTTTGGTAGGCTTTGGCTTTTACGCCCAGGGCTTCTATTTTTTGTTGTAATGTTTTAGCTTTTTCAGCGCTGCTGTCGCTCACATAGGTAAATGCGATCTGAGCACCTTGTTCTGCCAATTTAAGGGCAATGGCTTCCCCGATTCCCCTGGCAGCCCCGGTAACTATGGCTACTTTTCCTTCCAGTAATTTCATATTGATAATAAATTAGGGCCCGAAAGTATAGAAAACATCTAATTTCTGCAATTATGATCGGGTTGCGAGGGGTGGAGGGTAGCCCCTACAGGGCAAAAGCATTTGTCTACATACATTTCTACAAAGCGTTACCCCCTAAAGGGGCATGAATACCCTTTGACATGATTTTAACGAAGCGGCGGTAGCACCTATTGCGGAGCAAGTTCTAAAGAGGCAGTTAAAGCGGGAGGTTAGCGGTCGGCGATGGCCAGTATTTCTTCGAGGTGTTTGCGATCGTTGCTTAGGCGGGGAACTTTGTGCTGACCGCCCAGCTTTCCTTTGCTCTTGAGCCAGGTATTGAAGATGCCTTTGGGGAGTGATCGCAATAAGGGCATGCGCAGGGCGATGTCCTTATGGCGCTTGGCCTCATAATCGCTATTGATGCTTTTGAGGGCAGCATCGAGGTGGGAAGTGAATGCTTCTATATCAGCAGGCTCTTTTTCAAACTCCACGAGCCACTCGTGAGCGCCATTGCCATTGTCGCTGAAGTATACGGGTGCGGCGGTATAGTCATTTACGATGGCACCAGTCTTTTCGCAGGCGATGGCTACCGCCCTATCGGTATTATCAACAATGACCTCTTCCCCAAAAGCATTGATATAATGTTTGAGACGGCCACTTACTTTGATCCTGAAAGGAGCTAAGGAGGTGAACTGGATGGTATCGCCTACCAGGTATCGCCACAACCCGCCATTGGTGCTGATGACGAGGGCATAATTTTTACCCAGCTCCACTTCTCCGAGACCAATGGTCTGTGGATGGGGCTTGCCATATTCCTCTATGGGCATGAATTCCATGAAAACACCATGGTCTACAAATAAAAGCATGCCCTCTCCGCCCGGGATATCCTGTGCTGCAAAGAAACCTTCGCTGGCATTGTACATCTCGAGGTAATGGATAGGCTTGCCGATGAGCTTTTGAAACTGCTCTTTGTAGGGGGTGAAAGAAACACCGCCGTGCATGTACAACTCAAGATGGGGCCATACTTCGGCTATGGAAGTCTTGCCGGTGATCTCCAATATACGGCGGAACAGGACGAGGGTCCAGGTGGGTACGCCGGAGATAGAGGTCACGTTTTCCTTGATGGTGCTTTGGGCCAGCAATTCGATCTTGCTTTCCCATTCGTCCATCAGGGCTATGCTCAGATCGGGGGTACGAAGCCAGTGGCCCCAGAATGGTGAGTTTTGCAGGAGTACAGCACTCAGGTCGCCATACTGTGCCTCGTGGTTGAGGGGATTGATGGTATGGCTACCTCCCAATACCAGGCCTTTGCCGGTAAGCAGGTCGGAGTCGGGATTGAACTGGTAATAGAACGTGAGCACATCCTTGGCAGCTTTATAGTGGCAATCCTCCAGGCTTTCATCGCTCACGGGGATAAACTTGCTCTTATCGCTGGTGGTACCGCTGCTTTTGGCAAACCAGTATATGGGGGTATTCCATATTATGTTCTGCTCGCCTTTCATGGTACGCTGGATGTAGGGCTTCATATCCTCGTACTCGTGTATGGGCACGGTTTGTTTGAAAGACCGGATATTAAAAAGCCCTGAAAAGTTGTATTTGCGGCCAAACTCGGTGTTTTGCGCGGAGGTAACCAGGTCCTGTAAAACCTCGCGTTGGGCATCGGCAGGGTTGTTTTTCCAACCTTCAATGCGCCATAACCTCATGCGGGCCAGAGATGATATAGCAGGCGATAGTAATTTCACTGGCAGCAAAATAAAGAATAATACTGAGAGTATGGCTGACAGTCAGGTACAGGGCAATATAATCACTGTTTTTTAATGCATTAACTTACTCAATATCTTCGATCTCATTGAGGGAGGACATATTTTGCATGCCTTTCATGGCTTCTTCGTGGAGGTAGTCTTTGCGTTTGAGCTCGAAGTTGCGGCCCAGGTATAAGCGACGTACCTGTTCATTTTCGGCCAATTCTTCGGCTGTGCCGTGCTTGAATATTTTACCGTCGATGAGGAGGTAAGCGCGGTCGCAAATGGAGAGGGTTTCATTTACGTTGTGATCGGTGATGAGGATACCGATATTCCTGTATTTTAACCTGGCTACCACGGTTTGGATGTCTTCTACGGCAATGGGGTCAACGCCTGCAAAAGGTTCATCGAGGAGGATGAATTTGGGATCTACGGCCAAAGCGCGGGCAATTTCTGTACGGCGGCGTTCGCCACCGCTCAAGCTATCGCCATTATTTTTGCGGACGTGGTGGAGGCGGAATTCATCGAGGAGGGCTTCGAGCTTTTCCCTTTGCTGTGCCTTTTTGAGTTTGGTCATTTCCAGTACGGCCATGATGTTCTCTTCCACGGTGAGCTTGCGGAATACGGAAGCTTCCTGCGGGAGGTAACCGATGCCCAGCTGGGCCCTTTTATACATGGGGAGGCGGGTAATTTCCTGTGTATCGAGGAATACCTGGCCTTCATCGGGCTTGATGAGGCCCACTACCATGTAAAAAGTAGTGGTCTTTCCGGCCCCATTGGGTCCGAGCAGCCCCACGATCTCGCCCTGTTTTACGCTCACAGATACATGATTTACAACGGTACGGTTGCGATATATCTTTACCAGGTCGTGGGTATGAATTTCACTGATCACGTGTTATTACGTTTAGGGACAAAAATACCGGAACTAATCCATTTCAATTGACGGGGAGGCCGGATTAGTTGCAAAATAATGTTAAACAGGCCCGGGTAACAAGTATTTGCCATCCGGGATTCGTTGTTTATGTTTGCACGCTGATTTGGAGTCGGCAGTTGGCAGTCGGCAGTCGGCAATGAGGCGTGAGGCAGCAGAAAGAAGCAATTGAGCAATATATCCAGTTATAACAGTTAATTAATGAAAGTAATTGACCATATCAGGCAGGCCAACAAGCCGCTGATCTCGTTTGAAATATTACCTCCCTTGAAGGGGAAGACGATCAATTCGATCTTTGATCACCTGGACCCGCTGATGGAGTTTAAGCCTTCGTTTATTAATGTTACGTATCACCGTAGTGAGCATGTCTTTAAAAAGAAGGCGGACGGAACGTTTGACAAGGTAGAGGTACGCAAAAGGCCGGGAACGGTAGGTATTTGTGCGGCTATTATGAACCATTATAAGGTAGATGCAGTACCGCACCTGATCTGCGGGGGCTTTAACAAGCGGGAAACGGAAGATGCACTGATCGACCTGAACTTCATTGGGGTAGACAATGTGCTGGTATTGCGCGGGGATGCGGCCAAAAATGAAACGGTATTTGAACCAGAACCGGGGGGCAACCGCTATGCGCTGGACCTGATGAAACAGGTGGTAAACCTGAATAATGGCATTTACCTGGAAGAAGATATCCGCGATGGTTTCCGTACGAAGTTCTGTATCGGGGTGGCGGGTTATCCGGAGAAGCATTTTGAAGCACCCAACCTGCAGAGTGACCTGGATTGGCTGAAAGCCAAGGTAGAGGCCGGGGCTGAATATGTAGTAACGCAGATGTTCTTCGATAACCAGAAGTATTTTGATTTTGTAAAGCGTTGCCGGGAAGCAGGTATTGAAATTCCTATTATTCCGGGATTGAAGCCGATCACGAATAAGAAACAACTGAGTGTAATACCCAGGACCTTCCATGTAGATATTCCTACAGAGCTGAGTAATGAGATACTGAAGGCCAAAACGGATGGGGATGTAGAGCAAGTAGGTTCGGAATGGTTACTACAGCAGTCGAAAGAACTGAAAGCAGCCAATGTACCTGTATTGCACTATTATACACTGGGCAAGCCAAAGGTGATCTATAATGCGGTGAAGGAGCTGGTGTAGGAAGGCTGCGAGCCTTGAGCTGCGAGCTACGAGCCGTTTGCTTAGAGTTGTAAATGCGTTACGCGGAGGTATTGTAGAAAACTTAAGAAGCTATTGTATAAAAGAAAATGGTGAGCCGCCTTTGGAAGGCGACCCACCATTTTCTTTTTGGAGTATTTTATTAGTGCGGCAAGGTCTTTACCACAGCATCGTTGATCTTTAAGGGATATTTTTTCTTCAGTTCTGCGATCCATTTGTCTTCGAGGGCAGCCTGGTAATCGTTGATCACAAAACCGCGGGCATCTGCAAAGTCGCGCGGCTCACGGTCAGGACGCAGTTTTATGATATAGGCAAACGTGAGGCTGTGATCGGTCTCATTTTTTACAGGGGCTGTAATAAGGCCTGGCTGAAAATTGGTACGTTCAACAACGGGAATCTGGCCCAGCTCAAAACGACCTGAATCGGCCTGGATGGTCCCGTCGCTGGATTCCAGTATCTTTTTCCAACTGTGGTAATCAGCCTCCAGTTTTTTCCTGGTCTCTTCAGCAGTGGCATCTCCGGCAGCAGTAAATATTATAGCGTCTGCACTCGCTTCCCACCAATAGTTATTCTTGTGTGCGTCGTAATATTTCTTCAACCCAACGCTGTCAACAGCGGCTTTGTCCCATATGTTGCGCTGCATGATCTCGAAGAGCAGGTTTCCTTCCTTGAATTCATTGAGCTGGTAAGCGAAGTCTTTGTTGTAGGATTCCAGGTGCCCGCGGTAATAGTCGAGGGCTGATATTTCGATGAACTGATCCAGGAGCTGGGCGTTGGTCTTTCCTGCGCGCAAGTCTTCCACGCCGCGGATGGACTGCAGGTAAGCCTGCCAGTCTTTCACACGGAAGGTTTGCTTACCCACAGTGAATAATGGGGTAGCGGCGGTGAGACCTACCGGCAGCGAGGCCTGCTTATTCTGGAGGATGTTGCCGGTAAGGAGGGACAGGCTTTTTTCGTTGACGGGTAATTTTTTAACGCCTGTCAATTGAATGATCTTTTTGTAGAGTACTTTTTTCGACACTTCCATACGATCGCTCTGGAGTATCTGCTGTTTTATCTCGTCCTGCCATTGTTTGTTGGTCTTATCGGTCTGAATGGGCAGGTGCTGGAGACGTTTTATGATGTGGTAGCCAAATTCGGTCAACACGGGACGGGATATATCGCCGTCTTTTTCGAGTGCCATGGCGGCCTTTTCGAAAGCAGGGGTATACCGGCCCACACCGAAGGCCATCATTTCACCACCAGTCTGGAAGGTGAGGTTATCGTTGCTGAATGCAGCGGCGAGCTGCTTAAAGTCGCTCCCCTGCTGCAACGCCTGGTAGAGGGAATCGGCCTTCTTTGCGGTGGCCTGTTGCTGGGCATCGGTAGCATCGGGGGTAAAGGCAAGCAGTATTTGTGCAGCCCTCATTTTGCCAAAGGCTTTGCGTTCTTCCAATACTTTAAAAATGTGAAAGCCATTTTTGCTACGGGAAGGCTCTGTAAACTTTCCCGCGGGGGTATTGTACACCAGGGTTTCCATGGCATAAGGAAGTACAAAAACGGTTATGAAGCCAAGGTCACCCTTATTGCTTTGTACGGATGGATCCTCTGAGTAAGTAAGGGCGGTTTTGGTAAAATCGTCGCCTGCCTGTAAACGGGCGAAAGCGGCTTTTATCTTTTGCTGGGCCTGTTGTATCTGTTCGGCTGTGGCTGTAGGGCCTGCGGCCACGAAAATATGTGCGATGTGCAGGTCTTTCTGGCTGCGCTCCATGGCCTCGTCCATCAGTACATTGACACTGGCATCGTCATTCATATAGCTTTCCACGACCTGACTGCGGAAAGCAGCCAGCTCTTGTTGCTGATTGGGCAGGGTGTCCAATTTTGCATCCAATGCGGCCTGTACTTTGATCTTGAACCGGGTGTAGAGGTCCAGGTAATCGCGATAAGCCTGCCCGGAAGGGGCGGTTTCGGTATTGTTCTTATTGTAGGCTTTCAGGAATTCATCCTTAGATACTGATTTGGCGCCATAGGTGAACAGGGTTTGCGCATGAGCAGTAGTGAGACCGGTTATGCATACTGATGCGGTCAACATTTTTCGCAGGAAAGACATAAGCTGATCAGTTGGATTTAGTGTTTTTTAGTTTAAGGTTTATGACTTCATCCAGTTGCTGGTAATTGAGCTTTTTGGCTACGATGCGTTTGTCTTTATCCAGCAAATAGAGAATAGGTGTTTGGTAAACATCATATAGCTGCCTGTAACCTGCTTTACCGGCAGTGGATTCGGCCATCTGCTGGGAAGGCAACTGGTACACGTGCAACCAGTTCTTGAGTCCTTTGTCGTGAATGAACTGTTTCCAGAGCTCCATACCTCCATCCACCATTACACCATATACGGTAACGCCCAGTTTTTTCCATTTGGCATTGTAGATGGAGTCGACCTTGGGAACTACTTCTTTGCAATGGCTGCAGGTGGGGTCCCAAAAGCAAACGACGATCATTTCACTTTTCACATTATAGAGGGGAAGGGGCTTATTGAGGGTGTCGACCATTTCCATGTTGGCGGCGGGCTGACCGATCTGGTTGGCCATTAGGCTGTAGGCCCGTTTGGTCATGTGCTCTTTGTATTGATCGGTAAAGAAGTCGGCTTCGCCGGTATTGATGTACTTTTCAAAGAGGTGCACAAATACAGCATCCTGGCCCATGTATTCGGGATTGATGTATTTCTGTACAAAGTGCACGAGGAGAAATTTAAACATCTCCTTATTGGTCCTGGAGTAGAGCAACATCTGGTCTACTTCGTGGTTGATGGAATCAGGATTGGGGGATACGAGGTCTTTATAGTATTTGTCGATCTTGGGTTCGAAGAAGGGGGTCCTGATGAGTCTTTCATCGGTGAGGGACACGCCATCCCAGAAATGGGATTTATAGTAATAGAAAGCGTAGGCGGAGTCGTATTTGCCTTTGGGGTGTTTGGCGGCTGGGGGCACGACGGGCTCTTTCATCGCCAATAAGAGGGCGGATAGAATGGACTCAGGCTGTTTTTTGGTGATGCTGTCGCGGTGTTGCTGCATTTTATCGCTGAGGATCTTTATCCTGGCGGTAATGGCAGCAGAATCTTTTTTATTGGGGGCGGCAGCATATTCGGTGTTGAGCTTTCCGATGGCCATACCGGTGGTATTGGCAAATTTTGTATAATCCTGGAAGGAGGTATTGTCGGCGGAACCGGTAAAGGTGACGCTGTTGGGCAATCCTACGCTATCGGCCTTGATGGAAAAGTTCTGTTGTTTATCGAGGAGCAATTCGAACAGGATCTCTTTACGGGGGGAGACGACAAAGTAGATGCCTCCGGCCAGTAATTGCTTTCCTTTGAAGACGCCGTGGCTATTCTCATCGAGTAAAGCGGAATCGGCCAGGGCTTTCATTTTGCCGTAATGGTAGCCGAGGTAGATATAAGTGTTCTTATAGGGCTTGAGGGTAATATCGATATTATAGCCTGTCTGAGCCTGGGCCAGGGTGACGAGGATGGATAAACATGCCAGGGATACAATTTTCTTCATGGTCTGAGGCGCTAAATTTATTCAAAATAAAAGCAAAACTTGTTAACTCGTGGTTATAGGGCTGTAAGATACTAAAACGGGTTTTGGGGAAGGATATTTCATCGGGGAGGCCGGGGAATTGGGCAATAAAAAAGGGTGAGCCGCCCTTTGAAGGCGACCCACCCTTAAGATTATCTTTTATTTTACTTCGTTGAGTTCTGTGTTGATGGTCACTTCTACGTCTTTTCCTACTACGAGGCCGCCAGCTTCTGTGGCGCGGTCCCATTTGAGGTTGTAATCAAAGCGGTTGATGGTGGTTTTGGCTTTAAAACCTGCTTTGGCACCACGCTGGGTGTTTATGGTTCCGCCAAAAGTAACATCAAAGCTCACGGCTTTGGTGATGTCTTTTACGGTCATGTTTCCTTCAAGTTTGTATTTATTACCACCCAGGGGCTTGAAAGCGGTGCTTTCGAACTTTATCTGGGGGAATTTTTCAGCATCGAAGAAATCGGCGCTTTTCAGGTGTTTATCCCTGTTCTCATTGTAGGTGCTGATGGAGGCAACTTCTATAGTAAAGGTGATCTTAGCGTCGGAATAATCGGCTTTGGTGCTTTCGAGGGAGCCATCGAAGGTGGTAAAAGCGCCATCCAGTTCGGATACGACATTGTGGGTAATGGTGAACCTCACATTGGAGTGTGATTTGTCGAGGGTCCATTTACCGGCCCTGGGGGCTGGTGCGGGGGCGGTTATTTTACCTGGCGTGGATGGAGCGGAGCGAAAAGCTACGAGGGCGGCACCCGCAGCTATAAATACGGTGGCAGCAAGGAGTAATTTCTTCATAATGCAGATTGTTTTAATGTTTAAACGTCAATAAAGATAGTTATAATAGTATTTTGTATGGGATACGGGGAAAAATAATCCTGGGTTTAGTTTGGGGAGGGTTATTTTACCCAAAAGCATTGAAATAGGGGTCATATAGGGAATATTTAAAATCAAAGGCTTGCATAAAAGCGGTGTTATTATTAGTTTGCGGCCTAATTCAAAAGCTACGAGCATTGAGCAGCGAGCTGCGAGCCTGGAAATAGCCCCTTTTTGATCTTCCCAATACCCTTGAAACTCCTGTTGGCCGAGTGGCACTTATTCTTGATTGACCATTGACGATTAACCTGGCTTTATCTGCATAACCATAAAAAAATGAACGTTTCAACCAACATGCATCCATTTAACAAGCTCTCCATTGTAATCCCGGCTTATAATGAAGGCCCCACTATTCACCTGATCCTGGACCGGATAGCGGAAGTGAAATTGCTGAACGATATTCAGAAGGAAATTATCATCGTGAATGACTGTTCGAAGGACAATACGGAGGAAGCCATTCTTAAATACAAGGCTGACAATCCGGGGCTGAATATTCAATACTACAAACACGAGGTGAACCAGGGAAAGGGCGCCGCGCTGCATACAGGTATTAAAAAGGCTACGGGAGATTATACGGTGATCCAGGATGCGGATCTGGAATATGATCCGGAGGAGTTTAATGACCTGATCAAGCCGATCCTGAAAGGGCATGCTGATGTGGTATTCGGATCGCGCTTTTTGGGGGGTAATGCGCACCGTATCTTATTCTTCTGGCACTCGCTGGGTAATAAGATGCTGACGATGGCCTCTAATATGTTCACGAACCTGAACCTGACGGATATGGAGACTTGTTATAAGTTGTTCCGTACCCCGGTTATTCAAAACATAGAGCTGAAGGAAAAACGCTTTGGATTTGAGCCTGAGGTGACGGCCAAGATAGCACGTGTAAAGGATGTCCGGATCTATGAGGTGGGTATCTCCTATTATGGCCGTACTTATGCGGAAGGTAAAAAGATCAACTGGAAAGATGGTTTCAGGGCCATTTATTGTATTATAAAGTACAATATCTTCAGTCGATGACGGAGCCAGGTCATTTGCATGAAACTGACCCCACGGGGCTACAAACATTAGAGCGATTTGCGGCGGCTACGCGTTTTAACCGCTGGTTATTTGATACGATCAGTCCTTATTGTAAGGGGCATGTGCTGGAAGTGGGCAGTGGCATTGGTAATATATCTAGGTTATTCCTGGAAAATAATATCCGGCTTACCACGAGTGACCTGCGTGAGGAATATTGCAATTATTTGCTGCAGCAATTTGGCAGCAATCGCAATTTGGCGGGGGTGACGTCGATCGACCTGGCAACACCCGATTTCACACAACGATACAGCCATTTATTGCAACAGTTTGACACGGTTGTAGCGCTGAATGTGATAGAGCATATTGAGGATGATAAAAAAGCTGTATCGAATTGTATGCAGCTGCTGAAGGCGGGCGGGCATTTAATTGTATTGGTACCTGCGTTTCAGTTCCTGTATAATTCGTTTGACAAGGAGCTGGGACATTTCAAAAGGTATACGGGGCGCTCGCTTCGCGCATTGGAAAAGGGAGCAGGATTGGAAGTGATCCATCAGCAATACTTTAATGTTGCAGGCATGCCTGGCTGGTTTATTAATGGCAGCCTGTTGAGACGGCGCCTTATTCCGAGGAAGCAATTACTGTTTTTTGACAAACTGATACCGATCCTACAGGTGATTGACAGGATTAGTTTTCATTCGTTCGGTCTATCGACGATCGCTGTTGGCCGCAAACCCCACTAAACGTGTGTTCACTATGGTGCAACCTACATACTATCCGGTAAATACTACTTTGACGAATTTGTTTAAGCTGGCGATGTTTGGCATGGCGCTGGTATACCTGGCGGGCTGTTTTACACCGCTGCATATTCACTTTGATTCTATCCGTTACTACAATATCAAGGATTGTATTGAATATGGGTGTGCACCGGGTTCTTTTGCTGCCACTGACTATCTTCCTTATGGATATACGGGGTTGCTGATCGGGCTTTCGAAGCTGGGAGTGTTGAATTCTTTTTCTATCGTATTTGTGAACTGTGCGTTTGTTTTTGCGGGGCTGTATTTCGTATATAAGATCTTTGCGGGGCAGGTGCATCCGTTTCTTTTTGGGGTGCTGGCCTTGTTCAACTGGACGGTCATCAAGTTTGTGACGCATCCGCTTTCTGAGATGCAATACATTTTCTTTTCCTGTGCCAGCCTGTATTGTTTCCATCTCTACACGAAGAATAAAAGCTATTTACAGCTAGGACTTGCCTTCCTGTTCTGTATCCTGACGGTACTGACACGTACGGTGGGCATCTCGTTGCTGCCTGCGCTGGTGCTGGGGGTGGCGTGGCAATATAAAAATGAACTGAAGCGTATAGTGCAAAAGAATAAGGTATTGTTGCTGGCGATTGTGGCGATTGGCATTGCCGGGATCATTTTTTCGGCGAGCAAGCTGAAGATCACGGATTATACGAACCTGTTGAAAGGGCCGCTGGAGAAGGGAGTGGGTAATTTTATCGGTGAGAATCTCAAGAATCACTTCACGGAACTGACGGAAGTGTTTTTTAATATGCCTTCGAGCAAACTGATGGGTTATTTGCCGGGATCAATGGGTAAAGGATTGTTTGTGGCACTGGGTGTTATCATTTTTGGGTGGCTGATGTATAATACTTTCTCGAAGAGAAGCCGCATTCCGTTTTATATCCGGATGTACCTGTTGTTTTATTCGGTGATCATTATGAACTGGCCTTATTATGACCCCCGGTTTTGGGTGCCGGTGCTTCCTTTGCTGGTGGTGGTGATCTTACAAACGCCTTTTAACAGCAAGGGCTGGCTGAAGGGGCTTAGCCGGGTATACCTGGCGGGTTACCTGGCGCTGGGATTGTTTGCGGCGGCGTATTCTTTGTATGTAGGGTTGGACAAAGAACGATTTGCGCAAAAGCAGGCGAATGGGGTATACCGGAATGAATATGAGACGAAGTATTTTGGCAAGCCGCTGAGTGATACGGCCACGAAGGTGGATGGGGAGGTGTTGAATATATTGAGGAAGTACGATTAGGAAAGAATACAGCATTTAGAATACAGGATACAGAAGGGAAGGCAGAGAGACTGATGCGTCTGCTTCGTGTTCAGCTGCTTTGGACTAATGTCCCGTTACTTCGGATGGTTTCTGTATTTTTGGGGCTATGAAACTTAGCCATTTGTCCGAAACGCTTATCGGTTCGGAGATCGTGAAATTAGGCGGGGAGATCCGCGAAAAAATCAGCCAGGGAGAAAAGATCTACAACTTTACGGTGGGGGACTTCGACCCTTCTATCTTTCCCATACCGCAGGCGCTGGAAGATGAAATCGTTACTGCTTACCGCAAACATTTTACGAATTACCCACTGGGAGAAGGCAATACGGACCTGCGGGAAGCGATCGCCGCCTTCCTGAAGCAGCGTGAGGGGCTGGAATACGGGCTACCGGAGATCCTGGTAGCTTCAGGTGGCCGTCCATTGATCTATTCGCTGTTCAGGGCGGTGTGCGATGCCGGAGATAAGGTAATCTATGCGGTACCTTCCTGGAATAATAATCACTATACTCATTTTGTAGGCGCGGAACACGTGGTGGTAGAAGCTACTGCGGAGAATAATTTCATGCCTACGGTAGAATATATCCGCCCTCATCTGAAAGGGGCCACTTTGCTGGCTTTGTGTTCTCCTCAAAACCCCACGGGTACTACTTTTACCAAGGCGGACCTGGAAGCGATCTGTGATATGGTGCTGGCGGAAAATGCCACCAGGGGTGAGGGAGAGAAGAAATTATATGTGATGTATGACCAGATGTACTGGCAACTGACCTTTGGAGATATCCGGCATTATGATCCGGTAAACCTGCGGCCGGGCATGCGTGCCTACACGGTGTATATTGATGCGATCAGCAAAGTGTTTGCGGCTACGGGTGTGCGGGTAGGCTGGGCTTTTGGACCGCGGATCATTATGGATAAAATGAAAGCGATCCTTAGTCATGTGGGGGCCTGGGCGCCGATGGCGGAGCAAAAAGCGGTGGCGAAGTACCTGTACATGCACGATGATATCGATGCTTACCTGCAACAGTTCAGGGCGGCGGTGGAAGCGCGCCTGCGTGGTATTTATGATGGTTTACAACAACTGAAAGGGGAAGGCTTTTCTGTGGATGCGATCACGCCGCAGGCAGCGATCTACCTGACGATCAAGATAGACCTGGCGGGCAAGAAAATGGCTGATGGGGTGGTACTGAAAGACCAGGGTGATGTAACGGCTTATTTGCTGAACGAAGCCAAACTGGCGATCGTTCCATTTTATGCTTTTGGTGCAGACCGCAGTTCTCCCTGGTACCGCCTGAGTGTGGGTACCTGTAAGGTTGAAGAGATACCGGCTATGATCGGGCAGTTGCGGGCGGCTTTGAAGAAGCTCGTCTGACCGGAGATATAAGTATTTGATGTGTGTTTGACTGATGTAGGTGTTTAATAAATGTGACGCTGTTTGCAGGACAGATGGGTTGGGTTATTTTAGATACCTAATTATCATCTCTTACTTACAGGTTATGGGGAAAGTTATTTTAGACATTACGATGTCGTTGGATGGGTTTGTGGCAGGCCCGAATATTACTGAGGCTAATCCCATGGGTGATGGCGGACAGCGGCTGCATGAGTGGTTGTTTGGGGCTAAAACGGAAGAAGCTGCTACTTTACTTGACGATTTTGTAAAAGGGTCGGGTGCGGTTATTGTTGGCGGCACCACTTATCATACTGCGATCGATGGGGTTTGGGAAAGTGTTAGTCCTTTTGTCGTTCCTGCCTTTGTTCTTACTACTCATATTCCTACCACAGCAAGAGAAGGATTTACGTTTGTACCTGATGGCATTGAAGCTGCGCTTGCGCAAGCCAGGGCAGTTGCGGGAGATAAATATATTTGGGTAATGGGCGGAGCGCATGTGATACAGCAATATCTTAATGCGGGGCTTTTTGATGAACTGCGTGTGCATATAGCCCCTATCCTACTGGGCGCCGGGAGGAGATTGTTTGAGGGGGTTAATGCGGCATGCATCCAGCTTGACAACAAGGGTGTGGTTGAGACGCCACGGGCTGTTCATATGGTGTTTGTTCCTGTACGATAATGGCTGTCCTTTCCCTTGTATAAAATGGTATCTCGCCGCACACCACCAACGCTACATACGCAAGGGTGCGGGAACAATCTGCCATCAATACACTATTGCTTCGAAGCGCCCGGCATCAAGGGGCAAGTTCTGCTTCAAAGGGCTTTGAAAAGGAACCAGCATCGATGGGGCTCCTTGTATTTTTTAAATGGGTTCTCTGGTCAGGCAGTCTTTCTGCTGCTGTGATCCCGACCTCGCTACCGCTCTGTCGGGACAAGGCTGCGGAGCAAACCTCGCATTACAAGCGCCTTCGATAACCCTTCGCCAAGCTCAGGGTGACATTGCTCAGATGACAACGAAGACAGCTTTTCCAAAGAACTTTGTGAAGCGGTTGCCCGCGGTGCAACGTATCTACATCCACTGTTGCTTTGGGTGGGAGGCGCCAGCTTCCCTCTCAGTCTCTGCTAAAAGTGGCTGTTTTGGCGTTTGATGCTATTAGCATACTCTATCCATACTGAAGGTATGCTGAAGCTATGGAGAAGCCATGCTGAAGGGATGCGGATTTAGGATGTGTCTTGTACTGAAAAAACCTTACAGTTGGGCAGGTCAATACGGTTTTTACTTTACATGCTTAGGCAATAATACGGATATCGCTTTACAGGTTAGGAACTTTGTTGGTCACCCGGATTGTTTTTACGTTTCCTGGGCTTCCATCTTTTTTTCAATTTTCCCTCTCTAAGGTGAGCCTGATCAGGTGTAAGGTTATCACAGCTCATGTGTTGGCGCAGCCGGTTATACAGGTCAATGGCGTTATGGGTAACGCTTGTTGCCTGGCTATAGCCTTCAAAAACCCTATCCAAATCCAGTTCTGTTTTAAGGATGCCGTTTACCCTTTCTGCAACCGGATTTTCATACGGACTCCCTGTCTGGGTCATACTGATGCGGATCTGATTTGTTTGTAATACACTTACATACTGGTCACAGCAGTATTGTATCCCTCTATCTGAGTGGTGGATAAGACTTTGGGGTACATAGTCTTTTAAGGACCTGATAGCTTTGTTCAGGGCTATCAGACATCCCTGGACCCGCAGGTTCTGGCTTACATGATAACCGACTATTTTTCTGGAATAGGCATCCGTTATCAACGACAGGTACATAAATCCCTTTTCTGTCCGCAGATAGGTAATGTCGCTCACCCAATGTTGCTGAGGCTTTAGTGCTTCCAGCCCTTTGATCAGGTTGGGCCATTTTCGATAAGGGTGGTCCGACCAGGTGGTACGGGCATGGTTCTTTTTACGCTTTTGCAGCATGTTATGCTTTCTGAGTAGTTTAAAGAACCGGTCCCTGCCCATTGTGATGTTATGGGACTGCAGGGCTGGTCGCAGAGAGCCCAGTAATTTTACAGCGCCTTCTTTCTTTAAGACTTTGCGTGCTTGTGTTGCCAGGTCCAATACAAGTTCTTCCCGCAACTGCCCGTTGGCCGCCTGCCATCCATGTTCATAATAAGCCTGCCTTGTTTTACCAAACAATGCGCAAAGTGTGCCTATCGCTGCCTGAGGATAGTGCTGTTTCACTTGCCGGACTGTTTGGTACCAAACTTTTTTACAATGTCCACTCCCAGCTCCTTACCGGCATTTTCAAGTAACATTTCCCAGGCTGCTACTTTGAGATTGGCCTGTTGTAATTGCTTTCTGAGTTCTTCTACTTCACTGGTTGTGGCAGGCTGCTGCGATTGTTGTGTCGGCTGGACAGGTGGTATTTCTCCCGTGGGATAGTTTGCCTTATACCATTTTACAAAATGCCGGACTGTACTTGGACCAGGAAGACCATACTTGATAGCCAATTTCATATAGCCCAGATCACTACTTAGATACTCACGGGCTACTGCGATCTTGAGGATGTTGTCATGGACAGGATCCCGACCGCCCTTGTTGTTTGAACTCATAATGGGTAAATTTAGGTTTCTGTATACTTACTACCCATTTATGTAAGGAGATTTCAGGAACGAGACATGTAGAATGTAGAATTACTCCGTGCTTTGATTTTTCCTTTCTGTTGTTTTCTTTGGTTCTCTTTATCCCGTTCTACCTTTTTCTGATTCCTCTTTCGGTATCAACACTTCACAAACTTACTATAACGGCCAGGCTATTTCCAAATGTGTTGTTGTATAAATCGTCATTTTTGTAAAAAATCGACGTAATGTGCGTCGATTTTTTACAAAAATTACAAAATATACAATGGGGTATTGGAAAGGGGTATCTGGGTGTTGTATGTTTGTGTTGAACAGTTACCAAAGCAATTGACCATGTGGACGAGGCCTCTAAGCATGGTTGATGGAACTAAGTGTTGTGCAACACTGAAAGCAAGCTTGGAGCCACGAGCTTAGAGCTGCGAGCGCCCGCTCCCGCTGTGGCGGGACAAGTTGTGGCGGGACTAGTTTTTTAGCTGTTAGCTACAAGCGGTTGGGTTTTAACAGTAGCTTTTACCATCTTAGCTTTTTGCTATTCACATTTTGTGTATAGCTACCGGCTGAGGGCTATTGCCACTGGTTTTCGTTTTTACGGCTGTGATCTATGAAAGGCCTGGCGTGCCAGCCACCAGGCAAAAAAGGACAAGGGTCCGGATGCAGCGGGGAATGAAAGGCAGGATTTGGCCGGGATGAGGAGCTACGATGTAAAAGTCGAAGCTGTTAGGGTCTAACGGTTGTGTAGTTTATTTTTAAACATCTAAATGAATGAAAAGTACAGGGGAGTATGTAATCACCTATATTGATCTGATATTTGTATGGAATGGCCCCGTTCGAGAGAGCGGGGTCATTTTTAAATCGCGGATTGGTGGATTATACGGATTTCGCGGATCTGTGGGATGGCATGGACATTAGCTTTCCCAGTCTGTTAATGGCATACTAGTAAACTCTCCCAGCTGTACTACAACTCAGCTTTAAGCAATCTGCTTCTATTTTAGTCAGTGGTCAGTTTATTGAAGCATATTTCGTAGATTGTATAAGGAAGTAATTCTTATGCGTTACCTGTCTGATTTCAATTCTTCTGATTCGATCAAACCCGCCAGGGGCCAGCATTTGCCAATTGGCAACCATACAAACCAGCACTGCGCCTGCATTTGAGTAATGAACTGATACTATTGCTCCACTATTCCTTTACTGTTGCTTTACTGCTGACCCGGACTTGACCACGGAGAACCCAGGACTTACCCGGGAACTACTATGGCCCTGATGGGGCGTGTACCACCCGTTGATCAGAGAATGATATGGGAAACAGCCGGGGGCTGCTCTGCGGAAAGCCATTTCTGCGGAGTGGGCTACCTGCCGCCTGGGGCGGGCGCATCGCCGGTGTTACCGTTCATCAAGGGGTGTCCCTGGTCTTGTCACAGGGTGTCCCTGATGGTATCCCAATGTACTAGGCACGGGTACTGTGGAGCTGTAATTTTAGTCTGTACAAGATTTAACAATTCATTGCGACATCAAGTGACAGGATGGATCAAGGTACGACGGTGACCATTTTGTAACGGTGAGCAATGATAGTACATTCAATAAAAATCAACGTGTATGGCCAGGTATGTATCGAATATAGAGATCCATGGATCGATTGGAGGACAAACTTACTTTACGAATGCGTATGGCAAGCAGGTAAAGGAGAAAGGAAGCCCCAGTGCACATGCCATGAAGTATGGCGCCAACTTCCTCAATACGCGGCGCAATGCGGCGGAGTTCGGACGTGCTGCGGCGGCCTCGAAGCTCTTTCGCCAGGCGATGGGGCCGGTGTTGGCTGGTGTGAACAATCAGCGTTTGAGTAGCCGCATGACTGGTTGGCTGCATGATGTGATCATGGGTGATCGCGTACATGACAAGGGCGAGCGGACGATGAGCGCGGGGGACTTTTCGGGGCTGGCAGGATTTGAATTCCATGTGGACAGGGAACTGAATGATGTGCTGCCTTTCAATACTGGTAATCATCTTTGCCGGGAAGCAGGTAAAGTGAAAATTGATATCCCGGCATTCCGGCTGCGGAAGAAGAAAAGCATACCGGCGGAAGCTACGCATTACCGGTTGGTAAGCTGCCTGCTGACAATCGATTTTGACAAGAGAAAGTTTACACGGGACATACAGGAAGGGCCGCTTTGTGTGATGGGACGTGCAGCAGGGGCTGGCTTTTGTGTGGAGCAGGAAATTCCGCCAGTGGATGCGCAAGGCTGTTTCTGGCTGGTGGGCATTTCGTTTTACCAACTGGTGGGTGAAACAGTTAAGCTAGTGAAGGGAGGTACGATGCGAGTGGTGGAGTGGATTGGAAAAGGCAACGAGGCATCGAGGCAAGAAGGCAACGAGGAGGAGATTATGGTGACGGAAATAGAAAAAGGGCCGGAGCCCTTACTGATAGACGCAACCGGGCACGGGAGGCAAGGCCTGCCGGCAAGTGCTGACCATGAGGATGCGGCCTTTGTACTGCCTTTCAAAGGCCGCCTGACGCGAAGGGCCAACAACAAAAACGGTGCACTGCTCAATGCCTACGAGCGAGCAGGAAGTGGAAGCGACGAGGTAATACTTCATAACAAAACAATTAAAAATGAAAAAATAACAGCAAAAGCTGCCTGCAGTATTCAATGCGGCATGAGCGCAAGGCCAAAAAGGAAGCGGAATAAATGCGCGGATTGCATCAGCCGATATTCCCCGCAGAAGTTGGTGCGGGATCCATGGATGCTGACTGGTACTGAAGCTTTATGCCGAACCGTTTTTGGCGACCATGGGGTGGGGCTAGTGGCGAGGGGTAAATGGCGAGTGGTGCTGAAGGGAAGTCGTCGTTGCCTGGGTTTACGGATATGAGTTGGTGAAGATGTATTTTCAATGGATGGGTGATTGGGGGAGGCGCAGCTGTGCGCAGCCAGGGGCCGGCATGCCGCATTATTTTTGCTGGCGGGTTTTTGATGTTTTGTGATGAAGTTGCCGAGAGCTGCTACCGGATAGAGTGGGTCTGAGAGTAGTGACTGGTGAAGTTGATGCTTATGTGGCGGCTTAGAAACCAGGTGTAAGTATGGCTTGTCATAACACAACAACCATACAGCTCTATGCTTTTATTGTTTATATAGTACTGTCAGATATACTACATTATATCTCCTATTCATTTCGGATCAACAGATCTACCCAGTACATAACGGAAAAAATTATGAGGTCCACCTAACAAAAAAACGCTGATATTACCAGCGGTCGAGATATTTTATTCAGGCACAAGTCCCCTGCCGCACAGAGCTCGGCTGCATACTTGCACCAGTTAGGGGACTGTTTTAAATAAACAAGGGAAACATCTCTACTTCCCTTGAATGGATGATAACAAAAAAGGACTGGCTCAATGCCAATCCTTTAGGTATTTAAAATTTACGCAGGTGACAAGTTGTATACTGCCCAAGTTGTACACTGCTGTCCCTTAGTATGTCATAATTTATTTAACTCATATTCATCGTCCTGATACTGCCAATCAAAAAATATCATTGCTTTCTTTATTACTTCGTTTTCATTTTTTCCAACAATGGTTTCTAATTTCTCCTTAATAATTGCCTTTAAGGATTCCTTGTCAAACGTGTCCACAACTGCAATATGAGGAAAATAGCTAATGATATTAATACTATTGTCTCTGATTTTTTCAAAATATGAACCAATTCCCTTAGGTGTTCCGATAGTGATGCTGAAATATGTCAAATCATCAATCTCTAACTCTTCAATATTAGTGTTTTCGAAGGTATAAAATATGGCTAGTGAACAACAAAACTCGTCGCTAGTTATATTAAAGGTTTCGAACAAAAAATCTACTACTCTTAATTTTTTCATATAATGTTATTTATTGCCTTTCCGCATTGTAATTAAACTTTGCATCGCTGTTGACATGAGTATTAGATATGTGTGCTTTTGCCTCTGAAGATTTTGATGTCCAAGAGTATTCTGACGAGGTTCGTTGCAAGAAGTTGGCTTGTACAGATCCCTCTGCAACTCCTCCGGTTTTATAAGCAGGAGGTCTATATAGCTTTAATCCATCAGAACTTTCCCAGCCAATAAATCTTCCACCTTCAGCATATATCTTTTTGGCGTTTTTTCCAACAAATGCCATTCCCGCTTCCATTATATTACTGAGCTTGTGAACTCCATTTAATCCATTGTTAACACCACTGGATGCAATGGTTCTAACGTTGTGAAGGATGGACATATTATCTGCAAACTGACACGGTGTATACCAAGGATATTGCTTCGTCAACGGATCCACACTCAAAAACCTCCCCACCCTCGGATCATAAATCCGCATACCATAATCCTGCTGGTTCTGCCATCCCTTCACTTCATTATCTGCTTCCTTTCCATTGAAGCCAAAACGGTAATTGACCCCGGTGCTACTGGTACCTACCCTACTAACCATCCCAAAAGGATAATAGTCATTGGCACTCGCAAGAGGGCATCCACATTGCCCAGAATATCATAGGTATAAAAAGTGGCTTGGTTATGGGCAGAAGGATTGCTGTTTTCTGTATAAGTCACATAGCTCACCCGGTTGCGTATATTCCTTTGGGCTATTACAGTACTGGGATCAGGTGCTCCAATAAAACCGCTATAAGGCAGGTCATATATGGTTTGAGTGATCTGCTCCCGCCGGTTATTGAGGTTTAACAACCAACTATCCAGCATGACAGGGTTACGGCTCACGGCATTGGCCATGGCACTGTTGGCGCTGGTGTTATTAGCTGTCCTACTTCGGTAAAACCTATTGAATAGCTATCTGCAGTATCACTATTCAGCCCCCGTTGTTTCACTCACTGCACCAGCTTTACCGCTATTCAGCTTCCATACTTCAAAGAACTACCAGTTACCTTATTGCCATGCATATAATTTGAAGCAGGCTTCCAGCATGGCCTGACTCTTGCTGTAACAGATTGTCTTGCGGGATAATCTTTTCAAATGGGTACGCAGTGTATGATTCCTGCGCTCTATATTATTCGTTTTGTATTGGAAGGTCCGGTGTAGGTTTTCCGGTATCACTGCGGTAAAGATATTCAGCTTATCGGTATATATTCCTTGGGGCGACAGCTTTAGTAATGTTTTTATGATCTTGTTTATATTCCCCTTACTCCCGGACCCGCAAATAAAATCTATCACCTGTTTGGTCTTTCTGTTGATGGCATACATGATATAACAAGGATTGCTTTTCTGCCTACATAAGTATATAGCTCATCTACTTCATATACCTGTTTGGTTTCCTCATAAACAGGCACTTTCACCTGTCCAGCACTCCTTTCCATCCGCCTTTGAACTGAAGACTTGGGAATTGTTAATACCCGACCGATTGAACGAATACTTACTCCCTCTTTATTCAATAGGGCAACCTGATCATCCGTCAGACTGGTGTATTTTTTATTCCTGTAAATCTCCCGCTGGTCCCGGAAACAATGCCTGCATTTATACCGCTGCACGCCATTATAAAAACCTTTCCTGACACAACTTCCTTTGCAATAGTTACATTCCATATTTCCAGGCTCCAATCGGTACACGATAGATTTTACAACTCAATATAGTAGCCATTTTCCGGCCGATCAGCATATTGGAGACCTTTCTATCCACAGCTTTTTCACCCCTCAACAGCAAAGGAGTTGACTGTAAATCAACTCCTTTACATATTTTATTTTCCTGCAAGCACCAATCGGTACACTACCACCTTATCCTTCCAATGTGTATTATTTCTTAAGAAAAGAATCAACAGCTTGCCTCTGTTTTATCAGAGAATCCTCTTTGTTGCAATTCTCGAATGCCAATTTGCAGCAATTTGCTTCGATATAATTGTAAAACCTTAAATTAAAACCCGCTGAACTATCTCTAAGGCCTTTCGGCAAGAAGACCATATATCTTCCATAAGTTGATTCAATATAATTAATTCTAAAATAACGATTTGACTGCAGTAACGATCCATCACAAATTGTTTTTGCAGCAAGAAAATCCTTACTTGTACTATTACTTTTTAGACAATCACAATAGCTTTTAGCAACCTCCTCTGCATCAAATTCACTGCTTCTGCATGATATTAAGAATATAGCACTAAGGAAAATAAAAATTTTAGTCGCCATTATTAATGATTATAAGTGGTTTTATCGTTACTTGACTGAGCTTTTTCTTTCTGCTGATACGGCTTCGGGAGCACTTTCTTTTCATCACGATTCTCTATAACCACAGGATCTCCTAATTGACCAGAACTCAATGGAGCTGTTTTAGCAAACCTCCAATAAAAGCTATTTTTATTAAAGCTATTAATCGTTAAACCGAAAGAAGGGCTACCATATCTACCACGCTCACTACTGCTATATTTATTCATCAAAGCCTTATCTAATGCATTTAATTCCATATCAGCAATATTGGGATGCCTATAAGAAAATCTCTGTCCAAATGCATTTTCTTCAAATGTTGCACCTTTTTCATAGTAATAGTTATTTGCTTCGCAACAATTATATTTCCATTTTCCCCAATGCGTCGCCTCATGCATTATAACTGTGCTAACAATAAACATATTAGTTCCTATTTCCTTATCATCACCTTTTTTGATCGCAGCCTCAAGCGCTTCTAAGCTAAAATAGCTAATAGCCAAATTATCTGCATAAGCCGCTGGAGCTTCAGACCACTCACCTTCAGGAGCAGGTTCAGCAAATCGTGAGAGCATATTTGATTTAATTTCTTTGGAAGGTCTTGTCGGGGTAATCCAAGGCCCACTTCCAAACGTAACCATTTCATCAAATGCTTTTTCTCCTTCCGCATTACTACTAAATCCAATCGTTTTAACCCAAGCAGCTTTGACTTGAGGGTTATCTTTAAGAAGCGGTAAATAATACTGCAACACTCTTGTTAAACTTGGATATTTTTTTGCAAAATAAGGAGAGATTTTAAAGTAACCATCAAAATCTGTAAGCATAATAGGAGAATTACCAGCATAACTATAATTGCTTTCTCCGGAATAGCTTCTTGACATAGGATCTGTGCTCAAAAACCTCCCCACCCTTGGATCATAAATCCGCATCCCGTAGTCCAACTGATTCTGCCAACCCTTCACCTCATTATCTGCTTCCTTTCCATTGAAGCCAAACCGGTAATTGACCCCGGTACTGCTGGTACCAACCCGGCTAACCATCCCAAAAGGATAATAGTCATTGGCACTCACCATATCGGGCTCGTAATAGTCTATCGCAGTCCCTATACCCCCTGAAGATACACCAAACTTTTTATCGGAGATGGTGGTGAGCACGTTGCCCAGGTGGTTCGACAGTTCATATTGCCGCCAGCCGCGCTCAAGATAGCCACCACTGTAGAACTGACGGCTTACAGGGCCGCCATCCACACCACCACCAAAGGCATACGTACCTAGCCGGCTGCTGCCATAGATATTTTGTTCAAACAGGGTTAGGTTCAGGTTTTGTAAGGTTGTCGTATCCACACTGCCACTGGCCTTATAGGTTGCCACCAGATTACCCTGGGCATCACGCACATACCAGGTAAAGTCTTTAACAGTACTGCCGGCCTTTTCTACCACTTTACTGATGCGATTGCCCTGTGCATCATAGGAATATGCTATGCGCGTAGTATTCACCTTATCGGCAGCAATGGCATTACGTGTTATTTCCGCGATCTTACCGTATACGGTCCATTTGATGTTGGTAATTTTTTCCTGTTTGTCCTGGATCAGGTTCCCTATTTCGTCATACACATAGTTACTGCTGTCTACATGTCCATCTATATCTGTGATTATTTCCCAGCTATTGGACCCATACCTGTTGGCATCTACTTTATCGTCAATCCGCTTTAACTGGTTGCCGGCCGGATAATACTGATAGGTCAGGTCATCCATGAGGTTATCAAACTCCCCGCCCGCATTGCGGCGGTAGGTAGTGATATTGCCATTGGCATCATAAGTTACGCGCTCACGGAACATATTGGAAGTAGCCAATCCTGCATAACTGTTGGAAGTGGGGTTAAAACTTTTATACACATCCTGCCGTGTTAACCGGTTGAGCTGATCGTACTTGTACACATTCAGCTGCGCAGGCTCCGCTCCTTCAAACCTGCGGATATAAGTAGCCATACTACTGATATTGCCGTTGTACAAGGGCCGGTACATACTGTCGGGCAATCCACCGGTGGTGAGGCCATAATACTTAGGAAACGGTGTTACTGTACTATTGATAGGTGCATATTCACCTCCAAAATAGTTGAGGTTAAAGCCCAGGGCATCGCGGGCAACATACTGGTTGATGCTTCCCGTGCGCCCGTCACCACCCATATCATGGGTAGCTGTAGAACCGGTGCTGTTCATCCCTTTCAGCCAACCTTGAAGTGTATAGGCATAGTCTATACCTTGTACCAATTGATCACCGATCACTGTACGGGCCAAAGGTCCGTGGCGGTAATATTCGTAGCGGGCATCTTTTTCCCATACGAGACTATCATTACTGGTTTCCACCAAAATAAGCCTATTCTCCGCATCATAGGAATAGCGGTGCAGCCACATATCATTCCAACCATTCTGGTACAGCATCATATTCACCTTGCCGCTGATCAGGTCATACTGGTACGCGAACTTCTTACGGGGATTGCCGTTGCGGTTCATCATGTTGTAGGTAGCGAGTGTGCCACAAGTACCGCAACCATAATCCTGCAAGAGGGTATCCACATTACCCAGTATATCATAGGTATAAAAAGTGGCCTGGTTATGGGCAGAAGGATTGCTATTTTCTGTATAGGTAATATAGCTCACCCGGTTACGGATATTCCTTTGGGCTATTACGGTACTGGGATCAGGTGCCCCAATAAAACCGCTATAAGGCAGGTCATAGATGGTTTGGGTGATCTGCTCCCGCCGGTTATTGAGGTTTAACAACCAGGTATCCAGCATGGCAGGGTTACGACTCACAGCATTGGCCATGGTGCCGTTGGCGCTGGTATTTTTCATCTGACCCACTTCAGTAATACGGCCAAGGGGATCGTATTTGGTATAGCTGTACAGCCTGTCCTGGTCATTGCTGCTGCCTGCCGATCTTTGTTTGGCATTCTGCGATATTGCCAGTCTGCCCAGCCTGTCGTACCAGAAATTGGTAAGACCCCCATCCGGAGATGTCTGGGTCACGACCTGGTTGAGGGAATTGTACTTGTATTGGGTGAGCAAACCATGGGCTGGCTTCAGCACCTGCCGGTTTCGACGGGCGGTCTTTACAGAGTCACTATAACTGGCTGCCCAGGCAAATTTGCTTACATCGACACCCTGCGGAGAAATGGTCTTCACCAGGTTGCCTGCCTGGTCATAATAATACAGGGTATAGTGATATTCACTGATGGGCTGATCTACGGTAAAGCTTTCGGTATACCGGGCATTGAGGCATTTGGCCAGGTAACGGTTGTCGAAGCTGTTGATCAATGAATCGCGGTACGCCTCATACAACAGGGTTCCTTTGGATACCGCAAACAAGGTAGAGTCATCACAAGGAGAATGCTGGACCAAGGCTGCTGGCGGAAATACCGGCTCTGTGCGGCCGCACAGGGTGTTTACAGGTTCATATTCAGGGCAATCACCCAGCAGCGTGCCACAGGTACTATTGTAGATAGCCTGAATTTGATTATAGCTGTAATTATTACTGGTACGCTGGTTGAAATATTTTACAAAGCCGGGTTGACAACCATTACAATCTGCAGCAGGTATAGGCCGTGCTAAATTATGCGGATCATCAAATTCCTCTTTGTACAAATACCTTCCGGTAGTATCATAGATCCTGATATAATCAACTTCTCCTTTCTGCGCGTATTGCAAAAGTGTCCACCAATAGAGTTTTGTCATGGGCGCATCCAGTGTAGCAGTACCCTGGAGCGCGGTATCTATATAGTAACTGAACTGCCGCTTGCGGAACTGTAATCTTACTGTTCGCCAATTATCCAGCGGGAGGTGGGGCACATACAATGGGGTGCAAACTGCTTTGGGATCGCCCTGGTGGGTACAAATAGCCGATCCATTGCCAGCTGTAAGTTTGAGTGAGACCAATATGCTGCCCGATTTAGCAGGGTCGGAATATAAACTGATCCACCAGGAATCATTATAACCATTAGGGATGACCAGGCTATCGGGTAATTTTAACCGCGTTTCAAATGTAAATCCTGCCGAATCAAGGCAAAGTGTATCCTTTACTCTATCATAATCTACATACTTGTAAGGGGCCGCATCGGGCAATGTATCTGTATAATAGTTCGGCAGCTTCAGTACCCCATTCTTAACGACCTCACCCAACGGCACACCTACTTTATAATAGGTAGTACCTCCAAAATTAATCTTCCAGTTGGTGGTATCGGCGCCGCTGGCATCGAGGTGGGGAATACCCCCATAGGTGTTATAATCATTAAGGATGGCTTGCAAAGAGTCACAAACTACGGTGCTGCTTCCTCCTGTGCAGGCACAGGTATTGGACACTCCTACGGGATCTGCACCGATATAGGATATTTGTTTCGGGGAAAGCCATACGGGGTCCAACACATCTTTGGCGGGCGAACTGCCGAGGTAGCCATCGTTGCGCAGCCTTGTGTCGGTAATAGAATAATCAATGATGGCTTGTGTGCAGGTGTCTTTACTACGCAACAAATAATAAGCTGCGAGGTTGGGCTGGGGTGAAAGCCTTACATTGAGATTAGCGGCAATCTGGGCCGGGGTGCGGGCTGTATTCCAAACCCTTACTTCATCAATCCAGCCGTTGAAGCCGACCAGGGGATTGGGGGCGGCTCCTGTTGAATCCAGTCCGATATACCAGGGGCCTGTAGTTGTGATATTGCGTTGGGAAGGCGGCGTGGTCAGGGTTCCTGAGCAATTGGCTGCATAGGGCACCTTAATGCCATCTACATAAAAACCCAATGAATCTCCCTGCCGGGATACTGCCACCTGGTGTGGTTTGCCATCGTATAAATCAATGCCTGCGGTATGGCTGGTCATGTAATTATAACAGCCTTGCAACTGGATCAATAACTGACCATTGCTTAATATGAACATGAATCCATCTCCGGTGGTTCCGCCACTTTGCGTACGGTTGGTGAGAATGGCATTAAACGGACTATTGGCCTTGGGCTTTATCCTTGCCTCCAAAGTGAAATCGCCGGTTCCCAGCCGCAAACGGTTATTGCGAACAGGGATGGTTACCCTTTTTTTACCGACATTACCATCGAATGCCAGCGCCAAATTGCAGTACTTATCGGAAGTGGTAGTGCAGGTAGCTATGAAATCAAGGTATTCGGCTGTCTTTTTTCCAAAACCAAGATTGGTGTTCATGAACCTTTCAAACAAGGTATTGTATATGCGCTGCAGGCTATCTGCATCATCATAGGATGGAACGGCCTGTGGAAACTGCTGCCTGAATTTTGTGTATAATGTATCTATACCAACACAGGTTACACACAACTCTTCACCACCGCCACACTGCAACACGGGGGGTAGGCTGAGGGGCTGCTTGAGGAAACTGCAATTGATCTCCCCGCTACAGGCTTTGCGCAGGGTATCCAACACTCCATCATAAATTCTGGTGTGAGTAGTACGATAGATGTAATCACCAAAGCTGGCATCAATGCCTGCCACCTGGTATTTGGTATAAAGATTACTGATGGTAGCGCATTCGCAGCTATCGGGTTTTTGCATGATGGGTTTATCATAAAGGATGGGCTGGTTTTCATAAGGCCTTGGGGCTGTAAGCAGGTATACATTACAAGTAGTATTGTAATTGCTGCCGGCATAGGCCTTAATAACCTGCTCAAAATTCCTGTCGAGGTTGGTGCTGGATGGTTTTACGGTACTGACGCCAAATAAATGATTTTCATCGCCGCCTTCTTTACATACCTGTATGAGCTTGTTGATAATAGCTACAGAGTCGCTTTGGCTAAAGCTACATGGCTTTAACTCCTGCCACCATTGCATGGCATAGGCGCGGCAGTTGTCGAGGATAAAAGAGTTTATGCTGTCTTTGCCCTCTGCCTGATCATCAACCAGGCCAGTTAACTGGCCTGCTGCTGCCATGGCGGGGCTCATAAAAGTAACAGCATGGCCGGAAGCAAAAAGACGTCCATAATATCCTGGTTCATTCTTTATCCCTTCAGCGTAAGCATTAAGCTGGGCATCCATGATCTCCCTTTTCTTTTGCAGGTATATTTCCCTGAAATACCGCCAGGCGATATCCAGTTCGCCGGAACAGGAGGCATCTATCGTGAAGGCCTGGTTGATGTTGGAGTAAGATTGCCGGCATGTTTCGTCCTTATCCGGACAATGGGCCATAATGGTGGCAAAAGACCAGGCATTGATATTGGGTTCGCCCTGCAGTTTGACCGCATTGAACAGGGAATCCTGCATAGCAGTCTTTGCAGTAGTAAGGAGGTTGGTAAACAGTGGATCTGCCTGAAGGGGTTGATGTGTATATTTTGCGTTGGCAGGAAGACCGGTAAAGCTGGCCGGGTTGAGGTAGCCCCTGGCAAGCGCTTCCTGGTAGGTTTCGGTATTTTCAAAGGTCAGGTCCCACTCATGGCTTGCTTTCCACTGCTCAAAAAGCATCAATTTGGCGTATTCAGGATGCAGGGTAAGTAAAGTATTGGCCCAGGACTTTTTGAACTCGCGTGAGAAATCAACTACGCTCAGGCTCTGGGGATTCAATGGATCGCTAAATCCGTTTCCATCCAGGTAGGAAAGATTCTGGTATGGCCGGTTGCCATTCGCATTGGCCAGGAATACTGAATATCCATCGGTTGGTTTTTCCGGATCAGCATACTGGCCATCAGGGGCGGTAACATCAGCCAGCATCTGGTCGCGGTAGCTTTTATCAAGACTTCTCCCTTTACAAAGCTCCTCGCAATCTGCCGACAATTTATTCCAGGCCAACAGGGCCGCAGGCCGGTAAGCAGCCGAATCAGCAACAGCAATTCCCATTTGCTGCATATAATTGGGACGGAAGGTTTCCCAGGTACCCAGGGCAGTATTGCAGGAAGCGCAGGAAGGTTGACATTGCATATTCAACGCGGCTTTCTGCTCGGCAATGAACTGATCCAATGTTTTGCAGGTATTGCGACGCAGAAAAATGTTTCGGTAGGTATCCATTGCTTTTTTGCGGATGGTCAACTTCTTAGCCACCAGGTAGTTTCCTTCGCGCAGGTAAACAGACTGGTCTACACCCGGGAAGGGTGTATTGGCATTACAGGTGGTATCAATGGTGAGGTTGCTGGCTGTAATTTTATAAGGGAGCCCGCCGGGCAGGGTAGAATTGTTGCACTCGTCGGTAATAGTTATTTCAAGGTCGTAGCTGCAGTCGTAACAAATGTCGATATTCCCACAGTCCTTAATATTAATACTATCGGGTAATAAAGAATACTTGAAACGATGATCTCCCGCCCTGGTTACTACCAGGCCTTTACTTGATTCTATGCTGGTACCATTGATAATATTGGTAGTACTATCGATCAGCTTTTTAGTAAAATAGAAGGGTTTATTGGAAGCCAGGGTATCCATTTTGGTTACCGGCTTGCCAGCCAGTGCGGTGGCAATGGTGCGGCCATGCATGTCGACATAGCTGATGCTGTACTGGCCATTGGCATCGCGCACCATGTTCTTAAAATAGTGGGAGGCATTGCCCACTTCGGTACCGAAGAGCACATCCAGCTCTTCCTGATCGGCAGCACTGTAAAAATAGCGGGTAGCCCTGCCGGAATCTATCTGAAAATCGGCCCCTACGCCGCTTTGCAGGCTAATGCGGCTTGTATTGTCGGGTGTATAACGTGTTTCAGCAAAGGGAAAACCTTTGGCATCGGGTATGTATTTATGAAAACTGGTATTGACAAGGGGGTTGGAGGGAGAATAATATTTAGAAGCTCCGCTGAGGGTGCCCATGGCCGGCGCACCCTGCTTGCAATAGCAGGAATCGACCAGCAATCCATCGTACCTATCTTTATCATATTCGGTACCGTTGACAGGCAAGTTAAAATTGGGTGTGTATTTTATAAGGCTGCTGAGGGAGGGGGTTGGCAATACCTGTATGGCCGGGCGCCCCTGGTAATCGTACAAAGTTTCGGCAACCAGGGTAGTATCGGTGGTATTGTCTTTGGTAACTGTTTGCCGGTTGCGTAATGAACCATCAAAATATTGGACAACGGCCTTCCGCTTGCCCTCTTCTGCAAAGCTGGTAGTAGCCTGCCAGTTCAATTTATTCTCATGCCCTGTGAAAGGATAATCGCCCAGGGTGGTGCTCCATATGGATTCAATCCGTTGGTTATTGGCTTTGGTTTGTACGGCCCTAACCCGGTAAAAAAGATGACCACTACCATCATACAGCAGTGGGATCAAATAGCGGCTTTGGGTAATGCTTACCCTGGTAGCATTGTTGTTAAAGATCTTCAAGGCATCAAAATTGACTGTGCTGCCCGGCATGTAATAATTGGCGATGGCCGAATCATCGATATAGGTCCATTCGAGGTCGTATTCATCAGCTGCACGCTGGCTATTCCAGGATACATCCAATTCTCCCTTATCTGTATTGTAGACGGGGGTATTTAATGTTGATACGGCGTTGTTGGTACAATCGAAGGCATATTCGCGTGTTACAAACAGCTCATTCTCCAGCATCAGTGAATTCTCCACATCTGCCAGGTTACCGCTGACCACTGTCATATTGGTGATCTTTACCTGTGCCTGGTGACCGCCGGTAAAAGTATAGAATGCCTTTGGCGTATAGCGGCCGTTCTTATAACTTTTGATATTGAGAGAAATGACACCAGAGGAATCGGATACGGGGCTGCTGCCCACATTACGGATAAAATATACTTTGAAACTTACGGTGATCTCAAATGTATCCGGCAGTTTAAGGTTGGCGAATTCATTGACCTTGAAGGTAACGAGGTTGCGGACCTTGAAGGTCGTTTGCAGCGGCTTCAAGGTGCTGTTGAAATAAACGGTATCCTTCACCAAATTGGAGGAATCCTTACGCAGCTGGTTGCCTTTGAGGGGCCTGGCCGAATAAGGCTCATTGCTGGCAAAGGCCATCCCCGGTAATGATAAGCCGGCGATCAGCAACAGGATAAAGGCTGTAATATTTTGTAAGCGTTTCATGCTTGTAGGTTTATTAGTAGGCACTGAGATCAAGGATTTCGAAATTAGCATAGGATGGCTGGAGCACATAGACGCTATTGACTCGTGTATAGTATCGGTTAGTTAAAAAGGTTGGAATAGGACCATTCAGGTAATACTCACGGAAAATAATTTCTACTTTATCATAAGCGGCTACACCACTTCCGTTCTCCAATTTTCTGACACAGGATACTTTCCGGGGATTTAATGAAGCCGTATCATAACTTAAACTATAGAATAGATAGGGGGATTCCGGCTTGAACGATGCCTTAATGACCTTGAATCCCAAAGAGTCAACAGCATACATTCGCTCAACATTGTCTTGCACAAACTGGGGGTCTAACAGGTCTAATTGGAAAAAGGCCTGCATGATGCTGATGCGTTTATTTATTACGATCGTTTTCGAGCTGTCGTCAAAAGTAATATACTCCCTGTCATTTTGAATATGTTCTTCGGTTTTATAAATAGGATAAGCCCAGGGATCATCGGGATCAAAGGGTTTAGGATATACTCTTGCAGATGTCCACTGGAAGTTATTCTTAAAAGCATTAAACCATGATATGAGGGAAGAGTCCTTGACCAGGTTTCCGGAAGAGTCAACATAATCCCTATAGTACAATACTTCGACATAAACAGCATTGTTATCAATCACGGATTGCAGGTCCTTTAAGGACTCATTGGCGTCTGAGGTATCGACCCGTATATTGTCCGGAGCTGCTAACGCGCTATTACAGCAAGCGGCCAGTAGGAACAGCAGGCTGATCTTTACTAATATTTGTCTCATATACTCAGTTAGTTGTTTGATTTTTGAATAGCACTTCTTGTTTCTTTGATGGTCTTTATTCCGCGCTCGGTTTCTTTTTTAACCCGGATAAGGGTTCCCTCATCATCATACTCATAGAAAGTAGCGTGGTTGTTCTCGTCGAGCTCAGCCATCAACCGCAGGTTCAATGGATCGTAGGCAAAGGACTTCATGTTGCTGTTGAAAGGATGCATACGCAGGTCATCAAAATAAGCGGCGGTGGAAGTGGCGGTTTCGAGGTATACATTCATTTCTGTAACGTTGGCCGGTATATCCACCACCTCTTCTATACGCTGCCATCCTTCAATAATATTTCCTTTGGGCTTTAAGGTGTAGGTGACGCCGCTGCCATTGTTGAAAGTTAGGCGTACCCTGCCGCTGTTGTAGCTGCTGCCGGTGACGCAGGGTATTTCTTCTTTTACCCAGGCGCTGAAGACCATCTTGCTGCCCTGCAAGGGAGAGAACTTGTTGTGAATGGCATTAACGGGAACGGGACTTCTGAACTTAACGCACCAAGTGGTATCGTTGACTACGGAGCCATTGGCCTGTGCCGCAGTCTGGTACAGGCAACTGGCCGGAATGGGTGCCTCTAAACCAACATAGCCGTTAGCCCATTTAAGGTCAATGCCTCCAGCACCATCACCGTTTTTCATCAACACCTCTATATCGTATAGCTGCCCGGCGTTGAGCGGTATAAGAGTAGAGAACCGGGTTACTGGCCCCACACCGGTATAACTTATAATGGTAACGCCTGCGATCTTAAGGGTAATTTCATCATCCACTGTTACACTGAAGCGATAATTGCCGCTAAACTGGGGTTGTAATTTACCGGTCCACTTTACGGCAAAATATTCTTTGGCGCATATCTGCGATGGCCCCTCCCCCCGTTTCCACGAGGCTTTGGGCAAGGTAATGGCAGTAGTGGGAGACCATTCAATGGTAGACCCTGTAATATTATGCCCTACGCAGGGATTGATGTTCAACGCGGGGCGGGCCCTGTAGATACCATACTGGGTAAGCAAACCATTTCCTTTAGGCGTTACTGTTTGGGTAACAAGCGGAAGTGAATCTACTTTTAAGGAGATGCGGGTGGAAGCGGTATCTGCCACGCTGGTAGTGATCGGTACTTTGGTTACTGTACTGTTGCTGCCGTATATTTTATAACTATACCGGCCGGTATGGCTCATATCGTTTGTTCTGGCTGCTACGGTATAATCGGCCAGCTTGATCCAGCCATTGTCGTCGCAGGTGGCGCAGGGGCTTGTTTTGTAATCCCTGTCTTCAAACCCGTCGAAGGTGATTTCCCTGTGCCGGCTGTTTTGCGCCACGGCTACCGGCAATGTTCTATTGTAACCAAACAACCCCGCGTTGTAACGGTTGAGGGGATCAACATTTTCCATTTCAACTCCCTTACCATTGACAAGGGTGGTTTTACTGTTCCATACCCAGCGGGTGGAATCTGGAACGGGTTTCATGAACCCAGCCTGTAATGACCAGAAAGGCATGAAGCCTTTAATGGCCCCATCGGTCCGGATATTTGATGCCGCTGTAAAGTCTGATTGTTTACGGCCGGCATAATAGGTAAAGGAAGTATCTATGCGCCAATTGCCCAATATACCATAGCGGTACGGATTCAATGTATCATTGTTGACCACTTCGGAGCGGCATACTTTGTAGCATTTGGGTTCAGGAATAAGCAAGCTTACTACCAGGTTTACGCGGCAAGGGTTGACACAAGGGATTATTGGATTGCACTCAGGAACTTCTTCATTTCCCCCTTTAAAACTCATAAACCGAACGGTTTTGCTACCGCCGCCAATACGGGCTTCGGTATTCAGTTTTAAAACCAGGTTCCGGTATTCAAGCGGAAGGGTTAACATGCTTTGTAATTGCTGGGTAACATCCACATCGCCATAGTTCTGACAATTGTTGAAGCTTCCCCGGTATGGCAGTGTAGCCGGGGTACCCGCAGCACTATTAAGGCTCGCCTCACTGACCCAGGGAAGATCCTTCTCGTCACCCTTAAAAGGATATGGATAGGGGAACAATATGCTGGAAACAGGCTCACCTATGCCTTCATAAGAATAATCCAACGAGTTCCAGGGACTATGACCCCACATATTAAGCGGGGGTGTACCATAAAAATTCATTTTCGCGCTCTGAACGATGGCACCTGGCGGGACCTTGATATTCAGTTTGATCAATGCCCTCGTCCGAAACTCGTCGTTGTTAAAACGCTGGTAGCTGGCTACCAGTTTATTAGTAGTATAGTCAGTTGAGTTAGTCAACTGGCCCCTATTATTGATATGCTGGCGCAACAATACGGTTGAAGCAATCGTGATCTTGTTGTTTTTTGGATCTGAAGAGGGAATATATTCAGTAACGCAACTATCATACTCCTTCCACACATTGTCTATCTTCCACAGATCTTTAAAACGTGCCGCACTGGCTGCTATCACTTCGGTAGTGGAATCAATAATAATACGATCCTTTCCACCTATATTTTTAATTGGGTTTGCCAGGGTTGTTATAGCACCTAAGGGCACTGCGGATAAGTTTCGTTTTCCTGAACGAATGATCTTCAGGGTCTCGATATCTCCATTATATGGACGACCATCTATATCAATAAAATAAATGCCTTTATGCTGCTGTATTCCCCTGGCGGCATCGATGGCCCAAATCCTGTTGGCCCTGAGCTCATCTTTGTAGGAATAGAAAAAAGGAGAACAACTATCTGTAGTAGTGCTATTCCGCTGATCACGGGCGGACACGAGCATTTCGTCCCCGCTTTCAAAATAACGATCGGCATTGAACCTTGTGCCATCCATATTGAGCATAATACCCTGGCGGACTATTTTCTTAACCAATGTAGCTCCTATATTTTTGTAAGCAGGCCCCATGCCGCTGTAAGCCCAATGCGCCGGATAATTAAAACTATATACGGGATCATCAAATTCATTATTGGTCTGATTGAGCAGGGCCTGTCCCGTTTCTGAGTCATATACCAGGTCGCGGGTAGTAACCCTGCTGCCTTTTTCGATGTGCAACACGCTATCCAATAACCCATACCGGTTTACGACCTTGGTGACAGCCACGGACCGGTATTGATTGGTTTCCATGGTCGGTAAGGGGATCATGGGAAACCAGAAAATAGGTGGGAATGTATGTACGAAATCGATATTGGCCTCCAGGTTGATCCCTGTGGTTGTAGACACCTGTTCGCGCAGATCAACCATCAACTCTACCTCTTTCCCGATCTCGGCATTGTGGCGGATGACGCCATTGGCGGAATCAATAACACTTACCTTGTTGGATAACTTTTGCCGTAAGGCAGCATTGTTTTCCAGTTTATAGTAATTATAGGTATAACTTATGTAATGAGCGGTATCCGTTTGAGCATAAGAAGCCTGTGACCTAAGCTTCCCGTGCATATCATTCAGCTCGACCTTAAATCCCTGGGACAGGGTTACATTATTCCTTGCATTGAATTTTAATGCATTGGCAATGGGAGGATTGAATGTTTTCTTGCTTTCGTCATCAATGGGTGTAAATTCTACAAAAGTTGGGAAATCTTTGGCTGTGTAGAACTCAGTCACATCAAACCCATTGGCCGATTTCTTTGTCTTATGAATGGTTTGCACTTTTACTTTGCTATAACCAATCATGGGCGCCGGGAAAAAAGTCTCGGCAAAAGGCTCTTCAGTATATACGTAATCTACCGGGGCCAGGGCTCCCACTTTTTCGGTGTATACTTTATGCGGAACATGGAAAGGGTTTTCATCATTTCCAACTGCCGGCTCATAAACTGCCACGCCACTACTAATAGTGACAGGCGCACCATTCACATCAATAGAAGTTGTATAGGTATAATCCTGTCCATACACGGCTTCCACCTGCTGCCCGGATGTCATGTTGTTCCAGTTGTCTTTTACTTCCACCCGTTTTACACGAAGACCGCCTCCGAACTTCCTGTACACAGGGTTATTGAGCCGTACAAATGATTTGTCCAGTACCACATTGTTTACCCAATTGCCTCTGCGGGCATCGTTGGGAAAGCCATTAACGGTATTACTAATATTACCAGCCACAGAGGCGAGCATGCCCAATACATTCTTAAGGCTGAAATTATCTCCCGGCTCGGAATAGGGATAGGCCTTACTAGGCAGGTTGAGGCGCAGGAACTGTACAGCAGCGGTGGCCATGGGGCTTTTGTTACCGTCCAGGGCTTTTACTTTTATCCATATCTTTTTGTTTCCAGGTTCGGTTGTTACTCCATAATCTTCGATATCTGCGTAACAGGGAACGACCTCATACCCTTTTCCCCAAATATCACCGGGCATATTGACTGCCAGCTTAAAGAAAAGCTGGCTTACTCCTTCGAGGTATTTACGTTTGATGTCGGCCTTATCGGCTACAGCTTCTGTTACATTGGCCAATACATACATGTAGTCATCATAACCTTTCGTGGGTTTGTGCAGGTTGTTAGTGGCTGCCGCATCGGAGCTGGCCGCAAAACCTGCTCCTGCCAGTGAGAAAAACTGCATGGCTCTTTTGTCCTGCACGTAGGCATAATCATCACTTTCATAGGTAACTTTTATTTTACCACCTGATGGCAACTTGATCTCGGACAATGTCCAGGGGGCTGCATTGGCGGCCGCGCTGTCGGCATTCCATTGAGCTCCATCTTGTAAAGAATATGCATAATCGGCATTGGTAAGTGGTTTACCACTACCCGGATTTCTTGCAGGGTTCTTGTAACTGCCCCAACGGTCGGTAGCGCCGCTTTGGTAGTCGGGGTTTTTAGCGTGATAGGTAAATATATAAGGATTTAAAGCTCCTTTATTGTTCTTATTGTAGGTAAACCAAACCTTTTTGAGTGTTAACTTTCCGGAATCATTGAGTGACCCCGGATTTTTTTTGCACAGTTCGTAACTGTATTCAAAATGTACAGACTTAATTGGTTTGGCTGTGGCGGGGCCATACTTCACGTAGTCGGCCTTTGCATACAGGTTGATCTGCTTCAGCCTGTATAACTTCTGTGTAGCATCCTGGCCACCATTCATATTGAGCACGCCATAACCATCGAGCCTGGGTGTAGCGGTTTCCAAAACAAAAGTGGCAATCATGGTTTTGGACTCTACAGAGTTGAGGTACCAGACTTCTCTTGTACCATAGGTATAGCTTCCCCGCTCATCGCGGTTATCGGTTTTAAGCCCTTCATTATAAGCAGCCTTGTTTTGCTGGTAAGGCGCCCTCCACCTGTAAGGGTCACCGGAGTGGTATACCTGGCTATAATTGAACTTAACTGCATCCCCATTATCATCTTCGGAAACACCATCACCGGTAAGATCGGCATAATCGGGCGATACAATAGCCGATAATAAAAACGAATGCGCATAGGCAGGCATTTCCTCCCGGTTGAAATAACCGTCTTTACCCTTGCTGTTGTCTACTGAATTGTCGCTGCCTGAATAAGTTACCAGTCCTGTAGTCGTGCTGCCTGTATCGGTAGACATGGTCACTTCTTCCTGGCTTGTATTGTACACGGGTATACCATATACATATCTCCTGCCATCGCCATTCAGCACTGTTATTTCTGACAGGTGATTGCGCTTTCTTTTGCTGTCAACCCTATCGAGTGTATTGTAATTAATTCCACAGGTATTGTTGGGGAATTCATTAACCGGGTAATACTTTATCACCTTATCCATTCCCACAATGGCAGCTTCCCCAGCCGTGAGGTAGGAAATAACCTGTGTTCTTTTGTCACGTTCCTTGCGCACTGTATTGCCTGTCAAGAGTACTTTTCTATCTACCCGGGCTCCATTGAACACAGACAGGTTGCGGGTAGCACTAAATGCGGGCAGTTGTTGCTTATCCAAGGGTGAGAGGTCAACCCTTACGAGGCTATCTCCACCGATACTATTGAGGAAAGCGGCATTGACGACCGTTTTTTCTCCGGGATTTTTGAAGTATACATTTTCAAATACGGTGTCCTGCTGTCTGAAGGCCACTACATCTTTCAGTGTATTTTCAGTCAACCATGGGCCTGTGGTTGTAGTAGCATTACTGGTGATAAAATCAATTCCGCCATGAACCACGGTACCTAAGCCAATATCTATGGAGAGGCGGTCGCTGTTGCTTTTGGTAGCCATTGTATGATCATGGATAAAACCAATATCCCCCCGATAAGGCCTGAACATACCACCTGTTCCTTCTCCGGTAATGGAATATGTATCGTAAGTATAGATCGGTACGGCTATATGTGGTGTTTGCTGGTTGAATGCCACATCTTTTTCGCGATTAAAGTCGAGCAATACGTTTTTGTTGGCTCCCCCCTTCTCATAATTGAGGTATCCATAAGCCGGGACTTTGACAGTACGGTCATTGGTAGCAATTTTCTGAGTAGATCCATAGCCTCGTATATAACCGCTTGGGTGCAATGCCCAATGTTCGGACCCTACCTTGGCTGTAAACGACGCCTGGGAGGAGGTATAGGGCACTGAAATAGTAGGTGTATAGGAAGGCTTTGAGAAAGATATATAAGAGGGAATGGCTACGCCCATGCTATAGTTTTGTGAATGATAGCTGGCCACATGCTGCTTTACCTGTCCTGTGATCTGCAGGTCCTGGATGCCTGCACGGGAATTGTAGTTGGTGCCAATGGTAAGCTCACCCCTGGCCTTGGTCTCATTTTTGCCAATCTGGTAACCAAAGGAAGGACTTATATCCAGGCCATTCTGAGAGTTGTTGGTGATGGATAAAGCGCTGGTGAGCCCGCCTGCGGCACCCAGGCCCGAGTTGATGCTCACATTGAGACCGGTTTCAGTGCCCCATCCTTTATAAGTGTTGTGAAAAACACCAAAGGAAACACCTACTGTTCCAGGACGTCCTTTCACGGGATCGGGGCTGCCCTTTACGTTTGCAAGCTGGCTCTTACCCAACAGTTCAATATTTCCGCCAACTGTAATACCCACGGTTTTATTGGGTTTCATGCTGATGGTTTTGGTCACCACATCCTCACTGCCATTAAAATCATCGGGGAGTCCGCGCATGTTGCGGGTGATCGTGCCTGGGTTGATATTCCACCCGAGGCCCACCCAACTGGCCTCCTGGTCCATCGATATGCCACTTCCGTAGCTCAGGTTGACCGGATAACCGCCCACGTCCAATAAGGGAATATTATAAGAAAAATCGCCGGTAAAAAGGTCTACCATATTACTGGCGTTAACTGACTGGAAACTTTGCATCTCCGGCTGGGTAGGTCCTGTGGTAAATTTTTGTTTGGCTATACCGGGGTCTTTTTTCTCTTTCACACCGGTTACACCTGCTACTGATACAGGTAAAGCATTCTTTTTAGTATCTGCCCGTGACATGATATTTCCACTCTTGTCCGGAAACCCTGCTCCTGCCAGAGGCCGAAACGCAGGAACATGAATGACGGGCCTATTTATGGCAGCCCTTGCCATAGCCGGTGTAATGATCAACTCCATGTAAAAGAGTGCTGCAAAAAACCAGGCAATAGACTTTTGATAACGCGCCAGAGAAACTAACATGCAATATTATTTTAGTCGTGAATCGGCAAAATCGTGAGTCGGCAGTCGGCAGTTGGTGCAAAACCTTTGTAATTGTTGAAGATCCTTTCAGCAACAATATAGGCCAGCTCCTTTGCAACTATTTCCGGTACTATCTATTCTCTATACTCAAATTTCAGGTACCATTTTTCCCTTCGTGCATTGACCAACTCCAACAGGTACATATGTTTATCTTTCAGATCATTGTTGCGGCGCAAGTCCATCTGCTGGAAATTCTGACCGAATTGTACGGGTAGGCTTGCTGAGTCCAGCTGCACCTGTTTGCGGCCAGCATCGCTGAGATCAAATATGGCCACTTCTACCTGCGGCTCATTGAACTCATTAAGGTATTCAAAACGCAATACGCCATTACAGATCGCATAGGCGGCATCTTCTGTGCGGGATAATTTTGAAAAATAGGAGCCGCCTGCTTTTGTAATATTACTATCCAGGCCAAACCGCCTTACCCGAAAACTCCATACCTCACTATTGCCAATAGGCGCCAAATTGTTCCTGGCAGTAATTCGCCAGGCGTAGAGTTTGCTGCTATCCAGCTCGGGTGAGGAAAGAGGGTATTGAAAATTGGTATAGGCAATATTCTGGCGGCTAAGTACAGGCACATTCTGCTGCAGGGCATCTGCCGGACTTTGTGTAGGCTGTACTTCCACCAGTACCCAATCGTACAACAGGCTGTTGAGGGTATTGAACGGGGATGGTGGTATCCAGGCAAAAAAGGGCCGGGTGATCTCCACCTGCTCTTCATCGAGGGGCATCATCAATTGTGGAGGACTGATGGGCTCAATCTCGATGGTCTCACACTCCTCTCCCAGCCTGTCTACCGCATCGCTCTCTACCCTGATGGCGGTATAACAAATATTGAACAGACCAATGGGCAAAAAGCCCTCGGGGGAAGGATCTACTGCATAACCCGGACTGCCGGAATTGTAGGTGATGGGCAGTACGTCGTTCAGTTGTACCTGCTTGATACCTTTGGGCAACAGGATCAGTTTGGAAGTGCCGGTAAGCACACGCTGGTTGTTGCGCACATCGGTCATCACCATTTCAATACGCACCTGCATATCCTGTGCGGAGGTATTGATGAGGGACAGGTTCCAGAGCTGTGGCTTAATGGTAAGCCCCAGGGGAGGCAACTGCAGGTTGAGCACTACCTGGGCGTGGGCGCTGATGCCCAGTGAAATCAATACGGTGAAGAATAATATCTTTTTCATAGTTCTTATTTCTTGAATCGGTTAGGCGGCAATCGGGAACGGCAATCGACAATCGTGAATCGGCAGTCGTTTGCTTCGATAGCGGATCTCTCACTGCGCTTCGCTCCGTTCGAGATGACAAAAAGGGTGACCTGCTTCTAAAAGCTCTTTACAAACTGCACGGTGGCCATGGTATTCCTGATCAGTGCTTTGTTAAAGCCCGGTAAATAGCCTTGCTCATAACTCAGGGTAATAAAATCCTGTTTGTATACACGCAGGTTGGCATTTACATACCCGCCTGTTTTTACCAGCTCGTCATTGAGGCTGTTGATCTTAACACCAAAGCCTACTGAGCCCCGTTGCTTCAGGTTAAGCTGTACACCCTCGTCCATCACCACCATCCTGTAACCCGGGTTGCGGGTATAGGACACGGCCACCTGTGTGGTGAAGGCCTTAAAAAAGAACTGCTGCGCCCAGAATACATTGGTGGCGTTGAAATACACAAAACCAGTATCGCTGTTGCTATTGTAAAACCTGTTCAATACCACGGTAGTCGCCGTGCGCAGGTTATTGATCTTATAAATATGGTACATGCTGGCATTCAATACCTGGAAACGGTTTTCGATCACCTGGCTGTCCAGGGCGGTCAACTGGCTCATGGGCTGGTAACCCACGGTGATCACAGGCCACTTGCGCATTTTGAAGGTAGCGGTGAGGCTCTTGAATACGGTATTGCTTTTATAATCCTGGGGCAGGAAGGGATTGGTAAATTCATTTTTGCGCAGGGAAGCAGCCAGGCGCAGTTTGCGTTTGAAGAATCCCTGGTCTGCCTTCAGTGTCCAGCTTTCCAGGGCATTGTTGGTTTGAAAACTGCTGAAGGACTGGAAGTTGGCGCCTGTATGTTTATAGAACCCTTCGAGCCGGGTACCGGTGACAGGTATAAAGGAATACACTTTGATGGCGTATGCCTGGTTGCTATGGTCGGACAAGGTGAATTTCGTATAAGGTAGCGAGTTGCCGCCTCCCCCTCCACCCGGAGGGGGTTGGGGGGTGGCTCCGAAATCAGGCGCCAGTGATTTGGCGATCTCGGCGGTAATATGGGTAGTTGGGTTCACCTGCATCCTGGCCTCTGCACTGAAACCGGTGACGGTGATAGAGGAAAGCCTGGAACCATTGGATGGGAACAATTGTTTTTCACCACGGAAGGCAGACAGGATAAAGTAATTTTTTTCAAGTCTTCCGATACCTGCTCTTACGAGGTAGAGGTACTGTGGTTTTTTATTGGATCCATTGACGACAAAATCGCGGTAGCGGTAGTCTACCAACCCCGCACTTACAGCCAGGTAATACCAGGAATTGTATTCGAAGTTGATACCGTTCACACTGGTATTCTTGACGGTGAGCTCGCTGTAGTTGGTGACGCTCCTGCCTACACTGAACTGGCGCAGGCCCATGAGCCATTTGTATTTGGCGGGCACTTGCACATTGCTCATGCCATATTGCTGCAGCTTTTCTGTCCAGTTGCGGGAAGCGACGAGGTCATCCCATTTGCCGGTGACCATTTGCTTAAACTGGCGCACTTTGGCTTCGTTCTGTTGGTAAACGGTCTTCAGGGAGTCTACCTGGCCTGTCAACCGGTCGTATTCGCCTTTTGTCTTGGCATAGAGTTCCAGGAAAAAAGCAGCTGCTTTTTTGAGGGAATCTTCGCGGCGGCTGTTGGTGCTGTCAGGCAAAGCGGGGCTCCAGGTGATGCGGGGTACGTGCAAAGTCTCATTGGCTTCTACCAGGGCCTGCGGGCTGAAAGAAGCTGACAGGGATTTGCGCAGGTCATCAAGCTGCAGCTTTTTTAACGCATATAGTTTTTCGGTGAGGGAATCGCGCAGGCTGGGCGCCATGGCCAGGAGTCGTTGGCGTAATGAGTTTTGCAGTTGCTGCTGAAAGGCAGCGGCATCGAAAGAGACTTGTACATCGGTAATATCACGGAACACGCGGGAATTGCTTTGGCGTGACCACCAGGTAAGTCTCAGGGGCAGGTGACCGGCCACGGTGAGGGACAGGTTGCCGGTAATATTGTGTTGTGCAATATCCTTCTCTACATACGGGGTATCGATGGCGGAGCGGTAGTTGAACTGATAACTGACATAACCGCCATTAACCTTCAGCAGAGGCTTGGTAAGTAATAATTTTTTGAATGGATTATTTATATCGAAATGCAAAGAGTCCTTTGGATGAAAACTTTTCCTGCCGGGGAGCATGGCTTTTAGACCAGCCGCTTTTGAAGTAAGCTTTTGCTTCAATTGTTCCTGGCGGTACCCGGCCAGCCAGCGAACGGTCTTAACCGTGGTATCGGTGATGGAACGAAGGGAATCGGTGATCTTGTGTAAACCCTTTTTGGCCGGTTGGGCAGTATCCCTGTCGGCATTGGGTAACTGGGCGCTGGCTGTAGCAGTGGCCATCAACAGGACCAATACTATAGGAACAACATAGGAAGGTATGTACGGATATGGCTTTCCCATATACGCAGTCAGGGTTTTGATCTGGGTTTACAAATAGAGGTTAATTCCGGCTCTTCACCTGGATATGGATCTTTATAGTAAGCGATACAAAGGGTGATGCATTAAACCAGTGCAAATAAAGGAAAGTGCTTTTGAATCACCTAGCACAAACCCGTAAGTGTGCAGTTTTGACCGATAAGTGTGTTAAAATCGAGCAAAAGCGTGTAAGTAAAAATGCTTTTTTGACGAGTATGGACATAAAAAAAGATGACTGAGTAAGTCATCTTTTTTCAATGTTATTATGGGTAGATTTCTAATTCTTGTTGCAGATAAATACAAAAGGCTTCAGCTCGGGCTGGTTGATTATTTTCTGGATGATGCGGGGCTGATGGATGATCTTGTATCTGTTCATATCAAATACCTCATGAGCCATGCAGAAATTATCCATGGTCTCAAAATAAAGTAATAACTGGTTTAATTGTTCCAGCTCATTCTCCATAGCATCCTTATCAAGACCTTCATCTTTCATCAGGACAAGCAAATCGCGATTGGGCGTTTTCATTTTCTATCAGGATATTAATAGCCAACAAATCCTTTGTTCAGGCCGCATCCGCAGGACTTAGATGAGCCGCCCATACCTCTACCTGAGCTACAAGCAGTCATTAGTACAGTCACCACGATGGCCAACAAAACCAATTGATATTTAATCTTCTTCATACTGTTCTTTACTAAATTAAACTATTTTACAGACAAAATTATTATTTACCGGCGGTGGTATTTTCAAATTTTAACAGTTCTACACAAAAACCCTTAGTGCTGGTGTGCCCACTGGATTGGGGACTGGGCCATTCTACCCGCTGTATTCCGCTGATACGGGCGTTGCTGATGGAAGGCTGTTCTGTCATTATCGGTTGTAATTCAACGCAAAAGGAGTTATTCAAACAGGAGTTTCAGGATGCTGTAAGCTATATCCATTTAGCCGGCTACGATATCCGTTACGGAAAAAATCGCCGAAGCACTTTTGCCAGATTAATGCTACAATCGTTCAAAATTTTGATCCGGATCAAGCAGGAAAAGGGCTGGTTAAGGTCTTTTTTGACCACACAACAGGTTAATGGCATTGTTTCGGACAATCGTTTTGGTCTGCATGCAGCAGGTATTCCTGCAGTGTTCATTACGCATCAATTACAGATCAAAACAGGTTTGGGCAAATGGGCTGATGGGATCGTGCGCCGATGGAATTATAAATTGATCAATCGCTTCACGAGCTGCTGGGTGCCGGACAAAGCAGGAGCACCTTCTTTATCGGGTGAGCTTTCGCATCCGCTGGAAATGCCTGCGCTGCCTGTCCGGTATATCGGACCGCTATCGCGCCTGGGAGCTTGCGAGGCGCCAGGTAAGGCCGGATTATTAATTATCTTATCGGGACCGGAACCACTGCGGAGTATTTTCGAACAGACGTTATTGGGCCAATTGAAACATTATAAGGGCCAGGTGGTGCTGGTAAGGGGTCTGCCGTTATCTACCACTTTACCTGCTGCCCCGGATCATTGCAGGGTATTGAATCATGCCTCTGCGGAGACGTTACAGACGCTGATCTGTGGGGCGGAACTGGTGATCAGCCGTTGTGGTTATACCACTGTCATGGACCTGTTTTCAATGGGGAAGCGATCGATCCTGGTGCCTACACCGGGACAAGCGGAGCAGGAGTACCTGGCGCATCACCTGTTGCAACAGGGGTGGGCGTATACACTGCCGCAAAAGGGATTTCAACTTGACCGGGCGCTGGCAGCAGCCGGAAAATTCACTTACAAGATGCCTGATCTGGCTATGGATGGATATAAGGAGGTGGTGAGGGAGTTTGTGGAGGAGATGAGAAAGTCATGAATTGGCAGTCGGCAATGCATTTGTGACGAGGGCTTTCGACAGAGTCCTTTAGATCAGGGTGAGCCGTCCCGAAAGGGCGACCCACCCTTTAGTCGCCTTCGACAAGCTGACAAGTTGAATTGATCTATCAATAAAACGAGGTGACAGCTTTTGGAAAAGGTGTCACCTCGTTTTATTTTATGTAAGACCGGGCTTACTGTTTTACTATTTTTTGTGCCTGGGCAAAGTCTTCTCCCTTAATTTTCAGGAAGTAAATGCCTTTGGGCAGATCGGTGGTTTTGATGTTGATCTCTGCAGCACCTTCAGCATATTTTCCATTGAGTGTTTTGAGCACGCGGCCACTGATGTCGGTAATGGTAATGTTCACGTGCTGTGTATGGGGCACATTCACGAAAGCTGTGAGCTCATTCACAAATGGATTGGGAGCCACAATGATGGAACGATCGCCTGCAACGCGGTTCATTATTTTCTTCATAGAGAAAATTTCCTTGCGGCCATCGAGGTCGGTTTGTGTAAGCCTGTAATAACTGAGGTTGGTAAGGGGGCGTTCGTCAACCCACTCGTAGGCTTTGCCGGTGGAGTTGCCGGTAGCAGGAATGGCGGCTATTTCTGTGAAGCTCTTGCCATCGGCAGAACGTTCGATATTGAAACGGGCATTGTTGCTTTCGGCAGAAGTGGTCCAACGTACCTGTACTTTTCCGCCTTTGAGGGTTACTGTATAATCTTCCAACGCTACGGGCAGCAGGGAGGAACGGTTGTACTGCACCATCCACTCGTAAGAATTAACGGTCCTTCCGTTAACGGTCTGTTTAAAAGTAGGATTGTATGCATACCCCCACACATCATGGGCCAGACCGGCATTACAACCCTGACCAGGCACAGGGAAAGTAGTGGCCCAAGCCTGAACGGCGGGAGCTGGGCTTTGGTTATTGATGAGTGCGGCATTTTTCATTGCTGTAGCTCCCGGACACATGTTGTCGTAGCTACACTGGAAAGACCAGAAAGGTAAATTAGCACGAGCTATAATATTGGCCTGCGCTACAGAAAGCGTGTCGCATGGCGCCACGGGAACGAGTGCCGCAATACGGCGGGCATTGGCCAGGCTGGCGCCCGCATAGGATTGAATAAAATTGGCTCCCATACTAAGACCCGTTAAATAGATCCTGGAAACATCCACCCGGTATTTGGCGATGAGGTAATCAAACAAGGCATTCAAGGTGGAACTTGCATTGGGAAAGACGCCCCAGTCCACTATCTGGGGAGTAATCAATATGAATTTATGGGTTTGGCCATTTTGATCTGCGACTGATTGCGGGAACTGGATGTTGGAAGTGGTTGGCCATTCGGACAGGGTGGAAGGGGTCCACCAAAATTGTGCCATCAGTTTGCACAGATCAGCAGAAGAGCCAGACCCAAATTCATTCACACCGTGAATAAAGACATACAACGGGTATTTCTTAGAAGGGTTGGCATCATAGTCATTGGGGAGGTTTTCGAGGTACCCATGTATGTTGCTGGTACCTGGGATGTTGACATTGGTTACCTTTTTCTGCTTTAATGGTACGCCATCTCCAGGCCACCGGGGGCTATTACAATAATCCTGAGCCAGGGCCTCGTGGGTGTACAGCAAGGAAAGGGAAAGCACAAAAAAAGAAAAGGCACTACGAACAGCAGAGCGTACAAAAAGGCGCATAAGCAGGGTGTTTTTACAGGTTGTTGATTAACTAAATGATTATTAAAAATGTTAGCTATTGCTTGATAATCTTATAGGTATCGGTTATTGATCCACTTTGAGCCCTCAAATAATATATGCCTTTTGAAAGTTGTGCAGCCGGCAGGTTGATCTCTGTAGCACCGGGTGCATACATACCAGTAAGACCAGCTATTTTTCTTCCACTTATATCTGTGACTTCCACGATCACTTTCATTGTTTTATCTACATTGATATAGGCCACTATATTATTGATAAAAGGATTGGCGGCCGGGATGATGAGCTGCCGAAGGCCCTGGCGGTTAACAACTGTTTTGGTGCCCAGGTATTGTTTATCGCCATCGATATCGGTTTGCACCAGTCTGTAATAACTAAGCTGGGGCAAAGGTTTTTCATCGCTGTAGTCGTATTGCTTATCTACCCCTGCGTTCCCGCTACCTTTTACAGTAGCCAATGAGGTAAAGCGGCCATCGCTGCCTGCGCGTTCAATGGTAAAGGATGCATTGTCGGTTTCGGAAGTAGTGGTCCATTGCAGGGCGACTTTGCCGGCAGTTAACCGGGCTGTGAAGTTTTTAAGGCGAACAGGCAAGGTGGTGCGACTATACTGGAGGAACCAATTGGCCAGATTGGGGCCACCGGCGGGGGTAAATAAGGGGCTGTACAAAGCTAACCAGGTATCATGTGGAAAGGGCCTGCAATAGAGCAATTGCTGGGATAGGGGAAAAGGGAATGGCTGTGGATCGGGGGTTTCTTCGAGCCTGGAATACCTGGGCGCCACAGCACCGGGCTGGTTGTTGATGGCATTGACCCATTCATCGGGCCAGGCAACTACGCAAGGATTATCGAGTACGCAATGCACAAACCAGGTGGGCAGGCCGGCATTGGCAATATTGGCCGGGCCGGCAGGATTGAGAGAGAGTTTCCAACACATGGAGCTCATGGAGACGGCAGCGATACGCTGTGCGCGGCTGGTACTGCTGGAGACATAATCAATAACATGGTTGGCCCCGCTGCTCATGCCGGTAAGGTAAACCCGGGCAGGGTCTATGCGATAAGCGGACATGGCATAATCAATAAAGGCCTCTATCTTATCGGCATAATAGGGCGGTTCGCTGTATTCGGCATATTGAGGCATCAAAACGATATAGCTATAGGTCTGTCCATTTACGGTAACGGTAGTGGGAAATTCGTTGGATTCTATTTTGCCTGGCAGGGCAGTTGCCCCATCGCCAAGGATATTGCAAAGTGCATCCTGTGAACCATCACCAGCGGCCGAGCGGCCATGGAAATATATAATAACAGGGTATTTCTTTGAGGGGTTGGCAGCATAGTCGGCCGGCAGGAACCTTAGCAATCCCTTAATATAGCCATTGCCTATCCACTCATTGGAGGGAAGGGTTATTTTTTCCAGGTTGACTGGGGTACACTGTGACCAGGTACTACAACCAATACTTAACAGCGCAAAAAAGCAAATCGCTTTTTGCGCAATAGCAGGTAGCCGTAGTGGCATAGGCAAGATTTTACCAGTAATTAAATAGTGGCATCAGAGGCTCAGATTGGATGTGTAGCCTTCAAAGGAAAATTGAATAGGTGTGGTAGTGGTAAGCTGGTGAAACCAGTTTTAAAAGGGTGCGAACCGGGGCAGGCTTCCCTGGACAGTAAGCCTATCTATCCATACCAGTAAAAATCGTGCCATGTGGAAGGATGGATAATGCCGGGTTATACTGATAAAGATTTGGGATAATCAAAAAACCAAAAGGTTTTAGGCGCCTCTTTAAAGTGAGCCCAGTTTTGAGTGGAAACCTGCACGCCAAAGATAGCGCATGTAGGCATGTCATCCACTCTTACTTCTGTAAGGGTGTTTACAAACTCGGTGATGCCGGGGTTGTGTGAAAAGACAGCGATGGTGCCAGCATCGTTGGGTGCCTGTACAATGACTTCCAGAAAATTGGCTGGAGAAGCGTGGTAGAGTTCAGGAACCTGGATGATCTTTTCTTTGTCGACATTGTATTCTGCAGCGAAGAGTGCGGCTGTTTTACGGGCGCGTTTGGCGGGACTGGAGAGGAATGCATCAATAGTGATGGACCTGGCCAGGAGGCGTTGTGCCATCAGGGGGCTATCTTGTTTACCGCGCTCATTGAGCGGACGATCAAAATCTGACAGCGCGGGATCGCCCCAGCTGCTTTTAGCATGGCGGATCAGGAGAATGTGCTTCATAAAAAAATTTAAGGGGGAATACTCCCCCTTAAAGTACTTAATAAGTTTCAATCAAAGGAATCAGACAATAATAAACAGGCCTGTTTTAGTGGTGGTTCCCCATAGGAAGCTAAACGGTCGGCAGCTTATTATTAGCAAAATCTTTGCCAGAACTGGGTATTTTTGGCCCTAAACGGGCATTTGCCAAAATATTTTTTGTTTTTTGGTGGATTTGGCAGGGGGAGGGAAAGGCAAGCTGCGAGCAATGAGCTGCGAGCTGCGAGCGAAAGGCAGGAAAGAAGGCAACGAGGCAGCCAGGCAGCGAGGGGAAAGGCAAGCTATGAGCTGCGAGCCGTGAGCTGCGAGCAGAAGGCGGGGCGGGGCAGGAACCAAGATGGCGGATGAATCAAGGGTTAGAGTCCGCTTGCATTGATGTAGTTGATGAGGGAGGCTGTGTTTTTTACTTTAAGCTTTTTGAGGATATTATGGCGGTGGACTTCTACTGTTTTGATGGCAATATTGAGTTTGGCAGCAATTTCTTTGGAAGATAGTCCATCCCTGATGAGGTTAATGACCTCTATTTCGCGTTCTGAAAGCTGGTTGAGGCCGGGCAGGTTCTCATCTTCTCCGAGCATCTGGACAGAAATAATGTTCTTTACTTCCTGGCAAATATATATATGGCCATCATAGACCTCTTTGATAGCATCCAACATTTCCTGGCGGGGGGAGTTTTTGGTCACATAGCCACGGGCGCCGAGGCGGAGCATTTTCTTGGCATAAGAAGGTTGGGAGTGCATAGATACAGCGATCACTTTGGAGCCGGGAGAGAGCTTCCTGATCATTTTGAGGATATCAAAACCGTTGAGGGGAGACATATTGATGTCTAACAGGATGATGTTGGGGCGTTTGTCGCGTGCAATTTCAATAGCCTGCTGTCCATCGCCCACTTCGGCAATCACCTCAAAACCTTCATTGCGGCCTAAGAGGAAAGACCAGGTTTCACGGATAAGGGTATGATCGTCAACGATCATGATTGAAATTCTGCTCATAAGACTTTCTTTTTACAATGGTATAATTGAGGTAAGCAAAAGCACACGATGCCTGGAAAATAGCTGTTGACTATCTTTTTCTTTACTGCGGGTGCTACTAATGCTTAGGCCTTACCATGTTGACTGCCTTCTTCTACAGAATAAAACTCATGCCACGATCTGGTATATGATATTATGATTTTTTTCTGACTTTATCAATTCATTTCGCCAGGCATTGATGAAATCTTGATTAAAATACTGACCCGATACGGGCATAAAAAAAAGCCCCGCTTGGAAAAGCAGGGCGAGACTAATCAAATACGTTAACCATTAAACCTTATCCTTTAATATTATAACAACTAATCGGGGATTTGGTACTAAATGGAATTTGAAAATATTTTTTTTGTTCAAATGTTTTAGGGGAATGGCGGGAAGTGGTTTTACACAAAAGAAAAAGGGGATATTAATATCCCCTTACATTCTTTCCTTCCATATAGTTGATGAAAGCCTTATTGACCACTCTATTACCTCCCGGCGTGGGATAGTTGCCGGTGAAATACCAATCGCCTGTGTTGGTAGGGCAGGCACGGTGCAGGGATTCGATGGTCTGAAATATTACCTGTACGGGAATGGTAAGTCCTTTGGGGGTGATGAGCTGGGCTATCTTATCTGAAATCTCTTCTGTCGTAAATGGTTTGTAAACCAAGCGCACCAGGTTCTCGGTATGCAACTGGTCGAGGCGCTGCAGCTCTTTACACTTATCATAGATCTCCTGCAGGCAATCTTCCTTGCCTTTTTCCTTCATCAGTTCAATGGCTGCTTTGAAGGCAATAAAGTCACCCAATTTACTCATGTCGATGCCATAGCAATCGGGATAACGTATCTGGGGAGCAGAAGAAACGACGATGATCTTTTTGGGCTCCAGCCTGGCGAGCATGCGCACGATACTTTCCTTGAGGGTAGTACCCCGCACAATGGAATCGTCAATAACAACGAGTGTATCTTTTCCTTTTTCTACTGTTCCGTAAGTGATATCGTATACGTGCTGTACCATTTCATTGCGACTGGTATCGGCAGTGATGAAGGTGCGCATTTTGACGTCCTTGATGGCCACTTTCTCCACCCGGATCTTGCGGTTGATCATTTCGGCCAATTTCTCTTCTGTAAAGTCTTTACCCCATGATAAGATGCGTTCGATCTTTACTTTCTTCAGGTAATCATCGAGGCCTTTTTGCAATCCGAAAAATGCAACTTCGGCTGTATTGGGAATGAATGAGAAAATGGTATTCTTAAGATCGTGGTTGATGGCTGTGAGGATCTGGTCGCTGAGGTTGTATCCCAGTGCATTCCTTTCGCGGTAGATCTTTTCATCGCTGCCACGGGAGAAATAGATGCGTTCAAAGCTACAGGCGCGGCGTTCTTTGGGTTCCAGTATCTTATCAACGACAATATTGCCATCGGACTTAACGATCAGCCCCATGCCTGGCATCAGCTCCTGTACTTCATTTTCACCTACATTGAAAACGGTACGGATAGCAGAACGCTCGGAAGCCGCCACTACCACATCGTCATCCATGTAATAATAAGCAGGGCGGATGCCATGAGCGTCCCTGAAGACAAAGGAATCTCCATTGCCAATAAGGCCACCGACGGTGAAGCCCCCATCGAATAATGGAACTGCTTTGCGTAAAACTTTGAGGACATCCAGGTTACCGGGGGATTCTTCATCGGCCTTTACTGCAAAATGGTGGATGACCTCCATCATGGCAGCCAGATCGCTCTGTTTCTGAAAATCACCGGGTTCTACGTTAATGAGGGCAAACAGCTCATCGGTATTGACCAGGTTGAAGTTACCCGCCAAGGCCAGGTTGCGCGCGGGAATGGTATTGCGTTTGATAAAAGGGTGGCAGAATTCCACATTGTTCTTACCCTGGGTGCCGTAGCGCAGGTGGCCCAGGAGTAATTCTCCGATAAAAGAAATATGGCCTTTCATGAGGCCGGGATGTTTCAACAGATCGGATTGGAATTGTTCCAGCTCTTTTACCTCATTATTGATCTTGGTAAAAATGTCGGCAATGGGTTGATTGGCATTGCTACGGATGCGGTTCAAAAAGGGGTAACCAGGCTCCACATTGAGTTTAACAGCGGCTACACCGGCTCCATCCTGGCCCCGGTTGTGCTGTTTTTCCATGAGAAGGTAGAGCTTATTAAGGCCCCACATCACTGTACCGTATTGCTGCTGATAATAGGAGAACGGCTTGCGTAAACGTATGAATGCCAAACCGCATTCATGTTTTATTTCATCACTCATGGATTACTCCTGGTTAAGAGCCGCAAGGTAGGAATAGTTTCTGGTTTTTAGCAGACGCATTCTTATTGAGGCAACTTAGTGGTGCAACATTAACGTTTTGAAAGGCAATAAGTCAGCGAGGCACAAAGGCAACGAGAGGGAAAGCAAGCTGCGAGCTAAGGGGGGATAAGGGTGGGCAAAAAAAAGCCCCCAGTTTTCATAGGAACGTGGGGGTGGTTCTTTTCAAAAGGATTGGACTTCTTGCTAATACGGTGATGACGGCTCAAAACCAATAGATTAGCTTTCTTTCCATAGGATTTGGGTTGTTCAGGATTTGGGGCCTGGGTCATAACAGGCATTGGATTTCGGGTGCAAGATGTTTGATTTTTATCAATACATCGCTAAGTGGGTCATTGTTTTTCAATGCCCTATGGAATTTTTTCAGTTTTACTTACAGGTATACTCTTAGGTGTCAGCCTGTTAGCGACAATCTGGCTTATCTAACGCTGTGGAAATGGGGCGTTTACAAGCTGGTAGCGAGGTTATTGATGTAATTGACGAGGGAGGCAGCGTTCTTTAATTTGAGCTTTTTAAGGATGTTGTGGCGGTGAACTTCTACTGTTTTGAGGGATATTTTGAGTAAGGTTGCAATTTCTTTGGAGGATTGTCCTTCCTTGATGAGGTTAATGATCTCGATCTCGCGTCCTGTGAGGGCATTCACATTGGGCATTTCCTGCTTTTCATCGAGCACAAGTTCTGAGATATTGTTCTTGATCTCATCACAAATGTATTTATTGCCGCTGTGTACGGAGAGGATAGCCTCTATCATTTCGTCTTTGGAAGAGTTTTTAGTAACGTATCCCCTGGCTCCTATCTGCAACATCTTTTTGGCATAAGCGGGCTGGGAGTGCATAGAGATGCCAATTACTTTTGACCCGGGAGAGAGTTTCCTGATCTTCTCGGTAGCTTCGAAGCCTGAAATTGGGGCTATGTTGATATCCATGAGCACAATCTGAGGCTTTTTATTTTTGGCATGTTCCACTGCTTCTTCAGAATCACCGCATTCGGCAACAACCATAAACCGGGGATCATTATTGAGGATATAACTCCAGGTCTCCCTGATTAATTTATGATCGTCGGCAATAAGGACACTGATCTTTTCCATAAGTTAAGGTGTTTTGCTTTTTATAGCGGTACATTGATATTGAGTGTACAACCCTTTCCGGGGGCTGTACTTATGTTAATAGTTCCGTTGAACAGTTGCACACGACTGGCGATGTTGGACAACCCCACTCCTTTTTTAGCTTTCACTTTTTCAGGCTCAAAGCCTTTGCCATTATCCTGTATGGTAAGGTTTATGACCCCGGGGTCTACGGTAAGACCTATAAATGCCCTGACTGCGCCGGCGTGTTTCAACACATTGTTTACCTGTTCCTGGATGATCCGAAAAAGCATGAGCTTTCTTTTCTCATCGATCGTTGCATCGACATCGCCCTGGTGATAAAATTCCATTTCCAGCTGCCTCGTGGAATTGACATTTTCGACCAGGTCCTGTATTGACACTACTAATCCGAGGTCGCCAATACTGGCCGGCACCAATGATCTTGAAATGCTGCGGATCTCATTGATGGCATCGGCAATATTATCAGAACAACGGTTGATGAGTGTTGTACTCTCGTTTTCTTCATGTTTTGCCATTTCCAGGTAGAGCTTGGCGGTGGTGAGGATCTGATTTACATTATCATGAAGATCCTTACCAATATCGGCTCTTTCTTTTTCCTGGGCATTGACAACTGCCTGGGCTACCTGCTTCTGCTTTTCCAGTTCCTGTTTCAGCAATTGTTTTTCCAATTCTCTTTTTTCGGTTATATCCTGCATGGATCCCACCATACGGTTTACTTTCCCTTCGTGATCAAATATAAGAAACCCACGGTCATGCACGAGTGCATATGTTCCATTTGCTTTTTTAAACCGGTATTCATCTTCCCAAGTTCTTGATTTGTTGCTGGTAATGAACAGGTCAAGTCTTTTTATGACGCGCTCGCGGTCGTCCGGATGGAGGCAGGACTCCCAGAAACCGCTTGAGTTTCGAATATAGGCAGGACGGTAACCGAACAATGTATAGAAGCCATCGCCCCAATGGATGTTGTCATTATTCAATATGTCCCAATCCCACACGACATCGTTGGTAACGCGTGTAACCAGGAGGTAGCGTTCGTGGCTTGCCCTGATTCGGGCTTCGGCATTTTTATTTTCTATGATGACGCGCAACAAATTGCTCACGCGCTCCAATACGGTCAATTCGGCCTGGGTAGGTGTTTTGGGAACCCTGTGGTAAGCAGCGATGGTGGCCAATACTTCTCCCCGGCTATTGATGATGGGCAAAGACCAACAGGCTTTGAGGTCAAACTTATCGGCCAGGTACCGATAATCATCCCACAGGGGGTCGAGGTAAATATCTGATGTGATGACGGGTTCCTTGCGATAAATAGCAGTGCCGCAAGAGCCTACTGAAGGACCAGGCCTGATGTTTCGTATCATGCTGGTATATTCAGCAGAAATACTGGGGGCAGAAAGATGGGTGAGGCCACCATCTTCAGGGTCTACTGTTAAAACAGAACAAAGCATTCCCGGGAAGAAGGTTTCGATTCCTTCCAGGAAATAATCGGTGATGGTTTTAAGGGAAATGCCTGGTAAGGCATTCATTTCAAGGACCTGTTTTTCCAACAGGAGTAATTGCTCCTGCCGGAAGCGGGCGGCTTCTGCTTCGCGTAAGGAAGTTATATCTCTGTGAATGCCTGCAATACCAATGCGCCTGCCTTCCTGATCTTTTATAAACACAAGAGAGCAGTGCATGTAGGTGACTTTGCCATCGGCCCGTTCATAATAAGCCAGTCCTTGCCAGGAATCTTTGAGGTAGAGTTCCTGCAGGGCTTCTTCGCGGGTACAATCGGGATATTTATGATCTATGTAATCGCGGATAGGACGTCCGAGTATGCGGGCTGCTTCTATTCCATACATGATCTCGGCTGCCTTATTAAAAACAGTGACCCTGAACTGGAGGTCGGTAGAAATGATCACATCAGACACATTATTGATGGCCTGGGCCTTCATGAAGTTTTCTTCATTATCCAGTTTATGCTGGTGTATATCGGTGGTGGTAAGGATAAATCCATCGAAGAGGCCTTGCGCTGTAAACCGGGGGATGCCTGCATCTCTTACCCAACGATAACCTCCTGCCTCATTTTTCAACCGGTATTCTATTGTGAAGGGGAGCTGCAGCTTTAATTGTTCTTCATATTTCTCTGCGGTTTCGGGCAGATCGTCGGGGTGAAGGATAGCTGACCAACCTTCGGCCAGCAACTCTTCCTCTGCCAGTCCTGTGTATTGACTCCAGCTTTTATTTACACAAAGGAGGTTATGCTGCTCATTGGAGATGCGGACCATGGCAGGCATATTGGCATAATTACCGTAAGGAATACCGGTAGTGACCATAAATGGTAAATACCAACCAAATTACTTTAAAGGGACTGCTTATTGGTCAAGTAATCCTATTTTCTATCAACCATAAGTGTTTACACCTATTTAACAGCCCTTGCTGCATATTGATACCAATGGCTAAGGTTGGCGCAATGGGTGAAATCGCTGTCTACCATGAGGTAGTAAGAGGGAATCTTGGAGGCGAACCACTTTTCGAGTGCCTGTTGTTTTTTCATTTCGAGGGCTCTTGTAGCCACCCTGTCATAATCATCTTTCAGGTTTTCGCGGTGTGGTTGTGTTCTTGATTTGAGGTAAACGATACGGACACCCTGTTTTTTGCGTTCATCGGTGAAGGTGGTTGGTTTTGAGAAGTCGCCCACTTTCATATTGGTCTTCCCCATCATTTCCACCATTTCTTTGTCGAGCTGGTCGATGGTTACGGGAGGGTGCATACCGCCTGTGAACTTTGAGTTTTCGTCGTCGCTGTATTTGTTAACGGCCTCACCAAAGGTAAGGGTACCGGCTATGAGTTTGGCGCGGACAGTATCCAGCCTATCAACGGCTTCGGATATTTCGGCATCGGTTATTTTGGGAATACGAATGATGTGGCGCACAATGGCATCGTCGCCGGAGCGGCTTTCCATGTATACGATGTGGTAACCAAATTTAGATTTAAAAACGGGAGAAACCTGTTTCTCTTTCAAACGGAAAGCGTTGTTGAGAAATGTGGGGTCCCAGTTTTTCTCGGTACGATTGATGGCCATGCGACCACCTACTTCCTTGGTACCATCTTCTGTATACAATCTTGCGAGGGTCTCAAACTTTTGTCTTCCCGACTCCACCTGCTGCTTAAAGTCGTTCAATTCTTCCATGACCAGTTTTTCCAGGTCGCGGCTGGGTTTGGGATATATAACGATCTCTCCCACTTCCACTTCGGATTCATAAAACAAGAGGCTGTCTTTAGGTATTTTGTCCCAATATTCTTTTACTTCCTGTGGGGTGATCTTGAGGCCGCCAACGATCTTATCGCGCATATTTTCGGCCATTTTACCTTCTTTGATGGATTGGCGGAAGTCTTCTTTGATCTGGTAAATAGTACGGCCTGCAATTTGCTCGAGGTTGTCCTTGCCGCCGTACATCTGGATGAAGGCGCGGATACGGTTATCCAGGAGGGCTTCGAGTTCATCATCGGTTACCAAGAGGGAGTCTTTTTCAGCCTGTAATACGAGGGCTTTCATGCCGAGGATCTGCTCCAGGATATAACATTCAGCATTGTCGGGAATTGCTTCCTGGCGGCGCTGTCTGTCGAGGATCTCATTGTATACGTCGGAACGTAATATGATCTTATCCCCTACTATACCTACGATCTTATCTGCTACTACTTTACGGGGGGCCTGTGCAAACGCGGCAGTTACCAACAAGAGGGCAGCAAATACGGTTAAAAGTTGCTTCATATTAATCAGGATAAACCCAAAAATACCTTTTGGGCAAGACAATTAAGGACAGGGTGGTTGTTATTTAACAAAAATTTGCCGGATACAATCGGGGCCGAGGAAGTATGAGTAAAAATAAGCAGTGAGCCACCTTTGAAAGGTGACCCACTGCTTATTTTTTATAATGTTCTTTTAACTTCTTCTTCTTCAAAGGCTTCGATGATGTCACCTACCTGAATATCACTAAAGTTCTTCACGGTCAGGCCGCACTCCATATTGGAGGGAACTTCTTTGACATCGTCTTTAAAGCGCTTGAGTGAGGCGAGTTCGGCGCTTTGGCCTTCGCCTTTGGGATAGGCAACGATACCGTCGCGGATAACGCGGATCTTCGAGTTACGCAGGATCTTTCCATCGAGTACATAACATCCAGCCACGGTAGCTTTATCAAATTTGAATACGTTGCGCACTTCGACATTGGCGATGATCTTCTCCTGTATTTTGGGTTCCAACATCCCTTCCATGGCGCTCTTGATCTCATCAATAGCGTTGTAGATGATGGAGTACAGTTTGATTTCCACGCCCTCGCCTTCTGCCAGGCGTGCTGCCTGTGCTGATGGACGTACGTTGAAACCAACGATGATGGCATCGGAAGCGGTGGCGAGCAGTACATCACTTTCTGTGATGGCACCCACGCCTTTCAATACAACGCTCACTACGATCTCCTGGGTAGACAGTTTCTGCAATGAGTCGGTCAAGGCTTCTACGGAACCATCCACGTCGCCCTTGATGATGAGGTTCAACTGTTTAAAGTTGCCCAGTGCCAGACGGCGACCTATCTCATCGAGGGTAATATGTTTCTTGGTACGAATACCTTGTTCACGCAGGATCTGTGCGCGGCGGTTGGCCACTTCTTTGGCTTCGGCCTCATCGACATACACTTTGAATTTCTCACCAGCCTGCGGAGCACCGTTCAGCCCCAGGATGAGCACTGGTGTAGATGGAGGTGCGTCGTCCACGCGTTTGTTACGTTCATTGAACATGGCTTTAACGCGGCCAAAGTGCTGACCGGATACAACCAGGTCGCCCTGTTTGAGGGTACCATTCTGTACGAGTACAGTGGCCACGTAACCACGGCCTTTATCGAGGGTAGCTTCAATGATGGTACCACTGGCTCCCTTGTTGGGGTTGGCCTTGAGGTCCAGCAATTCGGCTTCGAGCAATATCTTTTCGAGGAGAATGTCTACGTTGAGGCCTTTTTTGGCGCTCAGTTCCTGGCTTTGGAATTTACCACCCCATTCTTCCACGAGGAGGTTCATGCCAGCCAGTTGTTCATAGATCTTCTTGGGATTTGCGCCGTCTTTATCGATTTTATTGATCGCAAAGATCATGGGCACATTGGCAGCCTGTGCGTGGCTGATGGCCTCACGGGTTTGTGGCATTACGGCATCATCGGCGGCTACCACAATCACGGCAATATCGGTGACTTTGGCACCACGTGCACGCATGGCGGTGAACGCTTCGTGACCCGGGGTATCGAGGAAGGCGATCTTTTTGCCATTTGCCAGGGTAACTTCATAGGCACCGATGTGCTGGGTAATACCTCCGGACTCACCGGCCACCACATTGGCGCTACGGATATAGTCGAGCAAAGATGTTTTACCGTGGTCAACGTGACCCATGATGGTTACAATGGGGGCGCGTGGCAGGAGGTCTTCTTCATTGTCTTCTTCTTCCTCTTCCTCCATTTCCATTTGCTTCTCCATATCGATGAATTCGACATCATATCCAAATTCATTGGCTACGAGCTCAATTACTTCTGCGTCCAGGCGCTGGTTAATAGACACCATCAGGCCGAGGCTCATACACTTGCTGATCACTTCTGCAAAGTTGACATCCATGAGGGTAGCGAGTTCGCTTACACTGATGAATTCGGTCACCTGCAGCTTGTTGTCCTGCATATCATCGGCGCCCTGATCGGCATGTTCCTGGCGTTTTTCGCGACGGTATTTAGCTTTCAGGCTCTTACCGCGACCACCGGTACCGGCCAGTTTGGCCTGGGTTTCGCGTATTTTATTCTGGATCTCTTTTTCGTTGATCTCTTTAGGCTCGCGAGTAATGGTGGGACGACCTGGCCGGGGACCGCTGTGGCCTCCACGGTTCTGACCACCCCTGAACTGACCACCACCCTGGCCTTGCTGACCGCCATGGCCTTGCTGGCCATGTCCACCGCCCTGCTGGCGTTGCTGGGTTCCTTCGGGCTTTTTGAACAGGTGTTGAGCACGTTGCTGCGGGGTTTGGGTATCCTTCTTTTCAATGGGGATACGTTTGCGCTTGCGTTTTTCATCGCTGTTGGCACCTGCTGCCGCGCCGCCCTGATTCTGGGGCTGGGGCTGCTGACTTTGCAGCTTGGGACGATTGTCGCCACCTATTGGTAACTGGATCTTGCCGAGGATCTTGGGGCCTTCCAGTTTTTCGGCTTTAATATTTTCTATAACGGGTCCGGTTTCTTCTTTTTCTTCAATTACTGGTGCTACAGGCGCCTTAGGTTCTTCTTTGGTCTCCACGACTACAACTTCGGGTACTTCGGCCACGACCTCTTTTTCCTTAACCGGCTCTGATTCTTTTTCCTTCTCTTCCTTCTTTTCCGGCTTTGATTCTTCTGCTACAACGGGCGGCTCTACTTTTTCTTCGGGCTGCGGCTCTGGCTTTATCTCTTCTTCTTTCTTCTTAACATTTTTCTTAGGCCTTGTAGAAGAGTCTATGGCAGAAAGATCGATCTTGTCAAATACTTTAGGCCCTTCTATTTCAGGGGCTTCGGCTTTTATCACCTCAGGTTGAACAGGCTCTTCCACCACGGGTTGCGGCGGGGCTACCACTTTGGGCTCTTCTACCACTACAGGCGGCTGAGGGGGCAATTCTTCTTTCTTCTCTTCCTTCTTTTCTTCTTCTTTTTTAGGAGCCGGTGTATCTTTTTTGAATACAATGGTTTCCTCTTCTTTCTTTTTCTTGGCCTCCAGGCTTCCTTTTGGAAGATCGATCTGGTCACTCTTCAGCTTCGCCACCTTATCGCTCTGGAACTCCTGTTGCAAAGCACGATACATATCCTCCGACAGTTTTGACGTAGGCTTCAGTTCGTCTTTGTCAAATCCCTTGCCCACCAAAAAGTCCACCAGTGTTTCTTTACCGATGTTAAACTCTTTGGCCGCGGCCATTAATCTGGGTGTTAATAATTCTGCCATTCGTTATTGTAAGACAATTTTTTGTTTTGTTTGCTGTCTGGCAATGAAAATTAATCAGTCAAACAGGCAATAAAGGTCATAAAAGTTCATCAATCTTCAGGCGTCATAAAATCATTTCCTGAATATACTTTGCAAATGTGCCACAAATTAGGCCAACTGCATGGTTTAAACTTCTTTTGACCTGCTCAACATCTCAACTATTCTTTGTCAAACTCTGCTTTCAACACTTTCCGTACTTCGTCGATCGTTTCTCTTTCCAGGTCGGTTCTGCGTTCCAGCTCTTCGGCGGTCAGGTCGAGTACGCTGCGGGCGGTATCGCAACCGATGCGCTTGAACTCATCGATGATCCAGGTTTCGATCTCGTCGCTAAATTCTTCGAGGTCGATGTCGAATTCCTGGGGTTCACCTTCGGTATCACGATAAACGTCTATGCTGTAACCAGTTAGCTCCTGCGCCAGCTTAATATTTACCCCTTTTTTACCGATTGCCAGGGATACCTGGTCGGGCTTGAGGTAGACATTTGCCTGCTTCTTTTCGTTGTCCAGCTCCATGCTGGTAATTTTTGCGGGCGTTAATGACCGCTGGATAAGGAGTTGAATATTATTGGTCCAGTTGATAACATCGATGTTCTCATTTTTCAATTCGCGTACGATACCATGGATACGGCTACCTTTCATACCTACGCAGGCACCTACGGGATCGATACGGTCATCATAAGATTCTACAGCCACTTTAGCTCTTTCACCGGGTTCGCGAACGATCTTTTTGATAACAATCAAGCCATCAAATATTTCCGGCACCTCAATTTCCAGCAATTTAGCCAGGAAAGAGGGAGAAGTACGGGAAAGGATGATGACGGGTGAGTTATTTTTTAGTTCTACTTTCTTTACTACGGCGCGGGTATTTTCTCCTTTTTTGAAGTAATCCTGGGGTATTTGCTCAGATTTGGGTAAGATCAGCTCATTGCTTTCTTCATCGAGCATAAGGATCTCTTTTTTCCATACCTGGTATACTTCAGCGCTGATGATATCGCCTACACGGTCACCATATTTTTTAACAAGTACGTTCTTTTTGAGGTCACTGATACGGCTGGCCAGTGTTTGTTTGGCAGCCAGGATGGCGCGGCGACCGAAATCGAGGATATTCACTTCCTCATATAATTCTTCCCCCACTTCAAAGTCGGGGGCTACTCTCACGGCTTCGCTGTAGGCCACTTCTGCGAGGGGGTCCTGTACAGAGCCATCTTCCACAATAGTACGGCGACGCATGATTTCCAAGTCACCCTTTTCAGCGTTTACGATAACGTCAAAATTTTCATCGCTGCCAAACTTCTTGCGCAGCAATGTTTTAAACACGTCTTCTACCACTTTCATCATTGTGGGACGGTCAATATTTTCCGCTTCCTTAAACTCCTGGAAAGCCTCAATCAGGTTAATACTTGCCATATACTACATTTTTAAACTTGTTCACCGGAATATGGGTCCTCTTCTTTTCGCCGTATAGGGGATTGCAGGGGACGAGCCTCCGGGGCTTAAAACACTATTTGAATTTTAGTTGATTTTATTGTGTCAAAAGGTAAGCGGTGCAAAATCACTTCTTTCTTCTTGTTCTTTCCTTTGGTCTCTTCTATTACAATCTCCGTGTCATGCACTTCGAGCAGCTTTCCGTCTACTTTGATACCATCTTTCAGCAATACTTCTACAAGCCTGCCCGCATTTTTTTTATACTGGCGAAACATTTTGAGGGGCTCATCCAGTCCGGGTGAGGAGACTTCGAGGGAAAAGTCATCACCGGGGAAAATAGCAGCCTCTTCCAGTTTTTTGTATAAAGCGCGGTTAATGCTAATACATTTTTCAATTGTAATACCGTTGTCTCCGTCGAGGAAGACCTTTACATTGTTGGTGGGCTTGATCCTTATTTCCACCAGGAAATGTACGGGATCGTCGGCCAATATATCCAACACCATTTTTTCAATCGTCGAAACTTGGGTGTCCATAATCATAACCAGCATAGGAAATAAAGAAGGGAACGGACCCCGTTCCCTTCTCTTTTCATCTTTTTCCAATGCAAATGTAAGGTAAATAATATATTCACTCCAAATCCTGAATATGTGGGTGGTGAGTGGTCAATTGTGAGTTGTAAGGCTGAGTTGGGGTTGCGGAGCTTTTTTGGGCTTTGGCACCTCACGATCAGGCACTTTATTCAACAAAACCCGGCGCTGGGTTGTTGTAGTCTTTAACAGTTATTTCAATCTTTAGATAGTACATTTGCAAATATTATGTTACGTGTTATTCTCTGGATATTGCTTGGTTATTTCGTGTACAGGTTTGTATTCAACTTCCTGTTGCCCATTTTCAAGGTTTCGCGACAAATGAGGCGGCAGGTGAGAGAATTCCAACACAATATGCACCAGGCTCAAAACCAGTCGCATCAACAGCAACAGCCATTCCAGTCATCCGCCAAGGCCCAGCAACGGCCTACGCCCGCCCCCCAGGAAAAATCGGGTGATTATATTGATTTCGAAGAGATAAAGTGAGAAAACAAGCTGCGAGCTTTGAGCTGCGAGCTACGAGCCCTTATTGGCGTAAATTGTTCACTACCTCTTGTCTACGTTTTTATAGCGGATAGCTCAAGAGAGTAATTTTTCACCTATTTCCAGCACTGTTTTACCGGGTTCGAGGTGGTAACCTTGCATACCGGCAGCCCTGGCTCCTTCCACATTGACGAGGGCATCATCAATGAATAAGGTTTCGTGGGGTAGCAGCTGTGCATCCTGCAGCACATATTCAAATGCTTTTACATCGGGCTTACGCCGGTTGATGTTGTGTGAATACCAGGTTTTTTCAAAAAGGGTATCGAGGAGGTTTCCGCCGAATGCATCACTGTAAGTTTTCTGAAAAGCGGTGAGGTGGATGGCATTGGTATTACTGAAGAGGAAGATCCTGTAGTTCTTTTTCAGGCGGATGAGCAATTCAATGCGTTCTGCCGGAAAATCGCGCAGCATGGCATTCCAGCCAGCAATCACCGCAGCCCGTTCGGCCCGAATGCCTGCCAGGTTTTGTAAAGCAGTAATAAATTCATCGTCATTGATACTGCCCACTTCATATTCCCTGAAGAAGGAAGCGGCATGGCCCAATGCAAAAAGGTCTTTAAAGTTCTTCACGCCCATTTCGGTGAAGGCAGTCTCTGTTTTCTGCATGTCGAGGTTGAGGAGTACGCCTCCGAGGTCGAAAATGATGTTTTGGATCTGTTGCATGGATCAAAAATAAGGCAATGAAGAATACAGAATACAGGATATAGGATACTGAAGAATACACGTTTGCTTCGATAGCGGATCTCTCACTGCGCTACGCTTCGTTCGAGATGACAAAGAAGGGTGGCTTCCCTCGAGATGACAAGAAGAGTGGCTTCGTTCGAGATAACAAAGAAGGGGGCTTCGTTCGAGATGACAAAGAAGGAAGATCCGAGATGACAAAAAGGGTGAATCCGGTTAACGGGCGTCGAAATCGACGGTCACTTTTTCGGTGCGGGGGTGGGATTGGCAGGTGAGTATGAAGCCCTGTTCTATTTCTTCGGGTTCCAGGGCATAATTAATATCCATTTCCACCTGGCCTTCGATCAGCTTAGCACGACAGGTGGCGCATACACCGCCTTTGCAGGCAAAGGGAAGATCGGCGCCTTGTTGCAGTGCTGCATCGAGGATGGGCTGACCATCATATTTCAAATCAAAATCAAAGGCAATGCCATCGAGCTTAACGGTTACCTGACTCATTTTGCCGGAGGCCTGAGTCGGGGGTCCGGAGACTGAGGTCCGAAGGTCAGATACCTGATTTCCCTCTCCAGGTGTAGAGAACAGCTCAAAATGTATTTTCTTTTTTTCTATCCCTTTTTCTTCGAGCCATTCTTTTACTGAGAAGATCATGGATTCGGGTCCGCATATAAAAACCTCGTCCATGTCTTTCATACGGATGAGTTTTTCGAGTTGTATACATTTTTCCCTGTCAATACGGCCATGGTTCACAGCTGCGTCGGTTTTTTCCCTGCTCAGGATATGGTGGAGGGTAAAACGGTCGATGTACCGGTTTTTAAGGGCTTCCAGTTGTTCTTTGAAAATAATGGAGGTACGGTTGCGGTTGCCATACACCAGGGTGAAGCGGCTTTGGGGCTCGGCAGCCAGGGTGGCTTTAATTATGGATAGAATGGGGGTAATGCCACTACCGGCGGCGAAAGCCAGGTACTGTTTTTTGTGGGTAGGGGCCAACTCGGTAAAGAATCTGCCACTGGGGGGCAGGACTTCGACGCTATCGCCTTTTTTCAACTGGTTGTTGGCCCAGGAGGAAAACCTGCCGGCATCTACTGCTTTGATGGCCACGCGCAGTTCATTGTCGAAGGGGCTGCTGCAAATGGAATAAGAGCGGCGTATTTCCTCGCCATTGAGGGAGGTTTTGAGGGTAATGTTCTGCCCTTGTTTAAATTGATAGGCCTGCTGCAAGGCCTCGGGTACCTGAAAAACAATGGAAATACATTCGGGGGTTTCCTTTTGTACGGCAGCGATGGTTAGTGTATGAAAATGGGTAGCCAATCGGAGTTATTTTTTCAATCCTTCCACGAGGATCATGACCATATTGTCTTCCAATACATTGCCTTCAATCTTTTTGGTACTGCGATGCCAGGATTCAATGCCACTTACGGCATGGAGCATGATCAATACGGCAGTAGGGGCATCGATATGTTTTATTTCGCCTTTACGGATGCCCTCTTCAATGACGAGGGCAATCTTTTGGCGGTAAGCACGACGCTGGCTTTGCATGTTTTGCATGTAAGGCTCGGTGAGGTGTTTCCATTCCCGGTCGCTCACATATACTTCCTCATAGTGTTCTACCATTTGGCGGATATGGAACCGCAGGATCTCTTCAATTTTGGCGATGGCGGACCGCTGGCTGTTATCGACCTGCTCAATGTGGGACATGAACTGGTTGGCTACTTTAAAGCAGATCTCCTGTAATATTTCGGCTTTTGAGCTGATATGGTTGTACAGGCTGGCAGCTTCTACACCAACGTGTTCGGCCAGGTCGCGCATGGAAGTTGCGCTGAAACCTTTTTCACGAAACAATTTAGCAGCCTCGGCAATGATCACTTCTTTGCGGGTGCTGTTCCTGTTGCTTTTAATTTTTGCCATATGCGGATAATACCCAAAGATAACAAAAGTGCTAACACCCGTTAGCGAAAAAATCCAAATTATCCATAAAATGGATAAAGATTGAGACTAACGAGCATGAGCTTTGGCCTTTTTTCCGGATTATTATAGCTGGAGGGCTGGCTTTATGGCGCCGGCCGGAGGGAAAAGGCGGCCAGGTGTTGGTACAGGCTTGAATTGGCAACAATTAAATAAGGCATGGGTTTCATAGCCTCCGGATTTTCGTGTAGGTTTGCGCGCTGATCATTATAAAATATTCTAAACTTCAAATTACATTATGTCTTTGATCTCTGTAGGTACGATGGCCTTTGATGCTATTGAAACACCATTTGGCAAAACAGACCAGATCATAGGTGGTTCGGCCACTTATGTAGCTTATGCTGCCAGCAATTTTGTGCAGCCCATTAAGCAGGTGTCTATCGTAGGCTTCGATTTCCCGAAGGAAGAAATGGACGAATTGACAAAAAGAGGGGTAGAACTGGACGGTGTGGAAGTAGTGGCTGACAAGAAATCTTTCTTCTGGAGTGGCCGGTATCATATGGACATGAATACGCGGGATACGCTGGTTACAGACCTTAATGTATTGCTTGACTTTGATCCTGTATTGCCTGAATCGTACCAGGGAGCAGAATTCCTGATGCTGGGCAACCTGGACCCGGTGATCCAAAAAAAGGTGATCACGCAGTTGAAAACGCGCCCCAAGCTGATCGTAATGGATACGATGAACTTCTGGATGGAAATAGCCATGCCGCAGCTGGAAGAGACGCTGAAGCTGGTAGATGTGCTGATGGTGAATGACAGTGAAGCAAGGCAGTTAAGCGCGCAGTTCTCGCTGGTAAAGGCAGCCAAAGAGATCATGAAGATGGGACCTAAATACCTGATCATTAAGAAAGGGGAGCATGGCGCGCTGTTGTTCCATGGAGACCAGGTGTTCTTTGCGCCTGCGCTGCCGCTGGAAGCGGTGTTTGATCCTACAGGGGCCGGTGATACATTTGCCGGAGGTTTTATGGGTCATATAGCGCGTACGCGTGATATCTCCTTTGAGAATATGAAGACTGCTATTATTGTTGGCTCGGCGATGGCTTCTTTCTGTGTAGAGAAGTTTGGTCCGGAAAGGCTGAAGGAAATTACGCAGGCAGATATTGATGAGCGCATCCAGCAGTTTGTGAGCCTGGTGAATTTTGATATAGAGCTTACGCATTAATAAGATCACTAACTCCCTATAAAAAGGGTGAGCCGCCATTGGAAGGCGGTCCACCCTTTTTCTTTTTACTCCGCCTTCAATAAGCGGTTCATTTTTTTATTTATACTATTTCGAAGTTTATTCCAGAGTAACTCCCACACTTACGCGTGTGCCATCATAAAACAGGTTGAGTGTAGTAGGTTTGGTTCCGTTGGGAATTTTATATACCACGGAAGAAAGGTCTTTAGTGGATTCGGGCTCCACATTCACACTGGTACCAGTTTCCTGGGTGATGTTATTGCCATTATCGAGGGTAAGCCGGGATTCACTGGATACTAAATATACATTGTAACCACCCATTGCCGCTTTATTGGTCACTTCAATGTCAAAGGTGAATTCAATACCTTCAGATTTGCCATCGGGATCCTGCAGGGCAACAGCTTTTGCATTTTTAATCTTCACAAAAGCTTCTTTTTTCTTGCCCAGGAATGCGGTGTCGGGCGAAAAGGTCACTTTATAGGTTTTGGGTTCATTGGCAGCAGGCTTGTTTTCAGCAGCAGGAGTAGATTGTTCTGCTGCAGGGGTAGTAGTGGTATCACCAGCGGCCTCTTTCGCTTTGTCTTTACAGGAGAACAGGGCCAGTACTGATACGGTTGCAATGGAAAAGAATGTCTTTTTCATGTAGAAGATGGTTTTAATTTTTAATATTAGTTATAACCGGCGAATTAATGTTACAGTATTTCTGATTTTTTTTGTTTTGCCCTGGGTATTAAATATTTCTGCGTACATGATATAGGTACCTACGGGCAGGCTACGGCGGTTATTGTCCAGCCCATCCCATCTGAAAACGCCCTCCCTGCCCAAGGTTGCATTCCTTGCCAGGTGGCGTACGGCCCTTCCCGAAGCATCAAAGAACGTGATATTGGTAACATAACCAGGCTCTGTCATCTGGTATTGGATGGTGGCAAAGTCATCAAACCCATCATTGTCGGGCGAAAACAGGGTGGGTGTGATAGTGACCATGCCTTTTGCCTGGAGATCGGCCCTGAACTGAGAATTGCGGTAACCGGGGGTACCGAACCCTGCTGTAGAAGCGGCCGACATCCAGTTGTGGCTATCCTGTGCCGGTTTGCTATAATCTATTCTTTCCAGGGCAACGCCCTCCTCATCAGTGATCAATGAGAAATGCCATTTCCTGTCATATTGCAATTCATCTATTGGCGCTCCCTGCCAATCAATCAGCACGAGGGTGCCTTTGTCATCGGGCAGGGAAGGCAGTGATGAAAGCTGTATCACAGCAGCAGGGTCTTTAACGTTGTATTGCTGTTGCAGCCAGGCGCCATCTTCGGTTACTACCATGTATTCGCCTGGAAAAAACAAGCGGGATTCGGCAGACAGTTGCTGCATTCCGGATAACACGCCTGCTGCAGAACGATTGGCCACATACAATTGTTTAAGATCAACCACTTTTCTGCTACGATTGTACAATTCTATATAATCAGATCCGCCAGACGGAGGGTCAAATAACAATTCATTAATAATAATGGCCTGGGTATCTGCCGGCACGGGCAGCCCGGCTTTGGCAATGTTCATCATACCGATGGCATTGGCACTGCAGTCTGTCAGTTCTTTTGTTGTGAGCTGGTATACTTCGTTTGGGTTGAGAGGAGCTGCCAGTTTTAATACCACTTCATGGAAGAGGGGCGCCAATGGTACGGCCGATACGGGATGGCCTATGGTATGGCTCAATGTATACCGGTGTGGGTCAGCAGCAGCAGTACTGTCCAGCGACTCATCAAATACAGCTACCAGGGTAATGCTGTCGATGGTATAGGTTCTCAACAAAGCAGGGGGCATTTCATCATGGTTGTTGCCGGCTACAGAGTTTTCCCTTCCGGGTGATCCGCCATGAGGATCAACAGAAGCCTTCCAATTAGCAGCGCCGGTGCAGGGATTGCGTGGGTCAACCATTTCGAGGGTCCAGCCACCGGCTGCTTTCAGGGGATTGCGATACCATTGATCGGTGTAAGCCACGGCATGTATGGTATTGCCCTCGGGAGCATAGAGGGTAATGATGTCGGCATCATTATTCAGGGAGGGGAAATTACTGACGCCTATTGTAGTGCCCATCGTTGAAAACAGGGGTACTGCTGAGTTAGGACATATGATCACAAAGCTATCGACCCCGATATCAACATTGGCCTGGATGGTAGCGGTAGCAGTGCCATCGCTTAGCTTCCAGCCTTTGAGGTTGATGGTATGCCCGGAGACATTTTTCAATTCTATAAATTCATTATTGGGCAGGGCTACGGGAGGTGAAGGATCGGGAAACAGTTCGGTCATTACGATATCAAATGGCCGGGAAGTTTGTGCACGAAGCATGGCGATGGGCGCCAGCAATAATACAGCAAGCAGTTTTACAGTCATTGGTTATTATAGTTTTTCAAAAGGACATGACGGTTAGCATGAACCGCGATTGGAAGAATGAAAATACGCATCAGACATTATATAATAAAATAATTTGTTGAAAAGCAAGCTACGAGCAAAAGGCAGGTTGCTGATTTGGCGGCTACTGATTGTTAGTTTTATTATTGTTGATGAGGAGGTGGGTATTTTCATGGATTTTTAATAAAAATTTGTGGATTCTGTATTTGCTGCCTACTTTTGCTCCTCGCTATGCAAAAATTAATGAAACATACAAAGCGCACGAAGAAGCATTCCAGACATTGGGAAGGTTGAGTACTGCTTTGTATAACAGGATATTCAAAACGGCCTTCCCACCAGGAAGGCCGTTTTGTTTGCAATATGCCGGCGAGAACGATCAAGGACTTTATTGTTAAACTATAAACAAGCAATCAACAAACCATGAAAGTTGCAGTAGTAGGCGCCACAGGTCTTGTAGGCACTAAAATGTTACAGGTATTAGCTGAACGTAATTTCCCGGTTACAGAACTCCTTCCGGTAGCTTCTGAAAGATCAGTAGGCAAGGAAGTTGAGTACAGGGGTAAGCAATACAAGATCATCAGTATGACGGATGCTATTGCAGCCAAACCTGCTGTGGCCATTTTTTCTGCAGGTGGCAGTACTTCACTGGAGTGGGCCCCTAAGTTTGCGGAAGCCGGTATTACTGTCATTGACAATTCCTCGGCCTGGCGTATGGACCCTACCAAGAAACTGATCGTTCCGGAGGTGAATGCTGATGCATTGGGTAAGGAGGATAAGATCATTGCCAATCCGAATTGCTCTACTATTCAAATGGTGGTAGCGCTGAATCCGCTGCACAAGAAATATAATATTAAACGTATTGTGGTATCTACTTACCAAAGTGTAACGGGTACGGGCAAGAAAGCAGTGGATCAACTCATGGGAGAACGCGCCAAAGCAGAAAAAGGCAGTAATGGAGAATATCCCATGGCTTATAAATATCCCATTGACCTGAATGTAATTCCGCAGATCGATGTATTCCTGGAGAATGGTTATACCAAGGAAGAGATGAAAATGGTAAATGAGACGAAGAAGATCATGCGCGATGATACTATCCGGGTCACAGCCACCACGGTACGTATTCCGGTAATGGGCGGGCATAGTGAGAGTGTGAATGTAGAGTTTGCGGATGACTATACGCTGACAGATGTGAGAAACCTGTTGAGCAGCGCACCAGGGGTAGTGGTGGTAGATGAACCAGCAACACAACAATATCCGATGCCGATGGATGCGCACGACCGTGATGAGGTATTTGTAGGCCGCCTGCGTCGTGATGACACGCAACCCAATACGCTGAACCTTTGGGTGGTGAGTGATAACCTGCGCAAGGGAGCTGCCACGAATGCAGTACAGATTGCGGAGTACCTGGTATCCAAAAACCTGTTGTAATATATTCAAAGGGAACGTATAGCCATACTCCCGGTCCCGCCCCAAAAGGCGGGGCTTTTTTATACTACTCAACGGGTGAGCCGCCTTAGAAAGGCGACCCACCCGTTGAGTTTATTCGTCGAGGGCGCGGTTGAGGAATGTCACTAAGGGTTGCAGGGCCTCAAAGGCTGCTACGGTTTTCTTGACCAGGGCATCAGAGGTCAGGTCGCTGTCTTTGAGCTGTTCCATGGCCAGCCAGCTTTTGAGTTTGAGGTATTCAGCGGCCGGATTGTCTTTTTCAAAGCCCTGGGGCACCCGGGCCAGGGAATACTCCTCCCCCTGGTCTAAGGTTCCATATATGTCCCGGAATTTCTTATTGGCCAGGATCTTTTTAAATTCATCAAAGCAGTAATCTATTTCCTGGCGTATTTTCTTCACTTCCGGGGGCATGGGCATCCAGATACCTCCACCGACAAAAGCTTCACCGGGTTCGCAGTGAAAATAATAACCGGCATAAATGGATTTCTTACCACCGCGGTTGATACTGGCGCCGAAATTGGTTTTATAGGGGCTTTTATCTTTTGAAAAGCGAACGTCGCGGTTGATACGGAACATACAGCTTTTGGCTGTCAATTCTTTAATGGTAGGATCCTGTTTACCGTGTTTATCAATGACGGTCTGAATGAATTGTTCGAAGTTTTTTTTAGCGGCTTCGTATTGGGGGCGGTGGGCGTCGAACCAGGATTTATCGTTGTTCTTTTTGAGGTCTTTGAGAAATTTGATGGTGGCTGGCAGCAGCATACTTTTTTTATTTTAAAGGTATGGAGCTGTATTGAGTGGCCCAAAAAAGATAAGTGGTGTGTAGATGCTCGCTCACATCTGTACACACCACTTATACTAGATTTTCCGGTAGCGGGGTTTAGATCCTGCCCCAGTTCTCACCACTTTTAATGCGGTACATCGTCATCTCACTGACGCCATATTTTTCCGCTAATTTTTTAATGGTGATCTTCCGGTTCTTGTCTGTAAGGACTTTTTTGATGCTCTTCACCTGGTTAGCATTGAGCTTAAGACCTTCGGTGCGGTTGGCCTGCACCTTTTTGTAAGCGATCTTAGCCGGGCTGTTTTGTTGGTGAGAGATCATTTCTTCCAGTGAAGCCCATTTAAGGTTTTTCACTGTGTTGTCGAGCTTGTTGTGATTCAGGTGAATCACATACTTGTTTTTCGCCGAAGGTTTGCCGAGGAATAGCCTGGCAATCTCACGGTGAATGTAGAGGGTGCCATTGTTTCCGGGTCTGTGCAGGTTCAACGTCCGGTAACCGGTAGTTAATGAACCTTGCAACAATTTACCATCTTCAATAACATCGTCTGTGTAGCTGGCTATGCGGCCGTGTGACGACAGCGCATACTTTTTTCTAAGGTGCTTCCAGCCTGGAAACTGTAAAGGTTTCCACACCTCGTTGGGGAGTTTTTTTATCATCGCCTTTTCCTTTTGGCTAAAGTTACAAAAGAAAGATATGCGAAAATCAAATCATTTGTAAGAAAGATGTGAATTAGCGGTTAACCAAGCTCAGGAACTCTGCCTCGGAAATGATCTTGATGGAGGTGATCTTCTTAGCCTTTTCCAATTTGGATCCTGCCTCTTCACCAGCCACCAGATAGTTGAGTTTACTACTCACGCTGCCTTGTAGCTTACCTCCATTGGATTCTACCAAAGCCTCAGCCTCACTGCGTTTCAGGGTAGGCAGGGTGCCGGTAAACAAAAACGTTTGTCCTGAAAGGTTGCCGTCAACGACTATATCTTTTTTATCATTTTTCAACTTCAATCCCAAGGTCTCCAGGTGCTGAAGCATACTGATGTTATCGGGATTACGGAAAAACTGGTAGATGCTGCCTGCTACCTTAGGTCCCACGTCCTCCAGTGCCTGTAATTCTTCAAGCGAAAATTGAGCGAAATCAAGCAAATGCTTTACTGCGTGGGCAAGGGTTTTGGCGGTTGTTTCGCCTACGTATCGAATACCAAGTGCGAATATGAGCCTGTGCAGCGGCTGTTCTTTCGAGGCAGTGATAGCGGCCTGGAGGTTGGTAATACTTTTCTCACCAAAGCCTTCGAGGCCTCTTATTTTATCAAATGGTAATGTGTAGATACCGGGAATGTCTTTGAGAAAACCCAGGTCATAAAACTTCTGTACAATGGCTTCACCAAGGCCGCGTATATCCATGGCATCTTTGCTGGTGAAGTGGAAAATGCGCTGCAGTACCTGTGCTTCGCAATTAATGTTCACACAACGCCATACGGCCTCATCAGCGGTCTTGACCAATTTATCGTGACAAACGGGGCATTTTGTAGGGAACACAATGGGTTGTTCTTTTCCTGTTCTAAGCTCGGGTAGTGATTTTACTATATATGGGATCACATCGCCCGCACGCTCTACCAGTACAGAATCGCCAATCATGAGGTCTTTTTCGCGGATCACTTCTTCATTGAACAGGGAAATAGAGCCCACGGTTACGCCGCCAATGGGCACTGGTTCTATTTTAGCTACGGGGGTCACGGAACCGGTACGGCCCACCTGGAACTCTACGGCTTTAAGTTTGCTGGTGGCCTGCCGGGCTTTGAATTTATAAGCCATGGCCCAGCGCGGGTGGTGGGTAGTCATGCCCAATTGATCCTGCAATTCCACCTTATTGACCTTGATTACCATGCCATCAATTTCATAAGGAAGGTCATCACGTTTTTGCTCATATTCATGGCAATACTTTACGACAGCATCGATGCCCTTGAAGACCATCTTTTCTTTCATAGGGCTACGGAAACCCAGCTCCCACAACATTTCCAGGGAACCGCTGTGCGTTTCGAGGAGTTTATGAACGGGGGCTCCGGGCAGTGTAACGTAGTAGCTGATGTTGTACAGGAAGGCTTCCAGGTTACGCTTGCTTACTTCTTTGGGATCTTTGATGCGCAAAGAACCAGCGGCCGCATTGCGTGGATTGGCTAATGGAGCAAGGCTTTGTTCGATCAGCTGATCGTTGTATTTTTTAAAGTTGGCTTTTGTCAGTAATACTTCGCCTCTTATTTCCAGCTGCTGGAGTCCATAGGCTGAGATCTTTGCGCTCAGGGGTACGGAGCGTATCTGTTTTATATTGGTGGTTATTTCGTCGCCCTGAACGCCATCTCCACGGGTAGCTCCCCGGGCCAGGAGATCATTTTCATAGATCAGGGATATGCTGGCGCCATCAAATTTAGGTTCCACGCAATACTCAATATTGTCCATTTTGGCCAGCTCCCTGTTCTTGCGGTCCCAGTCGACCAAGTCCTGCTCATTGTAGGAATTTTCCAGGGAAAGCATGGGTACGAGGTGGGGGGCCGGGGGAAAATCTTTGGTAAGGCCTTTGGCCACGCGCATGGTAGGTGAATCGGAGGTAATGAGCTCCGGATGCTGAGCCTCTATTTTCTCCAGGGCTTTGAACAACTGATCATATTCGTAATCGGCCACCAGGGGATCATTCATGATGTAATAGCGGTATTCATGAAAGCGCAGTACCTCCCTCAGCTCGTTCACCTCATTGGCGGGGTTTATTTTATCCTTTGTGACCTTCTCGAGTAAAGTGATGGTGAGCTGTTGCAATGATTTGGTTTGGCCAGTGGAGTACATAAAAGGTTGGTTATGTGTTTGTGGGTAAAATTAAGAAAGAGCTATGAGAGAATACAGAATACAGGAGACAGAATACAGAACGTAGGGAAGCAAGGGAGCAGAGGCGTGGAGGCAAGTGGAAAGGGGTAGCCGGCAAGTGGGATATGGGTTTAGGTGGAAAAGCTGGATGCTCCGGGGCTATCCGTTATCTTTGCGGCATGAGAAAAAAGAATGTGGTACTGCAAAAATTGGTGGTACAGGATTATGCGGCTGAGGGTAAAGCGCTGGCTAAAATAGATGGAAAGGTGGTTTTTATTTCAGGGGCGGTACCGGGTGATGTGGTGGATGTACGCTTATCCAAGAACAAAAAGGAATGGGCGGAAGGAAAAGCTGTTCATTTCTATGCGTTTTCCAAAGACAGGGTAAGTCCTTTTTGCGAACATTTTGGTGTTTGCGGGGGTTGTAAGTGGCAGATGCTGCCCTACGCCAAACAGCTGGAGTATAAACAACATGAGGTAGAGCAAAACCTTCGGCGCATTGGCAAGGTAGAATTACCACCCATCGCGGCTATAGCGGGCTGTGAAAGCACTGAGCGCTATAGGAATAAGCTGGAATTCACCTTCAGCAACCGCCGTTACCTGTTGCCGGATGAAATCGCTAATGCAACAGCGATCGACCAGGAGAGCGCGCTGGGGTTCCATGTGCCGCGTCTGTTTGATAAGGTGATTGATATCAATACCTGCCACCTGATGGCGGAGCCTACCAATGCGATCAAGAATACGATCCGCCGCTTTGCGATGGAGCAGGGATATAGTTTTTACGATATCCGGGAGCACCAGGGCTGGCTGCGCACACTGATCATCAGGGTTTGTACCACGGGAGAAGTGATGGTGAACGTGTGTTTCGGGTACCATGACCAGGAGGCGCTTACCAGGCTGTTTGACCATTTGCTGGCAACAGTACCGGGAATCACCACGCTGCTGTATACGATCAATCCTAAAAAGAATGATACTATTTATGACCTGCAACCGCGGGCATATTATGGAAAAGGATATATTACAGAAAAGCTCGAAGGGCTGCGCTTCAAGATAGGTCCTAAGTCCTTTTTCCAGACGAATACACGGCAGGGGGAAAGATTATACGAGATAACACGTGATTTTGCTGAGTTGACGGGGAAGGAGACGGTTTATGATCTTTATTGTGGTACAGGCAGTATCGGGTTGTTTGTGAGCCAACAGGCGGCAAAGATCATAGGAGTAGAAGTGATTGCCGAGGCGATTGAGGATGCCAAAGAAAATGCGGCCCTCAATAATATTGAGCACGCACAATTTTTCGCCGGAGATGTTATAGATATTTGTAACGATGCTTTCTTTGCCCATCATGGTAAGCCGGATGTCATCATCACGGATCCTCCAAGGGCGGGTATGCATGAGAAGCTGGTGCAAAAGATATTGGATATGGAAGCGCCGCTGGTGGTGTATGTGAGTTGTAATCCGGCCACGCAGGCCAGGGACCTGAATAAGCTGGATGAGAAATATGTGGTAACCAGGGTACAGCCGGTGGATATGTTCCCCCACACGCATCATATCGAAAACGTGGTGCAACTAAAGCTCAGAAACCAAGACATTACATTTGTAACATCTAAAACAGCATTATAGTGTATCCGAACCGAATGTTTTTGCCCTTAACGCCTGTAGTTAAAAACCTGCTGATCGTTAATGGTCTTATTTTCCTGGCACAAATTACTTTTCAGAATAAGTTTCCCGTAGATGAATGGTTTGCCCAACACCATTTCCTCTCCAAGGACTTCCGTCCGCATCAGCTGCTCACCTATGTTTTCATGCATGGCTCCTTCCAGCACTTGTTTTTCAACATGCTGGGGTTGTTTATGTTTGGTACCAAGCTGGAGATGGTTTGGGGGGCTAAGCGGTTCCTTACCTTCTACCTGATCTGCGGGATCGGTGCGGGACTTATCAGCGGCCTGGCCACGCTGGTGGAAACCTATCCGGTGATCAGTGACCTGAACTTTTTACAGGATCACCCTACGGCCCGGAATTTTAATATGCTTTTAAGCAAATATGATTGGATCAGGGTGGGAGTAAATCCCGCGTTTACGAATCTGGTGAATGCCAATCCCAATGCACCCGGAATCGGGCAGGAAATCATAAGTTTTGTTGACCAGGCCAAGACTGCAGCCACCGCCGGACAAATGGTAGGAGCTTCGGGCGCTCTTTTTGGCATCCTGGCAGGTGTTGCTTACCTGTTTCCCAACGATATGGTGATGATCTACCTGCTTTTCCCCTTGAAAATGAAATGGCTGGTGCTTATTTATGGCGGAATTGAACTCTGGTCTGCCATTCAAAACAACCCGAATGACCAGGTAGCTCATGTGGCCCACCTGGGGGGTGGCCTGGTAGGCTTTTTGATAGTGTATTTCAGTTATCGAAGAGGAAACCGGCGTAAATTATTCTAAGGACAACTTTAAAGGCTTTTCTACTGTTAAATAGCTAATAATTACCAATATCGTAATGCCCCAAAGAGGCGTTGTGAGCAGGGTTTTGTACATTCACCAAAAATATTTTCGTGTTGCGGGAAGATCGATACAGGAAACGCATTTTGCTTGGCCAGGATGGTAATGCATTGGTTTTATTGCTGGCTATATTGGCCATTGTATTCTGTCTTTTTATGTTTTTATGGATAGTTTACTGGATGTCGGGCACCAGTAAAGCGGTTTATGAAGCAGATATCCTCAACTGGTTTGTTTTACCTTCCAACCTAAGCACGCTGGCCAGCCGCCCCTGGACGATCTTCACTTATATGTTTATGCATGTAGAGCCGATGCACCTGATCGGGAATGTGCTGTGGCTATGGGCCTTTGGTTATATTCTACAGGACCTTTCCGGCCCCAGGAAGATCATACCCTTGTTTATTTATGGGGGATTGGCTGGTGGGGTATTTTATGTTATCAGTTACAACCTGATCCCGGTGCTGGCAGGGGTTGCTCCCTTCAGCCATCTACTGGGTGCTTCGGCCGGGGTAATGGCCATCGCTATTGCCACTACGGCACTGGCACCTGGCTATCGCATTTTCCCCATGATCAATGGAGGTATACCGCTGTGGGTGCTGACGCTGATCTTTGTGGTACTTGATTTTGCCATGATCACGGGCAGTAATACGGGTGGCCACCTGGCGCACCTGGCAGGCGCTGCAACCGGCTTCATTTTTGTACACCAACTGCGCAGGGGACGTGACTGGAGCGCCTGGATGAACAGGTTTTTTGATTGGGTAAATAACCTGTTCAATCCCGATAAGCGGAGTTGGAAAAAGACAGCTAAGGACGAACTGCATTATAAATCGAAGGGCACCCCGCCTTATAAAAAGATTCCCAATATTACTCAGAAGCGTATTGATGAGATATTGGACAAGATCAACCAACAGGGATACCGCTTCCTGACAGAAGAAGAAAAAGAAATTTTGAAGCGGGCCTCGGAGGATGAAGAGTTGTAAATTTAAACATGGCCATACGAACCATCGCGAAGCGTTTTTTTATCATTTTTCACATTGGTATAGCAGCACTCTTCCTGCTTTCCTGTGCCAATGCTTTCCTGCATCCTGAAAAATGGTGGTTCTTTGCGCTGCTGGGCCTTGCATTCCCCTTTCTGCTTATACTGGTGATCATTTGCCTCCTTTTCTGGACTTTGTTCCGATCGCGCTGGGCATTCCTTTCGCTGGCGGCTTTGATACTGGGGTATAGCAATATCCGGGCGCTTATTGGTTTTCATCCGGGCGGTTTTACTACTACTAAAAAAGAAAAAAACATTCGCATCCTGACCTGGAATGTACGCTGGTTCGATGAACAGAAACGCATTACCAAGGGAGCCTACCCAAGCCGCAAGCAGATGCTTGCTTTTATTAAGGAACAGGACCCTGATATCCTGTGTTTCCAGGAATATTTTGAAACGAATAAAGTCAACTACAGCAATCTAAAGGATATTCAAAAAATGAATTATCCTTATTTCTATAAAGTGATCGACTATGGCCGCAAGGGCGGCCCTATGGAAGTAGGGGTAGCTATTTTTTCCCGGTTTCCCATTGTAGATAGCATGCGCATCAGGTACCCCGGGCCAGCACAATTACGGGCTGCAGAAAGTCTTATATTTTGTGATATTATGGTGCCGGGACAAACGATACGGGTATTCAATACGCACCTGCAATCGGTATTGTTCCAAAAGGAAGATTATGAGCGCTTGCGCATTATCAGAACAGCGGATGACAGTATCCTGGACGCCTCCCGCTCTATATTGAAAAAGCTGCGACAGGGATATGCCTCCCGCGGCAACCAGGTGGATATTGTACGGGAGCAGCTGGATAAAAGTCCTTATCCGGTGGTCCTTTGCGGGGATTTTAATGATGTGCCCAACTCTTACACTTATTTTCATATACGGGGCGACCGCCAGGATGCTTTTATAGCAGCCAGTAATGGGATCGGACGTACCTACCGGGATGTGGCCCCCACGCTCAGGATAGATTATATTATGGCCGACAAGCGGCTGGAGGTGGCTCAATGCAAACGGTTTGCTATTCCCTATTCGGATCATTACCCGGTATTGGCGGACCTGCAGCTGAAGGCCCCTGAATAAATTCCCTATATTTGCTTATGGCATTCCCATTCTTTCCCTCCCGCTGTTTTCTCTGTCCTGTTGTGACAGGATAAATCTATTTTTGTAATGCCCGTACTGAATATTTCCATTTAATATAATTCGCAGATTGATATCAACGATTTTTTATGAGTGAACTGAAAGTCCTGAATTCTTATACAAGGCAGAAGGAAGTGTTTACCCCCATTACTCCGGGGCATGTGGGCATGTATGTGTGCGGTCCTACTGTAAGTGGAGAAAGTCACCTGGGCCATGCAAGGCCCTATATTACTTTTGATGTGGTGTACCGTTACCTCACGCATCTGGGTTATAAGGTAAGGTATGTGCGCAATATTACAGATGCCGGTCACTTTGAAGAAGAAGGCCGTGCAGCGGAAGACAAGATCGCGAGTAAGGCGGTGCTGGAGAAACTGGAACCGATGGAGCTGGTACAGAAATATACCAATTTGTTTCATTGGGCCATGCTTGAGTTCAATAACCTGGAACCAAGTATTGAGCCTACGGCTACAGGTCATATTGTAGAGCAAATAGAAATGATCAAGAAGATCATGGCCGATGGATACGCCTATGAAGTGAATGGCTCGGTATACTTCGACGTAAAAAAGTATGCAGAACATTATCCCTATGGTAAGTTAAGTGGCCGTGTATTGGATGAACAGCTGGAAACCACCCGGGACCTGGAAGGGCAGGATGAGAAAAGGAATAAGCAGGATTTTGCTTTGTGGAAAGCTGCGCCGCCTCAGCATATTATGCGGTGGGTAAGTCCCTGGGGAGAAGGTTTTCCCGGCTGGCACATAGAATGTTCTGCCATGAGCACCAAATACCTGGGCACTGAATTCGACATACATGGCGGTGGTATGGACCTGCAGTTTCCGCACCATGAAAGTGAGATTGCGCAAAGTACGATCTGCAATAAACATGTACCGGCCCGTTACTGGATGCATAACAATATGATCACGGTAAATGGCAAGAAGATGGGCAAGGCGTACAACAACCAGATCAAGCTTACAGAAATGTTTGCTGGTACGCACCCATTGCTGGAACAGGCTTATAGCCCGATGACGATCCGGTTCTCTATTTTACAAACGCATTACCGCAGCACGCTCGACTTCAGCAATGAAGCACTACAGGCGGCGGAGAAGGGATTGAAAAGGTTGTGGGAAGGGTATGAACACTTGAAGAATTTAGCATACAGCATACAGCATACAGAAGCGTTTGAGCAGGAATTAGACGCCAAGATAAACAGGTTGTTGACGGAGATGGATGATTTCATGAACGATGATTTCAGTACAGCCAAGGTATTGGCCAACCTGTTTGAAATACTTCCGGTGATCAATTCGATGCGGGATAAGCTTTATGCTGTAACGGCTATTTCACAAGCTACTTTTACCCGGCTGAAACAATACTTCAAAGCTTACCTGGAAGATATCCTGGGATTGAAAGGGGAAACGGCTAATGAGGATGGGAAACTGACAGGGGTGTTGGATCTATTGATCGAGATCCGGAAGGATGCTCGGGGCCGCAAGGACTTCGCGACTTCGGACAAGATCCGCAACCAGTTGCAACAACTAGGCATCCTGCTGAAGGATGAGAAAGACGGCAGGGTGAGTTATTCGTTTGATTAAGCAGCTACGAGCGGTGAGCTACGGACTGCAGGGACCAGGCTTTGGAACTCCTGACTAACTTTAGTGTCTTTAACTTAAAGAGCAGAACCCTCTGTTGGTTTTATAGCCCTTACCATTTCTCTTTTGCCGGGCGGGCCGGGTATTTTTTCCACGATAAAGCCAGCCGCTACCATGGCACGGCGCACATCTCCTTTGGAGCAGTAGGTAACCAATATGCCTCCTGCTGTTAGCAGGTTGAACAGATGGGTAAAGGCCTCTACCGTCCACAATTCCGGCTGGGCGCCCGGGGCAAAGGCATCGTAGTAGATCAAGTTGAAAGGCTGGGAAGTTGAAAGGTTGAAAAGGAGTGTGTGGTCTTTCTGAATAGTGAACCAGGAAGTAAGGGGGATGGGTTGATCCCAAGGGGTGGTATGCAGTTGCCCAAAAAGCGGTTTCAGTGCTGGCAGTTGTAATTGCTCACAGTAATTGAGCCGTGCTACCATGGCTGCTTCCAATGGGTAAGCTTCTACGGATCGGTAATGTATCTTTTGTTGGTGGTCCTCTGCTTCTATGAGTGTGAGTAAGGCATTGAGGCCAGTACCGAAGCCCATTTCGAATATATAAAGGGTTTCCTGCCGGTGCAGCAATGGTCTTAATCCGGCTTCAATAAACACATGCCTGGATTCCTGAATGGCGCCGTGTTTTGAATGGTAGGTAACATTCAGCTCCGGAATGGCTACGGTTACTGAACCATCCGATGTTATCATGATCTCCCTTTCTGCCATGGTGCAAAGCTATTGCGCTGCTACAGCATCAGCAAATTTCATAATTTAGGTAAATAGTCTATGCCATACAAAGAACACCTGAGTAAAGATAAACGCTTCAAAAAGCTGCTAGAAAAACATGAGGGCTTTACGCTTAAGAAGCGCAAGAATATCTGCATTTACCTCTGTGCTTCTATTATGAGCCAGCAATTGTCGACCAAGGTGGCGGATGTTATTTACCAGCGCTTCCTCCAATTATATGACGGCAAGGAGCCATCAGAACAACAGATACTGGATACGCCTTTGCCTACGCTCAGAAGTATCGGCTTATCGAATGCCAAAACCAATTATGTGCACAATGTTGCCCGCTTTTCTCTTGAGCAGGGAATGGACCACAAGAAGCTGCATAAGATGGAGAATGAAGAAGTGATTGCCTACCTCACACAGATAAAAGGGGTGGGACGCTGGACGGTAGAAATGCTCCTGATGTTTGCGCTGGGAAGAGAAGATGTGTTTTCGATCGATGACCTGGGCATTCAAAATGCCATGATCGGCATCTACAAACTGGAGCGTACTGATAAGAAGAAATTCAAGGCGGACCTGTTGCGTATTTCTGATAAATGGAGCCCTTACCGCACCTACGCCTGTATTCATTTATGGCATTGGAAAGACAATAGTCCGGCCAAATAACTATCTGCAGGGAAAAATATTATCGCTTTCTTTCTTTGATCACGCGGGTCTCCGTCCACTGATCATGGAATGGAGTTCCTACACAACCCGTTACATATTCCAATGGGATCATGCGCATGACGCCTCTCCGCAAAGCATCACCCCAGCTAAAGGAGAAGTTGCGCTCGTGTATTACGCGGGTACGGGTGATCAGTTTGCCCAAAGTCTTGCCTTTGAAAAGGCCTTCCACGATCAGCATGTAGAAACCATACAGGACATGCACCAATACAAAATCTGAGATATCCGACATGCGCTCCAATGCCTGGAACACCTTCGTGCCATAAGCAGAAAGGGCTATCAAAAAAATTAAGGCAATGATAATAGCGTAAAAGCTAAGCAGGTCAATAATGTAGTTCACGAAACGCAACTCTACAGTTGCATCCTGGTGGGATGTATATTCCTGTTCGATATCCTGCAACAGGTTTTCACTGGCGGTTGGGCTCATTACTGGGGTCGCTTGGTTGGGTTCGAGTATCTAACGTTAAATAACGAAAAATATTTGATATATAAAAGAGGACAAATACGTTGATTTGATTTTTCTAGGTGTAAATGCCTATTCCAGCCATAAAGAAACCCTGTAGCAAGTGCCTGAAAGGGGTGTCGCTACAGGGTTTTAAAAAATAAGACCTTGGGGTCTATTTAACGAGCTTCAGTTCTTTAATGATATTGGAAGCGCCGCCCAGTTTGTCGATACACCAAAGTACGTAGCGCACATCCACACAAATGGTACGGTTGTACACAGGGTCGAAGGCTATTTTATGGCTAAGGGCCTCATAGTTGCCATCAAATGCCAACCCAATGAGGTTACCGCTGCCATCTATGACGGGAGAACCGGAGTTGCCACCGGTAATGTCGTTGGTCGTAATGAACCCTACTACCAGGTCTTTGCGGGCTGCATCTGCATACTGACCATAATCCTTCTTCTTAGCCAATTCCAGGAGTTTGGCCGGCAGATCGAATTCGTAATCACCGGGTTGGTATTTTTCCAATACACCGCCCATGGTGGTCACATAATCATACTTTACGGCATCGCGTGGCTGGTAACTTTTTACATTGCCATAGCTTACGCGCATGGTAAAAGTGGCATCGGGATACATTTTCTTCGCCTTTACGGTATCCATATTTAAGATACCCTTGAGATAAAGCCGGCCCAGCTCGGCATTTTTTGCATTGAACTGCTGAGCCTGGGGCAGGTATTTTCCTACCCAGTTCTTTACAAAGGCAGTAGCGGTAGCATAAGCCGGATCGGCCTGCAATACGGTAGCATCGGGGTTATTGGTAAAGGCATTCCACTTGTTCTCATCCAGGATGAGGGTGTTGGTAAACAGGTTGTTGGCAAACTTTTTATAAGATGCTTCGTCTTTCAGGTCACCATAACTGCCCCGCAGGCTTTCATAAAACCCGATAGGATGTTGACTTTTGTCAATATCGTTGTAAAACATCATGAGCACTTTGGCCACGATGTTCTGGTCAGATACTTTGTTTTCACTTTCCAGGAAGTTGGTCCTGGCAGTTTTGGCAGCATCCACGGCTTTTTTGATGTCGGCGGAACTGCCTTTTTTTACGATGGCATTCTCTACCTGCTGAAGGCTGGCGGCAAATGCCAGGAGGGGTGAACCAAAGATGCCTTCATTGAGGTATACCTGGTGTTTACTGTAGGGCCTCCAGGCATCATAGGCGGAAGACCAGTCGCTGAAGATATTTTGATATTCAGGCTTGCCATTGGCCCACTGCTGGAATTTGGTTTCGGCTGCTTTTTTCTGATCATAGATATCATATTTGATCAGCTGTTTTGTTTCCCCATCAAAAAACTTCCAATAGTTGGCAATGGAGGCATAGCTGGAGGCCAGCTTCAATTTGATAGCCGGGTCGTTCTTCATTTGCTCAAACATATATTTGAGCCTGATGTCGCGCAGGTTGACCAGGGAAGGATTGCTGATGTCTATTTTTTGTTTTACACCAAAAGAAGACTCATAGCGATTGGTGCCGCCGGGGTAGCCATAGATCATGGCATAATCACCGTCCTTAACGCCTTTGATGGAAACAGGCAGGAAGTACTTTGGCTTGAGGGGTACATTGTCGGCAGCATGGGCAGCAGGCTGTCCGTCTTTGGAAGCATATACACGGAAAACAGAGAAGTCGCCGGTATGACGGGGCCATTCCCAGTTGTCGGTATCACCACCAAATTTACCAATGCTTTCAGCGGGAGCACCTACCAGGCGGATATCGGTATAACGCTGGTATACGAATACCAGGAATTGATTGCCTTTGAATAAGGGGCTTACCCTGGCTATGATGCTTTTAGACTCATCAGAATATCTTTGATTCACGGCGGCTACGGCTGCATTGACCTTCGCAATACGATCGGCTCCTGTAGCATCTTTGGCAGCTTCTTCTATTTCTTTTGTTACATCTTCAATCTTCAGGAGAAACTCTACATACAAACCTTGTGATGGGATCTCTTCGCCTTTGCTTTTTGCATAGAAACCATCCTTCAGGTAGTTATTGGTTACTGAACTGGCCCTGGCGATGGCATCATAACCACAATGGTGATTGGTAAAGATCAATCCTTCATTGCTTACTAACTCACCTGTACAGCCACCATTGAAAATGATGATAGCGTCTTTAATAGAGGCTTTGTTGATATGGTACAATTGGTCTTTGGTCAATTTGAGACCACGTTTTACCATGTCATTATACACTTGCTGCCCCAGGAGCAATGGCAGCCACATGCCTTCATCGGCCCAGGACTTGAATACGGAGATCATTAAAGCAATCGCTATGAAAAGCTTCTTCATAAAGAGATTATTTTAGAAGGCAAACGTACTTGAAAATTTTGTATTCAACTGAAATATTGCGGATTCATGCATGGGCTGAAAGGCAGCGCGGGCAAAGGATACCGACAATCCGTAATAACCGGCAATAAAAAATTATAGATGGCCTGATTGTAATTTCCTGTAATGGGAATCGTTTATATTTAATGGCGTCGCCTACTGAACCAGGTATGCGCCCTATGTTCTAAATACACAGTTGCATTAATCAAAACACTATGCCCCACCGTAAACTGCTTTATCTGTACGCCGCTTTATTATTGACTGCTACCGCTTGTAGCAAAAGTGACTCGAACCCTATAACACCCGATCCTCCTCCGGTAGTGATCACTGCCCCACCTGACCTGGGGTTCAAAGTGGTTGGTTACTTCCCCTCCTACCGTGATCCGAATGCAGTACCGGATGTGAAGTTTCGCATGACGAATGTGGTGAATTATGCTTTCTTTACGCTGAATGCCTCCGGGGCGCTGGTGATCAATAGCCCTGCTACCTTTACTACAGTAGTAGCCAAATCAAAAGCCAACAATGCCAAGGTGATGATCAGCATCAATGGTGCATCGGCAGATTTCCGAACGATGGCTGGCACGGCTACGGGACGCAATAATTTCATAAAGCAGATCATGAGCCAGGTACGATTATACCAGGTACATGGGGTGGATGTTGACTGGGAGTTTCCCAGCACAGCAGATGGTTCTGATATTACGTATACAGCATTGATGAAGGAACTGAGTGACAGCTGCCACCGCGACGGAAAGTATTACCTGACGGCGGCCATTACGGCCGGCAAATATGCAGGTAGTTACCGGGATGCCATTAAAGCAGAACTGTTCAATTATGTAGACTGGTTTAATGTAATGGTCTATGATGATTTCAGCACTTCGGCGCCTTATAAGCATCATTCGGATATGGCGCTGGTACAAACCTGTATGAATTACTGGCTCACCACCCGCAGCATGCCCAAATCAAAATTTGTACTGGGTTTACCAGCATATGGCAGACCATCGGGCATTACGCAATCCAATACGACGTTATCGTATAGCAGTATTTTGGCCCAGGGCGGCAACCCCTTATCAGATTCAGCCATGGTTACGGCAACGGGCTGGCCAACGCCTTATATGATCTATTACAATGGCACGTTTACGATCAAAAAGAAAGCGATGCTTGCCAAACAACAGGCCAATGGCATTATGTTGTGGGAAAAGGGACAGGATGCGCATGATGCCAACTCCTTATTGAAAGCAGCCTGTGATACGATCGGCAGGGCTTATTAACGGCAATTCCCGCTTTGGCGGGACAAGCTGTGAATCGGCAACCGGCAATGAATTGCTCATTGATTGAATACGCAACAAACTTTTAATAACAATATTAATTTACCTTTCTGACTACGACTTCCTCTATCATCCGGGAGTGGGTCTTGACCTCAAAGGTTTGGATCGTATTGTTCCTGGGGCCTTTGATGATGAATTGTAGCTTATCTGTTTCACCTTGGGGCAACTGGAACTTCTTATCGAATTTCTTATCGGAATAAGTGTCCTGGTATATGACGTTGCCATCATTATCCCTGATGATCAGGAAGAATTTTTCACCGGCCTGGTTATCATATTGCACCTGGAATACAACTGATCCTTCTGGATTACCAATGTGTTTTACGGAAGCAGTGCTCACCACAGGTTCCCGTACGGCTACCAGCCTGGTTTGGGCCACAGCTACCTGTGAAAGGATGAGGAGGGCGATTGTACTGCGCACTAATTTGTTGCGGATAATGGTTTTTACCACATACACGAATAGCTTTTTCATACAAAATGGAATTTAATTGAATGATTAATAGTTGTATGCGCAAGAACCGGGGTGGTAAGCAATCATGGAGGCAGCAAAATCAGGAAGGGAAAACAATCATTGAGGGGGAGCGAATAGCGTATACTATAAAAGTACGGCATTTTATTTACCAAAGCAAATAAAGTAGGGCAAACAGGAGTTAAGTCATCATTATGTTTCTATGCAGCAACACTGACCTGGCAGCCCAAGCTACATAGAAGCTTCCACTTAGAGGTGACACCTTTCTTTCTTCGACGCAGGGGAAAGGTGTCACCTCTTATACATGTTCAAGGGATCATTCTTTTAATAAGCGCCTGGAGCTTAGGCTGTTTCAATAAACGGTTGTCCATACGCTTGAGGGTGGTATCGGAAATAAACCAGTTCATGGCATAAGGGATCTCTTTAAGGGTATCACCCCGCTTTCTTTCTTCCTGTTTTTCGGTGGGGTCTTTGTATAAGTGTACGGGATAGTATTCAGCACTATTACAACTGGAATCTCTATCAATATCTTTCAGGAAATTGATCAGGCGCTTATCATTGACGGTGGTTTGCATATCATAGGCTCCCAGCACGGTAAGGATGGGCGATGAAAGATCATTCTTCAAAGGGCCTACACTGCCCAGCGGCGCTACGCCTACGGGGCTATTGGTGATGTGCAATACGACCAGGTGCAATTTGGCCACTCTTCTTTTGAATACCTGATCGGTAGAGGTATCGGCCTGGATGAGCATGGCGCGCATCATTTCCTGTACTACGCCTGCGCCTGAGTTATCAAAATAGCCGCCATCCACAAAGTAGTGGATCAGCATACTGTCTGACTTTTTTACGCGGACCCTTTCCGGAAGCCACTGGTCTACGCGACCAGCCGGACTGATATACGGGAATCGCGCGCCTAATATGGAGGCAGTGCTGAGGCGCATATCCAGGGTATCATTGAGCACATCCAATACGTCCTCGCGGTTATTGAATATCTCTTTGTTCAACCGGATATTGGTTACTACAGCGGGATTGCCATCCTGCATGCGGGTGGTATTGATACAAAGTATGGGCAGGTTATAAGGCTGGTTGCGCAGGGCGATCATGTTGGAGAAAGGCTCGTCCATCGCTGCTTTCAGGGTGTCATTCACTTTACGGGCGCCGGCCTCAATGGTTTCTTCGAGCGCACCTGCCCTATCGGACAGGTCATCATTATTCACATGGAAGATGTATTTAAAGTAATCGGGCCCCAGCATATGGGCCAGGGTATGGGTAAGGAAATCCTGCTTCAGAAAGAGGCGTGCCGAGCGGAGGTAGGATACATCAACATCCTTCGACATTTTATTGCGCTGATAGAGCAGGGAAAAGAAAGTGGCCACGCCTACGCCTCCACCGGAGGTGCCTGACAAACAAAATACGTGACGGGAGAAAGGGTCATTGGTATGGGCAGTGGCGTCTTCCAGTTGTCCAAGTACGGAAGCGGTCCAGTAGCCGGAACGGGAAGCGCCTCCATTGGCCAGCACATAATATACGGGATAAGATCCTTTGGCGCTGTCGATAGCAGGCCCCCGGTCGGTGATCCAGTTGCGGGCATAGGTTTGTATATCCTGCCGCTGGTTGTAGATGCCGTGCCGGGCAGGGGTATCAAATCGTTTGGTACGCACGTAGTGGGTCTCTTTTGATCCCAGGAGGAAGGCTACTATAAAGATGATGAAATGGAGGTTGATGTTGAGCTTAACAGAGAGGGCGGTAATGATATTGCCAAAACCCAGCAATACGGCAAATGCCAGTAAGACCAGGGGAAAGGGCCCCAGCTGCCAGGACACCTCAATAGAACGGATGGTCATGATGTATACGATGAGGCCGCCAATGGCTACGATATTGAACCACCGGAAGTAGCCGGTCTCCGTACGGGGTATACGCAAAAAGTCCATCATGGTATACATGGCCCGGGTAATTATGAATGGTTTGGCAGGTGTAGTATTCCGGACTATTTTCTTGCGGAGATTGATGTACAGCAGAAATACAGCATGCAACAGGAGCAATACCCACAGCAGGGATAAAATAGATCCTTTGGGATTGCTGATCACCAGGAAGGCTGACAGGAGGAAGATGGCCAGCACTGCATAAAAGAGTATGCGGGAGACCCGTAGTTGCTTGGCTGAGAAGTCGCGCACGATACCATCCAGTCCCCAGGAGATGATCATTCCCAGCACAAAGAACCAGGTGGCCTTAGACGACGTGATGGCATCAGCTCCCCGTACGGGCGATTGCAACACGGCCAACTCTATCACCAGCAGACAGGCATAGCCGAGAATATGCGGAAAGATGGATAGCCAGCCGGGTGGCAGTTCAAAGTATTGGGTATTGGCCAACTTGCGGGCAGCTTCTTCGGGCGGACAATTGCCCATGATCTTTATGATACGGTCTTCCTGTTTGCTTTTTTTGAGATAGGCTACCACCCGGGCAGAATACCAGGTAACGTAGATCCAGAAGGCAATGGCGATAAAGAAGAAGGTTTTGGCCTGGTTGTTCTCTGTAAAAGAGACTATGATGTCCTTACCCTGGTTGAGGCTCCAGAAGCACCACATGGCCAGCACCAGGAAGAGGATACCGGGAAAGAAAAGCCATATAGATTTGAGGAGACGGGAAACGAATAGCAACACGATGGTACACAGGTACCAGGTAGTTCTGACGAACTTGGAGTCAACAATTGACATAAGACAGGCATTGGTTAGTAAGGTCCCAAAGCTAGAATAATTATGTGAAACAGCTACCGGCTCCTGCTGTGGCGGGACAAGTTTTGAGCGACGAGCTACGAGCGTTGAGTAGGGCACCACAATCTTTGAGCGAAAAGAATACGTATAACGTGCACAGCCTCCATGGGTATGGAGGCTGTTGTTGTATAAGTGGAACTATTTAGATCTTGTTATTCTCTTCATTCAGCACTTTCCAGAGCAGGTCTTTCAGCTCAGAGATGCCTTTTTGGGCAACAGATGAAATGAAGATATGGGGAAGGGTTTGGGGGAGCTCTTTGCGGATGGCTTCTTTAAGTTCGTCGTCCAACATATCGCTCTTACTGATGGCGATGATAAATTGCTTGTGCAGCAGTTCGGGATTGTATTGTTCAAGCTCGTTGACAAGTATCTCGAATTCCTTTTTATGATCGCTGCTATCGGCAGGGATCAGGAATAAAAGCACGGGGTTGCGTTCGATATGGCGCAGGAAGCGATGGCCGAGGCCTTTTCCTTCGGCAGCGCCTTCAATGATACCGGGCAGATCGGCTATACAAAAGCTCCTGTCATTGCGGTACTCTACCATGCCCAGCTGGGGGTTGATGGTGGTAAAAGCATAATCGGCAATCTTGGGTTTGGCAGCCGTCATTACTGACAAGAGGGTAGATTTACCGGCATTGGGGAAACCTACCAGTCCTACATCGGCCAACACTTTAAGCTCCACCACTTTCCAGGCTTCTTCACCTGGCTCGCCAGGTTGGGCATGTTCCGGAGCCTGGTTGGTAGCGGTAGCGAATTCAGCATTACCCAAACCACCTCTGCCACCTTTGATCCAAACGATCTCCTGACCATCTTCCAGTATTTCGGCTTCGGTCTCACCTGTCTCCTCATCACGGGCAACGGTACCCAGCGGCACCTCGATGATAACATCTTTACCGCTACGGCCAGAGCAGTTGTTGCCACTGCCGCTTTCACCGTTTTCGGCCAGTACGTTCTTATAGTAACGAAGGTGTAATAAAGTCCAGAGGTTCTTATTTCCACGAAGAATAATATGGCCACCTCTACCGCCATTGCCCCCGTCGGGACCGGCCATTGCATTGAATTTAGTACGCATAAAGTGCTTACTACCAGCACCTCCATGTCCACTGCGGCAAAATATCCTGATCTGATCTACAAAGTTTGTCTTTTCCATTGCGAGGGGCAAAGATACGGCAAAATGTTCCGGGTTTCGGGGTTTGGCGTTTCGGGTGGCTACCGGAGGATTGCTGCCGCGGTTTATCCAGACCCGGGAGATTTAAGATGCTTGAAAAGCCAGGGCCTATTTTGTTTCGTTTTTGATACTGTTCCAGGTTTGATATAAAGCTTCCTGGGAAGGTCTCACGGCAGGTATTTCGCACAGGGGTTCGCAGGGCTCCCAATGCTCCTGCATTTCGCCGGGAAGGGCCTGATACAGGCGTGTGCCGGCCGTTTTCCAGTCTACCATATCATCGCTCACCTGTTTGATGATCCGGGCGGGATTGCCCATCAATAAGCTCCGGGAAGGTACTTTCTCATTGGCCTTGATGAAAGACAAAGCACCCACCACGCATTCATCGCCCAACTCCACATTGTCCATAATAACGCTGTTCATCCCAATAAGGCAATTCTTTCCTATGACAGCGCCATGAATAATGGCGCCATGACCAATATGAGCTCCTTCTTTGAGCAAAACGGTAACCCCGGGAAACATGTGGATGGTACAATTTTCCTGCACATTACACCCATCTTCAATAATGATCCCACCCCAATCGCCCCGGATAGCTGCTCCTGGACCTACATACACATTTTTTCCGATGATGACATTGCCGGTAACGGCGGCCTGGGGATGAATAAATGAAGAGGCATGGACCACGGGAATGAAGCCTTTGAAGGAGTAGGTCATTTTTGATTACTGATTATTAATTATTGGATTATTAGCAAATCGTTACCCTTATTGGTGGCAGTGATTATTGGCCTTTGTTTATACTTCGCCGGTTTCGGGTTGGATATTGACCAGTTCCTTACCGGTCCTGAAGCAGGTGCCTTTGAATACGGCTACAGACTGGTTGTGCTGATTGGTAACATTGATCAGGTACAAACCTGTACTGCGGCCATTGTGCATCTCTTTGGCTTCGGCGGTAAACACATCACCCGGCATACCGGATTTGGTAAAGGTGATGGACACATCCAATGCCAGGGAGAGGTTATTGCGGTTATTGCAGGCAAAAGCCAGGGCGCTATCGGCCAGGGAGAAAGTAACACCGCCATGTATCACGCCAAAGCCATTGAGCATCTCCGGACGGAGTGTCATTTTTAATTTGCTGTATCCTTCGCGCACGGCGACGACCTCTATACCCAGCCATTGACTAAATGCATCGTGCTCCATCATTTTATCAACTACCTGTTGTGCCAACTGATCTGCCTGCATGTGCTGTGCTTGTATGGTTTGATTATTTGCCCTTGAATTGGGGTGTTCTTTTTTCCAGAAAGGCATTGACACCCTCTTTGTAATCATCGGTGAGGGCGGCCTGTTGCTGGAGCTGGTCTTCCACGGCCAGCTGCTGTTCATAGTTGTTGGTGAAGGACTGGTTGAAAGCCTGTTTGATGAGGGCCAGTCCCTGGGTAGGCATTTGTGCCAGTTGCTGCGCCAGCTGGAGGGTAGCAGAAGCAAATCCTTCGCCGGCAATCACTTTATAGATCATGCCCATGCGTTCGGCTTCTTCGGCCGATATCTTATCACCCAGCATTGCCAGGGCCGAGGCTTTTTGCCAACCAATAAGACGGGGCAGGAAATAGGTACCGCCACTGTCGGGTATCAGCCCCAGTTTGGAAAAAGCCTGTATAAAAGAAGCAGATTGTGCAGCCACTACTATATCACAGCACAAAGCTATATTGGCGCCTGCACCGGCCGCTACGCCATTTACGGCTGCAACTACGGGCTTGGGCAGTTTTCGAATGCGGTCGATGATGGGATTGTAATGTTCGCTTAGGATCTGCGTCATGGTGGGGCCATCGGTTGCAACGATCTCGGCCAGGTCCTGCCCGGCACTAAACCCTTTGCCGGCGCCGGTAAGGTATACGCAACGGATTTCCTGCAGGGAAGCACATTCATCCAGTTGCTGCTGCAGCAATAAGGCCATCTCCCGATTAAAAGCATTGAGTTTATCGGGGCGATTGAGGGTAATGACGGCCACATTATTTTCAATTTGAAAAAGTACAGATGACATGAAGGTAGATTGAAGAATAAAAGTAGGTAAGTTTTAATGGCATTTAAAATAATCGAATGGTTCCTGGCAGTCGTTGCACTGGTACAATGCTTTACAGGCGGTAGAACCAAACTCGCTGATGCGCCGGGTATGGAAAGACCCGCATTGCGGACAAGCCACGGCTTCCTCTTCTGCAAACAATTGAACATTGCACACTTGTTGTACGGGATTGGGTGGTGCAATGCCGTAAGCTGCCAGTTTTTGTTTGCCGGCCTCGCTCATCCAGTCGGTAGTCCAGGCAGGAGACAACACTTGTTTGATGGTTACATTTTTGAAACCCTTTTCCAGTAATAGCAACCGGATGTTGATGCTGATAACGTCCATTGCCGGGCAGCCGCTGTAAGTAGGCGTGATGGTGACTTCCACAGCATCATCCGGCCCGGTTTGGATGTCGCGCACGATACCCAGGTCAATAATGGACAATACAGGTACTTCCGGATCGGTGACCTGCTCCAGTAATGACCAGAGTTCAGTTGTTGATATGTGTGATGTGGCGGTCAATATAAAATTCGTTTGCTCCGATAAGAGATTCCTCCCTGCGGTCGGAATGACAAAAAAGAAAGTCAAATAACAAAAAAAGAAAGAGTCGAAGTGGCAAGGATCAAGAGCCATTACCACTCAGCACCCGGATAGGCACGTTGCATGTATTGCATTTCGGCCAGTATAAAACCCAGGTGTTCGGTATGCCGACCGGATTTACCACCGGTATGCATCCAGGCCTTTGCATCTTCCTTCACGGGCAGGGTAGCTTCCTGTAAAACTTCCTGCACCTTCTCCAGCCAGGGTTGTTGTAAGGCCGTGACATCAACCCCTATGCTTTCAGCAACGGCCGCTGTTTCGTAATCAGCCGGTATAAAAAATTCGCCGGTATAACTCCACAATGTTTCCAGGGCTTTCTCCATGCGCTGGTGACTTTCTTCGGTACCATCGCCCAGGCGAATGACCCACTCACTGCTCCACCGCACATGGTAGGTTACTTCCTTCAATGATTTTTCTGCAATGGCAGCCAGGGTAGCATCCTTCGATTGCAGCAGTTGCGCATAGAGCAGTTGCTGAAACACGCTGAAAAAGAGCTGGCGGAGGATGGTTTGGCCCCAATCGCCATTGGGCAATTCGGTGATCAGGCAGTTCTTAAATTCCCGTTCTCCACGCAGGTAGGCCAGTGCATCTTCGGTGGTGCCGCCACCTTGCAGGGAGGCCGCATATTGATACAGGCTGCGTGCCTGCCCGATGAGGTCAAGGGAGATATTGGTAATGGCAATATCCTGTTCCAGCACGGGGCCATGTCCACACCATTCGCTGTTGCGCTGCGACAGGATGAGGGTATTATCGGCCAGGTTCAGAATATAGTTGACCAGTTGATCAGTTGAAAAGTTGACAGGTTGCTGCATACTACATATGTTTCAATTCGTCGGGCAGGTCATAAAATGTAGGGTGACGGTACACTTTATCGTTGGCGGGTTCATAAAACTCACCGGCATCATCGGGATTGGAAGCATGGATGAATTTGCTTTCCACCACCCAAATGCTAATGCCTTCTGACCGGCGTGTATATACATCCCGGGCATTCTCAATAGCCATCTGTGCATCGGCTGCCTGTAAACTGCCTACGTGTTTGTGATCCAGGCCCTGCTTGCTGCGGATGAATACTTCCCATAAGGGCCAGTCGGCGGCAATGGATTTGTTTTCATAGGAAACTCCTCCATTCTCCTCGGGTATATCACCATAATAGTATTTGGTTATCCTTAAGTTCATTATTATTAATTACTAATTATTTATTATTGGGTTACTGAAGCCTTGGCAGCCTTCAACTATTTATCAATATCAAGCTGCCTTCACTTCCTGTCTTGCCTTTCGTTTTTCTGCATGGGCAGCGGCGGCATCGCGTACCCAGGCGCCTTCGTCCCAGGCTTTGCGGCGGGCTTCCAGCCTTTGCTTGTTGCAGGGGCCATTGCCTTTCACTACATTCCAAAATTCTACCCAGTCGATCTCGCCAAAATCATAATGGCCTCTTTCGGCATTCCATTGCAGGGCAGGATCGGGCAGGGTAACATTCAATATTTTAGCCTGCTCCACAATCATATCTACAAACTGCTGCCGCAATTCATCGTTGCTCTTGCGTTTTATTTTCCAGGTCATGCTTTGGTCGGAGTGGGTCGATTCACTGTCTTTAGGACCAAACATCATGAGGGAAGGCCACCACCAACGGTTGATGGCATCCTGGCACATGGCCTGTTGTTCGGGTGTGCCTTTGGAGAGCACGAGTAATATTTCAAATCCCTGCCGCTGGTGAAAGCTTTCTTCCTTGCATATGCGTACCATCGCCCGGGCATATGGGCCATAGGAAGCACGACAAAGCATCACCTGGTTGAGAATAGCCGCCCCATCTACCAGCCATCCAATGGCGCCAATATCGGCCCAGGTAAGGGTGGGATAATTAAAGATGGAAGAGTATTTGGCCTTACCGCTGTGCAGGTCTTCAATGGTCTGGTTGCGGGTAGTGCCCAATGTCTCTACAGCGGAATAAAGATATAAACCATGACCAGCTTCATCCTGCACTTTGGCCAGCAGGATAGCTTTGCGTTTGAGGCTGGGCGCCCGGGATATCCAATTACCCTCGGGCAACATACCCACGATCTCGCTGTGAGCATGTTGACTGATCTGCCGCACCAATGTTTTACGGTAGGCGTCGGGCATCCAGTCCTTAGGTTCTATCTTGATTTCCTGGTCGACTTTATCCTGAAATATTTTTTCCAGTTCCTGCACAGACATGGTGACAATGTTTAAGTGTTCCAAAGATAATTATTATTTGCAGTTTCGCTAACAGTTGTTAGCTTATTGTTTTGTTGTATTTTGCATACTAAAGCAGCAGAAAAAAGCCCTGGAGTGTCGAATGATAGTGGCAGGGCACGCTGAAATGCCTTATTATTGAAAAGATTGCACTGACTTGTTTGTTAACGATTGCCGAACATGGAGCATCATCAGGATCATGAATTTGCGTATAGAGAGCCATTGCTGCAAAAGGTAGCATTGGGTGACCAGCTTGCGTTCCGTGAGCTGTACCATATATTTCATAAACGGCTACATTACTTCGCTTTTGCGCTGGTGAAGACGAAAGAAGCTGCTGAAGAGATCGTAGAAGATGTTTTTATCCGGCTTTGGAACCAGCGGGCAACGATTACTGAGATCAACAACCTGAAGATCTACCTCTACACGGCCACCAAGAATACAGCGTTAAATTATCTATCGCGGAAAGCAAGGGAAAGCATCATTGAACCCTTTGACAATATTGATATTGCGCTGCAGGAAACGGGGGTTTCGCCAGAGCAGATCATGATCACGGCCGAGATCTACCAAAAGATACGGCAAGCGGTGGATGCGCTCCCTCCGCGCTGTAAAATGATCTTTAAGCTGATCCGCGAAGATGGCCTCCGCTACAAGGAGGTATCTGAAATCCTGAATATTTCGATCAATACGATTGATGCTCAAATGGCTATCGCCATTCAACGGATCACGGAAGCGGTCCGGAAAGACTTTGAGAAGTTTCCCCGCAGTAAATCTTCTACTACTAAAAAAGGGTAAGCCTGCCTTCGCACCTCGCTATCTTATTAACCACCTGCATTATTTTGCTATTTCTCTAGCCTGCCCGATGCGGCAACTTCAATAATATTGATATATCCATACTATCTTAAGCAGGGATTAAACAGGGACCAAAGACGGATCAAAGACGGACCAAACTCGGACAAAAGACGGATAAAGGGCAGGTATGCAGCCTGTCTAATCCGTATTTATAGTTACTTTCTTTCAAATTTGTGCTATTTATGTCACAGATAAGACAGATATTTCCTCACCGTAAGAAGCAACTACTTTCGCCTACATTAATGACATTATTATCAATGTATTACAAGCTATTGAGCTCTCCGGACAGATAATAATCCTGCCTTTCCTGCTGCGAGTTTTTTCAGTTTGCAGCATTTCTTAAAAAAAAGTTAACAAGGTCTTAGTAGATGGTTTTAAAATGCTTGTCTTATGTACAAAGCTTGCCATTAAATGTCCCAGCGTATTTATGAACTGGTTGCCCGTAAACTGTCCGGAGAAGCCTCAGCGGCGGAACTGGAAGAGCTACAGGGCTACCTGCAGCAAAATGGCGACGACCAGTACATTTATGAAATACTGTCTTCTTACTGGCAACAACATCCCGATCTATTCCAGGAAGAAGCCAACGACGAAGCAGAAAGATTCCAGCGTATCCTGGATGCCTCTGATCACCCTGGCTCTACTCCCTTAATAGCCATTCCTGTACCCCCAAAAAAAGTGATCCCGCTGCGCAGATGGCTTTCCTATGCCGCTATTATCATCGCCCTGGCAGGCAGCGCCCTTGCTCTCTACTGGTTCAATAAAGGGCCACAAAAAAAATCACCCGATCTGCTGGCAGCCAATACGGCCATCAATGAGGTAGTAGCAAGACCAGGCAGCCGGTCAAAGCTGGTATTGCCGGATGGTACTCAGGTATGGCTGAATGCCGAAAGCCGGATCACTTACCACAACAATTTCAACACGGATCAACGGGAAGTAGACCTGGAAGGGGAAGCTTTTTTTGATGTAACGCATGATGCACAAAGACCTTTCACAGTACATACTTCGGGTATCGATATCAAGGTATTGGGCACGGCATTCAATGTAAAATCCTACGCCTCGGATGAAACGATAGAAACTACGCTGTTAAGGGGCTCCATTGAAGTAGTGCGAAAGAATGATCCGGCTGCACCTAAAGTGATCCTTCGCCCGCATGAAAAGCTGGTATTCAATAAAGAGGAATTGATGGACAAGGATGTGAGCACGGACAAGGCCCTGTCATCGGCTACCACACCGCTGCAAGCCGGTATTTCGGTGACGATGCTTCCCAAAAACAAGCCTGACAGCATCATCAAAGAGACTTCCTGGCTGTACAATAAATTGAATTTTGATGGAGACAGTTTTGAAGAGCTGGCGGCCAAAATGGAGCGCTGGTACGATGTGAAGATCGTGATCAACAATGAACGGCTAAAGCACACCCGGTTGAAAGGAAGTTTTGAGAACGAAACTGTGCGACAAGCGCTGGAAGCGCTCCGGATCATTACGCCCTTTGAATACCGGGTGGAGGGAAGAGAAGTGGAAGTGAAGTGAGCGGCAGTCGGTCCCGCCCCTTGGCGGGATGAATCGGCAATGAATCCGTAAGTTTTTAAAAAGCTGACAAATGGCTAGTTACTATAGAAGTTAATGGCCTGAAACCCTGTTGGAGCAGGGGATTAAGACCAGCTATATAAAAAAAATGGGATCCCGTTGGAGCGGAATCCCGTTAAGGCAGTACAGAATCCTGGAATAAGATCTGGTAAATCGGTCCGGGGTTCTGATTTGATCACCTTAAAGCGTAAATATATGAAAAAAAGTACGCCTCCCGGGAGGAGGTATGCACTCGCCCCATCGCTCTTTAAACTGTTCGTGATTATGAAGATTACACTCTTCCTCATTGTACTAAGTGTTTGCCATGTACATGCCAATGTGTATGGGCAGGGAAGCATTACACTGAATCTGCAACAGACTTCCATCGACAAGGTTCTCAACAAGATTGAAAAAGCAGGCGGATTCCGGTTCCTCTACAATTATGACCTGAAAGCGCTGAAGACAAAGGTGAATGTGGATGTCAGGAACTCCAGCATCCGGGAAACGCTGGATAAGATACTTTCGAATACAGATCTTACTTACAAGCTGCTGGACAATAACCTGGTAGCCATTATTTCACAAACGAAGGAGAAACAGGAGATCCGTATTACGGGCAAAGTAACAGGCCCTAACAATGATCCGCTTTTTGGTGTATCGGTACAGGTAAAAGGCACCACTACTGGTACTTCCACCAATAACGCCGGTGAATTCAGTATCACAGCGGCCGAAAACGCTACGCTGAAATTCTCCTACATCGGCTATTCAGATAAAGAAGTGGCGGTGAACGGCCAGAATGTAGTGAATGTAGAACTTACCCCTTCCGAAGTACCGCTGGACCAGGTAGTGGTGGTAGGATATGGCAGCCAGCGCAAAAAAGATATTACAGGCGCTGTATCGGTAGTCAAAGCTACTGACTTCGACAGCAGGCCGATCGTAAGTGCTGCTGCCGGATTGCAAGGTCAAGCTGCGGGTGTGAATGTATTTGCCTCCTCGGGCAAACCGGGCTGGGGTCTCACGGTCAGTGTACGCGGCAATACTTCGCTCACGGCTAAGAATGATCCCTTATATGTAGTAGATGGTGTGATCGTTAACAGCATCGACTTCATTAATCCCCAGGATATTGAAAGTTTCTCTGTACTGAAAGATGCGTCTTCTGCCGCCATCTATGGCGCCAGCGGCGCCAACGGTGTAGTACTGATCACCACCAAGAAAGGTACCTCCGGCAAAGCCAAAATAACACTGAACGCGTATACGGGCTTTTCCAAATTCGCCAAGAAGATCGATGTGTTGAACAGTGATCAATACCTCACACTGGTAAAATCAATGGGCTATACTGATCCCAATAACAACAATACGGATTGGCAGGATGTAGCCTTCGGTACGGGTAAAGAACAAAATATACAAGTGGCTGTATCCGGTGGCAATGCCGGTAACCGCTATTATATTTCCGGCGGCTATCAAAAACAACAAGGTGTGGTAGCGCCCGCAGATTACGATCGTTACTCTGTACGCGCCAACCTGGAGAATAAAGTGAAGGATTGGCTGAATGTAACCACCAACCTTACTTATTTAAGGTCTGAGTTTGTAGACATTACGGACAATGCCGGTGGTGCGCGGGGTGGTACTATCCTCTCTACGCTCAGCTCGCCTCCTACTCTCGGCATTTATAAACCTGATGGCACGTATACCTCCAATGTAAACCAGGGCAGCTGGGAAAACCCCATCGCTATGGCATTTGGTGCCGACCAGAAAAGTATCGACAACCGTGTACTGGGCAATATCATGGCCGATTTCAGGATCATACCGGGGCTGAACTTCCGTTCCAACTTTGGTATCGAATCACAAAGTAGCCGCTGGGATAAGTTCCAGGACCCTTATATGACAGACTATGGAAGGTCGGTAAAGGGTGTGGGTTATTCTACCTCTACGCAACGTTTTGTATGGCTGTTTGAAAACACGCTGAACTATACCAAGAATTATGGTGATCATACGCTCACTGCTTTGGTGGGTCATACGATGCAGGAGAGTGATTATAAATTCAGTTCTGCAGAGGGCCGTGATTTCCCCAATGCTTCTGTACGCACGCTCAATGCAGCCAAGATAAGGATCAGTTTGCCCACCACGATGGCACAATGGAGCAAGCGCTCTTACCTGGCCAGGCTCAATTATTCTTATAAGGACAAATACCTGCTGACTACCAACCTGCGCTACGATGGCTCCTCACGTTTTCCTAAAGACGAACGCTGGGGCTTATTCCCATCTGTGGCGGTGGCCTGGCGTATCAGCAGTGAAGACTTTATGGCCAGCAACAACCTTTTCTCGGACCTGAAACTGCGTGTGGGCTGGGGTAAGACTGGTAATGATGCGATTGGTGATTATGACTACTATGGTCTTTTCTCTCCTGATGGTGCTGGCGGATTTACCTTCAACAACCTGCCCAAGGATGAGCTTACCTGGGAGAAGACCACGCAAACAAACGTGGGTATCGATGCGAGCTTTTTGAACAACCGCCTGAATGTAACGATCGACGCCTATATCAAAAAGACGGATGACCTGCTGGTGGCTGTACAGCCTCCTCCTTCTTCCGGCTTTGGCAGTCAGACCTACAATGTAGGTGCTATTGAAAACAAAGGGATTGAATTTGCCGTGAATGCCGTTGCCATCAACAGCAAAAGCCTCCGGTGGAATATCAACGGTAATATCTCTTTCAACCGCAATAAGGTCACCAGCCTGGGCGCCTTTACCACCAGCATTCCTTATGGTGCGGTATATGAACGGGGCAATGCGATCCGTGCAGAAGCAGGCAAACCATTGGGCTCCTTTTATGGATATGTATCAGAAGGGGTAGACCCGGCCAATGGTATGATGAAATATGCGGACCTGGATAAGAGCGGCGGACTTTCTGATGGCGACCGTACCTATATTGGCTATGCACAACCTGATTTCATTTACGGCCTTACGAATACGCTGAGCTATAAGGCTTTTGAACTGAATGTATTCTTCCAGGGTATCCAGGGCAATGATATCTTCAATGCCTCCCGCATTGAAACAGAAGGGATGTATGATTCCAAGAATCAAAGCACCAAGGTATTGAGGCGCTGGACAGCAGCCGGACAAAACACGGATATCCCCCGGGCTACAGGTGGATCAGCCGGCGCTCCTGCAGGCTATTCCAATGACTATAACACCTTCGTATCCTCCCGATTTATAGAAGATGGTTCGTACCTGCGTTTGAAAGCAGTAACACTGAGCTATAAGTTTGGCAACAACCTGTTGGAAAAAGTAGGTATCAGCCGCATGAACTTTTATGTGACTGCACAGAACCTGTTTACGATCACCAATTATTCGGGCTTTGATCCGGAAGTGAGCCAGAACAGTCCAAACGGTCCAGGCATGGGTATCGACTATGGTACTTATCCGCAATCACGGTCTTTTATTTTTGGTGTAAGAGCTGATTTTTAATGTAACCTTTTAAAGCAAGAGCTATGAAACGCTTTTCATATTATATAGCAGCAGGCCTGGTTGGTATTGCCAGCTTCAGTTCCTGTACAAAAGATTTCCTGGAAAAGGAACCTATTTCCGATGCCAAGCCGGATGGTATCACCGCTGAACCATTGCTGGAGGGCGCATATGGCAATATCTTTGATGAATATTATACGCTCGACTTCCTGGTGAATGGAGATGTGATGGCAGACAATGCGTATGCCGGCGGAGACAATGCGGCCAATTTCAGTATTGACAAGTATACGGTGAATGCCAATAACGGCAACGTAAAGCGCGACTGGAGCTACCTGTATACGGATATCAAGAACTGCAATATCGTATTGACCTATGTGCCTGAGATCAAGGACAGGGCATTGACAGAAGAACGCCGTCAGCAAATACTGGGGGAGGCTTCCTTCTTAAGGGCCTGGCATTATTTCAACCTGATCAGGACCTGGAAAGAGATACCGATCATCCTGGAAGTACCAGGTACTGTATCTGAAATGTTCCCTAGCAAAAAAGGAGCAGAAGAGGTGTATGCGCAGATCATTAAAGACCTGGAGTTTGCCTTGCCAAAAGTGCGGCAGACGGTGCCCAACAAAACGCTGATCGGCAAAGGAGCCGTGAACGCCCTGCTGGCAAAAGTATATGCCCAAAAACCCAACCCCGACTGGGCCAAAGTAGTGCAGTATGCCGACGCAGTGACTGCGCTTGGTTATGACCTGCTGCCCAATTATGCGGACCTGTTCCTGACAGCCACTACCAATAGTGTGGAGTCTATCTGGGAAACACAGTATGATGGCTCTGTACGTCAGAACTGGCTTACGGGTATGAATACACCGTTCATGTGGGGCGACTGGAAGAAGTTCAATATTCCTTCCCACACTATTGTGAAGGCCTGGGATGCGGAAGGTGATGCAGTGAGAAAGAATGCCAGCATTACTTATGTTAATCCTTCCTGGACAGATGACTACTGGCCCAAACCTACACCAGTGATCTTCAAATACCGTGATCCGGATGCCAAGAGTCATACCTTTCGTTTGCGGTATGCTGATATCCTGTTGATGAAAGCAGAGGCGCTGACAGAGTTGAACCAACTGGACAATGCTACGGGGGCTCAATTTTATGTAAATAAGATCAGGAAACGTGTAGGATTGGGCAACACACCTGCTACTACACAAGCAGCGCTGAGGCTGGCTGTAGAAAAAGAACGTCAACTGGAACTGGCCTTTGAAGGTCAGCGTATGTATGACCTGATCCGTACGGGCCGGGCTGTAGCAGTGATGAATGCACAGGTAGATGGCAATGGTACGCCGCTGAATTATAATGTAACAGCGGACAAATTGTATTTCCCGATATCTCAGGATGAGATCGACCGGAATCCGAATATTAACAAATAAGCGTGTATTGACTTACAGAAAGGTGGGCGACTATAGAAACCCACCTTTCTATTTTACATCAAAACCCTATTGTACATGCAATCGCGCATCCTTTTTTTTGTAATGCTCACCTGGCTGGCCAGCTGCAGCTGCTCGGGTAAGAAAGGAGATGATGGTGGCGGTGGCAATCCTCCGCCCAATCCTCCCGCTGGCAATCCTGATGTGGCAGCCTGGATGACGACAGGTGATCAAACAGCCTTGTTACAAAAACAAACGATAGTACTGTCGTTTGGCACTACGGCCAATGCTTTCCCTTTTATTGATGTAGACAGCACACAGCAGTATCAAAGCATTGATGGCTTTGGCTATACGCTCACAGGCGGCAGCGCTTATGTGATCAACCGCATGAACGCAACGGATAAAACCAACCTGCTGAAAGAGCTCTTCGGTACGCAGGAAAACGCGATCAGCGTGAGCTACCTGCGCCTGAGCATTGGCGCCTCGGACCTGAGTGCTTCTGTATTTACGTATGATGATATGCCGGCAGGGCAAACGGATGTGAACCTCGATCAGTTTAGTCTTAACCCCGATAAGACGGACCTGATCCCCCTGCTGAAAGAGATCATTGCTATTAATCCTTCCATCAAATTCCTGGGCAGCCCCTGGACACCGCCGGTGTGGATGAAGGACAATGGTCTTTCTGTTGGCGGAAGCCTAAAGCCGGAATATTATAGTGTGTACGCCAAATACCTGGTGAAGTATATCCAGCAAATGAAAGCGGAAGGTATTACGATTGATGCCATCACGCCGCAAAATGAGCCGCTGCATGCGGGCAATAACCCGAGCCTGTACATGACTGCCGCTCAGCAAGCTGATTTCATCAAGAACCACCTGGGGCCAGCTTTCCAGACGGCCAGCCTGACAACGAAGATCATTGTCTATGATCACAATTGTGACCGGCCCGATTACCCGCTGGCCATCCTGAATGATGCAGCTGCCAAACCATTTGTATATGGCAGCGCCTTTCACCTGTATGCAGGAGATATCAATGCTTTAACGCAGGTGCACAATGCACATCCGGACAAACACGTGTACTTCACAGAGCAATACACGGCTTCGACGGGCGGCTTCGACGGGGACCTGAAGTGGCACCTCAAAAATGTAGTGATCGGCGCTACGCGCAACTGGAGCAAGACGGCGCTGGAATGGAACCTGGCCAACGATCCCAGTTTTGGGCCTCATACGCCCGGTGGTTGTACCACCTGTAAAGGAGCGCTCACGATTGGCGGAGCAGCTACGCGTAATGTAGCTTACTATATCATTGGTCATGCATCTAAATTTGTGCCTTCGGGCTCAGTACGCATTGCCAGCAATATTACCGGCAGTCTGCAGAATGTAGCCTTCCTCACGCCTGGCGGGAAAAAAGTATTGATCATCTCCAATGATGGCAATAGCCCGGAGACCTTCAATATCCGGTTCAAAGGGAAATGGGTGACGCATTCGCTGAATGCGGGTGCTGTAGCGACCTATGTATGGTAAGGATGAAAAGGAGACAGGGCATTATGCCGGTTACTTACGCATTGCTCTTTCGGGAAAGCATCACGGCGCCCACAATCAAGGCCACCACACCGGCGCCCATCATGACATAGCCTGTAGTGGTATTGCCTTTGTCTTTGGCACTGAGTTCCAGGTCACCGATCTTAATATTGGCTTTATTGTCATCATATTTCTGGTAGCCAAAGTAGCCCAGCAAAATGCCGCCTACGATTAGAAGAATGCCAAGGATGCGCATAAGTTAATGTTTACTCAACCTATGCAAAACACATACCCCGGGCAAGGTGGCCCGGGGTATGGTATAATGTATTCACTGTGTTGGCTTTAGTATGTGTTCCGGAACTGGTGATCAATTCTTCCCGGTGGCTGTTTGAGAGGGATCTGAAGGCCATTGGTGGTTTCCAGCCACTGAAACAATTCCTTTTTGAGCTGCTGGCCTGTTTTCCGCAGGCTGGTATCGCGTATCAGGTTATTCATTTCGTAGGGGTCCTTTTGCAGGTCATACAGCTCGTTGATATCCCACACTCCATGATTATAAATATACTTGTATTGATTGGTGCGGATGGCAAATACGGTGGGTGTTTGCGGAAAGGAGGCCTCCCAGTAATATTCATAAAAGACCCTATCACGCCAGGGAATTTGCTTTCCGCATAGCAGATCAGCAAAAGAGCTGCCCTGCATATTGGCGGGTTTGGCAATACCCGCCATTTCCAGGAAGGTAGGGGCAATGTCGATATTCATAATGATCTGCTGTACCACACTACCTGCTTTTACAAAGCCTGGCGCCCAGCATAGAAGGGGTACACGCATGGATTCTTCATAAGCATGGCGCTTGTCAATCAGACCGTGTTCACCAAATGAAAAGCCATTATCACCCATATACACCACCATGGTGTTTTGTTCCAGACCTTGTTCTTTCACCCAATCCAATACGCGCTGAATGCTTTCATCTACGGCCAGCAGTGTTTCCAGGTAATTGCGGTAAAAGTCGTTGAACCTGATATCGCCATGGTACATATAATCAACCCCATGCCAGCTATACCGCTGGCGGCGCACCCATTGGGGAATGTCTTTGTAGTTAACGGTAGTGGCCGGGGCGGTTACTTCGCCATATACTTTGCTGCTATCGGTAGCAGTTAGGTACATAGAAGGCGGGCACACGATCGGCAGGTTGGCATATCTACCAGCATGCCGCCTGGCGGGTTTGAACTCTGCATGCACTCCCTTGTGGGAGAGGTAAACAAAGAATGGTTTTTGCTTATTGCGCTGGTTGAGCCAGTTGATGGCGTTGTCGGTAAGCAGGTCGGTGGTGTAACTGTCTTCCGGCTGTTTTACCCGCTGGCCATTGATATTGAAAGTAGGATTGTAATAAACACCCTGCCCCTGGAAGCTTACCCAATGATCGAAGCCGGGCTGTGGTTTATCGTCGGTATTGCCCATATGCCATTTGCCCAGGAAAGCCGTTTGGTAACCGCTCTTCTGCAGGTATTGGGGAAAGAAGGTAAGGTTGGCCGGCAACGCGGCTTCATTGTCCACGACGGTATGTGTATGCGCATATTGACCAGTTAAAATAGAAGCCCGACTGGGAGAGCAGAGGGCTGTGGAAACAAAAGCATTGGCCAGATGGGCGCCTTCTCTGGCCATGCGGTCCATGCCGGGTGTTTGCAGTCCTTTGATCTTATTCATGAATCCCATGGCATCATACCGGTGATCATCGGCCAGTATGAAAATGATGTTTATAGGCCTGGTGCGGGCGGTCGATTGAGCCTGTCCGGCGGTAAGGCAAAGCAGAAAGCCTATACTAAAGAACAGGCAGTGTCGATTCTTCATTGCATGCGTGATTGGGTTGCTGTTATTTCAAACTGAAAGCAGCTTGCTTCACCTCCTGAGAATTGGTACCTACAAATACATGGAAGTCGCCGGGTTCAGCCACCCATTTGAGGTCGCTATTGAAAAACTTCAGGTCTTCCACCGTGAGGGTAAAGCTTACTTCGCGGCTCTCTCCTTTTTTGAGTGTTACCTTTTCAAAACGACGCAATTGTTTTACGGGCCGGGTAATACTGCCCACCAGGTCGCGGATGTACAGCTGCACGGTTTCTTCACCCTCTACATTGCCGGTGTTGGTCACATTGACGGTAACCTGCAATTTATCGGCTGGGGTGATGGATGTTTTGCTGAGTTTAATATCTCCATAACCAAAGGTGGTATAGCTAAGGCCATGTCCAAAAGGATACAGGGGCGAATTGGGCACATCGAGGTATTTGGAGGTATATTTCTGGTTCTCGTCGTAGGGACGGCCGGTATTCTTGGCATTGTAATAGATGGGCACCTGACCTACATTGCGGGGAAAGGTCATGCTGAGCTTGCCGGAGGGGTTGGCTTCGCCAAACAATACATCGGCAATGGCCGGGCCTGCCTGGGTACCACCAAACCAGGTCTCGAGGATGGCTTCCATATTCTGGTCTTCCCAGGAGAGGGTGAGCGGGCGGCCATTCATGAGCACCAATACGATGGGCTTGCCCGTTTTCTTCAGGGCTTTCAGGAGTTCCACCTGGTTGTCGAGCAGGCCGATCATGCTACGGCTGGCAGCCTCACCGGTCATACCAAAAGCTTCGCCCAATACGGCTACCACTACATCGGCCTGCTGTGCCGTTTGCACCGCTTCGGCAATCAGCTGATCGGGCGTTTTTTCATCGGGCACGATCTGGCCATCATGGTCGTTGAGCCTTTTGCGCAAGCCGGCATCGTCTACCAGGTTACAACCTTTGGCATATAAAAACTTATCGGCTCCAAACTTCTGTTCCAGTGCGGCCCAGATGCTGACGGCTTTCTTATAATCGCCGGCGCCACTCCAGTTACCGATGAGGTTACGTTGATCCTTTACGAGGGGGCCAATAAAGGCAATCTTCTTTGCAGCATTCAACGGCAGGGCCTGGTTGGCATTCTTCAGCAGTACCATGCTTTTGATGGCTGCTTCTTTGCTGAGCAGGATCTTTTCGGCATTCATGATCGCCGTTTTATTGCGCGCTTCATTCACATAGCGGTAAGGATCATCAAATAAACCCAACTTGTATTTCTGCTCCAGTACACGGCGGCAGGCTGCATCTATCACCGCTTGTGAAACTTTACCTGACTTCACCAGGTCGGCGCCATAATTCAGAAATATCTCACCCACCATATCCATGTCTACTCCGGCATTGAGGGAGAGCTCTCCTACTTTCTTCGCATCGCCCATACCATGGGCCATCATTTCATTGATGGCGGTATAGTCGGTCACGATCATTCCTTTGAAGCCCCATTGCTTGCGCAGCAGATCGGTGAGCAACCATTTATTGGCGGTAGCGGGTATACCATCTATTTCATTGAAGGAAGTCATTACGGTGGCTACGCCTGCATCGATGGCTGCTTTGTAGGGAGGCAGGTATTCATTGTACATCTTCACACGGCTCATGTCGACGGTATTGTAATCCCTGCCGGCTTCTGCAGCACCATACAAAGCAAAGTGCTTTACACAAGCCAGGAGTGTGTTGTCATGGACATAATCCGTACCCTGGTAACCTTTTACCATGGCCCGGGCCATTTGTGAACCCAGCCAGGGATCTTCACCGGCTCCTTCACTGACACGGCCCCAGCGTGGATCGCGGGCAATGTCTACCATGGGAGAGTAAGCCCAGTTAAGCCCATCGGCAGTAGCTTCATCAGCGGCTGCGCGGGCGGTACGCTCTACCAGTTTGGGGTCCCAGGTGGCCGACAGGCCAAGGGGGATGGGGAATATGGTGCGGTGACCATGTATCACATCATAACCAAAGAGGAGGGGTATCTTTAAGCGGGTTTCATTGACGGCAATGTCCTGCAGTTTGCGCACGGCTACTGGTGTGTAGGTATTGAATACACCCCCTACCAGCCCCTTCTTAATTTTATCTTCCACGCCCTGGCTCAATATAGGGCCTGTCACATCAAAACCAACGGATGGCAGGTTGAGCTGGCCTATCTTTTCTTCCAGTGTCATCTTCTGCATGAGGGCGGTAATGAACTGGTTCATTTTAACCTCCTTGTTCAGCTGGGCATTCGCTTGCAGGCAAGCTATCAGCATAGCAAGCGTACATAATTTTCTGAGCATATGCGCTTATTTTATATAATACCGGTTAATCCTTTCCGGTAATGTTATTTGATCAGGTAAGGTTGAATGGCTTTTTGCCAGATGGCGTATCCTTTGGCATTCATGTGCAGCCTGTCATTTATATATAAACTCTCATTGGGCTTCCCATTCTCCATCATCAGCTTATACACATCTACATAGCCGGTTTTGGATTGGCGGGAAAGGAAGTTTTTGATCAGCAGGTTGGCCTGCACCAGCTTTTGGTGAAACTTCTCGCGGCTGGGGCTGGGCTTCATGGCCACAAAGACTACGGGCACTTTGGGCAGTTTCTTACGGATGAGGGTAAACAATTTTTCAAAGCGGGCAAAGACGGTCTTGGAGGTGATGGTATCGGAGGAAGAAATATCATTCTCACCACAATAGATCACAATCTCTTTGGGCTGATAGGGGAAAATGATATCATCGGCATACTGAATTACATCCGGTAAAGTGGAACCGCCAAAGCCGCGGTTGATGATGGTATAGGCCGGAAAGGCGGTCTGTACATCATGCCACAAACGGAAGGAAGAGCTGCCGACAAACAAGATAGCATTTTTTGGAGGAGGTTGCAGGCTGTCCTGTTTTTTAAAGGCTTTTATTTCACCCCAAAGGCCTTCCTGAGCCTGTAGCTGGCAGGTGGATATGAGCAAAACAAGCATAAACAGCGCTCTTTGAGCCACCGGAAAAAAACGACTACGGTACATAAACGTTGGGACAAGGGATCGTTGTACTGGTTGCATATTGGTTGGTTGAAAAAATAGATCGTCAAATTTACTATTCCACTTTCATGATATGGGCTTTTTTAGATACCCCATTTTCGTTGACAGATTCAATACAAAAATAATAGGGCAAAGTTCTGTCCATGCCTTTAAAATAGTATTCATTGACATTGTGCACCATGATGCAATTGTACCATTTACCGGGAGCTGTGCCGAAATAGATATTGTACGCGTAGGCATTGTCGACCGGCGACCATTTGATCCAGGCGCTGCGTTTGTCTTTTTCCGTACGCAGCACCATAAAGGATCTGACGGAATCGGGCTTGCTGCCATTTCCATTGCCAAACACCCGCAGGCCGCTCACCGCAAACTTACCGGTTGGCATATGGATGTTCTCCAGTTTTATGAACCGGGTTTGTACGGGTTGTTCCAGCTCTATATAATCGTGGGGCACATCGGTCTTGTTGTTGCTTTTATCCACCAGGAGTTTCCATTTCTTACCGTCCTCCGAATGGTAGAGCTTGTATTGGTGGTACAGCCTTACTGTTTTGCCCAAGAAGACGGTATCCATCGCTTTGGGGAAGGAAACATCCTGGTCGGCATAATTGATCTGGATGGCATTGACGGTACTGAGGTTGCCGAGATCGGTCTGTATCCATTCGCCTTTGTTGGCAGTAGCGGCGCTCCAATACGTTTTGATATTCTCATCTACCGCATAGTTGGCATAATAGCTGGCCAGGGTGGAGGATACGGCTACTGGTTTATTGTAATTGAGCAGCATCCAGCCCGTGTTTCCCCCTGTGGCTCCCTGGTGAGAAGCGGCGGAAGGCAGGTAATGGGGGTAATCGCCAAAGGCGGTATTACACCACATCACGCCATCGTTGTCGAAGCCGGCCGGCCACAATCCCAGGCGACGCTCGAAATTATTCTTTACAGAGATGGCGATGGTAGAGATATGCCACCAGTTGTGCTGGTTGTCCTGGAAGGTACTGCCATGTCCCGCACCCCGGGCAAAGCCGCCGGGCTTATAGCTAAACGGATCGGGCTGGGGTGTAAAGGGACCCAATGGATGATCGCCCACCACTACACCGTCGGCATAACCGCTGAACTCGGTACCAGGAGCACCGTATTGCAAGTAGTACTTACCATTGTGTTTGGTCATCCAGGCGCCTTCAATGAAGGGGTCCAGGAAAGTATTGTCGAGGTATTCACCAAAGCGCTGCCAGCCATATCGCCAATCTTCCAGCAGGTACATTTCTTTCCGGGCGCCGATGGGCTGAAGGGTTTTCCGGTTTAACTCCACTCCGTACAAAGGGTACCTGTTGCTGCTGCCATTGTACATGTACAGCTTACCATCATCATCGGGGAAGAAATCAGGGTCCCAGCCACCGATCGCAAATGAATCGACGGCTTCCTTCCATTGGTTGGCTTTGGGATCGGTACTCATCCAGATGGGGAAATTGCTGGTATAGGTAGAGCCAAATACGAGCATAGTATCACCCATTACACATACGGCAGGGGCGCATAGGTCATCATATACTTTATGCCAGGGCTTGAGGAATCGGCGGGAAATAAAATGCCAGTTACTGAGGTCACTACTCCACCAATAACCCCATTGGTTGGTGGAGAACAAATAATAATCGCCTTTATAATTTACGATCACAGGATCGGCGGTAGCACGGTGCCTGCCCCATTCACTAAAATTGGGGATGGGTGAGTAGCCATAGTCGATATTGATGGGATTGCAATAAGTAGCCGGTTTTGATTGGGCATGTATGGCTTCAAATGATCCATAGAGCACTATCATCACACACAAAAGCCATACATGCATATACATCCTTGCTACTGCGCTGCTTGTGGAGAATTTATATTTCTTTTTCATTTCTCTTTCAGGTAAGGGCTTTCAAAACCTAATTTCTTTAACCCCGTTTTTACTTCGGGGCAGCTCATAAACAATTGCCACAACAAGCCAGTGCGGTGGTTTTCCATCATCACCACAATGGGACCCTGGTCAATAGCCAGGTAACGGGGCAGGTACCAGTTGGCAGTTTCGCTGAATGCATCATAAAATCCATAAGGTCCCCACAACTTATCTTTCATAGTAGTGTACCAATGCTTCATAGCTGCCATGGATTGATCGGGTGTATAGGGAAAAGAAGAAAGGGCTGCGGTAGGAGATATAACGCCCAGGTCGTTTTTGTTGTCCGGCGCATGAGCAGCATAGCCATCTACCGAATAGCTGGCGGTGAGGCCCCAGTTGTCCGGACCATATCCCTTGTATTTTTTGGGGTTGGCCACACACCACTCGTAATTGATCAGCGCCTGGTTCTTTGTTTCTTCCCAATAATCTGCATACTTATCCTTTAGTCCTCTCGGATCAAGACCGAGGTAAGAATAATGGGCCCAGAACAGAGGCCCGCCGTTGGGCGGATTGCCCTGGTGACGCAGGTGCAGCTGGTATTTAAAGGTGATGCTATCCGTTCCTGTTTTGAGCGGGGGATTAGCTACAATCTTCCCGTTTTCGGCCCAACCTTCGTGGTATACTTCAGCAGGCACACCGTGAGTGGGAGAAGAAGCGGCCAATACATACATAATGAGGCATTCGTTGTATCCATGTACTGCAAAGTTCATCTCCCATCCATAAGAGGGGCTCCAGTGCCAGTACAACACGTTCTTTCCATTGCGGTACCAGTTAAAGTCAACCTCTTTCCACAGTTTGTCGGCCCGGGCAGCCAATTGTTTTTCTGCTTCGTTGCCCTTTGCGAAATACTGACGTACACAAAGAAGACCTTGCAACAGGAAGGAAGATTCTACCAGGTCGCCGCCATTGTCTTTTTGACCAAAGGGCTTTACTTTTCCGGTTTCGCCATTGATCCAGTGTGACCAGGCGCCGTGAAAGCGATCGGCCTTTTCCAAAAAGCCGACGATCTTTTCCAGCCTTGCCCTTCCTTCCTCCCGGGTAATGAACCCACGCTCAATACCCACCAGGATAGCCATCACGCCAAATCCACTACCTCCGCTGGTTACGATGTTTTTATCGTTGTCCGGGTAAATATTGTCGGCGTGAAATCTTTCCCTGCCCATGCCGCTGGTTGGTTCGGCCCCGTCCCAGAAATACTGGAAGGTTTGTTGTTGTACCAGGCGAAACAAAGCCGAGTCTGATAAGGCGGCGCCGCCATTATCGGCAGCCAGGGTATCTGTGGTTGATTTGTCGTCAGCAGGCTTATTATCTGCAGAGGCACAACCCACCAATAAAACAATGGGCAATGTTATAAGTGCGATCAAGTTCTTCATACACGTAATAATATTATAAGTAAGGTGCTGTAAAGCCAAGATTTTTCATGCCCGCTTTTACTTCGGGGCAACTGGTAAAGAGGTTCCAAAGCAAGCCAGTGCGGTGGTTTTCGATCATTACGATAATGGGACCCTGATCAATGGCGAGGAAGGAATCGGCAAACCAGGGGTCTTTTAACGAGAAGGCATCTACAAAACCATATTCCTTCCAGAGTTTATCGCCCAGCACATAATAAAAGAACTTTAATGCCTTCATGGATTCGACAGGCGTATAGGGAAAGGATGACAACCCGGCTGTTGGCGCAATGAAACCCAGGTCATTGGCCGGTGAACTGGCAGCATAACCACCAGCAATATCGCTGGCCGTAAGGCCCCAGCAGGAGTCGCTATATCCGAAATAAGTCTTTGGATTGGCTTTGCAATATTCATAATTGATCCGGGAATGGTTGACTACCTGCGACTGGTAAGCGGCATAGGTATCTGTAAGTCCATTGGGGTTAACCCCTAAAAAAGAATAATGGGAAAAGAACAGGGGGCCGCCATATGCTGGTCCGAGTGGTAAGGTAAGGCCGTAATAGGTATTGCCATTGGTAAAACCATTGGCGCCATTAGCGGTCCATCCTCCTGTATATACTGATTTGGGAATCGCTGACGTAGTGGAAGAAGCGGCAAGGATATAGGTAATAAGGCATTCATTCCATCCTTTAATAGGCAGGTTCATTTGCCAGGCATAATCGGGACTCCAGTGCCAGTACAGAACATCCTGGTTGTTCTGTCTGAACCAGCTCCACTCTACCCCATTCCATATGGTATTGATATCGGCACGCAAGGTTGTTTCTGCCGCATCGACACCATTAAAATATTGCCGGGCAGCCAGCAGCCCCTGGATGAGGTAAGAAGTCTCTACCAGGTCGGCGCCGTTATCTTTGGTACTGAAAGGTACTACTGCCCCTGTGGCGCCGTTGAGCCAGTGGGGAAATGCGCCATGAAATTTTTGCGCTGTATTTTTTAAGAAGGCTACGATGGTTTGCATGCGGGTAAGGCCTTGTGTGCGGGTAATAAACCCACGATTGACAGCCGCGACCATGGCCATGATGCCAAAGCCCGACCCACCAGAGGTGACAATATCGCCGGAAGTGTTTCTCTCCCTGGCGAGGCCTGAAACGGGATGGGCAAAATCCCAGAAGTATTTGAAGGTCTGTTGCTGCACTTTATCCAGCAACTGCTCGTCAGTGATCTGGGGGAACTTCCGGGAAGAATCAATTTTGGTATAGAGGTTTACATCAATAGCCGATAGCAGGCTTCCATTGTCTTTTGATTGGAGGGAGGTAGCCACTGATACGGTATACCGGGTAAGTGGTGATAAATTTCCGGCAGACTGAATGACTATCGTGCTGTCATTATTTTCCATGGCAATGGAATAAGGAACAGCAGCTCCGGCATTTGCTTTGAAGGATACCGCACCGCTGACGGTGGCTTGGTTAACCTTTGTGGAGAAGGAAAATTTCAAGACAGGCCGGTAGCTTGTACTGGTATAAGAAAATCCATTAAAACTGCCGTCTACTTTCAACGCTGAAAAAGAGAAAGAAGATGGAGGAGGTGGTGGTGGAGGCTCTGGCGTATCGCTTCCGCCCTTGCCGCAACCCATACCCAGTAGCACTAAACCCAATAAAACAACAGGGATCGATTTCATCATTAATAATTTCCATGTGGTAACGATAAACTATAAAAGGGTATGAAAAGAGGCAGTTTCAGCAACTCCCTCTTTCATACCCCATCGTTCAATTATTTACCTCTGCCTTCCAGCAATACCAATGCACTTACATCAGCATCGCTAAGGGCCTTGTTGTAAATCCTTACTTCATCCAGGCGACCTGTTAAATAACTGGCCCATGGCTCAGCACCATGGCCGCTGGTGAGACTGGGTGATGTCATAAACTGATCGGCCCCAAACACCATCTTGCCACTGTTCACAAAATTCAATGGTCCTAATCCTGCTACCGTTTTGGTAGTGGAAACGGAACCATTCACGTACAACTTGAAAGTGGAAGTAGTCTCGTTATAAGACAATGCCAGGTGATTCCATTTGGTATAAAAGTTAGGAATACCATCTTTATCAATACCAATCTCCGTGGTACCGTTATTGATCACTTTAGCCCTGAACTTCATGGCTTCCAGCGTGCCGCCATTCTCCAGGAACATTTCGATATTACCCCAGAACTGGGAATTATTGGAGAGCGTTACCAACCCTGCTATACCTGCAGGATGCAAGGGGCTGTTGACCCAATAGGCAACAGTAAAACTATGCATACCGGTAATAGAAGCACCGGGAGTAGCTATTACATAACTATTGAGGGCGCCTTGCATGGCCTGCCCTTTATAACCCGGGGCGAAGCTGGTGCCGGTATTAACACCTGCAGTACCGGAAACACTGTCAATGAGATTACCATTGAAAGCCCAATAGGCTACCAGGTTGGTGGGTGCAATTTCCTTGGAACTGGTATAACCGGCGATCTCAAGCTTGGGAGCATAGCTGCTCTCATCAAATTTTTTATAACAAGACGTAAACAATAAACCAGCAGCCATGACGCTGAGCAATGGTTTAAAATTTTGCTGTTTCATATCAATGAATTTAAGAGCTGATTTTAATAACCGGTATTTTGTGTTAACACACCGGCGCTGATGTCAATTTCTGCCTGTGGAATAGGCCACACTTCATTCTTATTTGCTTTCCAACCTTTGGGGCCGAATAAAGTGGCTGCACGTCCCTGGCGGATGACATCAAAATACCTGTCATTTTCCATGGCCAGCTCAGACCTTCTTTCGCGCCAGATAGCGGCACGCAGCTGGGCCTGATCGGTAACCACAACAGGAGGCAGTACCGTTATTGGATTAGCACCTCTGGCTCTTGCCCTTACCCTGTTGAGCGAGGTGAGTGCCAGGGCTGTATTGGCGCCACCTAATTCATTGGCGGCCTCAGCATTCATTAATAATACTTCTGCAAAGCGGATCACCCTGAAGTTTTGCTGGCTGCCTTCAGTAAAGCCGGAAACCATCAGGGCCTGAGGTACATATGACTTTTGGTTGTACCGGGGATTATCGCCAGCGGCAGGAATGGCATCACCCTGCGGCGTTATTTCGCCCCTGAAAATAATGGTGGCATCTCTCCGGGGATCATCCGCTTCATAAGAAGCCGCCAGATCAGCAGTCGGTACATTGAAGCCCCATCCCATACTGGGCGACATACCACGAACTCCCTGGATCTGGGAGTATTGTGAGTTAGAAGCATCCTTATTATCCGGGATCAATGCGGCCTGTACTTCAAAAATAGATTCAACGCTATTTTCGTTCTGAATGCGGAATAGTTTTTCGTAATCAGCATAAAGGTCATAACCCATTCCCATTACCTGGTTGGTAAGTGCCAGCACCTGGTCCCACTTTTTCTGGTACATGGCAACTTTGGCATTGAGGGCCAGTGCTGCTCCTTTGGTTGCGTGCCCTACATCAGCAGGACCATAGCTTTGAGGTAATACAGCCGCCGCCTCGGAAAGGTCCTTTTCAATAGCGGCCCAAACTTCGGTCTTTGGAGTACGGGGAATATTGAACTGTGCCGCATCTTTGGGAACAGTCAGTCTTAAAGGAACATCACCAAAAGCCCTTACCAACCGGAAATAACTGTAAGCTCTCAGGAATTTGGCTTCTGCGAGGTAACGGTTTTTCAGGTTGGCATCCATTTCTATCGCAGGAACATTGTCCAGTATCTGGTTGCAATAATTGATCTGCAGATACTGACCTTTCCAGAAATCATATACCTGACCGGATGAGTTGGCGGAAGAGGGGCCAACGGTGAAGTTGTCAAAATCATCGAGGTAGGAGGCGTCGCCAGTTGAACTACCTTTTTCAGTATCATCTGATCCGAGACTTTCCACAGCAACTGTTGCAAACCCTACCATGGGCCAGGCCCTTGTATAGGCGTACATGGCATTAACAGCCTTGGTAGCATCTTCGGCATTTTTCCAGAATTGCTCCGATGGCTGAGCGCCTTCCAGGGGAACATCAATAAAACTTTTACTACATCCATTAGCAGCAATAATAGTTATTGCCAGTAAGACGGATGATTTTATATTGAACTTGATTCGTTTCATTGTAATGCAATTTTGAAATTAGAGACTAAGGTTTACGCCAAAGTTGTAGATAGCAGACAAGGGATACACATTGGCATCAATACCTGAGCCCGTAGGCCCGCCACCGATAATTTCAGGAGAGAATCCTTTGTAATTGAAAAAGGTAAAAGGATTTTGGGCATTGACAAATACACGCAACCGGGAAAGATGCCATCTGTTGATGAGGTCTGTGGGAAGTGTGTAGCCCAGCTGAATATTCCGTACCCTGAAATAGCTGCCGTTCTCTACAAAGAAGGAGCTGGGTTTTGCATTGTACGTACTGCCTATTTTAGCTGAAGGATAGCTATTGGAAGTACCTTGCCCATGCCAGCGGTTGTCGTAAAAGTCTTTGGAGAAATTCTCATTACCATAGCGCCAGCCTACATTGGCATTGTAGACCTCTACATCAGCCACGCCCTGGAAATCCAGCGCCAGGTCAAAGTCCTTGTAGGTAACAGTGGTATTTATACCATAGCTGTACCGGGGGTTGGGATTGCCCAGCACGGCCCTGTCATATTTACCATCAATTACACCATCAGGCTTTCCTTCGGGGCCGCTGATGTCTTCAAATTTAAAATCACCTGCTTTGGCGCCCCAGGGAGCAGCTTCAGCATCAGTTTGAAATACACCTGCTATTTTATATCCGTAGAAATGGCCGATGGGCTGACCCAATACCGTGCGGGTAGCCAATGATCCATTGGCCAGGCCTGCGCCTCCACCATAAATAGGATTGCTACCGGTAATGGTAGATAATACTTTATTATCATTAATGCCCAGGTTGGCGCTCACAGAATAAGTCCAGTCATTGGCCACATTGTCTTTCCAGGATACTAAAAACTCCCAACCCCTGTTCTGATAGGTAGCCTGGTTACCAACGATATTGCTTCCTGATACACCCAATGAACCCAGGATATCAATGGCAAAAATGGCATCTTCGGTTTTGCGGTTGTACCAGCCCACTTCTACATTCAACTTGTTTTTCAACAAAGCCGCTTCGATCGCGATATCAGTACCCACACTTTTTTCCCAAAAAGTAGTAGGGGGAACAATCTTATCAATACTGGCGCCGGTATAGGTTTGACCGCCAAAGTTGGCGATCAGTTGTGGCGTTTGGGTCACGGACTGAACAGACAAGTTAGCCGGAACAGAGGCGTTTCCTACCTGGCCCCAGCTGGCCCGCAGCTTGAGGTTGTCGAAAAGATCCTGCGATTCCATAAAGCTTTCCTTGCTGATCACCCAGCCTATGCCTACGGCCGGGAAATAACCCCATTTGTCGGAGCCGGAGAACTTGGAAGAACCATCGGCCCGGAATGATGCTGTAAGCAGGTATTTATTCTGAAATGAATAGTTCAGCCTGGCGAAGTAAGACGCAATGGTGCTCTTCAATGGATAGTTGGGATAATCAGCATCCTGTACGAAGCGGTTGGTACCCAGGGTCAGGTATTCGAAGTTGCGGCCATTGGGTACATTTTGGGCTGATCCAATGCGCTTGGTAAACTGGTAGGATTGAGCTCCCTGGCCACCCAGTACTTTTATGGTGTGGTCACCAAATTTCCTATCGTAGGTAAGGGTATTCTCCAATATCCAGTTGCGGGTATGTTCATCGGTCAGGGTAAGGAGACTGATGTCATTGCGCAAACTGGGCCCTACGTTATAAACAGGACGGTAGTTGCGGATATTCTGATCGGTATATTCGCCCCCGATGCTGGAACGGAAAGTGAAGTATTTAGCGATTTTCAGTTCGGCAAATACATTTCCGGTAGCGCGGTATTGTCTTGTATCCTGGTCAAAATAGTCAATGGTCACCTGTGGGTTGTATTTGGCGCCATCGCCCAGCGGGAAATCACCGGGATCGCCATAGGAACCATCGGCATAGTAAACAGGCAATACAGGATAGGCTGTATACAACTGGCGGAATATGGCGCCATCAATATCATCGGATTTGCTATAGGCACCCGTCAGTGTATAGCCCATTTTAAGGGGGGCTGCCACCTGGAATTCCTGTTGCAGGCGGATGGTATAGCGCTGGTAGTTGTTTGTTTCTACAATACCGTCCTGGTTGAGGTAGCCAAAAGAAACCGCATAATTGGATTTATCGGCCCCTCCTGATATAGATACCTGGTGGTTGGTGATGATGGCATTTCTAAGCACCTGGTGGTACCAATCGGTGCCTTCTCCAAATTTAGACGGGTCAAGTACCTGTGTACCTTCTTTTTCATTGATCATGGTGGCATACTGATTGGCATTGGCCATTTCGATCTGGTTGGTCACTTTCTGGTAGCCCACATAACCATTATAATTAATAACAGGTTTGCCTGCTTTCCCTTTTTTGGTGGTAATGAGCACCACACCATTGGCGGCCCTGATACCATATATGGATTCACTGGAGGCATCCTTCAGGATACTCAAGCTTTCAATATCAGCCGGATTGAGGAAGGCGATATTATCAAACCACACACCATCTACTACATATAAAGGACTGGTGCTTCCAAAAACAGTTCCCACACCACGTATCCTGATCTCCGGAGAAGCACCGGGTGCACCTGAATTGGTAATTTGTACCCCGGCCACTTTACCCTGTAAAGCACTGATGGGGTTAACAGAGGCCTGCTTGGATATTTCCTCGCCCTTTATATTGGCCACGGAACCGGTAACATCAATTTTGCGTTGGGTGCCATAGCCTACTACGATCACCTGGTCGAGTGGTGTATTGGTGGCCTCGAGGGTTACATTAATAGTCGTTTGACCGGCAACGGCCACCTCCTTGGTAGTATACCCAACAGAGGAAAAGACGAGGGTAGCATTGTCGGGCACGGTAATGGAAAAAGCACCGTTGGCATCGGTGGAAGTGCCGGCGTTACTGCCTTTCACCCGTACCGACACGCCGGTTATGGGAGCGCCGGTTGAATCGGTAACACGACCAGTGATCTGGGCTTGCAGCAGTACTGTATTCATTTTCTTCAACACTACCAGGTTCGAGTTAAGAACTTCATAGGTTAAAGAAGTATTCTGCAATATCCTGTTGATCACGGATAGCACTTCTTCATTAATAGCGGTGACGTTGACTTTCTGGTCTGCCGGGAGCAGACTTTGATTGTATAAAAAACGATAGTTGGTCTTTTTTTCGATGGCCGACAATACCTTTTTAATGTCGGCAGATTGCATGTTTAGGGTGACCCGCGATTGGGAGTAAACACCGGCTGACACATGCAGGCAACTGACCAGGAGAATGGCAACCGTTAATTTCATGATAAATGCAAGCTTTAAAAGGTTAGGCTTCCCGAGGAAATCGGGAAAAGTCCTTATTTTTTTCATACTTTAAGCATTGAAAAGGGTTAACAAATGGTAACATCAACTTTCCGAGGGTTGGAGTGTACCGAGACTTTTTTCAACTACAACGGGGTTCCGCGTCAACGGAATCCTGTTTTTTTTATACATTTTTAAGTACTATTGGCTTGAACCATTGGCAGTTTTAATTTTCGTTAGTAATCGTTATCGAGATATCATGATCGTTTTACCCTGAAATTTATAGTTGAAGGAACCGGTTATTTTAAGTGCGCGCATTGCCTCTTCGATGGTTTCATTTTCAAATACGCCGGTAAAGTGAAGGGTATCCATCTTTTCATCTTTAAAGTTTATTGACACCCCATACCAGCGTTCCATTTTCAGTGCTAATTCCTTAAAGGATTCGTTTTCAAAAACCAGCTTATTTTCCAGCCAGGAAGTTTCCAGAATAGAACTGTCTTTTTTCTGGTAGGTAAGGTTTCTGATCACCACCAGGGGCTCGGTTTCTTCTCCGCGGGGCCGTGTATTATTTTCGCTGGTCAATAAGGTATCCTTATTGGCCACTACAATCTTTTCATTGGGCTTGAGGATGATCTTTTGGGCTGGCCGGTCTTTGAGCGAAACCTCGATGCTGCCATGAATGAGGGCAGCTTCGGTGGTCTTATCATTGGGATATGATTTTACGTTGAATTGAGTACCCAACACTTTTACGTCCATTTTAACGGTGTGGATGATAAAGGGCTTCTTTTCGTTTCTTACTACATCAAAGTACCCTTCACCGGTGAGTGTTACTTCACGTTTGGAGCCGTTAAAGTCTTTATCATAGATCAATTTACTGCCGGCATTAAGCCATACATGGGTACCATCGGGCAATTGCACCTTGGTTCTGGAGCCCTGCCGGGTGATTATCTCACTAAGCGGGCTTTTTTCGGCCAGGAGCGGTGTTTTAACGGACGCAGGAGGCTGCAGCCAATAAAAAAACCATGCCGCAGCTATTGCGGCAGCACCCACTGCGGCCCATGACATGAAACGGCGCCGGGAAGGCTTGCGCGAACCCTCCAGCAATAAAGCATTGTCATCCGGCGCCTGGCCGATTAGAATACCCATTTCCTGCATGCGTGCAATGTGTTGGTGATAGCCCGTTTCTATGGAAACCTGGTCGGCAGGCTGCGACGGCTGTTGCCATAGATCGGTAATAGTCTGGATAGGGAAATGAAGGTCGGGATGGGTACGTAACAATTGCTCCAGCTCTCCTAATTCTTCATCAGAGGCCTCTTCCGCGAGCTTCCGCGCCATCAGTTCCCAAATGCGTTCAGTCGACATAAGGTGGTTGCTTGCCTGGTTGTTTTTGGTTGTTATCTAAATAAGGAGCCGCGTTTTAGGGGAATCCCCTAAAGCGTTTGAAAAAAAAGTTTGTGGAGTGATCAGTTGAAGGGAAAGCAGACCCCATTAGCCCATAGCGGGAATTTTCAGGAGCCTGAAAAGCGCTGCTACCTGCACTGGCGTTTTTACAGAAGAGTTGAATTTTTTAGAAGCGAACGATCTTTTTGAGGTTTACATTGAGGGCCTTGCCGATCTTGCCAAGGGCTATAGCCAGCTGGTTGTCAATGGTTTTGACAGAGATGCCAAGGATTTCGGCTACCTCTTTATACCGCAGGCCGTCTTCTTTAATGAGTTTAAAGACCAATTTACAACGGGGGGGAAGGTGGGTAATGGCCTGTTCTACCCGGGCCAGCATTTCGGCGGTCATCATGAGCTGTTCGGGATTATTATACTGGCTTTCCAGCTCTACCTGGAGATCGTCGATGGTAATAGACACCTGCTTTTGCTGTTTGAGCAGGTATTTCAGGGCCATATTTTTGGTACTTATATAGAGGTATACTTTGAGGTTATTGATGTCGTCGAGGTGGGAGCGGCGCTGCCATATGCTGATAAAAACATCTGAAACGATCTCTTCGGCCATTTCATGGGCATGACAAAAGGTATACGCAAACCGGAGCAGGGGCTTATAAAAGAGACAGAACAGCTCTTTATAAGCAACTTCGTCGTCATATAAGGCTATACGACGCTGTATTTCCTTGATATTAGCAAGCTTAGACATAGCAACCGGCTATTTAAAGACCAAGTATCCTGCAGCATTGCTGCCTGCACAAGGTAAATCAAAAAATAAAGCAGATTTCTTCCCCATAGTTACTGAATTTCTATAATTTTGCCACTCGCTGGAAATTCCGGTGTATTGTAGACAGTTCTTTCTTTTAAATATTTTCTCCTCTGGGAGAGGGGCCCTTAGCTCAGTCGGTTAGAGCATCCCGACTGAAAGTCGGGAGGGTCGTTAAGTTTAATAGTTCTTTATTTGAAATAGTTTCTCCGAAAGGAGAAGGGGCCCTTAGCTCAGTCGGTTAGAGCACCTGACTCATAATCAGGGGGTCGTTGGTTCGATACCAACAGGGCCCACATTAATAGTTGCCGGATGGCTTTTTTTGTGTACATCCTATATTCTGAAAAACTGGACAAGTATTATATTGGTGTTACAGAAAATGTAGAGGAAAGATTGCGCAAACACCAATGTAATCACAGTGGATTTACAGGTAAGGCATCCGATTGGTCGATTCGTTTCACAGAGCTTCATCCTGACAAAACAGCTGCCCTCAAAAGGGAACGACAGCTTAAAGGCTGGAAAAGCAGGATACGGGTAGAACAACTTATTCAGAAAAATTCACATCAGGCCACACCACATCTTTAAATTAGTGCTCACAGCAAAAATGCTGTGAGTTTTTTCTTTAACCTTTCGTTAACCGTTGGTAGGATACATTTGATCAATTATTTATCTGGTATGAAAAAAATCCTGACGCTTTTCGTTGCCCTGGCCTCTATGACTGCTGTTATGGCCCAGGACTCTACGACCACTACTGTAACTACTAAGAAGAAGAAAAAAGACTGGAGTAAGGTCAAGCTTTCCAACCGGCCCAATGATCACCTCATGTTTCAGTTGGGATACAATGGCTGGTCGCAGATACCGGATACGATCAACACCAAAGGACTTTCCCGCAGCTTCAATGCTTATTTCATGTTTGACCTGCCTTTCAAAAGCGATCCCCGCTTTAGCGTAGGTATCGGTGCAGGTGTAGGCACAGACAATATGTTCTTCGATAAAACAGAGATCGACATTACCGGGCGTAGGGCCAATACCCTTGGCTTCAGGAATGTGGCCGATACCAACCATTTTAAGAAATATAAACTGGCTACTACCTTCCTGGAAGCACCGGTTGAATTGCGTTTCGTTTCCAACCCCGAGAATACCAACAAAAGCTGGAAAATTGCTGTCGGTGGTAAGATCGGCACCATGATGAGCGCCAGTGTAAAAGGAAAGACGTGGCAGAACAGAAGCGGCAACACCATCAATGCTTATACGCTGAAAGAGAAATCCAAAAGATATTTCAATAGTACCCGTTTGAGCGTTACCGGCCGCATTGGCTATGGCGCGTTGAGCCTATATGGCAGCTACCAGGTAAATGCCTTTATCAAAGAAGGCTTTGGCCCGGATGTCCGGCCCTTCCAGATCGGTTTGACGCTGAGTGGATTGTAATCGCGGATGGCAGGATCTGAAGGATCTCACAGAAGACAAAAAATATTGAAAGGAGACAGTAAATACTGTTTCCTTTTTTGTTTTCCACCCTTTCGAACCTGGAGGAAGTCAGCGGATGCTTCGGTCGCAGGAATAAAGGCAAACCTGTAAGGAACGTAGTTTGTAGTGCTGCAGGCAGGTGAAGTCGCGGGCTTTGAGATTATTATGGTTATTTTTGCACTCACAAAATTTTAATCGTTGCTAGAGAACAAGAACATTATCGAAAAAGAGGAGAAAGCGGTACTGGCGGGGCTGGTATACAAAACGCAAACGGAAGAGCAGGTAAAAGAATACCTGGAAGAACTGGCTTTCCTGGCAGAAACAGCCGGGGCTACGGCGGTAAAGCGGTATATCCAGAAGCTGCCGCACCCCGACAGTAAAACCTTCCTGGGAAAGGGAAAGCTGGAGGAGATCAAGAACTTTGTGACGGGAAAAGACATCAACCTGATCATTTTTGATGATGAGCTTACGGGCTCACAGATCACCAATATAGAAAAGGCGCTTGGGATAAAGGTTATTGACCGATCTGACCTGATCCTGGACATCTTTGCCCGCCGGGCCAAGACAGCACAGGCCAAAACGCAGGTAGAGCTGGCGCAATACCAATACCTGCTACCCCGCCTGAAAGGGATGTGGAGTCACCTGGAACGTTTGGGAGGCGGTATCGGTACCCGGGGACCTGGTGAAACGGAAATCGAAACTGACCGTCGTATTGTAAAAGACAAGATCGCCTTGCTGCGCAGACGGCTGGGGGAGATCGACAAGCAGGCTTTTGTACAACGTAAAGACCGGGGAGAATTTATCCGGGTATCGCTGGTGGGTTATACCAACGTAGGAAAATCTACGATCATGAACCTGCTGAGTAAAAGCGATGTGTTTGCAGAAAACAAGTTATTTGCCACGCTGGAAACCACTACACGCAAGGTAGTATTTGAAACGACTCCCTTCCTGCTGAGTGATACCGTTGGTTTTATCCGCAAGCTGCCCCACCACCTGGTGGAGAGTTTTAAAAGCACGCTGGATGAAGTAAGGGAAGCAGACATCCTGTTGCATGTAGTAGATATTTCACATACGCATTATGAGGACCAGATCAACGTGGTCAATAGCACCCTGCAAGAATTGGGCGCTTATGACAAGCCAGTGATCACGATCTTCAATAAGATGGATCTGTATGAGAAGAATACGTTTGACCCCTGGCTGGAAGAGGAAGTAAAGCAGGAGATCATTAAAGAGCTGAAAGAACGCTGGGAGAATACCCTTCAGGGCAATTGTGTTTTCATCTCTGCGCTGGAAAGGAGGAACCTGGAAGAACTCAGGAATACAATCCTCACCAAAGTAAAAGAGCTTTACACGATCCGTTATCCTTACAAGACCACCTACCTGTAATTCATACCTGCTCTATGGCTGAGAAGCAATACAACTGGCACAAGATTGCGGAAGCAGAGACTGAGCTATCTATGAGTGATAGTCATATTGCCGTAATAGAAGTGAAGGGCAGGAAAATATGTGTGGGTAAATACCAGCAGGAGTGGTTTGGCTTTGCCTATAAATGTCCACACGCCGGCGGTATTATGGCCGATGGCTATATTGATGCAGTGGGCAATGTGGTATGTCCGCTGCACCGCTATAAATTCAGTGTGAAGAATGGCCGCAATACCAGTGGGGAAGGATATTACCTGAAGACCTATCCCATAGAGCAACGGGAGGATGGCTTGTTTTTCGGCTTGCCAGACAATGGCCTGTTTGGCCTTTGGTGATCATACCAGGTCTTTTTCAATTTCCATTTTGATCATGGGAGCTACGTGGTAGTAGGCGGCTATTGACTCATTGATCATGGGCAGTATTTCGGATAGCTGTTTTTGAGAGCGTGCATTGGATTCAATAGTAGCCATTTTCGAATGCAGGTCCTTCACCTGTATGATACTGAGGCTGCTTTTCAACTTGTGGGCCAATTCAAATACGGCCTGCCAGTCTTCTTTAATAGCCAGTTGTTTCATTTCTTCCAGGCCGGAGGGCACCATGGTCTCAAATACTTTGTAGATCTCTTTGATGACGTTGTTATCATTTAACTGCAGCAATACAGAAAGATCAAAGACCGGTTGAACTGCATCATAGGTGGTGATGGCCCGGTGATCCATCACTTCTCCTTCACGATTCAACAGGAATTTCTCCAGGCAGCGGCGTAATTCTTCCGGGGCAAATGGCTTGGCCACATAATCATTGGCGCCTATCTGCAGGCAACGTTGCCGTTCATTGCGCAGCACGCTGGCGGTTAAGACAACAATGGGCACCGGAAGGTGTAGTTGTCTGCGGATATAATCGGTAGCCTGGAAGCCATCCATTAAGGGCATGTGGAGGTCCATCATAATGAGGTCGGTCTTGTTTTTTTCCAGCCACCGGATAGCCTCCTTACCATTGTCAACGACGGTAACGTTGAGGTTATACTGTTCGAGATTGTATTTCAATACCCGTTGGTTCACATCATTGTCCTCTACGATGAGCACATGTTTGCCGGAATAATCTTCCAGATCATGGGGCTGCATTACTGGTTTCACATTACCCTGTACTTCCTGCGCTGTGCTGATACCAAAGGGAAGCAAAATAGTAAAGGTGGTACCGGCACCGGGTTTGCTGGTCACATGCACACTACCCTGCTGCAGTTCGACCAATTGCCTGGTGATGGCAAGGCCAAGACCTGTGCCGCCAAAGCGCCTGGTAGTATCAGAGGAAGCCTGGGAGAAACTTTCGAAGATAAGGGCTAGCTGTTTGGTATCGATGCCAATGCCTGAATCACTTACCTGCAGGCAAAGGGTTACTTCCTGGCTGCCTTGTTGCTGCACATTTATTTCCAGTGTCACGTAGCCTTTTTCGGTAAACTTAATGGCATTGCTCAGCAGGTTGGTTAATACCTGACCAAGCCTGTGGGGGTCGCCTACCAGGTACATCGGCACTTCCGGTTGTACGAGCGTAGAAAAATTAAGTGCTTTCTCCCCTGCTTTGATCTTGAAAGTACCGTTGAGGTTTTTGATAATGTCGCCCAGGCTGAACGGTATCTTTTCAATACTGATCTTGCCAGCTTTGATCTTGGACAGGTCGAGAATATCATTGATCAGTACGAGCAGGTTGTCGGAAGATTGTTTGATCATTTGCACGTATTCCTGCTGGTGTTGCAAGAGCGGGGTTTGCATCAGGAGATTCGTCATGCCAATGATGCCATTCATAGGCGTGCGTATTTCATGGCTCATATTGGCCAGGAACTGTTCCTGCAGTGTTTCTGCGGCCTCCGCCTTTTGGCGGGCCAGGATCATCTCCTGTCGGGACTTGACCATTTCGCTAATATCTTTCATAAAACCGCTAACTCCCAGCAGTTGGTTGTCTTTATCAAACAGGGGGAATTTGATGGTCAGCAGGTGGCGGTCGCCATCGGCCAGGTGCAATACTTCTTCCAGTTCTACGGGCTTTCTTGTTTTGATGACCTGTTTATCCGCTTCAAAATATCTTTCAGCGGAGCTTTTTTTAGCCTGTACATCGAATACCGTTTTACCAATCACCATGTCATCCGTGAGGCCAAATATTTCCCTGCATTGTTTATTCACCAGCAGGTATCGCCCTTCCAGGTCTTTTACATAGATCATGAGGGGGGCATTGTCGAGGATGGCCTGAATGCGGTATTGATATTCTTTTTGTTCGGCTTCAATTTTCTGCAATTTCTGTCTTACCAGTTCCTGTTCGGTAACATCTTTTACTACACACTGGAAGCCGGTGACCTTACCATCTTTTTCCAGCAGGATGGCATCTTGTTCTACCCAGCGAATACCATTGTTTTTGAAAGTAATGGGGAAAATGAGGTTGGATTCGCGGGTGCGGTTGATGAACTGCTGTTCATATTGGGCAGCCACATGGGGTATCCATTCGGCCGGGATGAGTGATGAAAAATGTTTGCCCAGCATTTCTTCCGGCGTATACCCTGTTAAGGTCTCGACCTGTTTGCTAATGAAAGTAAAGGTACCGGTGATGTCGGCCGTGTAGGTGATCACGCCAGCATTTTCCACAAATTCACGGTATTTGGCTTCGCTTTTCAGCAGTTCACCTTCTGCTTTGCGGCGGAGTTGTATATCACGATTGAGGCGGAATAACAGGATGGCAATAAAGACAAGGACAGTAAGTGCTCCGATGATGGCTGTTTGCAGCGATTGGCGGCCTGCCTCGTGATTGCGAAGAATGCTGGCCTGGAGTAGTTTGTTTTGGTCGGCCTTCATCTGCGCCAGATCGGCGGCTATCTTGTCCATGAGGTTTTTGCCTTTGAGGCTGGAAGTAAGTTGAAGGGCCTCTTCGAAGGAGCTTTTACGTGCCTGGATGATCTGTTGCTGAAACCGATCCTTTTCATTGACCAGTTGTACGAGTTCCTGCAAGCGGGCTACTTGTTGCGGGTTGTCGGCTATTAATCTGCCGGCTTCTTCCAGGCTATTCTGTATAATCTTATTGTAATGGGTCAAATGGGCAATGAACACATAATCGCCGGTGATCGTATAACCTCTTACAGCAGATTCTTTGGAGGTAATGAGAATTTGAACGCTGTCGAATGCCTGGATGACCTTATTGTTGTGGGTGAGCTGTTGCTGGGAGTTGCCGGCACGAAGGCGGTCCTGCCAGGCCGACCAGATGAAGAAAGTTACCCCGGCCAGGACGATGGAGATCACAAACAATATAGGTCTGTATGTCTTCATGGATATTTGTGTATCAAAGGTTATTGTTGAGCCATGAGGGGACGGAACAAATAGTAAGTTACTATAATTTGTTATGGTGAGGCGGGGAAATGTGCACCAGGAGACGGTGGAAATAAAAGACAAAGATTTCCTGCAGAAAATTTTACCAGTAGGTGCTATGAAAAGTAAAAATCCCTATTTTTGCAACCCCTTTGGGACATGATGTGGAAAGGACGGCTAAAGTCCTGACAGTCATCCTTCAAACGGGTATATCCAGGGCTATAAAAAGTTACTGGCCTATAGATTCCTCCTTAGCTCAGTTGGTTAGAGCATCTGACTGTTAATCAGAGGGTCGCTGGTTCAAGTCCAGCAGGGGGAGCACTCAAAATCAACAGCTTACAAAGCCACCTTCGGGTGGCTTTGCGCTTTTTGAAAGAAGGCACGTATATTTAGAAGTTAGCGGTAATTACGATTAGCCTCAAATGCATTACAACCATGCGAAAACTTCTGTTGTATTTTCAATTTCTCCCTTGTATATCTTTTTGCCAACAAACTACAATCACTAAAAGCAGTGATTACATTTATCCCGACAGCACCTGGCAATTTATGAGCGATGCCACTAAAGAAGGTTGGAGCAACGACAGCCTTTATAAACTAAAAAAATTCATTATTGACAGTACAAATGCTACTGGAGTCGTCGTCATTCAGTCTGGCAGAATACTTTTTGATTATGGAGACACTAAAGAAACAAGTTATCTGGCATCGTGCCGAAAGAGTATTCTTTCCATGTTGTATGGCCCCTTTGTGAAAACTGGTAAAATAAATCTTTCTACCACCATTGAACAGTTGCATCTTGATGATATCGGAGGTTTGTTACCAATAGAAAAAAAAGCTACAATTAAGGACCTACTTACTGCCCGTTCGGGTGTTTATCATCCGGCAAGTAATTCAGGGGATGCATCTGCAATGGCTCCTAAAAGAGGTAGTATTCAACCCGGAAGTTACTGGTTATACAACAATTGGGATTTCAATATAGCAGGTTATATATTAGAACAACAGACAGGCAAAACTATCTATGAATTAATTGATTCTATTCTTGCAAAACCACTGCAAATGCAAGACTGGAATATCAAAGAGCAGCGCAAAACAGGAGATACATCAAAATCAAAATATCCGGCTTATCACATATGGTTTTCGACTCGGGATATGGCGAGAATTGGATATTTAATGTCGAGAAACGGAAAATGGAGAGACCAACAGATCATTCCGGCTAGTTGGGTAAAAACTACTACTTCAGTTGTTACAACTTATAAAGAAGCTGTAGAAGAAAAGACAGCTTATTTTCATTTTGGATATGGTTATTTATGGTGGGTTTGGGATACTCCCTACAACAAAAGTGCTTATGAAGGTGCTTATTCTGCAACAGGTGCTTTTGGACAATTTATTACCGTTTTTCCCAAACTTGATTTAGTTGTAGCTTTTAAGACAAAGTATGCGTACGAACGACAAACGCCAACCGACGTATATTTAAGCGTTTTAGAGAAGTTAATTGCTGCTAAAAAAAAGTAAACCATCGCTAACACGCGACCTTGAGTATCAGCAAAATGCTTGTAAATCATGAGCTAACTGGTTCAAGAACTGTCCAGCAGGGGAAGCAGCAACCAGGCAGTTACGCGGAGCGTATAACTGCCTTTTTATTTATTACAACACTCACTTTCTGTTCCTGGCTTTTGGGTACCATTCAACAAGATCTATATAGTTCAGCCTTTTGTTGGTATCGTACAGTGTAGAAGATGCGCCTCGCAGCGTTTTGTCGAAAAATTCGCGTGTGTAACGGCAGGTTATCTGTAACACACGGCTGGCCGCGGCAGATTCCAACTCGCTTTTTGCCTGGAGTAAAGGCAAATCGCTAAAACTCATGTGACTTGAACTGTCAAATCGAAGCAGCACGTGGTAAGCTCCTCCTGTCGCAGCCAACGCATTTCTTTTACCACGGCGCAGGCTATCTACCAGGGCATTCAACGCCGGAAGCGTCATGCCCATAGAAGCAGCGTCAGCTTCGCCAAGGGTAACATTGCGTACACGCTCGAACAATAAGAAGGATTGTTTCATCCCAATTCCATCAGGGTTTAAATAAAATGGTTGCATCATGGCCACACCATCCTGGTCAGCGCAACTTTTTATTCGTGCATCAAGTTGGCAGGCGCGAGCCGCTGCCCGCCCTCCTGCTGAATGGCCCATAGCACCCACGCGGGACAGGTCCAAATGACCGGCAAAAGGAATCGTGTCAGCATTCATGTTGTTGATAATCTCAAGTTGATGCAGTGCAAAACGGATGTCAGCTGCCCACCATTCTATTCTTTTATTCTCATAAGCGATATGCTGCTCTTCGGTGTTGCCCGCTGCATTACGCTGTTTTCTTTCAAAAGGGATCTGTATCCCATCTGTGAACGAAACAAGCCATGCGTCATAAGGATGCGAAAGGGCCACTACTACGTATCCATGGCTCACCAGTTCTTCTATCTGCGCTGTGTACAGTTGCGTGATCATACCCATGCCGTGTGAAAAGAAAATAACTGGAGCCGACCTCAGGCGATGGTCAAAAGCTGCTTCTTCCCGACCATGTGTATTCATTTCACCCGATCGAATCCTTGCCGCACCGTTTGCACCAAGAAGCGACTGTAATCCTTTATTTCCCAAAGCCCGGTTAATCATAACAGTATCAAGATAAGGAACTGGCAGGCCCGTAACATTTTCGGCAGGGTACCATATATCGGCTAACAACCTGCGCATCATATTGTCTGGTGCTAAAATTTCTATTCGATTAATATCTACCCATTCAAGCTGGTGATGGCCTATGCTGAATTTCCCTGAAGGCAAAGGCAGGCGCTGTGACCACAACCGTTGTGGCTCCAGGGTCAATACAGCCACCAAGAATACCAGGAAATATATCGACTTGTATTTTTTCATGTAATTCCGGACATTTAATGCAAATTGTTATACAATCATGCTTACCAAATCCGATAAATCCTGTGCGAGGCTGTCAGGTATTTGTAAACTTCACGGAATTCAAGCCGACTTTCTCTATTTTTCCATTACTAAGCAATTTCACTAATCGCATTATAAAGTGGCTGACTGTTTCGATAGAGTCATAAATTAGGGTTGGAGACAGGTTTAATGAACAAATGTATGATTTTTGAGTCTCTTATCGATCTTCGGTCCATGGCACTTTTGAATATCAACCAGCATGTTGCCCCGGAATACCGGTCGGCCAATGCTGCTTAAAAAATCCACTAATAAGCTCCAACACTTCCTCAAAATTTGTTTCCAGTACCCAATGGCTGCCATTGAGAATATGAACCTGAGCATCAGGTAAATCCCGCTTGTAACAGGCAGCCTCTTCCACATTAAAAAACGGATCATGTTTTCCCCAAATGACGAGCGCCCGAGGTTGATGAACCCGGAAATACTCCTGGAAGACAGGGAACATTTTCATGTGGTTCATATAGTCACAATTCAGTTCATATTGCATATCGATATTACCAGGTCTTTTCATCGAATCCCAATCAAGTACCCACAATTCAGGGCTTATTGTTGGCAGCATTTCTTCGGGTAAGCCTGCCGTATACTGCCACTTCACCCCTTCCTCGCTTAGGAAAGCATACAGTTTTTTCTTTTTTTCAGGGGTAGGGTTTTCCCAATAGTCTTTCATTTCATCCCATATCCCCGCAACACCTTCCTCATAGGCGTTACCGCTTTGGACAATTATTCCCTCGATCTTTTCAGGATGGTTTACGCATAGTCGCAGACCAACAGGAGCTCCATAGTCGTGCAGATAGATGGTGAATGACTGCAGGTTTATCGCATCGGTAAACTTGTTCATAAAGGCTGATATATTCCCGAATGAATATTCAAATTGATCTTTAGGGGGAAAAGCGCTAAAGCCAAATCCAGGAAAATCGGGAGCTACCAGGTGAAGCCTGTCTGATAAGGCAGTCATCAGGTTTTTAAACATTACCGACGAGGTTGGAAAACCAGGTAAGAGTAACAAGGATGGATTATTTCTATCGCCAGCCTCCCGATAAAAAATATCGATCCCACCCACCTTAATAGTTCTGTTAAAAATTTGACTACTCATGTTTTACAGGCTTCAAACATTGTGCCCCCACCGTTAGTATACTCACCGCCCCATCCGGTACGCCGATTTCCGCAGGGTTTGTCCACAATGGTAACCCGATAGATTCGAACATCCTCCTCTTTGCTTCCCCGGGGCCCGGGGAGCCAAAGAGGAGAATCCGAGGAAGCAAAGAGGACCCAATGCGAACAATCCGAGGAGAAAGAGGCCGATTCCGGGGAAGCAAAGCGAAGAAAATGGAGAAAATGTGTTGTTCGTCCCAGGACATAGGCTGTTCGTCCCGGCTTCTGCCGACTATCGTCCCAAAATTGCTGGTACTTCCGGGGAAAAAATGCTGTTCGTCCCAGGCTTTTCCTCAGGCCGTCCCAACATTCCGGGGAGACCGTCCCATTTTTGAACAACAGGATGAGGAACCATTGTAGATTTGTTGTATCAGTCTGTCACTGCCAAAAGGAGATTTCGCTTGGGAAAGCAGGAAGAGCGAACCTGCCCACCCTCTCCCGCCGGCAGAGACCGATACAGGAAATGAAATGTCGAGGTTCAATATTTCAGCAGGCGCGAAAAGGGTTGGTTTTGATCTCAGGTTGAGTTTTGATCCTCAGTATAAAAGTTGTCCACGGGTTTTAGACCTGATACCCAGGGACTTCAACTGATCTGCACCAAAGCATTAACCCCGGTACTGTGCGACGGCCACCTGGTCCGGATTTATAAAACCGTACGCCTGAATCCGCTTTACAGGACCTTCGGCTTTGAAGTAAAACTGATTTTTGAGAGCGAACATTCATGCATCATTCTGCTCATCAAAAACACTTTACAATGAAAAAATTGATCCTGTTAGCCGGTTTATCTGTCAGCCTTATTGCTGCATTTTCTCAGGATACTATCACCGAAAGACCATTGATAGAAAATATGATCCAGCTCTATTTCGATGGCTGGGCAACGGGAGACACCGTGAAACTAGGTAAAGCCATGCATTCGTCCTGTCATTTAAAGAACTACCGGGATGGGAAATTCATCGAATATTCCAGGAATCAGTATCTAAGTTTGTTTAAACCACACGAAAGACCCCAAAACCTCAGCACCCGTATTGTATCGATTGATATCACCAATAATATGGGTAGTGCAAAAGTGGAGATCAGCACGGAACGGGATCTGTTTACGGACTACTTCAACCTCATGAAGACCAATGAAGGCTGGGTGATTGCCGACAAGGTATCCACCCGCACATCCCGGCGTTAGTCCGACATATCTACCCCTTGGAATGTCCTTTTCTCCCCTCCTGGGATAAAACGCCATCCGCTAGTTTTACAAAAATAGACCATGCGGAAAATTATCGTAACCGAATTCATCACCCTCGATGGTGTTGTAGAGGCGCCTGGCGGCGATGAAACCCTTCATCCTCATGGGGGTTGGCAGTTTAAACACGACGCTACATCGGAAACGCCAGCAGCCTTTTTCATCGCGGCAGCTACTTCTACCGGATAATCAGACTCCAGGATATCCGCTCCCTGCACAAATATATCGCGATAGGAGGCAGCCCGCTCCTGTACAATGGGTAACTTATCATAAACAGGCGCTGCAGAGATCATACACATCACGGCACGGGCATGCAGCAGATCGAACATGATCTTATTGGCAGGCTTGTTTTCAGAGCCTATATAAGCAATCATGTTTTTCCAAGGCACGCCGGCGTCCTCATATTCCTTCAGGGCCTTTTCGGTCTTTACAAAAGCTGACATCATTAAGCGGGAATCGGCATCATAGTAAAACTTCGCCTGCTTTGCGTTGTGGACGGTAACCATTACGAAAGTGGCTGCATTATTCTTCTTTATGATGTTGGCTGTCATTGGCAGGGGAACATCCTTTTTATCCAGGTTCAGTACTGTTTTGCCCCTTGCCCAGTCAATGGCTTCCTGCAAGGTGGGTATGCGGTAAGGGGTTGGCTTACCATCTTTATCTTTCAACCTCAACTGCTTCACCTCTTCCCAGGTATAGTCGGCCAGCCTGCCTTTACCGGTGGTTGTTCTGTCTAAAGTGGAATCGTGCAACAACACGATCACACTATCTTTTGTGAGACGGGGATCTATTTCAAAAAAAGCAGCTGTATGTTTCAACACATACTCGAATGTTTCAATGGCATTTTCAGGATACCCTGCTATATAACTGCCCCGATGCCCACTAATGATCTGTTTACCATTACCTGTATAATGAAAGTAAGCCTGGAGGTCCGGAGTACTCTTTATTGGCAACGTATGCAACTGTGTGTATCCTGACGAAACAGCAAACAAGGTAGCCAACAAAGCCATGATTGTAGGCGTACTGATCTTCATTTAGCGGAGTTTTGAATTCAATAATTCAAGTGTCAGCGTTCCATGCTGATCCAGTGTAAAGCAGGTAATGGAGGAATTTTGCTGCACCAACTGGCGGTAATTTTTCAAAGGCATGCCCAGTTTATGGGCCATGTACAAGCGGTTAATACCATTATGGGCCACTACCATAATATTGCCCTCAGCATAGGTTTGTTGTAAGAAATGAAAAAAGCTATCCACCCTGGCTACAATTTCGGCCCCTGTTTCCCCGGTGCCACCTGCCCGATGTATCGCCGGATCATTCATCCAGTTGAGCCAGAGGGTCTCATTCTCAGCAACGAACTCTTCCCTAGTCTTCGCCTCCCAGCTACCGAAATCAGCTTCAATCAGTCGCTCATCTTTTACAGCCTCCTTTCCGGAAGCTATGCAAGCTGTAGTAAACGCGCGCTGCAAAGGAGAAGAATATACATTCACAAACTCTATTCCTTCCAGTTGCCGCTTCACTTCCTGGGCCTGGCGGACACCTTTTTCCGTAAGGGGAATATCGGTATGCCCGCAGTAGCGGTTATTATCGGCATTGTACGCAGTCTCACCATGTCGGAGTAAAAATATCTTCAGCATACTTAGTTCAATATTTTTCTTGCTTTCAATTCGTCAATGAAAAGTTTGTATTTCAGGTCATAGGCATTCACCAAAGGAGGCGATGGTTGCACTGTCAACTCCGGGCTCACCATGGCAGCAGCAGCGTCCTGCAAAGATGAATAAAAACTACGGGATGCAGCCAGTATGGCGGCGCCAGCGGCACCTGATACGTTTTTCATTTTGCACACCGACACATTGATAACAGCACTCCTGATGCGCAGCCAGGTATCGCTGTTACTGCCGCCGCCGGCAGAAAAGATGCGCTCTATTTTCTCACCAGACAAAGAAGCGATCCTTTCGTAGGCATATCGTTCTATAAAGGCCACGCCTTCCATACAGGCGGTAAACTTTTCCACGAGATCGCCTTCGGGCCAAAATCCCACGGCCTGGGGTGCTTTGAAAGGAAAGCGCTCACCTTGTTGAATCAGGGGCCATGCCAGTGAAGCAGCCGGCAATTTTGTGGCAGCCTGCTCACTTAACTGCTGCAGATCCTGCCCTGCAAATAGTTTACTCACCCAATCTGCGCCGGTATTACTGGCGCCACCCGGCATCCAGTAACCCGTAGGGTGACGATGGTTATAAATAACTCCTGACGGATCTGCCACGGCCTGTCCGGTCACCCCCTTTATCACTAGGGTAGTGCCGATGGTTGTATTCCACTGACCCGGACTTACGGCGCCTGAGGCCACCTGTGAGGCGCAGCCATCGGTCATTCCTGTTGTTACTATTATCCCCTCGGGAAGTCCCCATTGCGTTGTCAGATCAGTCTTTATGGTACCCAGCGGAACACCGGAGGGTCTTACTTCCTGTAACCATTCCTTACGAATGCCGATCTGCTTCACGATGTATTCCTGCCATTTATACTGGTGAATATCGTATCCCGATTTCATGGCATTGGTATAATCGGTGACGCCATATTCACCACACAATCTTCCGGTGATAAAATCTGCGGCATGAATGAATTTGTACAGCTGGGCTGCACGGTCTGGATACTGATCCAGGAACCAACGCATCTTAGGCAATCCGCTGGATGCATTAAAAGCGGTATATCCTTCCTTTATTTCTTTGAGCGCTATTGCTGCACAAAAAGCCGCTTGTTTTCCAGATCGCGGATCGCTGTACATGATGGCAGGATGCAGCGGGTTAAAATTCCGGTCCAGGGGAATGATGGTACCCGAGGTAGAAGTAACGGCCACTGCTCTTATCTTATCCAACGGAATTTTGTCTTGTACTTCCTTTACCAATTCCGGGATAAGCCTGCAGCAACAATCCCACCATATATCCGGCGACTGCTCTTCGCGGGAACGCTCGTTCAATGGAAAGACTTCCTCCTTTGCCGCCAGTTGTTGGCCTACCTCATCCAATAATACAACCCTTGCCCCCTGTGTACCAATATCAATGCCGATAAAATAAGCTTCACTCATTGGTTAGTATTCTAATGTAATAGCAACGCGGTTTAACTTACAGCCCTAAACTGTTCTCTTGTTGCCTTCCATTGTTCATAAAATGTCTTATACATTGCTGCGTCCTGATCCGTGGCTATGGAACTTTCCAGCACGGCTTCTTCTCTTTGAACAGCTACCCCCAGGGCCTCGTTGCAAAGAATGGCAGCACCCACCACGGATGCCTGCTCAAAACCATTCCTTACCCGTACTTCATTGCCCGTAACAGCGGCAATCAGCTTACGCAAGGCGCTGCTCTGTAATCCGCCACCACAGGCCCAGATATAACCGGCGTCGTGACCCGATACTTCGGCCAGCACTTTATAGTTCTCCGCAATAGAAAAGGCAATATCCATGAGGGTAGCCCACACAAAACTGCTGCGGGTAAGCTCATGAGACACAGGCACAGGAAAAATAAAACCACCGCGTATCACAGGCTTGGTTTCGCCGGCAATCAATGATCCCAGGGAGGTCATACATTGTTTGTTGTTATTCTCCGCCAGCTCCCGCTCAATTACATCATAGCCTTCATTGGGGTAAAAGACTTCTTTGAGCCGTTGGTAATTCAAACCTGTAACGCCGGCATTGGCTTCAAATACAAACCGGTCTTTGGTAATATCCCGGCTTGTCCAGGTCCTTTCCAGCTGATCAGTAATATAGTCTCCTTCCAGTTTCACCACGGGCGTAGTGGTGCCGGATACGATCACCACATCTCCTATGGAAGGGCTGGTGCTTTTAATGGCCAGCTGGGTATCTCCACCGCCTGTAATAACCAGGGCAGCGGGGTTAAATCCCCATTGCTCTGCCATATCCTGCTTTACTGTTCCGGCAATACTGCCCGACTGAGAGAGGGGAGGCAATATTTTTTGTGAAATACCAAACAAGGCGCAAAGCTCCTCACTCCAGTTACCGGCAGCCACATCATACAGCAATGTTTCTGATGCCTGCGAATGTTCATACAAGGTTATACCACTCAATTCCCAGGCTGCCCAATCGCTGATGCTGAGAAAGCAGGCAAGCCCATTCCAGACATCTTGTCTCCTTTCCCGTATCCCTACCAGCTTATAGGCCGAAAATAGAGAAGTAGGGTATCGACCTGTTAATTGGTATATCCTGCTTTTATCGAGATACTTCTCCTCCCACTCGCGTCCGCGGTGATCAATATTGGGCAATCCGATAACGGCCTTGCCAGCCTGATCGATCAATACAATCCCCTCCCGCTGGCTGGTGGTGGTGGCAGCCTTTATGGTGACCGCACCTGCCTGCTTCAACGCTTCTCCGGTTAATTCCCTCAGCTGAGACCAGAGTTCATCGGGCTTGAAATAAATAGAATCAGGATACAGGTCATCCCGATAGTACCGGATATCAGCTCTTGCCACACCGAGTATTTTGCCCGATGGGCTTACAATAGCCGAACGCACATTGCCTGTACCAATATCGAGCACCAGGTATGCTTCCTGTTGTTTCATCCTTTAAATTTTATCGTTGAATGTACGATGATAATATTTCCTTATTGGCCAGGCGATCGGCACTATGGTTGCCATGTACGAACCATTCTGTGAGCACTTCATTGAGAATGCGCACATGATGATCTTCCACTTCGTGGGTGGCCCCTGCTATATGGGGTGTTGGCAATACATTGGGCAGGTCAATTATTTTATAATCCAACTCATCCGGGGGTTCGTTGTCAAACACGTCGAGGATGGCTCCTTTGATCTTATTTCCTGACAGGGCGCTGTACATATCATTTCTATTGACCACTACTGCCCTGGCGGTGTTGACAAAAATGGCATCTGGTTTCATCAATTCAAACAAACGGCTATTGATCATTCCCTTTGTATCTGCTGTTACGGGCAAATGCACGGATACAATATCGCAGGTAGAAAAAAGTTCTTCCAGGCTCAACTGCTGGTAAGCAGGAAAAGCAGCTGCATTTACATAGGGATCATAATAAGCAATGGCACAGGGATAATTTTCTACCAGCTTGGCTATCAGTTGCCCTATAGCACCAAAGCCTACTATACCAATTTTCTTACCGGCCAGTTCGTTGCCTTTAAATTCCAGGTAAGAAGTATGGGCGTCTGCATTCCAGTTGCGCCCACGCAGCCAACTGATGGCAGGCAAGGTCTTGCGCAAAAAGGTGATCACATTGGCAATGAACATCTCTGCTACTGCCTGTGCGTTGCGGGCCGGTGTATAAAAAACCGGAATGCCATGACGGGAAGCTGTGGCCAAAGATACATTGGAAGGGGTGCCCCTGCATACACCTATAAATTGCAGGTGCGCATTGGCAGTGATCACCTTCTCTGTTACATGGTCATGCTCTGTGATGAGTGCCTCTGCTTCGGTTTCATACAACAGGGCCATTAACTCATCTTCGTTATAAGCGCGGCCATTGGGTTTCCACGGGCGATATATTACTTCTCCCAGATCTTGTTTTACATCAAACAAACCTTTTTCATGATAAGGCGCAGTTATTAATACTCTCATATTCCTCATTAATTATTAACAAATCTTTCTTTAGTTTCCTGCCGATAATACCGGTGATTCAGCAACGGTCGTCTTTGCTGAATGACCGGTAGCCGGCGAAGGCAAAGTGATAAAGCGGGTGAGTATGGCACTGGTAAAATATAAACCAGCCAATATCCATACGACTCCCTCCGCGCCAACACTGCCTATGAATAAGCCTACTATAGCAGGGCCTGCAAATACCGCCAGGCCTGCACCCAGGTTGAGAATGGCCATTGCGGCGCCTTTGTCTTTTTTTACCAATGAAGGGACCAATGCCGACAAGGGCACATAACCAGCCAGGCAAGCACCCCAGGCAATACCAGCGAGCATCACCAGCCAATAACTACCACCACTGTATTGGGGCATGTAGTAGAGTAGTAAAGTAGTGAGGCCACAACCTACTCCGCCAAACCAGGTAATGGTCTGGCGCCAGCCAAGCCGGTCGCCAACAAAACCAAAGATCAGGTTGAAGGCTATATTGCTGGTAAAGATGGTGCCCCATATGTATAACCATTCGGTGGTGTTGAATCCATGCCCGGCCATATAGGTAGGCAGGAACACCGGGAATGCAAACTGTGCGGTAGTATTGATCACCCTCACTATTCCTCCTATAGCTACCTTGGGTTCGGTACGAACAATGGTGAGGCCCTTTATTAATTCCTTCCACTTGTTTTTCTGTGCCTGTTCATTGATCCGGAAAGGTGCTTTATTGAGCACCAGGGCAAACAGGGCCCCCAGCAACACCCAAAAGACGGCACTCCACAAAGCAGGTATATGCCCCAACTCACGAATGGCCCAACTGGAATAAAAGGCGCCTAGTACATTCAGTCCTCCGGTAAACACAAACCAAAACCATCCCACGGCTCGTCCAAGCGCACCAGCGGGAGTAACATATGATACCCATACCAGGAACGAATAAGCAAACAAGGGATAGCCAAAACCCCGCAAGGCATACGTGATCAACATGGTTGGAAAGTCAAGGACATCCAGGCCAATACCTATAAAACCAGCTGTACCTGCCAGGTAGATCAGTAAACCGATCAGCATGGTTTTCTTAGGCGTAAGTGACTCTGCCAGCACGCCGGAAAACCAGGAGGCGATAGCAATCGTTACTCCGTAAGCTGTAAACAGGGTGGCATTTTGCTGTATGCTCATGCCCCGTTCTATCAGGTAAGGGCTTAGCCAGCCCTGCTCCATACCATCTCCCATCATAAAGAGTAGTATGCCGAGATAACCGGATAAGAGGGATGGCGGAATTCCCATTTTGTTAGCGATGGTATCGTTTTGTTTCATATGTAGCAATCGTTGTTGACTATGGTCTAATCGAACTTAAGAGTGTACTCGTTCCTGGCATCCTTTTTCCAGGCAAACTGCCGTGTTGTAGGGGATACGCCGAATAAAGGAGAAAATGTTTTCACTTTCACGGTCTTCCCATCGGGCGAAAACTCCAGTATACGCAGCCAGCCATCGCCGCCATTGCCATCGCGGTGTCCACCGCCCATTGACTGTGCATCGAATAATATCTGGTGTACTGTTTTACCTGCGGCATTCCTATCTTTTCTATACCCTTCGCCTGAAATATGGCCACACAGTACCATTTCAATATTGGAAGAAGGCTGCACCGTTTTTTCCCATATCTGCTGACCATTGTTGGCATCTGGAAGTTTGATACGGGGCGACTTCTGGATCATATTGTCTATATTATAAGGCTCCCAGTAGATCCAGTCTATGGCACCAGTGGTGCGCGCATCTTTTGCATTTAAGAATTCATGGGTGGACAAGATCACGCGGTGGTTCTTGTATTGCGGGAGAGCCGCTACGTTCTTTGCCCATGCCAGCACGGTGTCTCTTGGCCCGTCCTCTACGGTCATAAAGAGGTAGTCCTTTCCGTTCAAACCCTTTATCTCATAAGCTGAGTTTTCCAGCGTGGGTTGTCCCTGAATATTCCTGGTATTCTGTACAAGGAACTTCTGGTTCAAATGATTTCTTTCGGTGGTAAAGAACTGGCTGTATTGGGATGTGCGGTTGCCCTGTCTGTCGATGCTGTAATCGTGATTACCGGTTGCAGCGATATAGGGCACTTTCCCGTCCAGCTTACTGAAGGCTTTTGAAACATAATCCCACTGGCTTTTGGAGGTTTGATCGCCATCGTAATCGTTGGTGATCTTTCCATCATTTTCTACAAGATCTCCCATGCCCATTACCATCTTAATATTGAGGGTATCAATATTATCTACTATCCAGGCCATCATCAGGTCTACCAATGGCTGATTCCTTCCCCATTTCACATAATTCTGCAGATCGGGCACCATCACCAATGTCCAGGAACCTTTCTGTTCCAGCGCAGGTTTCTGGTATTTCTCCTGAGAAAATGAAATAGAAGTTGCCAACAAAAACAGGCCTATGCAACCAAGAATTCTCTTTTTCATTATTAATGCTTTTAGTCGATAATAAGATCTGCCTGTAAAAAGAAATGATCACTGGGGTATTTTCCGTTGACGGCATCTTTGACAATAGCTGCATCTGCCGGTTTTATTTTCCCCCTGTACCAGATATAATCGATCCTTCCTTTGGCATTAGCTTTGTCATAATTGACTCCCTGGAATTCATGGCCGGTATGACCTGCTTCTTTTTCTCCGTGGATGGTTTCATAGCTTTCTTTCCAGCCGCCATTACGCACTGATTCGAATACCTTACTATCGAACCTGCTATTGAAATCTCCCGTGAGAATCTGTATATAATCGGGTTGATACTGGGCACTCTCTACCACCACCATTTTAGCCTGTTGGATCTTTGCTTCGGCGGAAATATGATCTAGGTGGAGGTTCACAATCCTCAGCTCTTTACCGGTCTTTTTTTCTTTGAGGCGAACCCAGTTAGCGTGCCTTGCCCTCGCTGTATCCCAGGATTTGCTTCCTGCTACCAGGGGCATCTCTGAAAGCCAGTAGGTACCACCGGTAAGCAGCTCATACCGGTCTTTGGAAAAAAGGATGGGGTTCTTGGCGATGCCATAATAACCTGTGGTGTGCTCATCCATCTCCGGGCCGTCAAAGCCGAATAGCTGATAGGAAGAGAAATATTTCCTGAGGTCATCGGCCTGCACTTTCAAGACTTCCTGGAAACCGACGATATCCGGTTTTCTATCTTTAATGATCCTGAGACAGATATCTTTTCTGGCAGACCAACCCAGGCCCTTTGCTTCATCTTCATCAAGGGCTACCCGGATATTACAGCTCAGGATACGATGGGAACCGGTCTTGCTGAATGCCATTTCTGTTTCGCTGCTGAAAGCAGGCAATACAGGTAGCAGTGCAGCTGCGCTAAGTCCTTTTAAGAATTTTCTCCTGTTGGCAGACATGGTATTCAGGTTGATTAAGAATTAATTGATGATGCCAGTTGTTCTTTTTCGATACGCAGGTAGGCGCCTTTTTCAAGAAGCTCCTGTTGAAGTTTCTTCACATCTATATCTGCAGGCTGTATGCCTTGCCTTACAGCCATCTTGGCTGCCCGGCCGGCAGCTTCACCCATGGCCATACAGGGAGCCATTACGCGGATAGCAGACATGGCTTCATGGGTAGTGGAAATACAACGGCCTGCTACGATCAGGTTCTTCACCTTTTGGGGGATCAATGATCGATAAGGGATATCGTAACAATCGCCGCACCATTCCAGGGTACAACCGCCTCCCTGGGGGTGATGGATATCCAGGGGATAACTGGCTACGGCTATCGAATCATCAAAATGCGCGCAAGTCATGATATCCTCGCGGGTCATGGTATAATGTCCCTGTATACGCCTGGTTTCCCTGATGCCGAGGAAAGGAGCTGTCTTTAAGAAATAAGCATTCTCAAATCCCGGCACATATTCGATGAGGTATTGCTGAATATCCAGTATCTGGTGCCTGCCTTCTATTTCACCATGGGTAAGGCTGCCGGGATCGGTGCCGTTTACGCCGTTTACCCGCGTCATGTTTACCCATACTTCACCCTTGCGCAAACCAGTGATGAGGATGGTACGTTCTGTTGCCAGTGTAAGGCCCGCATCCTGTGCTTTCTTGATCAGGTTGCGCATGCCTACCAATACAAATTGATTGTTTTGACCAAAGTATTCGGCAGGGATAAAATCGGTCAGGTAAGTTCTGGGCTCTTCCGCTACGCTGGTGCGCAATTTTTCGGTATCCACGCCTCCGAGACAAAACATAAGGGTAGGAGGCTGAACGCCGCCATCTTCATTCCCATATTCACAAGGCACGCCGGCGCGGTAAGCCACATCAGCATCACCGCTACAGTCGATAATGGTTTTGGCCAGTATTACTTCGCGGCCCGCTTTGCTTTCAATGATCACGCCTTTCAATTCATCTTTCTCCATTACAACGCCGGCACAAAAGGCATAGAACAATACGTCTACCTTACTCTCCACCAGCATTTGCAGGCCAACGGTTTTTACCGCCTCCGGCTCTACCAGGGTAAGGCTCATGTGCAAGGGGCAGGGCCGGTGTTCACTGGAAGCCTGTACTGCTTTTAACCGGTCGATCAATTTTTGTGGGAGGCCTTTTATGATCTGGTTTCCTTTTTGTCCAAGAAAACCGAGTATGGGCAGGCCGATGGTCATATTGCCGCCTACAAAACTGCGGCTCTCTACCAGCATAACATTTAATCCATCTTCAGCTGCCGCCAATGCAGCCATGATACCTGAAGGCCCTCCGCCAATCACCAGTACATCTGTTTCTTTTCTTACTACAATTTCCCTGGCTGGCTCTTTGAATGTTTTTAACATGCTATTTTTATTTACAGTTTACTATTTAACTCCATCGATGCCGGAACTGCTTTCGGTTTTTCCGGCCTAACCATGGTCCATAAGATCAAAACGGCCAATGGATGCAGAAATGCCATGGCAATAAATATTTTCTCCGCTCCCAGTGTGCCTATGAACTGGCCAACAAAGTAATTGAAGAGTACGGCGCCCATTGCGCCAAACCCACCTGCAATGCCTAACACGCTTGCCACATTTTTTACGGGGAAAGCTTCTGCCACCACCACACTGACGGTAAACAACCAACTGAGGCAGGCAATGGCCACAATGCTGAATACGGCCAATGTTGCCCACGCACCGGTCAAATAGGGTGTGAGGGCGCATAAAGGAGCAAGCATGGCAACACGGGTCAGCATCACTTTTCTTGCTTTTAATGGGGCATATCCTTTTCTTACCAGTTTATCGGACCATGCGGAAGTTGCTATGGCGCCCAGATCGGCAAATAGAAAAGGGATCCAACCAAACATACCTACCTGCGTCAGGGTAAACCCTGACTGTTCCTGCAAATAACCTGGCAACCAGAAAAGGCAGAAGTACCATACGGGATCGCTTACAAAGCGTATGAGCAATACGCCCCACAGGCTGCGGGTGCCCCATAACTGCTTCCATTGAAATGGCTGTGTTATTTCACCAGACGCTGAGGTAGTCGCTTCCTTCAGAATATGTGGCGGAGGATCTCTATAGACCCACTTCCACAATACAGCGATCAATATTCCAATAGCGCCCATCGTAATAAAGGCCACATGCCAGCTATAGGTAAGGGCCAGCCAGGCAATGGCCGGCGGTGCAATGATGGCCCCGATAGAACTGCCCGCTATACAAAGACTGTTTGCAGTAGCGCGCAGCTTACCGGGAAACCAGACTGCAATTACTTTTAGCTGCGCCGGAAAATTGGTAGGCTCGGCGGCTCCGAGCAATCCCCGGAAAAAACCAAACTGACCAATGGTTCTGGATAAGCCGCCACCAATGCAGGCCAGGGACCAGGTGATGATGCCATAGAACATCACCACGCGGGCCCCAAACCTGTCCACCATCCATCCGGTAACAGGATACATGATGGCATAACAGATGGTAAAAATATTCAGGATCACTGCATAGCCACTGTCATCGAGTGTAAACTCTGCTTTAAGTATGGGCTTTAATATTGACACGATCTGCCGGTCTACATAGTTGAATACTATGGCCAGAAAAATAATGGCAACAATAAACCAACGTCTCTTTTCAGGGCTAAGCAATGCTTTCATTCCATACAATTAATGATCTTAATTTAGAACCTTTCTTTTTTCGGCGTTCACTCTCCTAATATCCATCATTCTGCTTCAGTTGTTTGTTGGCATCCATTTCTGATTTAGGGATGGGCCAGTATTCATCCTTATTCACTTTGTAAACAACTTCCTGGGTAGTGAAATATTTAATTGCTTCTGTACGATTATAGATCGGGGTATAGCTGTCATCAAATCCGGTCAGTACTTCCTTAGTCCAGGCTTTGGCATCCCGGTTGAGGTATATATAACCATTCATGACTGTTTTGGCAATGTCCCAACGACGAAGATCGTACCAACGCAGGCCATCGTTGGCCAGTTCTACTTTACGTTCGTAGCGCAAAGCCTTCCGTAATTGTGCTTGTGTTAATCCGGCAGGCAGGTCAGGCATCAGTGCACGGCGGCGGATGCGATTAATAGCGTCATACACGGTGTTGTCCAATTCATTGGCTTCGATCTTCGCCTCTGCATAGATCAGTAATAGCTCGGCAAAACGGAAGATACCTACATCGAGATCGGATACGCCGCTTACAGAAGTAGAGTTAAAATCAGCCAGATCGATCACCTTGCGCCAGCCGTAACCACTGAAAGACCTGAAGGCATTGGTGGCATCGGCATTGGCTACGGAGGGGGCAGTAGTAGTGGTACTATTGATCACGGGCCAATAATTCTTTACGGTTGAAAAGCTGGTGGCTGGTTCAAACTGGTATCCTACATAACGCATGTGAGGACGTGCACAATACATATCCAATCTTGGATCGCGGTTCTCAAATGGTTTGGAAGCGTCGTACAGGGGAGATTCAGTAATGGGCAATCCGTCCTTAGCCTGGAAGGTGTTGATCAGGTCTTGCGTTGGACCCCAATAACAAACCCCTTTACCCAAACGTGATGCTGAATAGTATTGCTGATTATGGGTGTTTCCGGGAACATTCATATTGTACTCGGCCACCCAGATCCATTCTTTACTGGTTTTAAATCCGGCATGACCAAATATGTTGGAGAGGTCTGGTTCGGTAGCGGTATGATCTTTCCCAACAGAATTGACCGTGCTGTTGAAAGGTGTCAGATCGTGTTGCGTTTTAGCCAATGTAATGGCCGTGTTGGCAGCTGCTGCAGCGTCGGTATATTTTTTTGCATACAAGGCCACCCTTGCTTTAAGCATGTAGGCTGCTATGCGGGAAGCTCTTACATTTCCAAATTGTGCTTGTGAAAGTGGAAGATTATCAGCCGTGGCTGTTAATTCGTCCAGGAGGAATTGCTCGATCTCTGCCTTGGGTGTTCTTGGCACACTGGCATTGGCCAGGTCAACGGAATGCTTCAATAAAGGTACTGCCCCGTATAACTCGATGAGTTGTGAATAACAGTAAGCACGGATAAAACGCAATTCAGCATCCAGTTGTTTATAGGCTGCGTCTGTCATGGTGCTTTTCAGCTTCTCCAGGTTATCCAGCACGGTGTGACAGCGGGCGATGGTTTGGTAGTGTACCTGCCAGGGTTTATTGGTCAGTGCATTATCTGTTGTAATAGCGCTGGTGATCGGGGAGGTATAGTTAGTACCTGGCCTGGCAAAACCGATGTCAGTAATATTATCCATTACATGCCACATAGGAGTACTGGCCGCATCCAGTTTGCTTATGATCTGATAAGCGCCAAACAATCCCATTTCGGCTTCTTTGGCATTAGCCGGGAATGAGCCTGTGGACGGACCGTTGAGGGAGATAAGGTCCGGTTTGCATGAACTTAAAGCAAGGACTGCCCCGAATGTTATAGTGGCAATCTTATTTATATTATTAAGTCGTTTCATTTTTTTAGAATTTAATATCAATACCAAATGTGAAGACCTTAACCTGGGGATAGTAGTTGCCGCCGCCTAATGACACACCATCTGCTGCACCGGCATCGAAGTTGATCTCAGGATCATACCCCTCGTAAAATTTGGTTTGAGTAAACAGGTTTTGACCGTTTACATATATAAATGCTTTTTGTAAGCCAACTTTTTTCAGGAATGTGGCAGGCACTTCATATCCCAATTGGATATTCTTCAACCGGAGATACGACGCGCTTCTCATCCACAAGGTGGAGTTTTGCGTGTTGTTGGTGGAAGTAACGGATACACGTGGTAATGCGGCGTCCCTGTTATCCGGTGTCCAGTAATCCAATTGCCAGGGTTTGATAGCGCTAGAGTTGGCAGCCGGGATCACGTAATGGGCATTCAGGTAACCATCTACTTTGCCTACCCCTTGCAGAAAACCGCTCAGGCGAAAGCCCTTCCATCCAAGGTCGAGGTTGGCACCATAGGTATAGCGAGGGATGGTGTTGCCGATGATCACTTTATCAGCATCTGTAATTTTACCGTCGGGTATGGATTTACCGTTTGCGTCAACGGCGCCTGCAATATCCTTGTACCGTACATCACCGGGTTTTAATGTTCCGATCTGCACAGGTCCATTATTGATCTCTTCCTGTGTTTGGTAAAGGCCATCGGCTATATATCCGTAAATAGAGTTGATAGAATATCCTTCCTGTTGACGTAAGAGATCGCCGGAAGTTTGACCTTTCATGTCGATGATCTTGTTCTTTACATCAGACAAATTGAAGCCCACACCCAGCTGAAACTCGCCAAACTTGTCGTCGTACCTTGCAGAAACCTCCCAGCCTTTATTGGTTACTACTGCGGCATTTTGGTAAGGTGAAGCCAGTCCGGTGAGCTGTGAGGTATTCAATTTAAGCAGGATGCCATCCGTTTTCTTATCATAGTAATCGGCTGTTATGGATATCTTATTAAACAGGTTTGCATCCAAGCCAATGCCTTTCATTTCCGTTTCTTCCCAACGAAGATTAGGATTGGAAAGGGTGGTTTGTGTGATCATCTGGTATATATTTCCACCCATGGACACACTGCTCAATGACAAGGCTTCTGCGAAAGGATAGTAGGAATTGCCAATATTCTGGTTGCCTAATTTACCCCATGATCCCCTGATCTTAAGCATCTTTACCACATCGCTCATATTATCCCAGAAATCTTCTTTGGAAATAAGCCAGCCTGCAGAGAAAGAAGGGAATGCTGCCCAGCGGTTGTCGCCAGCAAAACGGGATGTACCATCATACCGCAAATTGGCTTCAAACAGGTACTTACCCTGGTAATCATAATTGAACCTTCCAAAACCGGAGATCAGGATCCACTGGTTCTGTGTGCCGTTATTATCTTTCGTAGCATTGTCTGCACCGGCGGTCAGTTGTTCATAATTATTATACACAAAATCCCTCCTGTAGCCAGATAAGAGTTTCTCATCATAGGTTTCCCTGGAGGTTCCGCCCATTAAACTGAAATTATGATCGCCGAAACTTTTTTGGGCAGTGGCCTGGAATTGATAGGTGCCATAGAAGTACCTGATCGCGGACTCTGTCAATTCAGTAAATGTGTTGCCCGCGCCGGCTTCTGATCCATCTTCATAATAAGTAGGTACACTTTTTCTGAATGTGTGAACGTTGCTGGTTAAGTAACGGGGAGCAAACAGGCCTGTGAGGGACAACCATTCTACAGGTTTGTAGTTGAGGCTAAGATTACCATAAAACTCGAGGTTATTGGCTTTACGGTTTCCGCCGTCCTGAATATAGCCAACAGGATTGATCTTTACCCAGCCGTCGGACCACTTATCACCATTGCGGATGGGAATATTGGTGGGCATTCTTCCCAGGTAATTCCAGATGGTTCCTTCATCAGCAATCTGACGCCTGTCTCTATTGGTCACGGCAATATCAGCCCTGATGTTGAACTTTTTACTGGGGGTTATATCGAGGTTATTGCGGAATATATAGCGCTTGAAATTAGTGTTCTTAATGATCCCCTCCTGGTCTGTAAAACTCAGGGAGGGAGTTACGCGAACAATACCGCTGTTGGCTGATAATGAAATAAAATGATTCTGCATTAAACCGCTGCCATCCAATATGGCGTCCTGCCAATCGTAGTTTTTGGGATTGGCCTCATATTTCTTTCTGAAATCTTCAATATTCTGGTCGCTGTAGATCTTGATACCATTATCATTCATGCTGGCGTCGTTAAACACACGCATGTAGGTTAATCCGTCTGTTACTTTGGGAATGGCTGTGGCTGTTTGTTTGCCAACAAATCCCTTATAGTTGACAGACAATTTGTCCTTGGCTCTTTTGGTGGTGATCAATATAACTCCGTTTGCAGCCCGGGAACCGTAAATAGCGGAAGAAGCAGCATCTTTTAATACAGAGATGGATTCTATAAGATTGACATCCACATCGTCCATTGACCCAGCCACCCCATCGATGATCACCAATGGATTACTGCTGGACCCTCCAAAGGAGTTGATACCCCTGATGCGGATCTGCCCGCCATCTCCGCCGGGAGAACCGGTTTGAGAGGTAACGGTTACACCGGGAGCAAGGCCCTGCAGGGCATTAGAGGTGGAAGTGTTGGGGCGTCTCTCGATCTGGCTGCTACCGATCACAGAAACGGAGCCTGTGAGGTTGCCCTTCTTCTGTGTACCATAGCCAACCACTACTACTTCATTTAAACCCGCTACATCTTTTTGAAGTGTAACATTGATAACGGTGGAGCTGCCGATGGCCATTTCTTTCCCTGCATAGCCTACCATCGAGAAAACCAATACACCTGGGGTATTGGGTACATCGAGCGCAAAATTACCTTCTGCGTTGCTGGCGGTGCCAGAACCGGCAGATTTAACGCTGACGCTTACGCCTTCCAGGGGTTTGTTTTGTTCGTCAGTAATTTTTCCGGTAACCCTTTTTGTCTGCGCTACGGCAGGCACAGAGAAGATCAGGAGCCATAACAGGCTGAGTAGCCAGCTGCCGGTTAGTTTCCGGGAGTTGCTTTGCTGCCTTACGGAGGCAAAGCGGGGATTTTTTTTCATAACAGCTTAGTGTTTTTAGAATACATACTAATTTTTCCAAAGCCATCAACTCCTTTAATTTTGTTTCATTTTGTTAAAAAGAATTAATGTTTTGCAAAAGAATGATCCCTAATTAAACAAAACATTACCCGTTTGTAAACAAATTATTATGAATTAAAGGCTTTGGAAAGAGCAATCGTTAACCAAATTAACCTATAAAAGCCGATCTTTGCTTTCATTTAGGTCAATTACATAAACCAAATGTAATGAACTTAAACTAAAATAAAGCAAATTAAATAAAAAGAAAGCATTTGAAAGTTAAAGAGCGGAGGAAGCCGGGCATATATTTTACCAAATCGTAAACTCTTTGCAAGTCTTTGAAGATATTAGAGAATTAATGGCAACTTTGTGAAACCCATAAACTTTATTGTATGAATACGATCACCGACAGGCACCAGTTTATACTTAAAAAGCTCTCTGAGAAGGGCCAGGTCACCATTCCGCAGCTGATGGATGAGATGAAAGTGAGCGGCGTTACTATCCGGAAAGACCTGAAACTGCTGGAGGAGAAAAAGCTGCTTTTCCGTACGCGTGGCGGAGGCTCCATCAATAATCCATACGCAATAGAGCGTCCGATAGATGAAAAGGAGTTTATTAAATCGGAGGAGAAGAAGAAAATAGCAAAAGCTGCCCTCAGTCTCATAGGCCAGAATGATTCCATCATTATTGCGTCGGGCACCACGGTATTTGAGCTGGCCCGGCAACTGTATCCCAGTAAAAGAATAATAGTTATTACCCCGGCTTTGAAAGTGGCATTGGAGTTGATCAACCGCCCGAATGTTGAAATACTTCAACTGGGAGGGCTGGTGCACCAAAGCTCTTCTTCCACGGCAGGCTCCTTCGCTGAAAAAGTACTGGACGAATTGTCCTGCGGGGTTCTTTTTATTGGCGTGGACGGGATTGACCTCGAGCACGGCCTTACCATTACCAATATTGTAGAAGCCAGCCTGAACCAAAAGATGATCAGACTGGCACAAACGGTGGTAGTGCTGGCGGACAGTTCAAAATTTGATCGCCGGGGATTGGGTAAGATCTGCAACCTGGATCAAATAGACTATATCATTACGGATGGAGAGGTAAGCAGGGAGACAGTCAATAAGATTGAAAAATCCGGCGTCAAGGTGATTATTGCAGAGTAAAATGATCGAAAAGAAAAAGGGCGCCTCTTCTTTTAAGAGACACCCACTTTTTACCGGCCACCTGCCGGGAACCAACCGTCCAACTCAACCAATTTTATAATACGATATCGTTTTGCGGCTGCAAGGCCGGGGGCAAGTCGGTTTCGCCCAGCATTTCCCGGATATCTATTTCCACAGCCCGGCTCATTTGCGATATGGGCACATCATTGGCATTCCCTTCAAATGGATTCTCGGTACTTTCCCCCACCTGCTCCAGGGAGGTATATACCCATGAGATCAATACGCTGAATGGGATCACCAACCAAACCATATACCCTTTTAATGCCCCTGAAATATGCTCATTGAAATCATTGAACTCTCCTAACAGGGCGAATGGGAGCAGTACGCAGAAAAGTCTGACGAAAAAGGTATTTATTGTTGCGTATTGCCTGGGATAGGGAAAGTTCTTGATCCGCTCGCTTTTGCCCTGGTGGCTGGTAAACTCCCTTAACATGGCATGCATATCGAGAAACCTGAAATGTTCCAGCAGCCCTTCTGTATTCAGTTCTTTCAGTGCCAGGCTTTGCAGGCTCAGCAACTGGGTTGCTTTATTATTTTTGGACGAGATGCTTTCCAGTTCCTCCTTTGTTATATACTTTAATAGCTCATCTTCCAGCGCCACCTCCCTTTCGGGTATTGTATACAATTTTCTATATTCTCTGTTATAGGACTTTTCAGCCGCTTCCCAACTCCTGTAGGCCCTTAGCTGGTATCGCAGGGCTGTAAGCCAGGCCAAATGGCGGTATATGATCTTTCTGGCCCTGTCGGCATCGCCAATATAGTCGCGGCACATCATGGCCCAGGCCCTGCTGGCGCCCATCGCCCCTCCCCATATCTGCCGGGCTTCCCAGGTACGATTGTAGGTTTGTACGTTTTTAAACCCGACGATGAACGCCGCGGCAGTACCCAGCATCGCAACCACGGGCCAGGGAATGGCCAGCCATTTAATATCGAATACCTGGTATAATACGGTTGGAATGGTGCCATACAATAGGAGCCAGCAGATGCTTCTTCGCGTCCAAAGAAGGAATTCAGCCAGCTTGTATGATTTTCCTGTGTGCATTTATCCTGGTTTTATTGAGGTATCCATCAATAAGGATTTCAGGTGCTGGAGCAGGGCTTCTCCTTCCCACTCACCTTCATACTTTTTGCCATTAATAAAAAAGCTGGGTGTTCTGTTGACTCCGCTTCTCATGCCGCTTTCAAAATCATTGTGCACTTTATCAATGTGTATCTTTTGTTGAATATCGTGCTCAAAACGCTTCATATCGAGACCGATTGATTCTGCGTACCGGATAATACTGGCATCGTCCAATGAACGCTGGTGCTCAAAAATGATATCGTGCATTTCCCAAAACTTCCCTTGTTGCCCGGCAGCTTCGGCTGCAACGGCAGCAGTAAATGCATGGGGATGGACCTTAGACAAGGGGAAATTTCTGAAAACGAATTTCAACCGCGGACCCAGCTTTTCCTGTATCCCTTTTATGATGGGATAAGCACGACCACAATAAGGGCATTCGTAATCTCCATATTCTACCAGTTCGAGCGGTGAATTAATATCGCCATCGATGTGGTCATTGCTGTTCACGGCAGGCTTTAACTGTGTCATTGTTGTATAGTTTTTAAGTTATCGATCTCTTCCAATGCATTCAGTATACCATCAGCGCCGGGATTAACACCAATGGGGGACAGGTAGTTCCAGCGAATGATGCCGCTTTCGTCAATTACATACAGCGCACGCCTGCATTCGCCGGTATTTTCATCATATGCTTCATAGATTTTGGCCACGGCAGCCTTGGGCTCAAAATCGGCCAGCAACGGAAAGTAAAAACTGTGCTGCTCACCATAAGCTGCATGGCACCATCGGCTGTCAACTGAAATGCCTATCAGCTGTGCATTTTCCATTTCAAAGAACTTCTGCAATTCATTGTAGAGGCTCATCTGGTCGCCGCATACAGGGCTCCAGTCGGCGGGATAAAAAGCCAGGACGACTTTCTTTCCCCTGAATTCGCTTAACCTTAATTTTTGTTGAGGGGTGGCATATAGCTCGAAATCCGGTGCATTGATTCCTATTGGTAACATGTGTATTGTTTTTTTATCTATTATTCATTTTCAGTTGCTGGTTGCTCACCGAGCGGTTGTTCATGCATTCGAATGGCATCATCCATGAATTCACTTCCTTCCATGGAGTTTTCTTCGTGATGGTAATGGGATATGTTTTCCTGGATTTCTTCCGGCAACTCCTGAGGATTGCGGGGATCGCCTTCCTGAGGGTGGTGAATGGTATTCATATTGCGGTCATTTTATTGTTAGAGAAATTGGTACCGTGCTAATAAAGACAAGCGGCATGCCATTTGGCAATGCATTAATTGTGAGTCAGATACCCGAAAGCGGCGGAAATTGTTTCACTATATTTCGTGAATTGACGAAAGGTTACACTAAATATGGTGGACTGCTTAGGAGATACAGCAACGCGGGCATTAATACTTTATAATGGGAACATTCCCTCAGGCTGGGAACATTCCCACTAAAAATTAGTTGGGCTTTTCATTGTGTGCAAATGGCTTTTCCTGTTACTTGGTATTCTAACGCCTGTCAAATGAAAAAAGCAATACACTTTGTCTTTCTCGCATTATTATGTGCCCCCAACTGCTTCGCGCAGACTTTTACGCCTGGAAATTTTGTTGTCGTAAGAATAGGTTCAGGAGCTAATGTCCTGACACCTGGAGAAGCGCAACCTGTTTTTTTAGATGAATACAATCCCTGCGGCGACCTGGTAAGAAGCATTCCTATGCCGGTAGCTGTATCGGGAAACAACAAAAGGCTTACGCTGCCGATCTCTACGAGTGATTATACGGAAGGTTATATCAGCTTATCGCAGGACGGGACCAAACTAGCACTCGCCGGCTACGATGCTGATCCGGGAACAGCTGCTGTATCTTCTGCAGCTGCCACGGCTGTGAAAAGAGTGGTGGCCATCATTGATCAAAATGGCGTTGTGAATACCACTACGGCGCTGAGCGCATTCAGCAGCCAGGCTATTCGTGCGGCAGTGATCAATGGTGCGGATATCTGGGTAAGTGGTGGATCAGGCGGCATCATGTATACTACTTTGGGCAGTACAACGCATGTACAGCTAACAACTACTACAGCCCGCTCGCTGGTGGTACTGAATGGGCAACTATATGCTTCCTCCACCTCGGGTGCATTGAGGATAACAACCGTTGGCACCGGGCTTCCTGTTACAGCAGGGCAAACCATGGTGAACCTCCCCGGTCTTCCTACTACCGGCAATCCTTATCAATTCTTTGTAGTCAATGGCAACAGCGGTTCGGACGTGCTGTATGTAGCCCATGAGAATTTGTTGAGAAAGTATTCTTTATCGGGCGGGAGCTGGGTGAGTAATGGCACCATTGGTGTAGCCTCAGACAAGTACCGGGCTGTTACCGGCCAGGTCACTACCAGCGGAAATGTACGCCTGTATGCTATCAGAAAGAATGACAATACGACTGCTGCAAGTGGAGAAATAGTCACGCTCCTTGACAGTACAGGGTACAATTCGGACTTCTCCTCCTTACTGCCCACGGTAATTGTGCAGTCGAATGACAATAATGTTTTCAGGTCAATAATGATCACGCCAGGTACATCGGTCCTATCTAACTCCGCTACTGTAATTAATAAAGAGACCCTACAAAAAGAAGCAGACTCGCTCAACCTGCAATTAACGCCCAATGCGGCAAAAGAAAAAGTACTTGTCACTTTCAACAAAGAACAAATGCCTCACTCACGCATTGTGGTGACCAATGCTGCAGGGCAAATTGTAAGGCAGGTCGAAACGGGCGCCACACAAACAGGGCAGGTTACGATCGATGTGAATGGGTTGACCAAGGGTGTTTATTATGTAACGCTCCATAATGGCAAAAAGCAAACAACGAAGCGGCTACTGGTATTGTAGCCGTAGCGGACAATACGGTTCTAAAGTACTCAACCAAATAACAGGCAAAACAATTACTATATGAAGCTCCTACACAGGTTACTCAATCTTTGTGCATTCGTAGTGTGTGGCATTTCAGTGCAGGCCCGGCAATTACCGGAGTTAAAGCCGATCCTTGATGCGCAGGCGGGCAATCCGGTCATCAATATACCGCAAGGGACCTATTTGCTCAATAATTTCACCAATGGCGCTTACCAGTTTACGAATTTGAACAATGTACAGATCAACGGTAATGGGTCCTCTATCATTTGCAATTCGCAGGAGCTGGCATTCAGGTTCTACAATTGCACAAACATAACTGTATCGGGGTTGACCATTGATTACGACCCGCTTTGTTTCACACAGGGAACAATTGTTGCGAAAGACGCAGCCAATTTATGGTTTGAGGTAGAGATCGACCCCGGATACCCTGTTAAGAATGTAAGGAATACGCGGGTACAGTTTTATGATCCGGCCACCAGGCAATTAAAGAGAAACAGTATCACAACGGGGGAAGGGCATTATACGGCATTCGACTCGGTTGGTCCCCGGAGGTTTAGATTAACCAAGAATGCGGCCTGGGTAGCGTTTGAAAAAGTGGGCGACCTGGTGGTGCTTGACGTAGTATCCAGCAAGGCTAATCCTGCGGCACATGCTTTCCAGCTTGAGAAATGCCAAGGCGCCACGGTGGAGGATGTCACCATTTACGGATCGAACAGCTTCTCATTCTTTGAAAGGGATTGCCGTGGCACGCACTACAATCGCTGCAAAGTAGGCAGGGGTCCTGTATTACCGGGTATCAATGCGCGGCTGCGTTCAAGCAATGCAGATGGCATTCATAGTAGTTATGCCAGTGTTGGTCCGCTGGTGGAGAATTGCGAGGTAAAGCATAATGGAGATGATTGTATCATTGTATGCGGACGGTCGTTCCCCGTATGTAAGATTGACAGCGCAACAAAAAGCATCTATGTTTTGAGCAGGGAGGCCAATCCCATCTTTTATATTGGCGACACCTTGCAACAGGTGCTGTATGCCGGCGTAAAGAGCAGCAAGATGAAAGTTCAATCTTTTGCAAACTACGTTCCAACGGCAGCGGAGCAGCAGGCTGTAATAGCCATGTATCCGGACCTTTTGTTCAAACCAAATTATACCAGGGGTGTGCGGATAATAGTAGATACGCTGCCTGCCATGGGGATTGGGGATGTTATTTACAATGAAAGTCATACAGGGAAGGGATTTGTTATCCGCAATAACAAGGTAGGGTATAACCGTTCGCGTGGTATCCTTATTAAAAGCAGCAATGGCGTAGTGTACAACAATGAGATTACGGGAACTGCCATGAACGGTCTTCTGGTGGCGCCGGAGCTTCATTGGATGGGAGGAGGTTTTGCGGATCATGTGGAGATCAGCTACAATCGCTTCTTTGAATGCATGTTTGAAAAAACCAACCAGGGTATGCCTCCGGGCGTGCTTTCGGTATTTTGTGCCAATGGATCAGCGCAAGTGCCTATAGCCGGTTCCTTTAGTCAGATCAATGTCCACCACAATACGGTCCAGAAATCTCCCTATCCGGCCATCGTGCTTACCTCAGTAATTGGATTACAAAATTCGAATAACCAGGTGTTGCCTTATCCCTGCAACAGCCGGGAGCATGGGAAGAAGTTTGGCGTAGTCTTTACGGCACCGGTGTGGGAGAAAAACAATACTCCGTAAGCATCAGGAGATCCTACAGCTGTCACTTCAGGATAAAGAAGTATGGAATTGTTTGGCTTCTGCCAAGGCTTTGTAACAGATCTCTTGTATAGCCTCCACAATGTGCTTTAAGCGCTGCCAATCGCCCTTACAATATTCCACTTCATCGAGAAGGGGGTTGAGCAATTCATTCAGGCCCATTACAGAGATGGTTGTTCTTAAATTATGGGCTATCGCTTTTGCTTTGGGCTCATTTTGCGCTGACACAGCAAGTTCCAGGGCTTCCATCTCGAGAGGGATGGCATGAAGAAATTTGCGGGTGGCCTCTTTTTCGTAGACTTTATTACCAGCACTCACGTCCTGCAGGTATTGAAGGCTAATGTACTGATAGGCGTTTGAAGTGGTCTCACTCTCCGGGGCTTCTTCCTTCACCTCTGACGGTACAAATGAGGTGAATTTGCTGATCAGTGCGCTCAACAACTCCTGCTTTACAGGCTTGGCTAAATAATCGTTCATGCCATAACTCAGGCATTTCTCTTTTTCCCCGGGCATTGCATGAGCGGTCATGGCAATGATGGGCACATCCAACTTCAATTCATTCCGGATCTTGCGGGCAGCTGTGTAGCCATCCATTACGGGCATTTGGATATCCATCAATACCAGGTCGTATTTCTTTGTTTTTAGCTTTTCGATTGCTTCGAACCCGTTGTTGGCAATTTCAAACGGGAGGTTCCAGTTCCTGAAAATATGCATGAGCAGGCTTTGGTTGAACTCATTGTCCTCGGTTATCAATACCACTACATTTGAAGCAGGGGTACCCGGCAAGGGCGACCTGGCAGCAGCCAGGTTGTCCACTATCTGGCTGGTGGAAATAATATAAGGAATCACCGCGTAAAACACTGTACCGCTGCCCGGGTTGCTTTCTACCTCAATGGTTCCACCCTGCAATTCTACCAGGTCTCTAACGATAGATAAGCCCAGGCCGGTACCTCCGTATTGTCTTGTAATGGTATCATCGGCCTGTTCAAAACGGCCGAATATATGTTTCAATTTCTGTGGTTCAATGCCGATGCCGGTATCGCTGACGGCTAACCTGATCTTTACGGTATTATCATGGTGTTCTTCAACAGCTACTTTCAATGATACTGTTCCGGCTTCTGTGAACTTTAGGGCATTGCCCAATAAATTGTTTAGTATCTGGGTAAGGCGAACAGGATCGCCTTCCAGAATATCGGGTATGGTATTGTCGATCTCAACCTGCAGCTGTATTCCCTTACTGGCGGCCCTTGGCTGCACCATCGTTTCAATAGAATCTATCAGGCCTCTGAGGCTGAATGGAACATGTTCGATGCGCATCATGCCAGCTTCAATCTTTGATATATCGAGGATATCGTTGACAATGGCGAGCAGGTTTTCTCCCGACCGTTCGATGGTTTGCACATAGTGCTTTGCATCGCTGTCGAGGTTCTTTTGCCCCAGCAATTGGGTAAAGCCGACAATAGCATTCATGGGTGTACGGATCTCATGGCTCATATTGGCGAGGAAATTCTCCTTTATCCTGGCAGTATCGCGCAGCATCTTTTCTGAGCGGATGAGCTTCCTGATAATGTATATGATGTAGAGGAATACGAGGGCAGCTGCCAGTAATACCAAGGCCATGACTATATAGCTGAATTGGATGGCCTTTTGTCCGCTCCTTTGTACGCCGCCGGTTATGGCAGCCAGCTGGCGCCCGCGTGCGTCGCTGATCTTCCTTTCATTTTTCTCGATGTCGTAGGATACCCATTCGGGCAGGTTGGCATTGATGGTATCTTCTGCGGCTTTTATGCCATGCAGCCGGTAAGCGTGCAGGATATTCCGGAACAGATCGACCTTTAGCTGGATGGATTTGTTCAGCTCACTGATCAGGGCTACGCTCACGGAGTCATCGGAGATGGTACGCAGGAAATCCTGGGCTGCCTGTATCTCATTAAACTCGCTTTGCAGGCCTGATAGATAGGTGGTATCGCCGGTTTCAATAAATCCGCGGATCTTTCTTTCGATAACCACTTTGCTTTTAGCGGCATCCAGCAGGTTTTTGGTGATCTGGAATTCATCCAGGAGTTTCTTATTGTTGGTAACGAGGGCATTGACCTGCCTTGTTGAATTGTACTGTAGATAAGCCAGGATAAGGGTTCCGGCGATAAAAGGCCCAATGATGTAGAATATGATCCGTTTGCCTGACATGGGGTAACCTGTTTTTACAAATATATCCAGCCGCTATGCCGGGGAGGAGAAGTAAGCTACGGGTGGGAAAATAGTATCGACAACCAGGAATTTCGGGTCGACATATCATAGCACATTCATCCGCTTGTTGAGGGTGGCACGGTAGGCATCGGCAACCGGCACGGTCTTTTCCTGCACAATAATGACCCCTTCCCGTATGGTATCGATCTTTTCAATGGCCACAATATAAGACCGGTGTACCCGGAGGAACTTATTGGCGGGCAAACGATCCTCCACAGCTTTCAGGGTAGTGTGAATGGCATAGAACTTTTGAGGGGTGTGCAACTTTACATAATCACGCATGGATTCTACAAAAAGGATATCCTCCAGCCTGATGCGCCTGATGATATTGGAATCGCGGATAAAGATAAATTCCTCCTCACTGACGTTCAATTCCTCGGCTTTGCTTTCAATCAATTCCCGGGCTTTGTCGATGGCCTGGATCAGGCGGGCGGGGGTAACTGGTTTGATGATGTAGTCGGCCACATTCAACTCAAACGCCTCTACGGCATACTCCCTTTTGGAGGTAGTAAAGACAATGACGGGGCCTTTTTCGAGATTCCTGGTAAGCTCCAACCCGGTCATTCCGGGCATTTCGATGTCTAACAAAATAACGTCTACCTGCTTTTCCTGTAGCAGGTTATAAGCCTGCAGCGCATCAGCACATTCGCCGGTGATCTTTACATCTTTTATCCGGCCGGCTATCTGGCTAAGGGCATCTCTTGCTATTTCATTATCGTCAACTATCAGGACGTTCATTGGTCAAATATAATGATTTGACGGAAGTTTCAGTGATGCAGTCTATGGCCCCTGTCGTATTCTGTAGTTCCTTCCCTGTCGACGGGTTTTGCCTCCCGGTCGTTTAGCCTGAGCGTTGCGCTGCTTATGAAAGTAAGTTGCACCAGTAAACAATGATCACCTACCAAAAATCAAAACATATGACACCTTCCATTGGCATCACACCGGACAATCTTTTAAAAGTTGCACAAATTTTGAACGGTATCCTTTCTGATGAGTTCCTGCTTTATCTAAAAACACGCAATGCTCATTGGAATGTAGAAGGCCCTGACTTTTACAACAAACATAAATTCTTTGAAGAACAGTATGAGCAGCTGGATGAGATCATGGATGATGTGGCGGAACGCATCCGCAAGCTGGGCCATTACGCGCCTGCAACGCTGGCAGCTTACCTGCAACTTACGCACCTCACGGAACAATCAAGGGCAACAAATGATGGCGCAGGCTTTATCAAAGAATTGTTGGGAGACCATGAAAGTATCATTATTCACCTGAGAGAGCAAATAAACCCTGTTGCCAATGAATACAAGGATGCGGGCACCAGTGACTATTTAACAGGATTGCTGGAAACGCATGAAAAGATGGCCTGGATGCTAAGGGCACATTTGCAATAAGAGCCTCATAACATTATTCCTCACTCATAATATTACAACGATGAAGACAATTCAAAACAACAGGATCGGCTTTTATGCCTTTGTTTTACTTTGTTTTTTACTGGGCAATATGAAAAGCATTTATGCACAAAATGCGGGCGGCATCAAAAATGTAGTACTTGTACATGGGGCATTTGTGGACGGATCGGGCTGGCAGGGTGTATATGACATCCTTACTAAGAAAGGATATCACGTAACTGTTACGCAACAACCATTGACCTCGTTTGAGGCGGATGTAGCGGCTGTAACCAGGATTATCAATCAACAGGACGGCCCCTGTATACTGGTAGGACATAGTTATGGCGGCGCCGTGATCACGATTGCGGGGAATAATCCCAAAGTGGCAGGACTGGTCTATATCGCCGCTCATGCACCGGATGAAGGAGAATCAGAAGCGGACAACGGGAAAAAGCATCCTTCGGCCTACACCTCTCTTATAAAGGGTGCCGACGGCCTGGACATGATCGATCCCCAGCGGTTTGCTGCCGATTTCGCCGGCGATCTGCCTGCAGCTAAAGCCGGTTTTATGGCCATGTCACAAATGCCGGTGGCAGATCAGGCTTTCCATGCGATCATTCATAATCCTGCCTGGAAGAAGAAGCCATCCTGGTATATGGTGGCGAAAGCCGACCGTATTATCAATCCAGATCTTGAACGGCTGTATGCAAAACGTGCCGGCAGCAAGGTGATAGAAATAGCAGGCGCCAGTCACGCTGTCTTTGCATCCCACCCCCGGGAAGTGGCCACGTTAATTGTTGCGGCTGCTACAGAGGCAGCAAGCACTCCTTCAAAATAATCCTCCGGTTATATCAATCTTATTATCCATTTTTTAAACACATTAATTATCATGGCACCATCTACCAATGCTGTAAAAGCAGAAAATGATCCACAAATTTTACTGAAAGTCCGTCAATTCCTTAAAGGGCTAAACTCGGGTGACGGAAAGCCCATGGAGCAACTGAGCCCGGCTGATGCGCGGCAGGTGTTGGTCGGCGCGCAGCAATCTGTTCCTGTGGATTATTCAGGTATTGAAGAAACGGAAAAGACAATTACGCAGAACGGTCTGACTGTTACGATCCATATTGTGAAACCGCAGGGCGCCAAGGGTAATATTCCGGTGTTCATGTTCTTTCATGGCGGCGGTTGGGTACTGGGTGATTATCCCACGCACCGCAGGATCGTTCGCGATCTTGTTGTTGAGAGTGGTGCGGCGGCAGTTTTTCCCGACTACACGCCTTCTCCTGAGGCGAAATATCCGGTGGCTATCAACCAGGCCTATGCTGCTACGGAATGGGTGTCGCTGCATGGACATGAAATAGGCGTAAATGGCAAAGACCTGGCAGTGGTTGGCAACAGTGTTGGCGGCAATATGGCTGCGGTGGTATCGCTGATGGCGAAAGACAAAAAAGGGCCGGCTATTAAACTGCAGGTGCTGCTGTGGCCTGTAACAAATGCCAATTTCGAAACAGGGTCTTACCATGCGTTTGCGGACGGCCGCTTCCTGACCAGGAATATGATGATCTGGTTTTGGGATAACTACACGACTGATCCGGCTGCACGGAAAGAGATCTATACCTCTCCACTGCTGGCTTCTTTAGAAGAGCTGAAAGGGTTACCACCTGCCCTGGTACAAACAGCAGAGAATGATGTGTTGCGTGACGAGGGTGAAGCCTATGCCCGGAAAATGGATGAGGCAGGTGTGCCGGTTACCTTGACCCGCTATGGTGGATTGATCCATGACTATGGGCTGTTGAATCCGCTGGCGCATATCCCTGCGGTGAAAACAGCTATGCTGGAAGCCGCTGCTGTAATAAAGGGTTCTTTATTCAAATAGGTAAGACATTGACCTATGGAAGCCATCCGATGAAAGCAAAGGGCCGGAGTCATTTGCTTTCATCATCCTTCTTTGGAAAGGGTTCAACACTATCAAAACATGCGCAACAATTACCCTACTTTGCTTTAGAGGCAAAGCCTAGCTTTTGCCTGACCTGATCCGGGCATGTTGGAAGTTGGAACCATCAAAAAGCAATTGCAATGAATAATCAGCCAGTAAGTTTTAAGTATGCCCTGGAAAAGAAAACACCCAGGGTGGGGCCGGGTGGCATTACCCGTGGCGCTTCGGTATCTGAGTTTCCTGCGTCGATAGGCATTGCAGGTGTTTCTATGCGGCTGGAGCCGGGCGCGATGCGTGAACTGCACTGGCATGCCAATGCAGCGGAATGGGCGTACGTTATTGAAGGTTCCTTAAGAACCACTATTATACATCCCGGCGGGAATGGGTATACAGACCTGTTTTACCCGGGTGATGTATGGTATTTCCCCAAAGGGTATGGACATGCCATTCAGAACATAGGAGATACGGCCGCGCATTTCATCCTGATCTTTGACAATGGTGATTTTTCGGAGGATCATACTTTCAGTATTACAGACTTTCTGGCGCATGTGCCCAAAGAGATCGCAGCACAGAGCTTAGGACTTACGCTTGAAGAGGTAGATCAGTTGCCCAAAGGAGAAGTTTACTTTGCTAAAAGTGCTATCCCTAATGTAGGATCAATATTGGCTACACCTAAAGAGGAGCCGGCATTAATGAGCATGCACCGCTACCCGTTGGAGGCGCAGCAGCCCCGGCTGATCTCCGGCGGCGGCACCTTAAAGCTGGTTACTGCTAAGGAATTCCCGATCAGTAAAACAATATCAGGATCTATCCTGGAATTACAACCAGGGGCTTTGCGCGATCTGCACTGGCATCCCAATGCGGATGAGTGGCAGTATTTTATTTCGGGGCAGGCGGAGATCACTGTTTTTCTGGCAGAAGGCCATGCGGTAACGGAGCAGTTTGAAGCGGGAGACGTAGGTTATGTACCGATGGGCGCAGGTCATTATATTAAGAATACAGGAACTGAAGTCTGTAAGATACTCATTGGGTTTAATAGTGGGGAATACGAATCTATTGACCTGAGCCGATGGCTGGCTACGAACCCTAAAGATCTGTTGGCAGGAAATTTCGGTGTCTCTGCTGAGATCATTGATAAGTTTCCGAAGGACGAGGTCTTTATTGAACAGCCAGTTTAATTACTCGAATCGGTTATGATCATTCTGTCTCTGACAGGCTTTTCTTCAACTCGTCCAGGTGCTGCCCATAGTCTTTTTGATATATCCTATTAAACACAACATAAGCCGAAAACAGCAGTCCGCCATAAGCGGGAATACGCAGCCAGAGGCCTACCTCATACCAATTTGCTACTGCCGTTCCGGTCCACAGGTCTTTAAATACTTCCAGAAAGATCACCAACATGAGCACACCAGCCAATGAGATAATGCGATAAAACAACATCATGTCCTGCAGGGAACGTAGCTGGCGCTTCAATTGATCCACCACGGGTGCATCTGTCTTACCCATATTGCGGAGCGTAAAATAGGCAACCGCAAAAAAGACCATAGTCAGGACAGTAATACCAAAGAAGAGGCTGAAAAAGGGATCAGTTTGCCGGGATGGGTTGATCACTGCATCACCTACCAGTATTACGAGGGTGGGAATGATCAGGAGTTGTTTTTTAAACGCTTTTTTTAAAGCGGCTGCAGGGCCATGGCTTTTTTGTTGGATAAGTTCCATGATCTTTTGTTTTGATGTAGATGTATTGATTGGATCACTATTTCGCCATTTATCTTTCAGGTCATCTAGTTCCATAAGTGTATGCGTTTAGAAGTTGCCTTAATTTTTCTTTTACTCTGGTCATCTTTACGCGCAGGGTACTTTCGTTGATCCCTAAGATGGTTTCCATTTCTTTGTAGGACTTGTCTTCGAGGTACAGTAAGGTGAGTGCTTTTTCGATCCCATTCAACTTTGTAATGGCTGTATAGAGTTGTTGCAATTGTTCATCGTCGGCCGGTGGGGAGTGGTCTGCCATCTCGGGTATAGCTTCGCGCTGCACGATGGGTATTGTTCTTTTCTTTTTACGGATACCCGCAATGGCTGTGTTGAGGGCCACCTGGTAGAGCCAGGTACTGAATTTGGCTTCGCCCCGGAACTGGTCGAAGGACTGCCAGGTCTGCACCATGATCTCCTGAAAAAGGTCCTGCCTGTCTTCGGCGGTGTGACCGTACAACCGGCATATTTTCCAGATCAGGGCTTCATTTCCGGCGATTTGTTCGGTAAAGGCTTCCTTTCGTTGTTGGGGGGCCAATGGGACAGGTTTTAAGTATCTGTGGCCGGGAAAGGAAATATGTTACAATAAAGGGAAGGTTTTTAGTAAGAATTTTTCTTCCGGTATTCGACGGGGCTAATGCCACCGGTATGTTTCCTGAATTGCCTGCTCAGGTGGCTTTCATCGCTGAAGCCGAGTTCGGTGGCAATCTGGCTCACGGTGAGGGGACTATTGGCCAGGCGGTGTTGTACCAGTTGTATTTTGTATTGGGTGATGTAGTGCTGAAGGCTTTCGCCGGTGAGCTTTCTGAAATATTCGCCTACATAATTGGCCGATAGATTGAAGTGTTTGGCCAGGTAGCTGATGCGCAGCTTATCGGAGCTGTGGATGTTTTCATGCACATGGAGCAACATGCGGTTGATCAGGGGCTCCGGTTCAGGACTGGCAGCGGTGGAGAGTATGCTATCGGCCACATTGCGGGCGAGCATGTTGAGGACGAGGGTTATAAAATGCTGCAGGTTCTCTTCGTAATAAGGTTGCTTTCCCTCGTATTCCTGCACCATATTGTTGATGAGTGTAAAGATCATCTGGTAGTCGCCGGGCTGCCTGATGAGTACCTGCTCAAACCGGTTGTGGTGATAGAAGATATGCTCCAGTTGGCGCAACCATTGGGTGATGCGTTCGCGCTCCTGGCCATTCTTGCATTTGGCCAGGAAGACCTCAGAAAAACGGATGGAGCAAAAGCGGGTAGCTTTGTCCATTTTAAAGCCCCGGCAGTCAAGGGGGGTAAACAGGAATATGCTGCCTTTCTCATAAGGAAAGCGGTTGAGGTTTACATACCGTACGCCCTCTCCTTCGAGGATCAGCACGATCTCGAAGAAATGGTAGACCAGGGGCCTTGCCTGCCAATCCTCCATATCAGCCACGTACAACTCAAAGGGCCGGTGTAGCGCTTTCTGCTTCATAACCTGCAAAATTACAGTACAAACCTGTTTTTGGCACTGTTCGGCGGTTGCCGGGGCTGCTAATTTTGCCGGCAAATAATTGATCACCATGAGTATTACGGGAAAATCAATACAGCCGGAAGGGGCCAGACGGGTGAAAGGAATCCGTGTTCACCAGCACGGCGGGCCGGAGGTTTTAAGTTATGAAGAGGTAAGTATCAACCAACCCGGACGGGGTGAGGTGCTTGTGCGCAACCGGGCGATCGGCCTCAACTTTGTAGATACCTATTTCCGTACGGGAGCATATACGCCGCCCGCGCTACCGTTCCTACCCGGCAATGAAGGGGCGGGTGAAGTGATGGCAGTTGGAGCGGGAGTGGAAGATTTTGCACCCGGAGACCGGGTGGCTTATGTGATGACGCTTGGGGCATATGCGGAAGAGAGTATTGTACCAGCCCGGTTTCTCGTGCACCTGCCTGATGGCATAGATTTCGAGACGGGCGCAGCCATGATGTTGAAGGGGCTGACGGCGCAATCGCTGCTGCGCCGCGCCTTTCGTGTGGAGGCAGGTCATACGGTGCTTATACATGCAGCAGCGGGTGGTGTGGGGCTTATTCTCACGCAATGGGCAAAGCACCTTGGCGCCACGGTGATCGGCACAGTCGGCTCGCCGGAGAAGGCAGCACTGGCGCGTAAGAATGGCTGCGACTATGTGATCAATTACCACCTGGAAGATTTTGCTGCGCGTGTGCGGGAGATCACGGATGGCAGGGGCTGCGATGTGGTGTATGACGGCATTGGCAAAGCGACCTTCGAGGGCTCACTGGATAGTTTGCGGCCATTGGGTTATTTTGTGAGCTTCGGTTCGGCATCAGGGGCCATTGAGGCATTTGATATTATGCTGCTGATGAAAAAGGGATCGCTTTTCGCTACCTGGCAGCTGCTGTTCACGCACCTGGAAAAGCGGGAGAACATGCTCGCTATGAGTGAAGAACTCTTTGCTGTGGTTTCAAGTGGCGCGGTGAAGATCCCGATCCACACGCGGCTGCCGCTCAGTGAGGCGGCCGAAGCACATCGGCGGCTAGAAGCAAGAGAGACGACGGGGGCCACCATCCTGTTGCCATAAAAAAGAAGATGGCCACCGGCAAACCGGCAGCCATCAAGGTAATCGGATGTTTTGCAGATACCCATTATTACCTATTATTTTACGATCAGCTTCCTGCTCTCCTTGAGCTGACCGGATTGGATGCTTACGAAGTACAAACCGGCGGGAAGGCCATGCTCAATCCTAGCAGCTCCTGTGATATTCTTTTGGAAGAGTAGTTTACCGCTGATATCGCGGATGCTCACTGTTACCAATTTGTTTTCCTGCAGGGCAGGTATATTAATAAAGAAATGTCCGCCTGTTGATGGATTGGGGTATAAGCGGATGTCGCCTGGTTGTGTTATATTATCTTCAACGGCGGTGGCTGTTTGTATAGTTGAACTACTGCCTGCGGTGAGGCCGGTGGTGGGATTCACGAATTTCCACATGGCGCTGTGCCAGCCTGCCTGTGCGCCGCTGTATTGGGCATAACCCAGTTGCCCTTCTACATTGATCCATTGCCCGGTTTGCCACCTGTTCTGAATATAGGACCAGCCATCGGTCGCAGCTGCGATGGCCCACATGGCGCTGTACCAGCCCGGAGTGATGGTGCTGCATTGCACTGCTCCATTCTGATTTTCTACGTGGATGTATTTGCCGCTGCTGCGGTTCTTTAATAATACGTACCCACTACCGGCATCTTCCTGCAACCACTGGTAAGCCTGGTTGGTGCCGGGATTGGTACCATACCTCAACTGGCCATTACCTCCATCATACAAATACCAGGTAGGCTGCCAACGGTTTTGGATCTGGTAATAAGTGGGTCCGGGGGTGCCGGGATCGTTGTCGTACCAGACACCGTTGAGGTACCAGCCGGTTTTATTCCTGGTGAGGTCTGTAGTCTGGTTGGTGCCATCATTAAAGATGAGGTTGGTGGAGGTAATGTTGGTAAATGTGTAAGTGTACCAACCATTGCCGGAGGAGGTCATGCTGACACCCGGCCAGGTGCCATTGGGCAATGTGCCTGTGGGCTGGGCATCCCACCAGTATATTTTTATGCCGGTACCCCAGGTGGTGGGCTTATAGAAATTAACGGTGAAGGTGGTAGCCGGTGTGACTGTGATGGTTGAGGTGGCTGTTTTACCCTGATCCACGGTGGTGGCGGTGATCACAGCGGTACCGGCAGCTATGGCGGTTACCAGTCCGCTGGCATTTACGGTAGCGACTGCGGTATTACCGGATGACCAGTTGACGGATTGATTGGTAGCATTGGCCGGCGCCACGGTAGCGGTGAGCTGTGTGTTGGTGGCTGCTTTGATGCTGATGCCGGCGGGTGATACGCTTACACTTGTAACGGGTACGGTGGGTACATTGGCATTGGTCAGTACGCGGTATTGAAAATTGGTGAGAGACTGGGTAGCGCCTGAAGTTAATGTTACGGCGGTACCGGTATAAGCATCTACATAGCTCCCTGCGAGGGCAGCGGGGATTGTAAAGGTCTGCGTGCTGTTGCGCAGGTTGGCGATGACGACCACTTTTTCGCTTCCCGATATTTTGGTGAAGGCGCATACGTTGGTATTGGAATAGTTGGTCATGGTACCGCGACGGATGGCTGTGCTGCTGGTCCGGAAGTTGAGGACCCTGGTAAAATCGGCAGCAGCACCGGGGTTAGCGCTCCAGTTTATTTTTACGGAGGTGTACGGCCAGGGAATGGTTTGGTTGTGGTCTACTTCCTGTCCACTGGTTAAGAAGGGCACACCCCGCATATAAGCTGATACGAGGAAGTTGACCACCACACCTGCATGATTCTGGAAAACACTGAAGGGTGTGGCTTCGCCTTCGGTATCGTGGTTGGCGGTATATCTTACCACTTGCTGACTTGCGCCTGCGAATGTATATTCTGTATTGGTGGTGGTTTGTATTTGCGCCACAGAAGCGCCGCCGGCAATTTGCCTGATGGCATCGTAGTACCATTTATCGCCAAAGTTCATATCGAAGCCGGCATTAAAATTCTCCAGGCGGTCGCCTTCGGCAAACATCAATAGTTTATGGGAAGTAATACCACGCAGGTTGTTGATGGCCTGTGTCCAGAAATCGAGTGGAGCATAGTTGGCATAATCGCAACGGAAGCCATCGACATTGGCGGCGAATATCCAATAGCGCATGGAGTTGATCATTTCGGTGCGCATGGCGCTGCTGCCGAAGTTGAGTGCTGCTACATCGGGAAAGGGATTGAGGGGTTGGATGACGCCATTGCCATCGCGCACATACCAATCAGGGTGCTGGGTGATCCAGGGATGGTCCCAGGAGGTTTGATTGGCAACCCAATCGAGGATAACGGCCATGCCCCTGCTGTGGGCGCCATCTACGAGGGCACGCAGGTTGGTAAGGTTACCGTATTCTGCACCCACTCCTTTGAAGTCTTTGATACAATAGGGAGAGATGGAACTGCGGGAATCGGTGCCATTGGGGTAATGGGGCATTAAATAAATGACGTTGGTGCCAAGTGCCTTGATGGCATCGAGCCGGGCAGTAACACCGGCTAAATTACCTGCGGCACTATAGGGGCGGATGTGGACCTGGTACATGTTCACATCACTGGGATCGGGCACGGCAGCATAGGGTGTACCGTATTGTGGTGGGTCCTGGGCGCGGACAGGATTTCCCTGCAACTGGAGTAAGCATAAGAGAGAAATGGTGACATAGATGCAATAGAAGGTCTTTTTGCTCCAGGCAGGAGCAAGCAATGTTAGTGTTCTTTTCATATGTGTAAAGTTTAAATCGTGAGCATCTTCTATGGTCGCCTCCTACGGTTATAGGTTTTGCAATATCCTGTATTCATAAGGCTGCAGGGATAGCTGGCCGGTGATATTAACACTGGTTCCGCCGAAAGCATTCTTCCAATTGCCCGCAATGGCCGCAGGTACGCTGTAGTTCATGGTTGTATTTCTAAGGTTCACTATGACCAATATTTTTTCACCGCTGAGCTCTTTGGTGAATGCACATACATCTGCATTGCTGTAAGGGGTCAACTGGCCACGCCGGGTAGCTGGGCTGCTGTTCCTGAAAGCGATGAGTCTCTTGTGCTCTGCGGTGATGTCGGGGTTCTTTGTCCAGTCGATCTTTACGCTGGTGAAGGGGAAGGGTATCCTATCGGCCATGCCTACTTCCTGACCGTTGTAGATCATGGGCACACTCTTCATGCAGGTGGCGATGGTGAAGGCAGCCATGGAACCTCTTGCTCCGCCAAATAGTTCGAGGGGGGTACCTTCTGCTCCATTCACATCATGGTTGGAAATGTACCGGATGATCTGCTGGCCACTGGAAGCGTTGATATATTCGGCCTGGTTGAGGCTGTCGATGGTGAGGGCCGACCGGTTGTTGTTATAGATGGCTTTGAGCTGGCCGAAGAAGCCGAAACCAAAGTTGTAATCAAAGCCCACGGTATAATTGGTATTGCGCGATCCTTCTGCCATCAGGAGCAGCTTGTGGGTTTTGATATTACGGAGGGTATCGATGGTCTGTTTCCAGAAGTCGAGGGGCGGGCCATCGGTATAGTCGCAGCGGAATCCATCTACGTTGGCGGTGTATACCCATGATTTCATGGCTTTGATCATTTCCAGGCGCATGGCGACATTAGAAAAATTGAGTTGGGCTACATCATTCCATCCCATATTGGGTGGGCTTATTACATTGCCACCGCCATCCTGCAGGTACCATTCCTTATGGGTGGTGATCCAGGGATTGTCCCAGGCGGTATGGTTGGCCACCCAATCGAGTATTACGCACATGTTTCTGTTGTGGGCGCCATCGACGAGGGCACGGAGATCGGCGAGGGTGCCAAACTCACTATTGACGGCGGCGTAATCTTTGATACAATAAGGCGAGTTAACGGCTTTGACGCTGCCTATGGGGTAAATGGGCATCAGGTAGAGGACATTCACGCCGAGGGCTTTGATAGAATCGAGCCGGGCTATTACGCCCTGGAAATTCCCCTGCTGGCTAAAGGCCCGCATGTTGACCTGGTAAATAACAGCATCTGCGGGAGCAGGCACCTGGGCAAAGGGTGTTCCGTATTGAACGGGAGTATCATCGGGTGGTGGTACGGGTGGTGCTACAGGTGCATCCTCTTTTTTGCTGCAGGCAATGAGCAGCCAGGAGAGTAATATGGTGAACATAGTCATTTTCATAATTGGGTTATCTGATCTCATTAATTCTTATGTAGTATGTAGGTATAGTTGCCGGCGGTATGCAGGTCGAGGGTGATGGTGTAATTGCCATCTGCCGGAACGGACAGGTTGTTGAGGCCAGCGGTATAACCCAGGAAGGGGTTATCGGCATATTGCAGCTTGCCAGCGGCATCAATACCAAAATCGAGGGCCCAGGCATTGTTGGCCCTGAACTTAAAGGAGCCATTCTGTTTCATAATAGCGGTTACTTTCCATACCTGTGCGGTGGGGTCGTAACTAAGTTGGGTGTCGGTATCCCATCCGCCGGGAGAGGCATCACCTAAGATGCCCCAGGTGGTTTTAGTGGCGGTCCAGGTATTGTTGTTGAGGTTGGCGGTTAAGTAATAATAGCCGGGACCTGGCACGGATAAGCCAGCTGCTGCGCCATCAGTATTGAAGGTGCCACTGCCACCATCGCCATAATTGGTGTGGTTCCAATCAGGAGCATTGGTGTATTTGAAATATTGTACACCGCTGCCTGTAATATTTACATATCCTTCATAGAGACCGGCCCGGCCTGCTACGGGCGCCAGTTGTGGCGCAGCGCCGGGATTCCATCCCTGGTAATCTCCGGGCACATACAAGCTAAGGCCGTAGGAGGTGATCTGCAGTGTGCGGGTGTTGGAATACACAGGAGGTACGGTGGATTCGGCGCCGTTGTATTGGTTTACGCTGGCTTTGATCCTTACGGCGATACTGTTGGCCATGCCGGGTGTAAGGCCCATTCCATTCAAGAGGTTGTTGAGGTCTTTCACTATAAAAGCATACTTCAGTGATTTGGTATCGATGGTGAAGGTTTTTGCTTTAGCCCAGTTGTTGGCGGTATCTGCAGGCGTGGCTAATTGCAGGATATAGCTAACGGCAGCTTGTTTGCCAAAGGCAGCAACAGACCACTGAAAGGTGATAGCGGTATCATTTTCTTTGGCGGGTGTCAATACCACAGTGGTGGCAGAAGCCTTTAAGGCATTTGTGGTAAAGGTACCTGGCTGCAGGTTGAACTGCTCTCCATCTTTTTTGCAGGAGAACAGGGAAAAGGCTGCTGCGAGGATGAGAATATAATTGGTTATTGTGCGCATACAATCGTGTTTTTGAATTATGAGTCCGGAAGAAAGACAGGCTTCGACCAAGGTGAGCCGCCCTTGAAGGGCGACCCACCTTTTACTCAGTATCCGGTATTTTGTTTCAGGTTGGGGTTGGCAATGGTTTCGGCGGCGGGGATCGGGAATAAAGCAAAATGTGCATCGACGCCGGCACCATTTTTCACACCTCCTTTCCAGGGCCACAGGTAGGTGTTGCCGGTAAATTGTCCATAGCGGATCAGGTCGGTCCTTCGGGACCCTTCCCAATACAATTCGCGCATGCGTTCATTCAAAATATCATTTACGGTGATGGCGCCTACATTTCCGCTTGTATTTCCATAAGCTCTTGTGCGCAGGAGGTTGAAGTATTCCAATGCCCTTGCGTTAGTGCCGCCGCTGCCGCCACGCAGTACGGCTTCGGCGTAGATAAGGTACATTTCTCCCAGGCGAAATAAAGGAAAGTCGATGCTGCACAATACACCATTGGGAGAAGGAGGGATGGCTCCCCCGGAAGTGATGTTGTTGAATTTATACACGCTCAGGCCATCATTGAAGACGATGACGTCATTCACCTCCAGGTTGCCGGGACCAAATAGGGCGCGCTTATCTGCATTGCCACTGTAGTCGCCAAAAACAGTGGGCAGGTTTTTAGTGCTGCGGTTGCCGAGCCAGCCACCTCCAGGAATGCCATGGGCCTGGTTATCGGCAGGATTGGTGCCATGAGCAGAACAGGTGAGGAAAGTGGTGCCTCCGTAATTCTGTGAGTTGGTAGCATCAAAGGCGATGGGCAAAATGACTTCGGGATTGTTCTTGTCATTGTCGCTCATGAAGAGGGTCTTGTAGCCAGGCTTGAGGGTGTAGCCAGCTTCTATTACTTTGCTCGCCCAGGTAATGGCTTCTGTGTTACGATCGGTTCCTGTATACACTTTTGCATTGAGGTAGAGACGGGCCAGGAGGGCCCAGGCTGCTCCCCTATCTGCGCGGGCATATTCGTTTTGACGAGGCGCCACGAGATCGGGATCAATGGCCTTCAGCTCTGATTCTATATAGGTGAAGAGATTGGCCCGGGTGATCTGTTTGGGTATGTATTTGCCAATAGGGTCGGCTTCTGTAACGAAGGGAGGATTGCCAAAGAGGTCCATCAATACCCAGTATTGAAAGGCCCTGAGGAAACGTGCTTCGGCACGGAAGTGACGTATTTCGGCGGCTTCATTTTCTTTGAATCCTCTTGCTGTTAATTTCTCGTCGGTGGACTCACGAATGAATTCATTGCACACGGTGATCTGGTAAAGGCTTCTGGCATATGCGGCATTGATGAACACGTTGGAGGAGGTCCAGTTGATGTTGTGAAAGGAGAGCAGGAGTGGATCGTTCCAGGCGCAGAGGGCTTCATCGGTGGTAAGTTCCTGCAGGTTCCACCAGGCACGAATGAAGTCGGTAGTACCGGCGTCGCTGATACCGGCAATGTTTACATCAGATACGCCCACGCCACTGCTGCTCACGAGGGAATAAGAACCATATACTTTGGCAAGCACCTGCTTGTAGCCGGTGAAGTTGCTGTATTGTTTTTCGGAGGTGTTGGCATTTAAAGGCTGCAGGTTGAGGTCCTTGTGGCAGGCTGTGAGCAGGCTGACTGCCATGAACAGTGCTGCGGTATATAGATTGACATGTTTTTTCATAATCGCAATGTTTAATGATCACTAAAATTGAAGGCTGGCTCCGAGTACGAAAGTGCGTGGCCGCGGATAGATGGTATTGTCTATACCGCCATATATCTCGGGATCGAGGCCTTTGTATTTGGTGATGGTGAATACGTTCTGACAATTGGCGGTGATGCGCAGGCCCACTTTGTCATTCATAATTCTTCCCAGGTTATAGGCCAGGCCCAGATTGTCCATTTTGAGGAAGGAAGCATTCTGAATGTAATAATCAGACTGATTCTGACCGTTGGTGAATCCGGTATTGTAAATATCATTGAGGCTGTTGGCCAGGTATCCCAGGGGATTCAGGACATTTGATTTGACGGCGCCGGTAGTAATACCATTGTACATGTAGTTGCCGATATTGGCACGCAGTACGGTACTCAATGCCCATTTGCCATAGGTAAACTGGCTGGAAAAGCCCAGTATGAATTTGGGGAAGGGGGATTTATACCGGTACAGGTCTTTTTGGTTGATGATGCCATCGTCGTTGAGGTCGGCATAAACACCTTCCACGGGCCGGCCTTTCAGGTATTGCTGGTGATACACGTAGAAGGCGTTGGCCTGGTATCCTACGGAGTTGATCTGTATAAAGCCATTGCCGGTTAAGGTGCCGGGATAAGTAGAATCTTTGGTGGCGGTGAGGTTGGTGATCTCATTCTCATTGTAAGCAGCATTGAAGCTCACATCCCAACTGTACCGGCTGTTTTTGATCACGGTGGCATTGATAGCGAGTTCTATTCCTTTATTCTCTACATTACCCACATTGGTCAAAATGGTGCTGCTGAAATTGGAGCCTGCAGGAATGGGTATGGTATTGAGCAGGTCTTTTGTCTTCTTGAAGTAGACATCGATACTACCGTTGATGCGGTTGTTGAGAATGCCATAGTCGATGCCTGCATTGTAACTGGCTGTTTGTTCCCATTTGATGCTGGCATCGTAAGCGGCGGGAGTGCCCATGCTGTACCACTCGTTGCCAAACTGTACCAGGGAGCCATTGCCACTTAAAGAATAAATGGACTGGTAAGGATAGTTATAAATACCATCCTGGTTGCCGGTAACGCCATAACTCAGGCGCAGTTTCAGATCGGACAGGGCCTGTACATTTTGCAGGAAGGGTTCTCTGCTCATTTGCCAGGTGAGGGCCACGGAAGGGAAGGTACCCCAGCGTGTGTCGGGCGAAAAGCGGGAGGAGCCATCTGTACGAATGGAGGCTGCCAGGATGTACTTGTTGTTGTAGGTATAGATCAAACGGCCATAATAAGAGATGAGGGTATTCTCGGGTTTGTCGAGTAGGAACAATGGTTTAGTGCCGGGAATGGTATCTCCGTTGGCCCGCAGGGCAGGATAATTGTCGTTGGTGGACAAATTATTGTAATAGCCATACCCTGCTGTTGCATTGATATTGCTTTTGATCTGCTTCAGGTCTTTGGTGTAGTTGAGGTAGAACTCTCCTACTTTATTGTTGATCTTATTGGAGTATTTGTTGCGCTGTCCGCCATCGAGGAAGTTCTGGGCGGCAAAGGCGGGCACATCTGTTTGCCCTTCTCCTTTCGCTATATCATAACCAAGGTTGAGGTTGGCATGTAGCTCGGGCAGGAAATGGAATTTGTAATCGAACTGGACGTTGCCGTAACTCCGGTACACGTTGCTGGTATTGTTATACAGCTCCAGCAGGGCCACGGGATTGCGGGGGGCCAGTTTATTTAAGGTGATGGCGCCGGAACCGGGATCTACAGAAGCCCATTCAAAGTAGTTGCCGTAGGGAGAAGTGGCGTGAACGGGTTGTGTAGGATCGAAGTAGACGGCTGAACTGATGGCGGCGCCATTGGCAAAGCGGGCTTTGTTGTAAGCGCCTTTGATGTTGATGTCTATTTTGAGGTGATCATCCAACAAACGTGGGCTGATGGCGATGCCTCCTGAAAAACGCTGGAGGTGATCGGTCCTCAACAGACCCTGCTGGTCGAGGTAACCTACAGACACACGGTATGGCGTGTTTTTGTAGGCACCGGCCATGCTGAGGTTGTTGTCGGTACTGATGGCTGTTTGAAATATCTCATCCTGCCAGTTGGTATTGGCGGTGCCGAGCAAAGACTTATAGGTATGGACATTGTCGTAGGTGCCTCCGCCCAGAGAGTCTACATATTTGCGGAAGGCGGCGGCGGATTGCACGTCCATCTTCTTAGCGCGGGTGGCAGCAGAAACCTGTGTGGTGAAGTTAAATACGGGCGCCCCGCTGGTGCCCTTTTTGGTGGTGATGATGATGACGCCATTGGAAGCCCGGGACCCATAGATGGCGGTGGCGGCGGCATCTTTCAGCACGGTAAAAGAGGCAATATCATTGGGATTGATGAGGCTAAGGGAATTGGAAGCACCATATATATTGTTGCCACTAAGGGGTACGCCATCGATCACGATGAGAGGATCGTTGCTGGCATTGAGGGAGGCGCCGCCGCGAATGCGGATCACACTGCCTGCCCCGGGAGCACCGCTGTTGGAGGTAACGGACACACCGGCCACTTTGCCGGCAATCAGTTGCTCGGGGGTAGTAATGCTGCCCTGCTGAAAATCTTTGGCGGTGACGGTAGCCACGGAGCCGGTGAGCTCTTTGCGGCGCTGGGTACCATAACCGATGACCACTACATCATTGAGGGCCCCGGCTGAGGGGGTGAGGGTGATGGCCAGGTTGGCCCTGGCTTTTACCTGTAAGGTATCGTACCCTACGTAGGAGAATACCAGGAGGGCATTGTCGGCTACGGCGAGGGTAAAATTGCCCTTAGGATCGGTGACGGTCCCTTTTTCTGAGCCGGCAATTTTAATGGAGACGGAAGGGAGGGGCTCTCCTTTTTCGTTTTTTACGGAGCCGGATACCTGTACGGAGGGTTGCTGTGCTTTTGCCTGGAACAGGGCCAAACTGCCGATGCAAAGAAGCAATAGCATTTTGGGGAGGCTGGATAGATTCATAATGACAAGTTGAATTGAGCGTTTAAGCAATCAGTTAAAATGAGCAAGGAGACAATTGAGATGATAAAGGAACAATGGGAGGAAAGCAACACCAAGTTTTATAAGGGCAATGGAAATAAAAATCAGGAAATGACGGGATTGGAAGGGAGGGAGGCATTGAGGGACAGCGGCTTACAAAGCATTAAAGTTATTTTATATAGAATGATTTGGGAAGGGGAAATGGCTACCAGAGGCAAGTGGTAAGTGGCGAGTGGGTTATCCCCAAGGGGCAGAATGATATGATGCCTGACAGGTTATAATGTCTTTATCTGCATGATCCGGTCTTCGAATTCGTCGCCGGGGATGAGGGCTTTGTTCTTGATCCGGGATTTGTAGGAATAGATGGTCTTAACGGAGTATTCGAGGATGCGGGCGATCTTTTCGGGATCGGCCACGCCCATCCGCATGAGGGCAAAGATGCGGAGATCGGTATTGAGGAGTTCGCCATCCCGAAGGCCGATTTTTTCTTCCTGGCGCAGGAGGGCGTTGACCTCCTGCACAAAATTGGGAAAGAGTTTGAGGAAGATCTTGTCGAAACTAAGGAGTAGCTCTTCTTTTTCTTTGCGGGCGTCTATTTTATTCAGGAAGAATTTGATGTCTTCGTATCTGCGCTCCTGTAGCTTCTGTTCGATGGTGGTCTTTATTTTATCGAGTTTGTTGTAAAATTCGGAGTCCATATTAAAGAAGTAGCCAATGTATTCTTCTTTGATCTTGTTGGCTTCCTGGAGTTTTTCATTTACTTCTTCCAGACGGCTATTGGATTCCTGCAGCTGCTGGTTGATGACGTGCTGGGCGGCGTTGGCGGCGGTCAAGGCCTGTTGGGTAAGTTTTAGTTTTTTCACCTGCCGCAGGATGATCCAGGTAAGGACTACGAGGGCCAGCACGAGGATGGTGACGACGATGGCATATTTGGCCAGGAGGCTTTTCTGGGCTTCGATGCCGTTGATGCGCTCACTTTCTATCAGGGGCAGGATGGAACTGGCCTGCACCTTGCGTTGACGGGCGCCGTAAAATTCGGCATTGGCGATGGCGCTTTCGATACACATGGCTGCATGCCTGAGATCGCCTTTTTTGTAGAGAAGTTCAGCCAGGTGAAAGATGGCGACGGTCTCTTTGGTGCATGTTTTGATATCGGCCACGGTGGCTTGCACCAGGAGGTCGATGGCTTTGTCGATATCGCCATTCTGCAGGTAAATGGCGCTTAGGGTGGAAGCAGTGAGAGCCAGCTGGTGATAGCCCAGGTCGGGCTTAACCATGAGCTGATCGAAAAAGGTGGCGGCCTCTTTCTTGTTTCCTTTCTTGAAATATTTCAGTCCACTGTAATAAATGTGTTCGAAGGAGCCGGGGATGTAAAAAGCCAGGGCGGAGTCGAGGTATTTGTTGCCTTTGATATCATAGTCTACGGAATGGTAATGATCGTTGGCATAGCCGGCGAGGTCATAGTAATACCTCCCCCATAAGGTGTAATATTCTCCTTTCAGGGAATCGGGTATGGGCTGGCTGGCCAGGGAGGCGAGGGAATCGCCGGTTTCTTTGTACAAGCCGGTGGACAGGAGAATGAAGCTCAATTTTATTTGGGCAGCTACCCTGTAGGAGGCGTTATTCATCTCCCTGGCTATTTTAACCAGGCGGATGGCATATCCGTAGGCAGAGTCGTAATTGAATATTTTATAAGCCTCATAAATTTTCTCATGCCGGTCGAAGAGCACGGCCAATGGCTGACCGGGTGCATGCAGGGATTGTCTCAACTGGTCAATCTCTTTGAGCCGGGCCTCATCATAACTGGCGGTTTGCCGGATGGCTTTGCTGAGCTCGGTTAATAAGCTATCGTTGTTGGCCCATGCCCCCTGTGCGCAGGCGGCCAGCAATATAAAAATGAACAGCAGTTTTTTCATAATGGTGAAGCTTACTTCATTACCCTATTGCAGCAAATCTATTTAATATATTCAAAAAAAGGGCTGAAAGCGACTTTGTGACGGAAGGATGATGCGAGCCTACTCCTGAAATCTTATTTTTAAAGGATGAAACACATTTCTGTTCTGATCCCTGAGGGAGATATTAGCCTGAGCAATGTGGAGGGGGTACATCACATCTTCTCGGAAGTGAATAAAGCTTATGTAAGAGCAGGAAAGGGGCCTCTGTTCTATTTTCAATTGGTGGGCAGGCAGCGGAGCCACTTTATGAAAGAAAACTTCTTCAGCATCCATCCCAACTTTTTGATAACTGAAGATTTCAAGACAGACCTGTTGATCATACCGGCGCTGCACGGGGATATTTTTAAAAGTGTGGAAAGGAACAAGGAGCTGATCCCCTGGATCGTGGACCAGTATAACAGAGGGGCTGAGGTGATGAGCCTTTGCACAGGAGCCTTTTTACTGGGAGCAACGGGATTGTTATCGGGGCGGAGTTGTGCCACGCATTGGATACATGTGAATGAGTTCAGGGAAATGTTTCCCGAAGTGGTGGTGGTAGATGATAAGATCATGACGGATGAGAGCGGTATTTATACCAGCGGGGCTGCCTACTCGTATCTCAACCTCATCCTGTACTATATTGAAAAATATGCGAACAGGGATATTGCGATCCTGATCGCCAAAATATTTGCACTGGATATCGGACGTACGAGTCAATCGCAGTTCATCATATTCCAGGGATACAAGCACCACAATGATGAAAGTGTATTGAAGGCACAGGAATACATAGAAAGTAATTACCAGCAAAAGATCAGTGTAGATGAGTTGGCCACACATGTATCGCTGGGCAGGAGGAATTTCGAACGCCGGTTTAAAACGGCCACTTCCAATTCTGTTTTTGAATATATGCAACGGGTAAAGGTAGAGGCGGCCAAGAAGCAATTGGAAGCAGGCAGTAAAACGGTGAATGAGGTGATGTATGAAACGGGATATACGGACGTGAAAGCCTTCAGGGATGTATTTAAAAAAGTAGTGGGCATGTCGCCCGGAGAATACCGGCATAAGTATACGCGGGATGTAACGGTGTAAAGCATGAAAAAGAGGGAGGGTGCCCCTCTGCATACCATCGCTATTTTATTAACAGCGGAGCTTCCTGCTGCAGGCTTTGGGCCATCTGGCTTTCCTGGTACCAGCAGTTAAAAGCTTTTTCAAAGAGGTCGAATATCTTATTAATAATGTGGAGTGCATTTTCTGTCTCATGTTTGCTGGGCACATAATTATTATAGGCCGCGCTCTCGTGACCGGCATCGGTCTTATCCATCGCATGATTGGCTTCTGAATGGGCATGAAGCTGGCCAAAGTACTCCAACTCATCCTGCCGGCCCATGGTGTGCACCAATTCAAATACAGGTTCATTAAAACATTCGAAAGTGGCTTCCAACGCTTCAATAATGATGAGTTTATAGAATGGCAATGGAAATTGCCGGGCTATATGGATGGTTTCGTATACTACGTCCCGTACGCTGCTGTAATTGTCGGACCAGGTTTGTTGGAACATACTGAGGCCCGATTGTTCCAGGAACTGCCTTCCATAGCTGATGCGTTCGAGGTCTTTTAAATACCATTGCCAGTGATAGGAATCTTCTTCGCAATGTACGTTGACGCTTTGCTGCATGGGGTCGGCACTTTTCTCGTCTTTCAGTTTGTTGAGGATATCCTTGAACCCCATGACGAAAAATAGCATGGCCGGGGTGAAGCTCAACCGGGATTCCTGGGGAAGGGAGGTATTTCCGATCATGACGCAAAGGGGTGACTGGCGCAGTTGCTGTTTACGGATCTCCAGTGTCTGGATAATTTGTAACATGGCTGTTAAGTTTGTATGGATTAATGGTGCTGCGGGGTAGTTGCACAGCTTATCGCAAACAAACTACAACATCCACCTGCGTAGCCAATGGCCCCAGTGACTGAAAGGGCCATAACGATAGCTGATATGGCAGGGATCATAGTTAAATAAAAGTCGCGCAGGCCCCACTTTTCAGCATGATCGCTAAACAACAAATGGAGTCAGATAGACTCCACTTGTTTTATTGAAAGCCGACGATAACAAGTTTATTGCAATACAGGTGTTCTTAGTTGCTCGTGTTGTTTTATTAGTTGTGCCCTGTATTGGGATGGGGTAACGCCTTCAAAAGCCCTGAACCATTTGGTAAAGTTGGAAGGATCGTAGGTGAGCAAGCGGGCCACCTCTGCTACGGAATAGTTGGCATCCTGCAGGAAGTGTTTGGCTATGGTGAGCAGCTTTTGTTCATAGTAATAACAAGGATGTTTGCCGGTATGTTCTTTGATCACATTGCTAAAGTGACCGGGATGAATGAAGAGTTGTTTGGCAAAATCCCTCAGTTCCCACATGGTATCTGCCCTGCCTTCGATGATGTCTTTTAAATGTTCATCGATGAGGGTGAGGTAGTTTTGAAATATTTCTTCATTACGGCTGATCATATTGCTGCCTTTATATAATTAACGTAATAGCGGCTTTTTTGTTCGCGCAGGCCGCTGCGATTGCTCAAAGCCAATTGGCCATTAACCAGTTACACCTCTCTTCGCAATACTTCCAGGGGTGGCCTGTTGACCACGCTGCGGCTGTTGAAAATGCCAATCAGGATGGTGAGTGCTGATATAGCAAAGAACAGGATGACAATGGGCCACCAGTCGGGCGAAAAGGGTGTTTTAAAACTGTAGCGCGCCAATGCCCAGCTACCTACTAAAGACAATAAAATGCCGGTAGCAGCTGCGAGGGCGCCCAAAAAGAAATATTCGAGGGCGGTGATGACGAGTATTTGCCGCCGGCTGGCGCCGAGGGTGCGCAGCAGCACACTTTCCTGCATGCGCTGGTATTTACTGATGAGCACGGAAGCAATGAGCACGATGAGACCGGTAATAATGCTGAAGCCTGCCATGAATCGGATCACAAAACCAATCTGGCTAAGCACATCATCGAGTACTTTCAAGATGAGGTGAAGGTCGATGATGGAAATATTGGGATAGCTGCGCACCACGGCCTGCTGAAAACGGGCGGATACCTCCGGAGAAGGCACGCGGGTAATAAGCACATGGAACTGGGGGGCGGGCTCCAACACGCCGGGCGGAAAGACTACGCGGAAATTGGTTTGCACACGCTGCCAATCTACGGTGCGCATACTTCCCACCACGGTGGGCACCAAGGCGCCCTGCACATTGAAGAGGATGCTATCGCCCATTTTTACATTGATGCGCTTTGCATATTGCTCTTCCATAGAAATGGGCACTACCACACCGGGATATTTAACGGGGCCGGAGAGTTTGCCGCTGGTCAGTTTTTCGGAGTCGGTCAATGAATCGCGGTAGGTGACGCGGAACTCCCATTCGAAGGCCCTTTCGGATATTTTGGAAGTGGTATCTTTTTTTACATCGGCTGCGGTCTTGCCATTGATGGCCTCAATGCGCATGGTAACGATGGGCACCTGCTGAATGATGGGCAACTGGTAATTCTTTGCCAGGGCTGCTACGGAATCTTTCTGGCTGCTTTGGATATCGAACAATACCATATTGGGCTGGCCACCACTACCGGTGAGGGTAACGCGGTTGATAAGCATGCTTTGAATGAAATACAAGGTGCTTATGAACAGGGCGCCCAATCCAATGGTGGTAATGAGTATGAGGGTTTGGTTGTTGGGGCGATAGAGGTTGGCAAAGCCTTGTCGCCAGAGGTAACTCCAGGAGGTAGGGAAAAAGCGGCGTACCAGCCACATCAGTAATCTTGCGATACCGGCCAGCACGAGGAAGGCGGTAAGGATACTGACGGTAAACACGATGGCCTGTACCCAACTGTGCACCTGCCACCAGGTAAATACGATAATGAAAGCGAGGATGAGCAGGTAGACGAGCCATTTGAGGGGATCGCGGAAGAACTTAACAGGTTCAAAGGATAAACGCAAGGTATAAAGGGGGGATACATTGCGCACGGAAAGCAGGGGCAATAAACCAAAGAGTGCAGCAATGATGGCGCCCAGGGCAATCCCTTTGCCTATAGAAGGCCAGGAGATGCCGGCTGTGATCTCAATGGGCAGGAAATCTTTCAACACAGCAGGAAGTACCTGTTGGATGAGGGTACCCACTACAGCGCCCAATATAGAACCAATGATACCGATACCAACGATCTGGATAAGGTAGATCAGGAATGCCTGTCCGGAGTTTACTCCCAGGCACCGGAGTATGGCGATGGAACTGATCTTTTCGCGTATATAAATATGAATAGCACTGGCCACACCAATACAGCCCAGCAGGAGGGCGATAAAACTAATGAGGGTCAGAAATTCATTGACATCTTCAAAGGAGCGGCCGGTATTACTTTTACGCTCTTCCACGGTATCATAATCGAGGCCGGCTTTTTCCAGTCGTGGTTCTATGGCGGTCACTACTTTGGCGACCTCTGCCGGTTGTTTGTATTTATAATAGAAGTTGACGCCTACACGGCTGCCTTTTTGTACGAGGCCTGTTTGTTCCAGGTATTTGAGGGGAATGTACACAGGTGGCGCCACGGTGGTGGACAGCCCTGTGCGGCCGGGGGCTTTGTTGAGCACGCCTGCAATGGCAAAAGACACTTCTCCTATCTGGATGGAATCTCCCACCTGGGCATTGAATTGCAGCATGAGGGTTTTATCGACCAGGGCTTGTTGCTGTAAACGGAATCCTTTGCCTGCGGCCGCGGGCGTAGTTTCCAGGGCGCCATAATAGGGGAAATCGCCTTGCAGGGCACGGACCTGTACGAGACGGGTACCCTGGCTTTTGACAAAATAGATCATGGAGGCGAACGTGCGTTCTTCGGAGCGCTGATCGCCCAATGAATCCAATAAGGTCCTGATCTTAGGGCCTACGGGTTTATTGCTTGCTATTACAAGATCGGCGCCTACGAGGGTCTGCGCCTGGGCGTCGATGTCCTTACGTACATTATCGCCCAATGAAAAAGTGGCGACGAGGGCAGCGATGCCCAATACGATGGATGATACAAAGAGAAAGAGACGGGAACGGTTGCGGCGACTATCGCGCCAGGCCATGAGGAAGAGCCACCGGAGGTTGAGTTTCTTTTTGTAGACGAACCTTTCTCTGTCCATTAATTATGTTTCAGGATTTTGACGATTGCTTGTGTTGATATCCGCCTGCGTTAACATCAGCTGCAGGCTACCGATTTCTTTGCTGTGTGCTTCTTAATTGCTGTCATCGCTCACGAGGTGACCGCCTTTGATCTTAATGATGCGTTTTGTTTGGGCGGCCAGTTCGAGGTTGTGGGTAACGATGACGAGGGTGGTACCTGCCTCCTTGTTCAATTCAAACAGGAGTTTAATGACCTTATCGCTGGTTTCGGCATCGAGGTTGCCGGTAGGCTCATCGGCAAACAATATGCGGGGATTATTGGAAAAAGCGCGGGCCAGGGAAACACGCTGTTGTTCGCCACCGGACAATTGCATGGGGTAATGGTGTACCCTATCGGCCAGGCCTACTTTGTCCAGGAGCTCGATGGCGCGGGGGCGGATGTTCTTTTCGCCTCTTAATTCGAGGGGCACCATCACATTTTCCAGGGCGGTAAGGGTGGGCAGTAACTGGAAGTTTTGGAATATGAATCCCACATAGCGGTTGCGCACCTGCGCACGTTCGTCCTCGCTCAATTCGTTGAGGCGAATGTTGTTGAGCTCAACAGCGCCATCGCTGGCGCGGTCGAGGCCGGCGCAAAGGCCCAGCAGGGTTGTCTTTCCGCTGCCGGAAGGGCCGACGATAGACATGGTGGAACCTGCTTCGACTGAAAAGTTAATGTCATTGAGCACATGTAGGGTGTGACCGCCACCCTGGTAAGTTTTGCTTAAATTCCGTATATTCAGAATAGTCTCCATAAGTTTGTTTATATAGTCGTATCAACAGGATTTATATTACTGTTGCCGGTTGAGTAAATTACAGGCATCGTTATTGAGTGACATGTACAGACAGTTTCCGATTCTGAAAATACACCAATAAACGAACATACGAGAAGGGTACATGTTTAAGAGAATCCTAATTCGGACAACAAATTATTATATGTTGAAATTATTGCTGATAAGCGGTCTTACGTGTATGCTGGCCTTAAGTGCGTGTAAGGACAAACCCGCTGCGGAAAAATCTACTGATGCTACTACAGCCAAAACACCGGAGGCAGGTGCTGCTGCGGTGACGGATTCTGCCAAACATATTGTATTCTTTGGCAATAGTCTGACGGCCGGTTATGGACTGGACCCTACAGAAGCATTCCCGGCAGTAATACAGGCCAAGATAGACTCTTTGCATTTACCTTATAAAGTAGTCAATGCGGGACTGAGTGGTGAAACAACTGCCGGGGGCAAGGGCCGGATCGATTGGTTGTTGCAGCAGCCGGTAGATGTATTTGTGCTGGAGCTGGGTGGTAATGACGGGCTGCGTGGGATACCGGTAAGTGAGACAGGAAAGAACCTCCAGGAAATCATCGATCGGGTGAAAGCAAAATACCCGCAGGCGAAGATCCTGCTGGCGGGCATGCAGGTGCCGCCGAATATGGGCAGCAAATATGCAGGTGAGTTCAGGGCGGTATTCAAAATGCTGGCAGATAAGAACAATGTTCCGCTGGTGCCTTTCCTGCTGGAAGGGGTGGGCGGTGTGCCGGAACTGAACCAGGCTGATGGCATTCACCCTACGGCCAAGGGGGCGGTGATCGTAGCAGAAAATGTGTGGAAAGTTTTGAAGGGATTGCTTTGATCTTATGCCATAATAGCAGTATATTTATATCAATAAAAAGTATTCTTTTCTTTTAATTATATGGCTCATCATCTCACCTATTACGGCTTCCCTGGATTGGGTCATTGCGACGCCTTCTATCGCTCTGCAAGAGCCTTCTGAGCTTTTCACTTTACTTTCAGTTTACTTCAAGTTTGCTTCAAGTTTACTTCCGGTTTACCCGACAGTGGGCTGATCCGCGGCTGGTATACGGTTGATACACGGCTGATCCCCGGCTGATCGGGACTGTAGCTGCTGCTGGTATGCCGGGCTTGAGCGGAGGAGATTTCCGCCAAACTGGCAGCGTATTTTATTGATCTGGATCTCCCCAAAAGTGGGGTTAAGGCAAACATTTGTAGGTACGGATCATGCGGTAATACCTTTCTTGTGGGTAGCCGATACGTTGGGATTTTGGTCGGGTACGAGCTGTAATTGGATACCATGTTCCAGGAAGGCTTTCAACCCGGCCAGTACAAGGGTCCAGCCTTCTGTTTGTCCCACGATAATTTTTATGAGTTCTTTGGTGCCGGGGTCCCATCCTTTCTCTTCGACCTGCACATAGGTGGCATTACTACCCCAGGCGGTAAAACTAATATTGACGGTAGTGGGCAAACCATCGGGGCCTGGCCAGGTGAAAAAGATCAGTTTGTCTTGGATGATAGCGTGTGCGGTGACCTCGGAACTTGCATCGTAATCATCCCAATACCAGGTAACAGGCTTTCCGGTCTCAAGCCGGCCGGAGCCACGGCTGTACCAGAACTGTGAAGTAATGTTGGGATCAATAAAAGCCTCAAACACTGCTGCTGCTGGTTTGCGGATGAGCATGGAGGCTTTGGCAGCTGGCTCGGCGATGATTATTGCAGGATCGGTCATAAGGATGGTATTTAAAGATTTTACATAAAAAACCAGACCTGTAAGGCTGGAAATGTTATTGTTTTGGGCAAACCTGAGGCTTGTCAATGAGCGTCACCAGCCGGATGCTAGCCACTGGCTCCCGAAACCTTTCGGTTACAAATATAGGGAAACCGGTTGGTTACCCAATTATTTTTTCTTTCCCCACCGGGAACAGCATAAAATCCACATTTGGGGAGGGGTGATCGCTGAGCCGAATACATGCTTAGATTTGCCACTACACCAATTGTGAATGACGCATCCGTTTTTTACTTACCAGAAGTTTATTAAGGATACTGTGACGCTGAAATTGTTGCGAACGGGCAATGCTTCATTGATCCTCAGCTTCTTACATACTGCCTTCAGAGACGCCGACAAAATCTACATCAGCAGCGGGGACCTGATGGGTCACCTGGCCAATTACCTGCAGGAAATCGATTATACAGATGCGGACCAGGAAACAGCGGTCCGGGAGCTGGGTTATTCTTACGAAGACAGGGCGCGCAGTTATATCAACCGCTGGACAGATGAGGCTTACCTGCACAATTTTATTGACGATGGCAGCAAGCAAGTGATGTATCAATTGAGCCGGCATACGGCCAAAGCCTTCCAGGTATATGACCTCTTGCAGGAGCGGGAATTTGTGGGGACGGAAAGCAAGTTTGAAGACCTGTTCCAAAAGCTGGAGGCACTGGTGACGAATAGCAATAGCAATCCTGATGAGCGCATATTGGTATTGGAGAAAGAAAAGAAGGAGCTGCAACAACAGATCAATGAAATAAAACGAAGCAATACGGCCACCACTTTTGAAGGCTACCAGGTGAAGAGCCGGTGGGAAGAGATCGTGCGGTTGAGCAATGAATTGACGGGGGACTTCAAAGAAGTAGAAGATAATTTCAAGAATATATACCGGCAGATCAGCCTGGAACATGCGGATGCGAAGCTGACGAAGGGGCAACTGCTGAAGCTGACCTTTGATGCACTGGATGAACTACGGAATAATGATCAGGGGAAGAGTTTTTATGCTTTCTGGATGTTCCTGATGAATGATGAAAAGCAGGAGGAACTGAACCTGCTAACGGATGCGGTGTACCGGGTATTGGAAACGCACCAGGTAACCACTGAGCACCAGAGCCTGCGCAAGCTGAAGACGAGGCTGCATTATGCGGCCAAAAAGGTATTGGACACAAATGAACTGCTGGGCTATAAACTGAGCCGGATCGTAGCGGAGAAGGAACAGGCGGACAGGCGGGCTTTAAAAGAAACCCTGCAACAGGTGTTCCAGATGGCTATTCAGCGTATTGAAAAACCGGTAGCTGAAAGGGCTTTTTATATTACGGTTGATGACCGGCCTGAGATCAAAATGCCGCTGGAAAGAAAGCCTGGAGAGAAACCGGTGGAGAGCAAGTTTGGCACGGCGCCCAAGGAAGCAGTGATGCAATTGGACGCGGCCAGCGCACTGACGGGATTGTATAGTGATGAAATGATCGACAAAGGGGTGTTGCTGAAAAATATACAGTCGATGTTGAAGAAGCAATCGCAGGTGAGTCTGAAGCAGGTAGTGGAAGCCTACCCGCTGAAAAAGGGATTGGCTGAATTGCTGGCGTATATTACGTTGATACAGCAGTATGACAAACATGCTGTGAGTGAAGAGGCCACGGAGGACATCCTGTTTGATGCATTACAGAAAAAACATTTACGCTTACCGCAAATTATATTCAATAAATGAGTGTGACATTGTTGCCCTATGCCAAGGCGATCGTGCAATTGTTGCGCGGTCCGGTGTACAGTGAGGACCAGGAATACTGGAGTCTCCTGTTGAAATACCAGCTGGAGATCACGCAACATTTCAACGGGCTGGGACTGGATACGGTGATCCAGAAGGAGGATGGCTATGCTTTTATCCGGCAAATTGAACTGGATGACCGGGGAAGCACGATTGGCCTGGTGAGCCGGCGGCCATTGACGTATGAAGTGAGCCTGTTGTGTGTGCTGCTGCGCAAGCTGCTGGATGACTTTGAGATCAGTAATACGGAGAATAAGCGCTTTTACCTGAAGCGGAAGCAATTGCGGGCGGAACTGGAAACTTTCTTCAAAGAAAAGAGCAATAAAGTAAAGCTGCTGAAGGACCTGGATAGTTATATCAACCAGGTGCTTGACCTGGGTTATATCAAGGTAACGGATAGTGATGAACAATACCGGGACGAAGATACGTTTGAGGTGCGCACGATCATCAAGGCGCGGTTTAGCAATGACGTATGCCTGGATTTTTTAAATCAACTGAAAGAAGATGTTAAGTCTGTTTAGTACGGATAGCAGTAAGGCGGGGTTCCGGATGCATAAGATGCAGTTGTACAACTGGGGCACTTTTGATGGCTCCATTTATACGATCAGTCCGGAAAGTGAGAACAGTCTGCTCACAGGGGCCAATGGCAGTGGTAAGACGACGCTGGTGCATGCGATGCTGACGCTATTGGCGGCAGAACGCCGGATGCGCTCTTTTAACCAGAGTGCGGAGGGCAAGACGAAAAATGAACGGAGCGAGGAAAGCTATGTGCTGGGGGAATATGGAGAAGAAACGGACAGTGATACAGGTATACAAACGGCGCAGCGGCTACGGAATGATAAAACGAAGACGTATTCGATTGTACTGGGCACTTTCAAGAATGAAGATCGTTTTGTAACGCTGGTGCAGTGCCGGTGGTTCAGTGGTACTGAATTAAAGAAGAGCTTTATCATTGCACATGCGGAATTGAATATACAGGAAGATTTCAAGCATTTCGATGCGCAGGGTAACTGGAAGAAGGTATTGCGGCAGCGGTTTCCCAAACGTGGCAGCAAGGACCTGATCGAGTTTTTTGACGGGCCAAAGGAATACAGTCAGAAGGTGCGGCATTATTTCGGGATGCGTAGTGAGAAGGCGCAGATGTTGTTTAACCAAACAATCAGTCTGAAGATATTGGGCAGCCTGGATGATTTCATCCGCAACCAGATGCTGGAAGAGAATGATATGGAGCAGGAGTTCATCAACCTGAAGGAACAATTTCAGACGCTGAGTGATACGCATACAGCTATCGAAAAAACGGTGAAGCAGATAGAGCTGCTGCAACCGGTGCAGGAGTTGCACCTGAAAGAGCAGGAGTTGAGGAAGCAAGCTGACTATTACGAGAGCCTTCAACAGATACAACCCTATTATTTCGCCACATTGGAAAGCAAATTGCTGACGGATGTGATCGAAGAAGCCAACGGGCAGCTGGCCACAGCCAAAAAGAAAAAGCAGGAACTGGAGCAACATATTGCCAATACGGATGAACGGGAACGGAAGATAGACAGTGATATCCGCAACAGTGATATTGGCCGGCAGATAGCGGAACTGGAAAACCAGCTTCGCCAACTGGAAGTAAAAAAAGGGCAGCAACAGGACCAAAGCGATAAGCTGAATGAATGGTTGCGGACGGCCGGTTATGGTGTAAATCCTTCCAAGCTGGAGCTGGAACGCTACCAGGAGAAGGCTGTTCAACAGCAGGGCGTGCTGGAGAACGAGCTGGCGATTGCCCGGCGCAACCTGTTTAAGATGGAGAATGTATTGCTGGTACAGCAACAGGAATATGATCAGCTTGAAAAGGAGATCGAGGTGTTGCGCCAGCAGAAGAACAATATTACGGGCCGGGTAGCGCAGATACGGGCTGAGGTATTGGAGCATTGCGGCGCTTCGGCGGATGAGATCCCTTTTATCGGGGAGCTGATCCAGGTATTGCCGGAGGAAAGCAAATGGGAGCCTGCCCTGGAAAACCTGCTGCGTGGTTTTGCGCTCCGTATGATCATCCCTACGAAGTATTACCAGCAGGCCACCAGCTTTATCAATGAAAATAACCTGCGTGGGCGTATTGTATATCATCACTATCATAAGGATGAGGGGCTGGGGCGGATGATGAAGGCCGATAAGGAAAGTATTTTGCATAAGCTGGAGATCAAAGAAGATTCGATCTATGGCAACTGGGTGTATGAGCAATTGCTCCAGTCTTATAATTATGCTGCGGTACAGAATGTAAAGCAATTACAACAATACGACCGGGCGATTACGGTGCAGGGGCTTACGAAGAATAAGCACCGGCATGAAAAGAATGACAGCCCGGATGTTAAACGTCCTCAGCAGTATGTATTGGGCTGGGATAATACAGCCAAGATCAAATCGCTGGTGAAGGATCTTGCGGAGACAGAAAAGCAAATTGATGAAAGCAAGCGGCAGGTAAAGAAGCTGGAAGGAACGATCAGGGAGCTGGAACAAAAGCAACAGGTAATTGGCCAGGTATTGGCGGTGAAGGATTTTGAGGCGATCGATTGGAAGACGACCAGCAATACGATACAGCAAGTGACCAAGCAGTTGCAGGACCTGCAAAAGGGCAATAAGGCGCTTGATGCCTTGCGCAAACAACAGCAAGTGCTTCGGGAAGAGTTGCGGCAACTGAAGCAGGAAAATGAAGCACTGACAGAAAGGATGGGTGGGATGAAGAAGGAAGTGGAGGCCTGGAATCTTTCGGCCCAGCGCTCGGAAGATATCCAACGGCGGTATGGAGCCTCCGATGTGCAACAGTACCTGCCATTGATCGAAAGTTATGTAAAGGAAGAAATAGACTATACGATTGACCTGGATGTGCTGGAAAAGGTACAAAACCAGGTCCGCACGGGCATTCGCAAGAAGGTAGATGTGTATAGTGGTGATGTAAACAATACTGTACGTCAGCTGGAACAGGCGATGCGGAAGTTCAAGAACCCGGATCAGGCTGCTTTGCATCAGCAATTCCCGGACTGGAAGAACAGCACTTTTACGCTGAGCGACAGCGCAGAATTTGTGGCAGAGTATATTGTACTGCTGCACAAGTTGCAACAGGAGGAGCTGAAAGAACAACAGCAGCGGTTTAAGAAGTACCTCAATGAGGAGATGATCAACCGGATGAGCAGTTTCAAGGAAAACCTGGATGCTGAGGCGGCCAAGATCAAGGATAATATTGGTAAGCTGAACCAGGCTTTGAAAGCCATTACTTACCGTCAGAACCCACAAACGTTTATACAACTTGACTGCAAGGAAGACCTGAACCAGCAGATCAAGGATTTCAAATACCAGCTTAACAACTGGAAGCCCAACCTGGCTGAATACCAGCGTACGCAGGATGACAGTATCCTCGAGAACAGTTTTGTGAAGATCAAAACTTTGCTGGATGACCTGACGAAACAGGAGACCTGGCGCCGGGAGGTATTGGATGTACGAAACTGGCTGAAGTTTACGGCCAAGGAGATCAAAGCAGCAGACAAGGTAACGGTGCACAGAAGTTATACGGGTACAGAAAAATTAAGTGGGGGTGAGCAGGCGCAGCTTACGTACACGATCCTGGGATCGGCGATCGCGCACCAGTTTGGCATTCACAGTGATGGCTATGAAACGCGTTCTTTCCGGTTCATTTGTGTGGATGAGGCGTTCAGCCGGCAGGATGAAGAGAAAGCGCGTTACCTGATGGACCTTTGCCGGCAGCTGCACCTGCAACTGATGGTGGTATCACCTGCCAAAGCCGATGAGGTAAAGATCGTTGAGCCTTATATTTCGAAAGTGCACTTTGTATATCGCCGGAATCACCGGGACAGTGTGGTGTATGATATGAGCATTATGCAGTTTCAGGAAAACAGGGCAAAGTATATGGGTAAGAAACAGGTGGAGGCGTGATCACGCCGCAGGAAATAGGCGGCAAGGCATTGCGCAAGTATGGTGACTACCTGCGTAGTTTAATACAGGGCAGTTCTTTTTTCCCGCTACATATTCGTGCAGATAAAAAGGCTCCGGCCGATTTTGGGCTGCGCCACAAGGCGCTGGAGGCTTTAATTAGCCATTCCAAGGACAGAACAGGCTTTGGATACAGTCTTGGCTATCGAAAAGTGGTAACCCGCCAGCATGGTGAACAAGATGAGGTGGAGGTGGTCCGGTTCAACACAGAAGAAGATTACTTACGCTTTCTTAATAAGGAGATCGAAGCTGCGGAATTTAAAGATGGGCTTGGCCAATTACTCGCCTGGCAACCGACCCTGAAAGATTGGCTGTTGCAACAACCCCCGGATACGCTGTTGCAATACCAGCCTGCCTGGAAAGGCATTTGTGGGGTAGTGGATTATTTATTGACACATGATGTAAGGAATCTTTACCTCCGCACATTACAGGTGCCTGTACATACCAAATTTATCCAACGATACAAAGCTGTTATTTTTTCGCTGCTACAGTTTTTGCAGCCAGCAAGGTTTGGGAATGAAGGGCATACTTTGGAAGAAGCGCTGGGCCTGCGAAAGAAGCCGCACCTGTTTGCGCTTCGGTGGCTGGATCTGGCAATGGCCGAACAATTCAGCGCAGGTATGGAAGTTTTTGGCGTGAGTGTGGATTATTTAAAACAAGTGGCCTGGCCGGTGAAGCAGATCATATTGGTGGAGAATGAGACGAATTTGTATTTATTGCCAGAGATGGCAGGTTCTATGGCGCTGGTAAGTGCCGGAGGGGCACTGCACTTGTTAAAGGATATTCCGTTGTTTCGGAATACACAACTGTATTACTGGGGTGACCTGGACGAAAAGGGTTTTACCATGCTGCGGGACGTACGATTGTATTACCCGCATGTTATTAGTGTACTGATGGATGAAGCAGTAGTCATGCATCACCAATTGGAAATGGACACTCAACCGCACCGATACCGGGAGCATGATCTATCGGTATTAACAGGCAGTGAAAAGAGAGCCTTCTCTCTATTATCGGCTAATAATGGCAGGATTGAGCAAGAGAAGCTGGATCAGCACTATATGCAGGAATGCCTTGCAAAGATGCCGGAGGCGAACTCTACCGGTACAGAATGATCCTTCTTAAATAACGCCATGTTCGTCGGCAAAGGATGTATCCATAATATCATCGAGCATGCCGGTGGTCTCCTCCTTGGGAAGTTCCTGCACATTGCGGAGTTTCTTTTCGATAGCACGGGAACGGACGCCCGCCTGTTCTATTACGTTGCTGGCTTCCTGCAATTTCTTCTGGGTCTTTTCGAGTATGCCGCCAAAGTTGCCAAACTCTGTTTTGACAGCCCCCAGGAGTTGCCATACTTCACTGGACCGCTTTTCAATAGCGAGTGTACGGAATCCCATCTGGAAGGAGTTCAATAAAGCAGATAAGGTAGTGGGGCCGGTAATGATGATCTTGTATTCTCTTTGCAGGGTTTCAAACAAACCGGGGGTGCGGAGCACTTCGGCGTAGAGGCTTTCGAAGGGAAGGAAGAGGATGGCAAAATCGGTGGTATTAGGCGGGTCGATGTATTTGGAAGAAATGTCGAAGGCGCATTTGCGGATGCCCTTGATAAAGCTCTTGCGGAATTCTTCTACCAACTCAGGAGCGGCTTTGTCGTAAGCTTCCTGCAGGAGTTCGAAATCTTCTTTGGGGAATTTGGAGTCGATGGGCAGCCATACAATTTTCTCTTTGTTTTCCCTGCCGGGTAACTTAACAGCAAATTCTACTACTGCATTGGAGCCTTCTTTGGTCTTTACATTTTTAGCATACTGTTCGGGTGTGAGGATCTGATCGAGGATGCTTTCGAGCTGGTACTCTCCGAGGATACCGCGTGATTTTACATTGCTCAATACGCGCTTGAGGTCGCCGACACCGGTAGCCAGTTGCTGCATATCTCCCAGACCTTTGTGCACAGCTTCCAGTCTTTCGCTTACGAGTTTGAAGGATTCGCCCAGGCGGCTCTCCAATGTCTTCTGCAATTTCTCATCTACGGTGGAGCGCATTTCATCAAGCTTCTTTTCATTGCCTGCCTGAAGATCGGCCAGTTTCTTCTCGAGTGTTTCTCTTAATTGGTCTAACCGTTGGGAAGTGGCTGTATTTTGTTCGGTCTGCTTGTTCAGTAGTGCTAAGAAGTTTTCTTTCTGTGAGGTGTTAGATTCACCGAGGGATCTGGCAAAGGCTTCCAGCTGTTCTTTTTGCCGGGCGGCACTATCTTTCATGGCGTTGCTCAATTGTTCGCCAAAACGTTGCAAGCTATTGGTGAGCTCCTCCCGGGCATCGCGGTGGGAGGTACTGGCTTCTACCCTATTGGTGCTGATCTCGGTTTTGACGGCCGTTTCTATGCGGCCCACCTCACCAGCGAGGGTGGTCATTTTAAAACGGATATCAGCCAGCTGACTATTTTCATTTTTGCCAGCCATCTTCACGAGGATCGCCACTACGACAAGCAGCAGCAGGAGGACTGCCGCCAGCAGCATATACAGAATAGTCATGAGTTAGTAATTTAGATTGGGTACTACGATATTACGTTTTTTTGCCGGCAGGAGGATCAAATTTTTATAACCGCGATGTGCGTAACTCGTATAATACCGGTGCAATATTACTGGCCCGGATTCAAAAACCATTCCGGTTTCCCGTAGCCTGGCGACGAATTATCTGAAAAGGGTAGCTGACAGATGACCATGCTTTTGGAAAGCTTGCTAACAGGATAGAGCAACTGTTTTTTAAATTCTTTTGGGTTAACTGCTTTGTTAATTGATTTGTTTTATTACTTTTGTATCATGATTCGCAACAATACATATCTACTGTCCTTATCACTCAGTTGCTATAGTAGCAAGCTGAAGGGCAGTTACATGTATGCGTATCAAAGACTTAGCCAATAAGATACACTCTATAAATGCATGAAAAGCCCTTCAGGTCCAGCACTTGAAGGGTTTTTTGTTTTTATCCTTTGGGATATCCAGTTCTTGTAGCATAACACTACTCAATGTACCGGATAACCGAAATGTAGATGCTATGTCCAGTCAGCCCCTTAGCCCAACGGAAGGAGGCGCCTGTTTTAGAAACAGCACAGTGTGGGTTCGAATCCCACAGGGGCTACGAGTGAGCGGCAAGTGGTGAATGGTAAGTGGTGAGTCGTTTGCTTCGATAGCAGATTTCTCACTACGCTTCGCTGCGTTCGAAATGACAGGAGAGGAGATTCGATTCCCGTCTTGCTCCCGATGGAAGGTTAGCATAATCGGTAATGCAGCAGTCTTGAAAACTGCCGTACGTGTAACGCGTTTGCAGGTTCGAGTCCTGCACCTTCCGCCTATGCCTTTGTGGATGTGTGAGGCATTGTTGTGTGTGAGGGAGTAAGTATGATTTATTAATGGAGAGCAGGCAGATATTGGTTTGTTGCGGCATCCTGCTAAGATGTTCCATGCCGAAAGGTGTGGTGAAGGTTCGATCCCTTCGTTCTCCGCCTATGTCTGAACCTGGATCTTTTGGATTGGGGGGAGGTGCAAACGCGCATCCCTGAAGTCACACAATACACAGGAAAGATGATGGTATATACTAAGGGGCGTCGGTAACGATGGAGGAGTTACAGCAGACTGTAAATCTGTCACTGTGAGACACAGAGCGTTCGAATCGCTCACGCCCCACTAATATTTTGCAGGGAGAGGGCTGCCTCTAAAGGGGCAAGAATACATTTGAGGTGATCCTTGCTACAAAGCGGTTGCCTTTAAAGGGGCAAATACATTTATTGGCCAATCTTGCTACAAAGCTTCTGCCCCGATGGGCAAGAATACATTTGAGGTGATCCTTGCTACAAAGCGGTTGCCCTTAAAGAAGCAAATACACGTCAGGATAGATTAGATGGAATCTTGCCTGTCTCTTTTACGGCCTCCCGTACCAGTTTGCGGGATAAGGTGTCGGCCTGCACATTGTATTGGGTGTGTTGGTTTACTTTCTGGTGTGCTTTTATCTTAACAAATTCCAACTCAAAAGACAGAGCCTGCTGCAATAGCTGCTTTACCAATGCAGCATTGGGCAATGGCTTTCCTTTCCGGCTGCAGTAATCAAGTCTCACCAGTTTTTCGCGGCGGGCTATTAAGCCTACTACATACTGACTATCTGAAACGATCCTGATATTGTTGATGCCGGTGTGCCGGTTATTGATGTATTCGATGGCCTGGATGACAGCGGTTAGTTCCATCGCATTGTTGGTAGTACCGGTAGCTATTCCGCTGAGCAGGTGCTTTTTTGTTCCTATCAATACAATGGCTACCCAGCCGCCTATGTGGGCTTGTGTGTGACAACTGCCATCGGTATATACTTCAGCGACACGGATCATAAAAAAAGCCCGCCTTTACAAGCGGGCTACTATAATTAGTTGGAAGAGATAACTAAGCTTCTTTTAATAGTTTCATGAACAGGGCAGCCTGCTCTTTGGTCTTGATGACCTGGTGCAGGGATGAACTTACGGCCAGCTTTACTTCGGCCTTTTTGCCGGTGCCTTTGGCCTTTTTAGTAAGGGCCTCTACCTTGCGTTGTATTGACTTGTTCATGTTCCCCAAATTTACGGTGTTTTTTTGATTTATTACAGGTTCCTACGCCTTACTGCTTCAGATTGAAAATGAAATAGTTATACATATGATCCTGGGAGATCAGGGCTCCTTTGTCTATTCTGAAAGGGTAAGGCATGATATCTTCAAAGTCGAACGGATTGTCGTATTGGGTTTTCCCAAAACGCGTGATCCGTACAAAGTATTTAACGCCAAACATGCGAAAGTGTTGGTTGAGGTAGGCAAAATTCCTTTGGAGGGCGCGGTAATAAAAGTAGGCACGGGCATTATCGGAGCCGTCGATACCTAAATAATGGTCGGGATTATTCTTTAAATAGGCCAGGGCCGAAAAGAGAATGGTAGAGAATACTTTGGAATAATCGGCATGGGTGAGCTCGGCCTTATCGTCGATCTTGCCTTTGGCATTCTGTGGCCCGAAGGCCAGGTTATAAACATTGGGCAGGAGGGCGTGGGCCTGGTTGCTGATCTTGACAATTAACGGGAGGGCCTGCCCGTTGCTGAGTTTGGTACTGAAGGTGCTCACCTTCAGGTCCTGGGAGATATTGTCTATTTCATACAGGTTGTTGAAATCAATCTTTAAGGAGGCAGCCATTTATTAATGTGTTTGGGTAAGGCAATGGTAGCTGCAAAATATACAATTTTTACCCATTGTTCCTATACCTGCCGGTCTTCCTAATTAAGGAAAGCCGACAGGTATTGTTGCTTACATTCTTCTATTCCCCTGCGACAACTGGTTTTTCTGCTTCCTTGCTAATGGCTGCTTTGTGCAATATCAGCTTCTCGCCTACTGTATCAAAAGATACTTCAATCCAGCCATTGTATCTTTTACCGGCTACCACTACTTGCACAGCGAGGTATTTATGACTCACCGATTTCCAGTTGCCTTCCCAATAAGGCAAGCCGGTGGCCGGGATATTCTTTAGTGCCATTTCCACCTGCCCTACCTGGTACCAGTTGTGACCGGGGTAATTACTGATGGGAATAACCTCGCCTTCATTGAAGGCGGGAGAGCCGTTGGCTTCATTGACCAATAAATTACTGTGCACATAGGAGCCTGCAAAGAAGAGCACCTCATCTTTTTTTTCAATAGGATCTCCAATGTACCAGGTGGAGAATCCTATATCAACCAGCTCATCGTGGTTGAGATCAATCAATTGGGCCTGCTGAAATTTCAGTTCCCGGTTTTGAAGATCGGTATAGATCATTTCCGGCTGTTGATCTACCGGTGGTAAAGGGGTTTCGTCTTTATTGCACGAGGTCATCAATGCGGTGACCAGGGCCAATGCATATACTTGTTTCATGGCTATATTTTATGCAATTAACAACCAAACAGTCCGGCTTCGTTGCACGAGGTGTATAGGTTGGCAGAAACGTGGCATGAGTTGAATAACGTGGGAAGGGTGAGGTGTAATCACCCATCAATATAGCGTTATAACCACCTTGCGCAAGGCTGCTGGCTGAAGAATCTTTGTAGCGGCACTTAAGGTTGCCACCTATTCATTTCTTTCAGCCAAATCAACCAATCATGAGATGTACGCCTCTTCCGTTTCTTTTATTTTTGGCCTTGCTGCTGCAGTTAACGGCCTGTGGCCCGGCCATTAAGAAATTTGTAAATAATAAATATCCGCCGGTTTCTTCTGTTGAAAAAGCCACGGCCTCAGTCAAAAATGCGATGGCGGAATTGGAGAAAGTGCCCACTGCTGACTTAGGTGTGCGGCTGGATGAGGCGTTCCTGGATTCGTTATTGAACAATTATTTCCGTACCCGTTTTTCTGAGCTGCCCGATCTGGGCATTCCGCAGATCGAGAAAATGGAACTGGTCCAGTCTCCCCGTTTTACGCTCGACAGGCAGGAGCTTATTATTAATGCCTCCGTGCAATTTGCGCTTACCAATAATAAGTACGTACGGTCTATATTGATCGACTTCAGCGGACTGGTATCGCCTTCGGTAAACAATGACAGTTTAAAGCTGGAGCTTTCCTTCAGCAGGATCTTTATTTCGAAGCTACAATTAAAAAAGTTCCTGTTCCTTGGGCGTGTGGCCAAGAATGCCGTTAATAGTCTGTGCAAGAGCTTTATGGACAATATTAACGGGCAACTGAAAACAATGGTGGTCAAAATCAATTATCCGCCATTTCCTGAGGCGCCGCTTTCTGCGTTGATAGGGCAGGATGAAAATATTACGGTGACGAATGACCATACTTTCAAGCTTTCACGGAAAACGCTGCACCCGGTCATACTGATCAAGCCTGGCAGTCTTTCGATATTGGCCGGTGTGGATGAAAAGAAAGAAGAAACTACGGTTACCACCAATAGCGCCAGAGCGGCCAGGGCTGTATTACGGGAAGTACCACAGCCCAATTATATTATGACCGGCCGTGGAGCGGCAAATGTTGGTGTGCAGGGGATAGGTATTTCCAAAGAACAGGCCATGCAAAGTATTAATAATGATGCCCGGCTGGTTTGTATTTCAGCGATTGATAACAAGCAGATCAGTAAAGATGAGTTCAATGCCTTATTCAACCGCCTGGATGAAGCCTTTTATACTTCCTGGAATAATAATCTGGATGCTTTATCGGACACGAATAGTGGTAGCTCGGTATCGCTCTCCTATAATGTGCTTTCGAGGATTACCGATGAGCTGTTCAGGGATGCGCAGTTTGGCCTGCAGTATAACCTGGATGTGAATACTCCTTTTGAAGATAAGAATATTGACCTGGGAGAAATCCCCAAGCCGGATTGCGGAGCGATTGGCTTTGAGTGCAATTTTAATAATTGCTCGAATGTGCTGAGTAACTGCGGCAGCTGCAAGTGGTATGATGCTCCGTGTCATGTGCGGTGGGCGGCTTGTAACGCCTTGAATGGTGTAAAGTATGCTGCCTGTCAGGCCTCGAATGCTGCCAAGGCTACCTGGTGTGCGGGTGAGCTGGCGGTACGCAAAACGCTTTGTTTTGCGGAGATAGCGGGCATCTTTATTTATGATAACCTCATCAGGGATGTGGGCAGGTTTGGCGGTTTTGCCAGGGCCAATGGAACCATCCGGGGTACTATCAGCCAGGTAATACCGGGCGGCATCAGCAGTCTTGGTTTAGACGGGCAGCTGAATGCCCGGGCGGATGCGGAGGTGGGGTTACGGTTCAGTCCATCCGGCATCTTAGGTCATATCATCTGTTCTTTTCCTATCAATGAGACCTTTCGCATGAACAATATAACGGTGAATCAGGCTATCCAGTTGAGGTCGACGATTGAAAGGCAGGTGATTGATGCCGATAATTGTGCGCTGAAGATCGGCTTTCAGAAGATATCGATCCCCATCCAGCTGTCGGAGCCTTTGCTGCTGGAGATCCTGAAGCATCCTCAATTATTGGTAAGCTGTGGGTTCAGTATTGGATTGGGGATTACGGTGACATCTGTGCTGGGGCTGGCAGGCAATGACAATTTCAAGAATTACCTGCGGCTGGCTTTGCAGGGAAGGTATGTGTTGCCTTTTGAAAAAGACTTTGCTGTAAAGATCCCCTCCATCCCTTTGCAGGTACTTAATCAACAAATATTGCTGGCCCCTTCCTGGGGCGCTAAAAGCCTGGTATTTACTAAAAAATAAATTGTATGAAGCATATGTTCACGCTGCTGCGGAGCAGCCTGTTAATAGTATTGGTTGGTAGTCCTTTTATGGTTGTGCTGGCGCAAAGCATTTCTCCTGAAGAAGTGGAGCTGAAGCAAAAGGCAGCTGCGTATGTAACTGGCCGCAAACTGGATTCAGCCCTTTATTTCAGTAAGAAGCTGGTAGCGCAATACCCTGGTGCGGGCAATCACCTGCTCACGGGCAGTGTTTACGAGCTGCGTAATGACAAGGTCAATGCGGATAAATCTTACAACAAGGCGGTGGAGGTAGCAGGCAATGATCTTTATAAAGTGTATTCGGACCTGGGGCTGGTGATGCTGAAAAGGATGGATACTGTAAAAGCTATCGAATACGAGCATGCTTCACTTTCGCTGAACCAGGCGCAAGCTGATGTGCATTATTTTCTGGGCGGGCTGCATGAGGTGCGCCATGCGATCGATTCTGCCAACTATCATTTTACCCAGGCCTGGCGCCAGGATAGTACCAACACGATTTACCTCCAAAAGATGTATGCAATAGCTTATGCGGGAGGTGATATGGCTGCAGCTTTACCGTACCTGGAAAAAGCGGTGGCCATTGACGGAAAGGATCAGCGGGCCCGCAACACACTGGTATATGGTTACCTGGAGATTGATGCTTTTTCGAAAGCGCTGGGACTGCTCAACCAGAAAATAGCCGACACCCTGGCGGGGGATGTAGATTATTTCAACCAGGCCCGGTGCTACCTGAACCTGGGGGATACGGCTAATGGGCTATCGGCCCTGCGGCAAGCCATTGCTTTTAGTGTGCAGGTGAATAATACGTATTATGACGAACTGGTGCAGGTGTTGGCGGCCCAGGGGCAGCATAAGCAACTGGTGATGGTCTATGAAGCCGGTGCAGCGGCAGGGATTGAGGCTTACCAGGCATGGCTGAGGGGCTACCAGGAAGCGGTAACAGGCATGGATAGTATTTATAAAGGTATCCAGGGCAGCAATGCTACAACGAGCCTGTTTCAGTTGGGAAAGCTTTACATTTCCATCCAGGACTATACCAATTCGCTGAAGGTATTGCAGGATTACCAGGCGGCTGGCGGAGCGCAACATGATAGTCTATATTCCTTGCTGGCCATTAGTTATGTGTCGCTGAACAAATACGCTCAAGCCAAAGAGAGCATTGAAAAAGCCCTGGCGCTGGCTCCTGCCAATGAAGATTACAAGTTGTTGTTGCTGTCGATCCTGTACCGGCTGCAAGACTTTTCGGGGGTGATCTCTACAATTGGTGATATACAGGTTTTGCAGCAAAAAGACGGGCGGAAGGAGGAGGCGGCGATGGGGTATTTGCTTTTTAAATCACATTGGGGGCTGGGGCATGTACGGGAGGCGGCGGCTTACCATAAAATGCTTTTCTGAGTGAAAAGGCGGGCAGGTCTTGTGCCAGTTGTACTGTAAGGGGTATGGAAATAAAACGGGGTCCGGAAACCTGAAAACCCTAGACAATAGGCAGTTTCAGCTTTCCGGACCCCGATTTCCGAAGGTATTAATCTTCTACAGAAGTATTTTCTTCCGGTTCCGCTGTGGGCAAGGGAACGGGATTTTTGGTCTTATTGGTGATCAGCAATACAAATTTGGTGGTAAGGGTAACCTCGTAGGTATTGTGTTTGAAGAGGTATTTGGTATCATTGTTTTCCAATAATACGGTGGCGAGGTCGCGCGCCAGTTGAATACCGCCGATGGTGTTGGCGGCTTTTCCGTCTTCAAAAATGATGGTGAACTTATACCCAGCCTTGCGGGCGATGCCCAGCTTTTCAAAATCAATGCGGTTCAAAGGCAGTTCCTGATCTGCATTTATTGACTTCTTGAGCAGGATTTTGATGATAGGCAGGTATTTAGCCCAAACTTGTGTGTACATCTATTTCGTTGTTTTTACTTGTTTCGTTTGCCTGGCAGGCCTCGTTTTGGTGCGGTTCGGCGCTGAAAGAATTTTCAAAGATAAAGTGCAGCTACTGCAAAGGTGCGTATAAATACGGTGAAAAACGAATGGAAAAGGAGAAATAAATATTTGTAAGTGCGCACAATACAATATTTTACCTAGTGGCGAGGAGGCTCCCTCACCGGTGAGCAGTCATTTTTGCCTCATAAACAGCTTAAAAATAGCTGTAAAAGGCTGGTTTGGCCGGTGGTTTATGACTGATACTAATTATTGATTATTACCTCTCAGGCAGGGGCGTGTGTGGGCCGGATGGCCTTTGCAAGGGAGTTGAGGTGTTACAAATGTGCTATATTCTTGCTGGTCCGGCGGGGTACCGCTAACCAATGGGTGTAGAAAAGGGCTTAGCAGATATTCTAGGTTATCCAGTAAATGGCAAATTCCAGGAAGATATCAATAATCAGGGAGAGCAGATGGGTAAGGGGACCGAGGTAAGGTTTTGGGTCGAGAATCATAGTAATAATGGTAAATGGCAGTATATTTATCGTTTACAGCCTTTACCCCAAGGCTCATTCATAACCCCTAACCTAACGAATGGAACATTTTGAGATTATTAAGCCAGCCATAACGGCAAAGGGATTTCGAACTGCAGTAAAAGATTATACAGAAGAATCGGTGATTGAAGAATTGGCTGCCAATAGTTACGACGAAGATGCTTCAACTGTTATTGTCCTACTCGATCAAAAAAACAATCAGCTCTACATTATCGACGATGGAAATGGATTTGACGATACCTCTATAAAAGAAGTGACAACCTTGGGAGGAGGAGACAAAACTTCTTCCCCTTATTCGAAGGGGAAAAGAGCTTACCTTGGAAGTTATGGTTATGGACTAAAAAGCACCTTAAATATCTCCAATAAGGTTCACATCAAAACTGCGTCCCACAGCAACATTTTTTCGACTGAAATTGATTGGTCCATTTTAGACCATGCCCTAACGCAAGAATTCAAAGGCTATAAATTTGGGAAAAATAATAAGCCTGCTCAATCTGGAACTGGCACCATAATACAACTTCACTTAAAAAATCCTACCTCCAAATCGCATCTTGACTCATTTGGAGAAGTATTAAATCATCTTCCACTTGACAACGGTCAATTTAAATGTTATTATGGGCATTATGAAGACTGCTATGAATACATAAAGCCCTTTTTGCAAACATTCAATGGCTTAAGAAAAATTGCTGATTCTCTTTATAAGAAAAAGTATTTGTACTTCGCTAACGATTCTCTTGAATTTGAGCTTTCAGAATGCGATACAGAGGTTTTCAAGGATAAAGATGATCCTAGCGTTGAAGCAAAATTTTACTTCACGGGCATGAATGGGGATAAGATAAGGTCGTTAAAAGAAAAGTTAAGGGGTATTTATGTAAGAGTACATGGCCGGCTATTAAAACATAATTTCTCAGAAGATAAATACGTATATGGCATCAGTAAATACCAGATGTTTAAACAAGGATTAAGAGTTGAATTTTCCATCAATTGGCTCAGGGATCAAATATCTTTATCGCGTGATGATATTAAATTTTCGAATGAAAAATTGGAGAAGGACTTTAAATTAATCGTTGCCAGAAATATAGGAAAATTTATACGTCCCAGGCTAGATATCATTCAAAAAAAGAAAGCCAAACAATCAGATATTAAGCTGAAGCAAAGACTTGAGCTTGCCGATAAACGAGCCAAGAACGAATCGGGTGTTAAAATAAAATCGCTTAAGGATGGTTTCAATTTCCGACCAGAAACGGATTCTGAATTAGCTATTTTGCTTTCAAATCCTTCTATCATGGCCAAGATAAATAAGGCATACAAGCTAATTGATTATAATGACCAAGCTAGTTTTGATTGTATCATTTATGATACCTCAAAAAGGGAGTTTATTTTTACAGAATTAGAGCCTACTTTAATGGAGTTTTTGCAACATAAGAATCGCGATTCCATTCAACTCATAATAACCTATACGTTGGGCAAATGGCGTACGGGGTCAAAGAAAAAAACTACCAAGGGATTTCTGGAGCTAATACAGCATGAAAAGAAAGCCAAAGGGTACTATAAGTTGTTGGAATATTCTACTGAAAATAGCAAGACCCCTAAATTAGATTATCAGGTAATTGTGCTTGATGAGATACTTTAGGTAAAACTTGCACTGAAGTGCGAAGACGGATTAAGGAAGGATCATTGAAGCGAAGAAGCACACCAAGGATCAATGATCAATATGTAAACTTTAAGGGGTATCCTTGATCAATTGAAATATGACATTACAATATCTCCTACCCATTTCCCCATTTGTACGGGCACTGCATTACCGATGAGCTTATAAGAGCTACGTTTGTTTTCAAAATGAAAGTCATCCGGAAATCCTTGTAATCGGGCATATTCCCGGATCGAAAAGGGACGCAGCCCATATTGAGCCTTGCGATCTTTCACCAGCCGCGTGCCTAAATCCTTGGCATAATGAGCCACGCAAGTGGGCGCTATTGCACCCGGCTGCTCTGGGTCTACAATTATTGGTTTATCCCTGTACCTTCCTTTGATCCGGCTAATTACATATTCCGGCATTTCTATTTCAGGGTTCTTTTCCAAAATATCTTTTAACCATGGCTTGTTGTTGATGACATTAGGTGCACTTATGGGAAAGGGCTTCTTTGTACCAAATAGAATAAGCCTTTTCCTTCTTTGTGGCAACCAATTGGCAGCATCCACTGGACAAAATACCTGAACATAATAGTCTGGAAGTTTGGTCATAGCTTCCATTACTACCTTAAACTTCTTCATACCGGGTACGTTTTCTACCACATACATTTCTGGTTTTTCAATAGCAATATGGCGGAAGAAATGCAAGAAAAGATCATCCCCGGTACGGGTGCCATGAATATCAGCAATAGTAGAATATTTGGTACAAGGATATGTACCAACAATGATGTCGGTAGGTGGCTGCTCCAATACAGTTTTGTCTTTTATATCTGCCGTAAGCACGGCATGGGAAAAGTAATGCGGATTAAGCTTCATACAATGGGTAGCCTCCACATCAAGGTCGAGGATTGGATCACCCTTACCCTTGCTTGCATGATACCAATTTCCATACCTCCGCAACCGGAGAAATATCCTTTAGCTGTTGGGACGTACATATAGCAATCGTTATTTGTTTTTGCCAATCACCCACGAAATATAGTATCCATATGATACTGTAAGAATTCCTTTTTAGGATGATATTTCTGAGGTAAATTGATCCTGGTTCCAGTCAATATTGCAAAGTGTTTTGCATGGTATTCTAACGAGTGCTTTTCTTTTATCGCAGTAGATATTATAATTTCAAAATGCTCATTGATGGCAATATAACCTTTATCGTAAGCCCGGTCATATAAAGGGGAGAGGCAAATACCGTTTTCAGGATTCAATCGCTCTTGCTCATTTTTAGACCAAGGAACAATGTGACTGGCAACCAATAGATCTGGTATATCAATACCAGTAATGGCACATTTACTAGCATAGTTGACCATCACAATTTGGCGAAATACATTTTGGTTTACTCTTGTTTTAACCTCTCGCCTTTTGTCTTCGCCTTTGAGGTATTCGGTACCCTGCAATGCTTCAGCATATTTACTTTCTATGGCTATTTGTTCTTTTTCAGCCAATATTCGTTCACTTTCAAAAAGGAGCTCTGCCTTATTATCGATAAATTCATCCCAAATGGGCTGTACTTGCTTTATTCCACCATCCAACCCTTTTATTCCTCGCTGTTGATGGAAGGGATCAACACTGGCAAAGTTTACCAAACGCATCGCTATGGCATTGGCTGTGCGGCCTATAAGGCTTGCCAAGTGCATGACTTCTGGTGTATGGGAATCCATTTTACCAAAAGGGAGCTTTAGGTAAAGATTGAGTGCAAGAATCAACTCATCCCTTGTCCATAGTCGTATCGGTTCTTTCATATTGAATTAGCAGTTATTCAAATCGTTTAGGTTGCAATAAAAATAAACAAGTTAAAGGGATAAAGTGGTGTCTTTTAGGCCACAAATTAACCATTCCGCTTGTGCGTGCATTTGCTTTTAAGTCACGTTCAAAAATTGCCAGTAACCCTGCTCTGCAGGCCCGTTGTACTCAGGTCAATTCAGGGTTTTATTACTCCCGCTTCTATACCCAATAAAACAGGGACTAAACCCGGACCAAACAGGGACCAAACTCGGACCAAACTCGGATAATGCCCCTATTTGAACAGTCTTTAATTCTTTTTTATATATAATATAGTATGTATATTTATTATAAAAATACACACTATGGGACGACTTATTAATGGCATTAATGGCCCCATACAGGGGAAAGTAGGTGCTGTAATTGGGTCAAACTGGAAAGGAATTCCTTACGTAAAAGGGCCTTATAAAGAGCGCACTACCAACGTGAGCAAGAAAGAGAAAGCCAACCGTGGCAAATTTGCCATGGCGCAATTCTGGCTAAAACCTTTGTTGCCCTTTGTACGTGAAGGTTTCAAAGGCTATAGCGCTACATCGGAAGGTTTTGTGGCCGCTAAATCCTGGTTGCTATTGCATGCTTTTGAAGGGGTGGCCCCGGCTATTACAATCAATCCGGCTTTGGTGAAACTAAGCCATGGTGATCTGCCTTTATCTGATGGTATAGCGGTGGAGAAAACAGCACCCGGCGTGTTATTGTTTACCTGGGATACGGCCCCCGTGGAAGGAGGCAGTTCTTATGACCAGGTAATGCTGCTGGCCTATGATATTGACCATACAGTTGCTTATTATATTACTACCGGGCAGTTTAGAAGTACCGGCACTGATGTATTGAATATCCCTATAACAAAAGGAAGGACCTGGCACCTGTACCTGGCTTTTACAGCGGCCGATAGAAGCATGCAATCGCATAGTGTATACCTGGGGGCAATCAATAGTTGACAGGCCGCGACTCGTTAATTTGCCATCCGCCACCCGATATGCAGGCACTTTCCAGGTAAAAAGGGAATAGCAGGATAATGCCTGATGCAAAACCCTGCTATCCGTACAGTTCATGTCGAATTGCTATGAGCACTTTTTCTATTTTCTCCCGATCGGGCTCAGCAGGCAGGGCGCTTGTTAGGGCAGCACTTTCTATCTGTTGCATGAGGGTATTAGCCAAGGTCAGGAGTTCCTCATACTGGTAGTTGCCTGCTTTGATGGCCAACAATTCTTCCCTGTTGGGCCGCATCACCTGCAGCCTGCCTTCGTTCAATATTTCCTGTGCTACCTGCAACAAACGAATGGTATGCATCATGTTCTTGGCATCATACCCCTTGCCATGGTGTACATTGCCCAGGTAACGGCCCTCATTGCGCTTGTGCATCCAATCCCAATACTCCCGGTACTCCCTGCAATAAGCAGAATAGCCCTCGCTGTTGAAAAAAAGGTAGGCCAGTTCTTTTTCACCTTTGGGAATGGAAGACAAGGACACTTCATTGGCCAGCTCACTACCTATTACACCCTTGTAATGCAGAGATCCACCCGCATTATAAAAGAGTGCATACAATCCCTTTGTATGGGCTATGGCACTAAGACCACAATACTCCTGCGCATAATTGTGTTGCTGCAACCATTGCTTCAATGGCTGGGAAACGGCTCCCTGGGGTATAAAACAAAAATCCAATACAGACTTCCTTTGTTCCTCTACGGGATTGACAAACTTCTTTTTATACCCCCTGGCCTTGCGTACCTGGGTGAGGGCATAGCCAGCGAAAGTATCTTTACAAAGCCGGGACAAAAACATGTCTGGGCTTAGCTGATCCATTACGGCATGCCGGTACAAAACACATTGGGCAGGGGAAGCCAGCAATTCCAATATGTTTGGATTGTTGCGCAAAAGCAATTCGACAAAACGTCCCAGCTCGTAATACACTTCATCATTGGTTTCGTTGCTTACCTGAGGAATGTACTCCAGGCCATAAAACTGCTCCTTAGACAGGTAGTAAACGCCTTTAATGTCTGTATCCGACTTGGGGGTATCCAGCCCATAGGCCTTGCTGCCACTGATACACTCCAGCAGCAACAGGCCGCTATCTTTGATATCCTTAATAGTCATTTTCTTCGATGGTTTTTATGAAAAAGTCATCCAACCTGCCGGCCTTGAAATGATCCTTTTCCATTTCTTTGGAATGAAGGTCTATACCAAACATTTGCTGGGTTATATAAGACCTGAGCCTATCGCTTATCCTGATCACAAAGCTTTCCCCACTACCTGCCTTGAGCAAGATCAGGTCGCTCACTTCTTTCTGCAAATCGGATGGCAGTAGTTCCATTAGCGGGCCGATGGTCATGGGGGCGATGGTATTCTTTTCCAGGCACCATTTGGCCGCCAACATAGGCCGCAATACATAGAAGAGCTTTTTTATCCCAATCTCATTGCCCGGGCCCATACTTTCAAGGGCGCCATTGGCGATGCCCAGGTAATGGTGAATATTGGAACGCCTGCTAAAAAAGTGTTGGCACAAGGCCCACAACTGATCCCTAAACCCTGGTTGTTGCTTATACATTATGGGAGACTGCAACCATTCGAAAGGAGTAGTGTTTGACTTACCTATCAATTGCAATACTTTGCGGATATCCCACCCGTAGATGTCCAATTCATCATTGATGGGAAAGTTACAATCATACTTCCTGTTTTGAACAGAAAGGTAATAATTGTAAGGCCGCACGTAGATAAAGCGCACATCGTAGTCACTGTCCGGAGAAGGAAACTGCCAGCCGCGGCTGCCAGATTCACAAGCAAACAACAATTTTATGTTGTGGTCATTTTCTATTGCCTGCAGTTTGTTTATTATAGTTGCTTGCATATTATTATTTCCTTTAAATGATGATAAGGTTTGGAATAACATTATTCCCGACCTGTTGCGATAACACAAAAGTGCATGCACATGAACGCAGCCCACCTACGCAGCATAGAATATTTTTTAAACTCCTTATTATCTTATTGGCTATAAGCCTATTACTTTAAATTTATTGGAGGATCTACAAATAGCGTCCTATGTAAGTGCGCAGTTAGATTGCGTAGTAGCTGCTGGTTAAAAAGATTGGAAAAATTAATAGAAGTGTATCATTAACACTAACCCCATATTGTTGTAACCATTATCTTTGGCGCATAAAGCCAAGGCTATAGGAAAGCGGCGATATAGGGGACGGCGTTCAGGAAACGCTGTCCCTCTTTTGTTTACTGCCATTAATAATTTTTGCTATAGGTTAGAACCTGTACGCTGGTAGTGCGCTGCCTTATACTTTTAACTTCTCTACCATTCTCTTGTAATCATATTGCTCATCCTCATGCAGGCCTTTCAGGGCGGCATGAACTTTTTTGAGCTGGCCCTGGTAGAGGTTTGTCATCACGGTACTTTTGGCCAGGTTAATACCACATTCTTTCAGGAGGGTACAAAAGTGGATGAGCAACTCCACTTCGGCCAGTTTGCTGCCGGTAAACCGGATGTGCTTATTGGCGATGCGCAAGGCTTTGCGAATGGTCTTTTTGGCCAGGAAGATCTGGGAAGTATTGAGGGCTTCAAAAGCCTCGTCCATTTGCAACTTCACATTGGTGATATAGGCGGGCAGGTCGTGGGCTTCAAACAGCAGGTAGGTAAGGAGTTCCTTGTTCTCTTTTTTGAATTTGGAGAGGCGCAGACAAAGCTCCACCAGTTGTTTGGCTGGTAGTTGCTGTAGTTCGTCCTTGAGTTCGTGTACAGTGGCTGCTTTCATGATGGAGCGAATCTAAAATAAAAATACCGGCTATAACATATTACTGTTACAGCCGGCACATATCATTTTCTACAGAAAGAGTCAATGCTTAGAAAGGCAGGTCATCATCTGCACCACCGGGGGTGTTTTGGAAAGTCGGAGCTGGCTCTGATGCAGCAGCACCACCGGCTCTGTTACCTGCAACAATCTTCCAGGCCTTTACATCTGTGTACCAGCGGCCATTGTACTCGCGGCTTTCTACATCGAAGGACACGGTAACCTGTGCGCCAGGAGTAACGCCACTCATATCGATTTTATCGCCCCATACAGCAATGCACACCTTCTTGGGGTAGGTGTCGGCTGTTTCCAGGATGAACTCTTGTTTTTTCCACTGACCGTTTTTGCCCTGTCCTGTTTGCAGGGGCAGCATCTGAAAGATCTTTCCGCTGATATCCATAAGTCGATTTTGGGCAAAAATAAGGAAATGGCCCATTAAATCTACTTTGGGTTATACACTTTTATAACCCTGTCATTTTCTGCGCTTACCGCTGGCAAACGCTGCCTATTTTTGTGTCTTATATGAAAGAGGTATTACAGCAGATACAGGACTTTGCCGACCGGGCCCACGGAGACCAAATGCGGAAGTTTGCGCCCGAACGGTATATCGCTCACCCTATACGGGTAATGGAGCTTTGCAGGGAGCAAACGAATGATACCGGGATGCTGGCTGCCGCATTGCTGCATGATGTATTGGAGGATACTCCAGTGTCCAAAGAGGCGTTGAATGAATTTTTATTGGAGGTGATGAATGATGCGACCGCCCAGCGGACATTGCACCTGGTAGTAGAGTTGACAGATATTTACACCAAACGAAATTACCCAGACTGGAACAGGCGCAAGCGGAAAGCGAGGGAAGTGGAAAGACTGTCGGGCACCAGCGCAGACGCACAGACGATCAAGTATGCAGATATCATCGACAATAGTGCTGAGATCGCCATGCAGGATACTGACTTTGCACGGGTATTCCTGCGGGAATGCCGGACATTGCTGACAAAAATGAACAAAGGGAATAAGATCCTGTATCAAAAGGCATTGGACACGGTAGATGCCGGACTGAGGCACCTCAAGGAGTAAGAAAAATAAAGCCGGCCAATAGATGACCGGCTTAGATGTCGTATATAAAACGTCTTACGATTTATGTACAAAGAGATTGTCTACAAACTGGTCATTGAAATGCTGTACGGGGTCGCCATTGATGTTGTGGTAAATAGCACTGATAAAGATGGTTTGTGCAGCACTCAGCACAGCCATTATCAAAAACGCGCTTAATAATGCCAGTGCAATACCCACTAAGATATGTATGGCGGCACCTAATGCCAATAAGGGCAGGGAAATAATAATGATGGCTAAAAACTGGATGATGGAAAAGCTGAAGGTGGCTCCGGCACTTTCGCCCCATTTGTTTTTCATGAGGGATGCAGAGCGTTTGAAAGCGCCTAATGGTCCCAGGTTCTCATAAGCTATTACGGGCACTACAAAGAAGGTGGTTACGCTCCAGGCAATCCCGAGTATACCAATGATAATTTTTCCGATCCAGCCGGCATTGTCCTGCAGGTATTTTAAAAGGGTACCTACTGTGGCCGCAAATAGGGCCCAGGAAAAGATGGCCCCGATACGGCTGAGGCTGTACTCTATTCCTTTACTGATGGTTACTTCTTCGCCATGGAAATACAATCGTGTACAATGTGTAAGCGCCACGTTGAAGAATACAACCACAAAATAGTTTACCAGGTAGTAGAGGAGTGTAAGGCCAATATACACCCAGTCATTATGGTCCTCTATTCTGTCAACATCCCAGCCGGAAATACCCAGCATGACAGCAAAAAAAGAACCCATGACGAATATCATGGATATACCGGAGAGAAGGGGAAAAATGATGAGTTGTTTATTTTCCTTCAGCACCTTGAAGCTGTTCATGGAAATCTGCCAGCCGTTGGATAAGCGGGTTAAGAAAGACATATACTGGTTTATTTAAGGGTTTACGATAAATCCAATATACGGCTTTCATGGGCTATTTCCAAGATGGCCCTAAAGCAACAAGGCTTCCGGTTAGGCTTTTGTAGCAGCCATATATTCAGAAAGTGTAATACGGCCGTCCAGTAAGGCGCTGTACAGGACTGCTTTGTTTGTCTTTGTTTTCTTGATGCTGCTAACGAGTTCTTTGTCGAAGAACAACTGTTTAATAATTGATTTCATGATTTATATATTTATAGCGTTTATACCCTGGGATACTGAATTGCGGACAATACATTGCCTGCAAGGACAGCACCCGATGGATGATCCAAATAGTTTAAATACGGTGTCGCAAACAAAATCGAGTGCGGCGTCAATCGTGTGAGACGAACAATCTGTGTGTAAACAGCAATCGGTTAATGGAAGAATCGAATAACAGCTATCTGTTTTCTGGCAGCTTATGTGTTTGGATAAGAATCCGGGGAGTTAGATAAAAAAAAATGGTCACCTGTAGAAACAGCTGACCTCTAACGATTGCTTGCCATATGAAAAAACGTAAAAATCTGTTTTGTGTAGCAGCCTATCTGCTGCCTTGCTTAAGCTTTCTTTCTATCTGCTTTTCTTTTTCCTCTTGCTTACCCGTCGTCTCCGTTTCTGATGTAAAAGTAGCGCGGCTTTTTTAACTCTGTAAATCAAGTTTTTGATGATTTAATGATCTCAAAGGTCTTAAAGAAAACACAAAATCCTTACCAGTAAAGGGTTTCAGCCACTTTTTGACCTCATGCCCAACGGTTTTCAGGGGTAAAATAATAATAAATTAATATTTGATTGTTCGGAAGATTAAACGGCCAATTTTGGAATTGGCACTAGTTTAAATGAAGCATGTATGAACCTGTAAACAACTGAATGTTAATAAACTGTAAAGAATTGGGAGCCTATATTGCCTAATATCAATTACATGTTAATTAAATTACATTTAAACTAAAAGACGATTTTCTTCTTATAATTTTTTTATGCTATAGATGGGTACCGGGGGATCAAAACGCTGATCGTCTTCGGGCATATTGTAAATACGGCGTACGATATCCATCCCTTTCACTACCCTCCCAAAGGCTGCGTAGCCTTGTTTATCGGGGTTGTTTTCGCCTCCAAAGTCAAATCCGGGCTGATCGCCCAGGCATATAAAGAACTCGGTATTGGCGGAGCCAGGCTCCAGCCGGGCCAGGGATATTACACCATCTTTGTGCAGGATCTTTGTTTGCCGGGTAGTTTCGTGGGGAATACCGGGCAGTTCGGGCCTTTTGGAACCATACATCCCTCCCTGGATCAACTCGGCCTTGGGTGCGTTGGATGGCTGATTATCAGCGTTGAGTACCCGGTAAAAGCTGGCATTATTGTAATAACCGGCTTCGATATAAGATAAAAAGGCGGCTACGGATTTGGGCGCCTGGCCGGGAAAGAGTTCTACTTCAATATCTCCGATCTTTGTTTCAATTTCTATATGTGGATTCTTATATTTATTAGAAGAGCAGGCAGCTAAAAGGACGGAGAAGATAATGAAGGTATATATTTTGCGCATGATGGGTTGGTTTCAGTAAAATGAAATCGCATAGTATCCAGATTGCCCTTCGACAAACTCTTTACGCCAGGATGAGCCGTCCTTTGAGGGCGACCCACCCTTTGACAGGCAACAAGTACCGCAAATTAGGGAAGTTCTTTTTATGTAGCAGGGGCACCCCATCCCACTTCGCCTATGTTACTGTAAATCATATCCTAACCCCTGCGGGCACAGGTTTTGAAGGTTGGGCGATATGCACAGAATACTCGTTTTAATCGCCGTTGCTGCTTTTCTGGTCACCGCCTGTAATAATGAATCCCGGCAGGGAGGTGACACAGCTAAAGGAAACAGCAACCTTATACCCCGTAATGTAAGCATTAGCAAGGCCGATTCCTATAGTGATGTGTTCCTGGACAGTGCAAGTATGGAATCATTTATAGCTGAACAAAAGCTGAATGATACGGTCAGTACGGGTATGCGCAACTTCTACAATGCGCGTAACTACCAGTATGCCTGGTTTGCCAGTGATGGGCTTACGGAACAGGCATTGGCATTCCGGAATTTATATGATTATACAAAGGACAGCGGTACTACCGAAAAAAGGCTGGACCGCAGACTGGAAGGTCTGATGGCCAATGACAGCCTGCGGGTAACAGCCTCCAATGCCGACATCCGCAAAACAGAACTCCTGCTTACCTGGCGATACGTAAATTATGTGTGGGAACACTACAGTGGCGACAAAGCGCGCACTGCTGCGCTGGCTCAATTGGTGCCTTCCAGAAAATACCCGGTGATGGAAATGGCCCGGGCTGTACTGGATGATAACGAATCTCCCAATAAAAACTACAAAGCATTAAAACAACAATTGGCTACTTATGTAGCTATCGAACGGAAAGGGGGTTGGGCAACCATACCTGCATCCAGGAAGAAATTAAAAAAGGGGAGTATAGATACTGCGGTAGTATTGATCAAAAAGAGGCTACAGGCTACGGGACAATTGCCGGCCAGCGATACCAGTGCAGTTTTCAACGATCAATTGATCACGGCAGTGAAAGGGGCGCAATCGGGTTATGGCTTTACTGCAGATGGCGTTGTAACGCCTATGCTGATCAAAGAGCTCAATGTACCTGTGACAAAGCGTATAGAACAATTACTGGTCAACCTGGAACGCATGCGCTGGATGCCGGCAGAGCCCAGCGGAAGCCTTATATGGGTGAATATCCCTGCTTTCAAACTCTACGTGCAGGATGGCAGCAAGCAGTTGTTCAATATGGATATTGTGGTAGGAAAAGAAGGGCATAGTACGGTGATGTTTTCGGGCAACCTGAACCAGGTGGTATTCAGCCCTTACTGGAACCTGCCGGAAAATATCGTTAAGAAGGAAGTACTACCCCAGATAGAAAAAAACAGCCATTATCTGGCTGAAAACAATATGGAGGTTACGGGTGAGGAAGATGGAGTACCGGTGATACGGCAGCTGCCCGGAGATAAAAACCAGTTGGGGAAAATAAAGTTCCTGTTCCCTAACCGCTTCAATATCTATTTCCATGATACGCCCTTCAAAGAGCTGTTCAATAAGGACAAGCGGGCTTTTAGTCATGGTTGTATACGGTTGCGTGAACCGGTAAAACTGGCAGAGTACCTGCTGGTAGATCAACCTGAGTGGACGCCTGCCAAAATAGACAGCGCCATGAATAGCGGCAAAGAAAAGTATGTGCGTGTAAAGGACCCGGTGCCGGTATTGATCTATTATTATACGGCCTGGGTGGATGAGAATAACCAGTTACAATTCAGGGAAGATATTTATGGACATGATGAAAGGCTGGCCAAAAAGATGTTTGCATCAGTCAATGCGGGGGAAACACTGGCAGTAGCAAAGGCAACAAGGCACTAAGGCAACGAGTGGGAAAGCGGCAAGCAATAGAAACCACGAGGCAGGGTACCAGGGTTAACCCATGGTATCTGCCAACATGGTATCGGTCAAGAGGGGATTCGTTTTGTATAATATTTTTGACAGGGCCAGGTAGTTGCTATCGTTCCCATAGATGAATAAACAGCTGCCATCCCTGATGGTGTTGATGATGGATTTAGCCAAAGCAGATGGAACGGCGGGACATCCCAGGCTGCGACCAATATACCCTTTCGCATTGACCATACGTTCGTTCACATAGGCGGAACCATGAATAACGATGGCGCGTTCCAGGGCATTGTCATTAATGCCTTCTTCCATTCCTTCGAGGCGCAGGGAATAACCGTTGTGCCCTCTGTAAGTATTGCCAGTCACATAAAAGCCGAGGCTGCTTTGAAAACTTTCGGGTCTGTTGGAAAAGCGGGTGGCCATATCGGTTCCTGAATTCCTGCCGTGGGATACATAGGTATTAAATACCAGTTTATTACTTTCCATATCTATGATGAACAATCGCTTCTTTGAAGAAGGCAGGCTGAAATCTACAATGGTAAGGAAACGTGGGTTGTGTATCTCGCCGGCGTCCTGCAGGTTCTTATATCCCTCCATGGCGTATAAATAGGCTTCCCGGGAAAGGGCCAATGTATCGAGGCGCAGGCTATCGTACAATACTGTTTTACTTACTGGCGCCGGAGCCGAAACAGGAGCTGTATGTTTGACGGGGGCTTCTGAAAGCACGGTCATCCCCAATACTGCTGATACACACCCGATCAATACAAGTGAGAATATAAAAGGTTTTACTTTCGGCTGCATGAATCTTTTCCTCTTTTTACATGATAAAAAATAGTAACGAACCTTATAGACGCTCTCAGGCGCCGATTGGTTCGCCGGGCTGGCCCATTAAAAGAATTTTAACAAGATGGCCTTATGATCGCTAAGTAATTATCATTAGCAGCCACCCAGTTATGTGGATATCACCGGATGTGGTGGCTTAATGGGCGGATGCGGGCATTAATTCTACAATTGGGCGTTCATTATGTGGAATGTTCACACAAATCAGTTTGCATTATTTTGGGCTGTCTTTTAAAGGGCTGATATACAGCCATTGTCTTCAGACATCATTTGTGGCATGAATTTTATACTGTATATAGTACAAACGAACGACGATTTCCTGGAAAGTAAGGTCGACTATCTCTAACAGGATAGATGATAAACACAAAGGAATAAGCGTTCATGAAAAGTGTGTTCCCTACGGAGCGCACTTTTCGCTTTTAGATTATTTCCCCTGCTGCACATCATGCCATAATACACTTTCAATTCTCTGCCGGTAACTCATTTGTGGTATTTAGTGGTTTAAAGATTAAGTACTTATACTATTGTCGGTGTTTTAAAAAAGCGCCAGTTTAGCATAACTGTTTGGTTCCCTTACGCTGCTTACCTATTGTCCTTAAAACATAACTGTAAACAAACATTATGACTGCTGAAAAAAAGCTGGGGTTATCCTTATCAGGTGGGGGATACAGGGCTGCTGCGTTTCACCTGGGTACACTGCGGAAGCTGCATGAGATGGGGGTTTTACAGCAGGTAGATGTAATGTCTACCATATCGGGAGGTTCAATAACAGGTGCTTATTATTGTTTGAATAATAAAGATTTTGAGGCCTTTGAGAAGCATATGCTGGAGGCCCTTGGCCATAAGAACGTAATCAGACAAGTATTTCTTTCCTTTACATTTATCAGGACCTTGCTGTTTTTGCTGGTATTTCTTGTGCCAGCTGTCTATGTACTGTTCACACCGTACGCCTGGCTGTCCCTTATTTTGATTGGATTGCTGTTGTATTTGTTTGTTCGTTTCCAGTTTGCCATTTTCCCGGTGAGTAAAGAAATAGAGAAAGCCTATAACAAATTCTTCTACAACAATGCTACGCTTTCGCAGTTAACCAATAAACCTTTATTGGCTATTGGTTCTACGAACCTTCAAACGGCCAGGCCCTTTACATTTTCCCGGCTGAAGATGGAAGATTCCTCTTATGCATTCCTGGATCCGCCTGTTCGTTTTAAGCAGGATGAATTCCCGGTAGCCCGGGCAGTGATGGCCTCTTCCTGTGTTCCTTTTGCTTTTACACCGGTGCATATTGACCAGGTGTATTTTGAAACGCCGGCCGATATGCTGCGCGTGGAGCCTCAACTGGTAGACGGTGGCGTGTATGATAACCAGGGTATTCAAAAGCTTACTCAAAAAGGCAGCCTGTATGCCTGCGATATTGTTATCACCAGTGATGCGGGCAATAAGCTGCCTTTCGAGGGCTCCTTTAATAACCTGCTGGTGTTATTGATCCGGACGATGGATGTGTTTATGGCACGCATCAAAAACTTTCAAATGGTGCAGGACATTTATGATAATGCTGCGAATGCCGGCCGTCAGATGGCTTATTTGTCATTGGGATGGAACCTGGAGCAATGCATTCCTGGTTTTATTGACAACCTGGCGAAAGGAAAGATCACGGAGGAAGTGATTGAAGCGCACCAGTTCAAGCCGGAATGGGTGGCGGATCCGGCCCGGTACCGGAAAGAGCTTACTACCTACCTGGAAAACGAGGTAAATTATAAGGTGATCCTGCAAAGTAACCTCAAACCACCACAATTAACGATAGCCCGGAACGTAGGGACAAACCTGACCCCTTTATCTAAGGAAGAACTTACTTACCTTGCTATACAAGCAGCCAACCTTACTGAATTGCAGGTAAGGCTGTACTGTCCTACATTAACGCAACCGTCATGAAAGACTGTGCCAATATTACTACTATAAAGCCTGCCTTCCGAAAGTTGCGGGCTTTTACTTTTGATCCCTCTCTGTCCCTTAAGCTGGACACGAGCATTATCAATAACATTGTTTACAAAGTGCCCTGGGAAACGCTGAAACCGGGACCGGTGGGAGAATACATCGAAGTCGTGGATTTTGACCCTTCCAGCGGTTGTTTCTATAAGCCGGTAAACCTGGATGATCCTTATACGCTGGCACAGGATGGGCTTGACCCGGCAGAGAGTAATCCGCAGTTTCACCAGCAGATGGTGTATGCAGTGGCGATGATCACGATTAAGAATTTTGAGCGGGCACTGGGGCGTAAGATATTGTGGAGCCCATACCGGGATAAAAGTGGTTATGCGGCGGGCTATGTACAGCGGCTGCGGATCTATCCACATGCATTGCGGGAGGCCAATGCGTATTACAGTCCGCAGAAGAAGGCATTGTTGTTTGGCTATTTCAGTGCAGCGCCTGACACGCCCAGTTTAATGATGCCCGGGGGTACGGTGTTTACCTGCCTGAGTCATGATATTGTAGCGCATGAAATAACCCATGCGCTGCTGGATGGCATGCACCGCCGGTATATTGAAGCCACACACCCTGATTCGCTGGCCTTCCACGAGGCCTTTGCGGATATTGTAGCCTTGTTCCAGCACTTTACCTTCCCGGAAGTATTGAAGGATCAGATAGCGCGTACGCGGGGCGACCTGGCCAGCCAGAACCTGCTGGGGCAGCTGGCGCAGGAGTTTGGAAAAGCCATTGGGCATTACGGCAGCCTGCGGGATGCGCTGGGAACGGTGGATGATGAAACGGGTAAGTGGCAGCCATTGGCGCCCGACCCTATGGATTACCAGAAGATCGTAGAACCGCATGAGCGCGGCTCGATCCTGGTGGCTACGATCTTTGACATATTCAGTAATATTTACCGGCGCCGGGTGGCGGACCTGCTGCGTATTGCCACAGGCGGTACGGGGATGTTGTCGCCGGGTTCACTGCATCCGGACCTGGTGAACCGGATGGCGCAGGAGGCGAGCAAAACAGCGGGGCAGGTATTGAAAATATGTATCCGGGCGCTGGATTATTGTCCGCCGATGGATATCAATTTTGGGGATTACCTGCGGGCCATGATCACTTCGGATTATGACCTGGTGGAAGAGGACAATTTGGATTACCGCATTGCCATCATAGAAGCTTTCCAGCGGCGGGGTATTTTCCCGGACAATGTAAAGAACATGAGTGTGGAAAGCCTGCTGTGCAAGGTGGATGATGAGCTGGATGCATTTGAAGACCAGTTTACGAACCTGCTCGAGTTCTTCAAATTATTCAAAGAAAAGATCAGTTATATCACGAACCGGGAAGACCTGTATCGCCTTACCAAGGTATTTATCACTGGTGGTTATATTGGTGACCCTGATACGGAGGGTGACAAGTCTAAGTCTACAGGGAAGAAAGGTGCCCAAAGTATTATGGGGCTTCACCAGCGTTTGAATGTAAAGTTCATGGGGGCGAAGGCAGTTGAACAATTCAGCCAACTGACGGGCTTGTTACTGGATGAAAGGCTGATCGATTACCAGGGTATCGGTCGGTCAGAAGCAAAAAATACGATGGGGGCGCCCAAGCTGGAAGTACACAATCTAAAACTGGCCAGCCGGGTAGGGCCCAGTGGCAATGTATTGAACCAAATACTGGTAACGCTCACGCAGCGGCGGGGAGTGGTGTGCGACACGGATCAGTATGGCAATGTGGAGGTGAAAGGTTTCTTTGTAGCTGATAACCCTGAAAACGGATGGTATGCGCTGCCGGAAAAATCGAGTTCGCTTCCCACGAAGCAGCCCTATCCCGGGAAAACGGAAGGGCTTACGGGAGAAGGCAGTGAAAAGGTGTTGCCGAAGGGCTGGTTTGTTTTCAGGGGAGGATGTACGCTGATCTTTGATCTGAACTATGCTTCGAGCAAAGACAATGTGAAGTTGAAGTATATCATCAAGAAGGATATTAATGATAAAGAGCGGATGAAGCGGCAATACCGCATGCTTTTCAACAATAATGATTTTTCGCTGAACGCTACTTATTTCGGTACGGCTTATGGCAACCTGGAAGCAGAGCCATTTGCCATTATCCATAAAATTCTATAATGGGCTTATGGCTGCTGTAAAAAAAACTACGCGGAAAGCTGCACCTAAGAAGGCTGCTTCGAAAGGGGTAAAACAAGCTGCCTCCTCAGCAAGTGCAAGTAAGGCTACCGGCAAAGTAGATAAGAAGCCGGTGAAGAAAGCTGCGCCTGCAGCAACCGCACCAGTAACCGGCGGAGCGACGGCGAAGGCCGACAGTGTATCTGTACGCATGTATGCGCATGGATTTGGGGATTGTTTCCTGCTCACTTTTTTGAGTAAGGAAAAGCCGGTGTACCGGATGCTGATCGACTGTGGTATGCTTACGGGCGATACGGACCGGTTGCGGCAGGTGATCGACCATATCAAAACGGACTGTGGCGGCAGGCTGGACCTGGTAGTACAGACACATGAGCACAAGGACCATATATCGGGGTTCAACCTGCGGGATAAAAATAAGAACCTGCTGTGGGATGCCATTAAGGTAGACAGGGTATGGCTGGCCTGGACAGAAAACACCGGCAGCAATGGAGATGACCTGGCGATACAATTGAAGCAGAAGCAGGACAAAAAGAAAAAGGCGCTGGCGAAGGCTTTGCAATTATACAATTCCTCTATACAGCAGGCGGAGCACCGTACGATGATGAATAAGGAATACCAGGGTTCGGATTATTATGCTGCGCAACAGCGCTATGCGACAGCGCTGCAGCAGATACTGGGCTTTTTTGATATCAGTGCGGAAGATGTAGCTGGCCTGGCTGCCAATGGCGCGGAACTGGGGCTTACGATGAAAGATGCGATGGGTTATTTTATCAACCGTAGCCGGACGAATGGTAATCCTGATATTAGTTTTTGGAATCCCGGGGAACAGGCTGATGCTAAAACCACGGGATTGCCGGGTATTAATTTCTATTTCCTGGGGCCTCCCAAGGATTATGACAAGCTGCGGGTGATGGAAGATTCGGAGCACATTGAAATGTATTTGACGGAGATGGGACTTTCTGACAATTTCTTTGTGGCACTGACGAGTGAGGAAGATGAGGAAAGCAATGAAGCCCTATCGCCTTTTCACAAGCGCTACCGCTGGCAAGGGCCTATGAAGGGTGAGCAGGAGGATCCGGAGGGTGTATGGAACCTGTATTACAATAAGGACCACGACTGGCGCAGTATTGAAAATGACTGGCTGCACAATGCAGGAGCGCTGGCGCTGAACCTGGATTCGTATACCAACAATACGAGCCTGGTGATCGCTATTGAGCTGGAGGATAGTGACAAGGTATTGTTGTTTCCGGCAGATGCGCAGATCGGAAACTGGCTTAGCTGGACGGAGGCTGTGGATGACAAAAACCCGGAGCCTCGTTTGAAATGGCAGGTCATGAAAAAGGGTCAGCAAAAAACGATCACGGCAGAGGAATTACTAAAGCGTACGGTATTTTATAAGGTGGGGCATCATGCCAGCCATAATGCGACGGCCCGGAAGCATGGGCTGGAATTAATGACGAGCGAGGACCTGGTAGCGATGATACCGGTGGATGAGGCGGTAGCCAAAAAGCAGGGCAAAAAAGGCTGGAAGATGCCTGCGGAAGACCTCTACAAGCGACTGCAGGAAAAGACGAAGAGCCGTATTATACGGCTTGATAAAGGCAGCATATTGGCCAATGGAGCAAAAGACCTGCCGGAAGGGGCCAAGCCCAATAAACAGCAATTGGATGACTTTAATAGCTGCGTGAGTGAATCTGATATTCTTATTACTACAGAGGAGGGTATAAAGCGCCCCTTGTTTTGGGAGTACCTGGTGAAAGGATAAGGCAACAATATTGCATATACTCCTTATATTTCACCTAAAACAAGGATATTGCGGACTTATGCAACTACAGGCAGGAGATCAAAATAGCAATGGCAGCCGGGTAATACAATGGACAGCACTGACTGCTCTATTTTGCGCTTTCTTTTCCCCGGAGGGCTTTGCCCAGTCTGATACAGCCAAAAAGTTTGACCGGGACTATTATGAATCTTATACTGACCTGGTAACTTCCCGGGTATACTTTTCCCAGAAATATACGGCACTACGTATCCGCGGAGCGGACAAGGGCAGGGACCTGGAGTATCGCCCCAATACGACGCTCAACTTTGGGGTGGGCGCTACTTATGGCTGGTTTACGCTAAACCTGGCTTATGGTTTTGATTTTCTGAACCGGGCAGATGATGCGAAGGGTAAAACACGCTACCTGGACCTGCAATCACATATTTATACGCGCAAAATGAGCATTGACCTTTTTGGTCAACTGTACCGGGGCTTTTATGCTTATCCTAAAAGGATCGTACCGCAAAACGATAAAGAGTGGTATTTAAGGCCGGATATAAAAATGCGACACTTTGGTGCTGCCGCTTACTTTATCTACAACTGGAAAAAGTTTTCTTTGCGATCGGCCACGTTGCAGAATGAGTGGCAGAAAAGATCAGCCGGCAGTTTTTTATTTGGAGGTGAATTCTATTATGGGCAAAACAAAGGAGATAGTGCATTTGTGCCGGGCGCTTTGGCGAATGAGTTTAGCCAGGCGGGAGTAACAAAAACGCGCTATTTTGATATTGGTCCTGGTATCGGATATGCCTATACCTGGGTGTGGAAGGAGCATTTTTATGCCACTGGTGGTATAACAGTAAGCTTTCCGATCAGCTTTCAGAAGCAATGGCGGAATGATAACCCGGAACACAAAGCGTCTATCAGCCCGGATGTACTTACCCGCATAGGTATTGGTTATAATAGTGACCGTACGAATGTGAGCATTATATGGGTGAATAGCACGGTACAAACGAAGGGAAAAAGTGGAGAATATGCTATACGGACGGGAAATGTGAGGCTCAATGCGGCTTACCGGTTTATGCCGGGGCCTTCGCTCAAGCGTAAATTAAAATTCTTTGAGTCGAAGCAGTAAAGGGAATAAAGAACCTCCTCCGGAGAACAGGAGGAGGTAATGACAACATGCATATATGAGAATCGTCATCATTTTTATTTTTTACTGAATGGCATTATAGACCCATCCTTCATTTTCTTTTGTCTGCCGTTGTTTTTCCCAGGCCAGCACGGCAGTTTCCAATACTTTTTTGAGGTTCATTTTCACTCTTCTTCTTTGCAGTTTTAACACGACACCCTGCACTTCTTCTTTGTACACCATCACCTGGTCGTTGTTGTAAAACCGGACGGTGTATTGTTTCGGTACATGTACATTGGACTCAACGACCCAATATCCTTTTTCAGAAACCCAGCGTGGAGTAGCGGGTGCAGGGGTATCCTCTTCGTTCTGCGCAAACGCAGCGGTACTGCCCATGAGTAAACAGGTAAGTACCAATAAATTCAAACACTTCTTCATGGCTAATAATTATACTTTAGAAATACTTGTAGCACTCCTAAAATTATAGTTCATGAAGGCAGAGAAAACACAAAGTGGATCAACTATGGTAGTTGTTTGACGGATGTACTAAAAAGGGTGTGTTAACCAGAAAATTGTCGACGAAAGGTGTTGGTCGATGGAAGTGGTTGATTGTTGCCAGGGGGATGGCATTCGAATAATAAAAACGAAAAGGGTGAGCCGCCTTTGAAAGGCGACCCACCCTTGTTCTACACGCAAGTGACTGTTGATTATTGTAAGGGATTAATAAAACCTACTTGACAAGAAAGCGCTTCGACAAGCTCAGCGTGACAATTTATTCCAATTCTTTGAGCCAGGCCTGGGCTTCTTCGCGGGCGGCTTCTACTACGCTTTTGCCGGCACGGAAACACATCTTCCATTGGCCATCTTTGGCTTCATAGGCGGGATTGGCAAACATGCTGCCATTGAGTTTGGCATCGAAATCGACTGTTGCTGAAATAGTGAGGAATTCTTTCAGCCTTTGTTTGATGAGCTCTTTGGCATCAGCAGGGAATCTCTTTTCATCATCGGCTTTGTTGAGTTGTTTGTCGATGGCATTGTCGATCATCTTCATGGGATTGGGAATGCCGAGTTTCTTTTTCTTATAGCCCAGGCGTTCATTCCTCCACTTTGTATATTTCTTCTGGAAATCGCTTGTTTTGGAATACTCTTTGGCAAAGCGGATCAATTGACGGGTGCCGGCCACCTGCAATTCATCCGGTAAGGATTTGGCTTTCTTAATCACCTCGTAAGAAGTAGAAATAAAACCACCGCCAAAGGAGGCGATGACGTTTTCTTTGGCATCATCTTCGGTGACACTGAGGTCTTCAAAAATGTTGGTGACGGTGGCAGCCAGTAATGTGATGGCTAACACGAATATGCTTAAACTTTTCATGGCTGATATCCAGGTTGGTTTGTTAAATTATATGCAAACCTATTGGATAAAGCAGGGCGGGGCAATCGCACAAACATGTGAATTGTTGAATATGCACCCCAAAAGGGGCAGGAAGGTTAAGGATCGGTTTTTCTGTGCTAAAACAAGTGTGGAACGGAATGGTATTTGTAATTTTATAGACGCAATTCTAACTGGTTATCACGGATCCATTGTTTGAAAAAGGGAGGGTATTATGAAGGAGGACAAAAACAGTGTAACCAACCAGCATGCCTGTCACTATATTACCTTTAATACAGTAGACTGGGTAGACGTGTTTATTAAGCCCGTTTACAAGCGTATTATTGCCAATACGCTGAATGATCTCATCACTACCAGGAGTCTTACGGTGTATGCCTGGTGCCTCATGACCAATCACGTGCATTTACTGTTGCAAGCCAAAGACGGCACGGGGTTGTCTATGATCGAGCGGGATTTCAAACGAATGACCACCACCCATATTTTAGAGGCTATGGAAATGGAACAGGAACTGCGCCGTAACTGGATGCTGAGCCGGTTTGAACATTTTAGTCAAAGCCTGAAGAAGATCGAGAAATACCAGGTATGGCAAAGCTGCAGCAATCCGGAGTTCCTGGACTTTAAGCAGCCGATGAAAGTAAAAGAGTACCTGAGCTATATCCATGAAAACCCGGTACGGGATAAGATCGTACTGCTGCCGGAGGATTACCTGTTCAGTTCGGCCGGCGATTATGCGGGGCGAAAGGGTCCGGTGCATGTGACGGTCATTGACATGGAGGGGCTCATCAAAGGGGTGGTGAAGGGGAGGCCGTGAATGGCGAGTGGAACACAGCGACGAGCTTTGAGCTGCGAGCAAAAGGCCACTTATGACCGGATGGGACTATTTAATAGCTTCTTTTAATGCCTGCACGGTCTTCTTATCATTTCCCACAAAGATTTTGTCTTTAAGGATGGCGACGGGGCGCTTGAGAAAGGTGTACTCTTCCAGGATGAGATCGCGGAAATCTTTTTCGGTCAATTGCTTGTCCTTCAAGCCCATTTCCTTGTATTTAAGGGCCCGGCGGCTAAACAGGGCTTCATAGCTACCAGCCATTTTCTTCATTTCGTCGAGCTGGGCGGGGGTGATCTTTTCGGTCTTGATGTCCTGCATGGTAAATCCTGCCTTGTCTATGCCGGTTTCCTTAATAATGGCCTGGCAGGTGGTGCAGGTTCCGAGGTGGTAAAACTTCTTCATAATAGTAAGAAAAGCGCAATTTAAAGCATTGATCTTGAATAGTTATACCTATGTTTTGGTTAAAACGGATGTTCCAACTGTAATAATTTCCGACATTCGCCGACCAATTAGTATCTTTTCGTTAAAACCACCCAAGTTTGCAGTCCAGGCCTGACCAAAATGAATTTATAGTGTTGGTAAATCAACACCGGGGTATGTTGTACAAGGTATGTAACCTGTATTGTTCATCGGAGTATGATAAACAGGACCTTTTCCAGGAGATCGTGATCCAGTTGTGGAAAGCCTATCCACGATTCCGGGGCGACTCTAAGTTTGGTACCTGGCTCTATCGTATTGCGCTCAATACAGCGATCTCAGACCTTCGTAAGCAAAAGAAGCATATTCAAAGTGTGGAACCAGACCAGCTGCCGACTGAGATCCAGGATATTCAATACAATAAGGACAAAGAAGAAAAATTACAGCAGTTATACCGGGCAATTCACCAGCTTCCTGAGATAGAGCGGGGTATTGTGATGTTGTACCTGGAGGATAAAAGTTACGATGAAATGGAGGAGATATTGGGTATTAATCAGAATAACCTGCGGGTAAAGATGAACCGGATAAAGGAAAAATTACGTAAACTCACTAAAGTTGTAGAACATGGATTTGGATAACCTCAAAGAGATCTGGAAGGACCTGGACGAGAAGGATTTCCATCCTGCCAAGAGGGAGGGGATAGTGCCTGCTGTGACCAGTCATGAGGAAGAGATTGCGGCCATTTTACGGAAGCGTTCTCAGAACCCAATTGCAAAGATTAAGCGTAACCTGGCCACAGAAACGATCGTGATCGTGGTGCTGTATTCCATTACGATGTGGTATTATATCACGGCCTGGAAAGGGCAATATTGGGAAATTGCGGTTTTGCTGGGTATCATTGGCGCATCCTTCGTGGTCTATTATTTCCGTAAGAATAAGCTGCTGAAGGAAATGCAGCGGGTGGATTATGAGGTGAAGGCCAACCTGGAGCAACGGCTGCATACGCTTGAAAAATACGTACGTTTTTATTTTGTGTCTGGCACTGTGCTTACCCCTGCCGCTTATTTTGTAGCCGGCGTGATCGTATTGTTTAAAACACCTCCGCGCTCTACAGAAAAGATCCCTCCTATGTTCACGCATATTACGGGGCACGACTATTTTGTATTGTTTACGGTATCGGGTGTAGCCCTGGCTATTGGTAGTTATTTTCTGAATGTATGGTATTCCAATAAGCTATATGGCAGGCATATCAATAAGTTGAAGAACTTATTGAATCAAATGGACGAAGAAGTGTAAGTGTCATTTTGACGGTAAGCGCTTGCCTGTTGAGTTGCCAGGATTTCTGAGGTATTGATGGTGTTAATTTAACAAGCTCCTTGTTAAATTAGTATTGCTTTCAAAGGACGTGGTATTTTTTAGTAATTTGAGCATCTAATTTATTTACGATGCCTGCTACCCGTCGCGATTTTATCAAACAATCTTCTCTGCTAGCCGCTGGCTTTTTCCTGGATAAAGAAGACCTTTTCAAGAAGAAAAAGCCTGTAGGCGTACAGCTATACACCCTCCGCAATCAGATTGGCAAAGACCCCAAAGGCACCCTTGAAAAAGTGGCGCAACTGGGCTATAAGCAAGTGGAAACATTTGGCTATGGTAACCGCAAGTGGTTTAACCTCTCGCCTGCTGAATTATCAACCATTTTAAAGAACAATGGGCTTAGCTCTCCCAGCGGCCACACGTATCCCGGCAGCTTTTTCCTGAAAGGCGGTTGGGAAGATGAATGGAAAAAGGCGGTGGAGGATTCCAAAACGCTGGGACAGGAGTTCATAACGATCCCCTGGCTGGAAGAAACCTACCGCAATAGTGCCGATAACTACAAAAAGATCGCCGAAGGGCTGAACAAGGCAGGCGGCATGGCCAAATCAGGCGGGATGAAGCTGGCCTACCACAATCACGATTTTGAATTTGCCACGGTAGACGGGCAAACTGGTTTTGACATCCTCACCAAAAATACAGACAGCAAACTGGTACACTTTGAACTGGATCTTTATTGGGCAGTAAAAGCGGGACATGATCCCGTAAAATTGTTCCAACAGCATCCGGGCCGGTTTGTGATGTGGCATATCAAGGATATGGACAATACGCCTAAGAAGTTCTTTACTGAAGTGGGCAGCGGAGTGATCGACTTCAAGCCGATCTTTAAGAATGCCAGGCTGAGTGGAATGAAATACTTCTTTGTAGAGCAGGATGAATGTCCGGGTTCTCCTTTTGATAGTATTGCCAAGAGTATTGGTTATTTGAACGCGAATATATTGTAGCAAGCAGGTGAGCCGCCTTTGGAAGGCGACCCACCTTTGAGCAGGTCTACCTACAGAGTTAATTTGTAAACCTCCCTTTTTAATTAAAACACAACGATCATGAGCCATCGCAGAAAGTTTCTGCAGCAAACAGCTGCCCTGGTAACGGGCGCTACTGTACTGTCTTCTTTTGACAACAGCACTTTTTCCATATTCAAGAATCGTATTTCACCGTCGGACCAGCTCAACGTTGGAGCTATCGGCATCAATGGGATGGGATGGGCCAATGTAAATGCAGCGCTCAAGGTACCGGGGGTAAACCTGGTAGCGATCTGTGATGTAGACAATAATGTATTGGACAAGCGCAAGGCTGACCTGGCGAAAATGAAGGTGGATGTGTCCAAAGTGAGTGTGTATACGGATTACCGCAAGCTGCTGGAGCAAAAAGATATTGATGTGGTGATCATCGGTACGCCGGATCACTGGCATGCGCTGCAAATGATCCATGCCTGTGAAGCAGGCAAGGATGTGTATGTGGAAAAGCCGGTAGGCAATTCAATTATAGAATGCAGGACGATGGTAGCTGCGCAACAACGGTATAACAAAGTAGTGCAGGCCGGCCAGTGGCAACGCAGCCAGCAGCACTTCCGGGATGCTGTTGATTTTGTACACAGCGGACAACTGGGCAATATCCGCACAGCGAAAGTTTGGTGTTACCAGGGGTGGATGCATCCCGAGCCTGTACGGCCAGATAGCGCGCCACCTGCGGGCGTAGATTATGCGGCCTGGCTAGGCCCCGCTCCTACCAGACCTTTTAATGCGAGCCGTTTTCACTTTCATTTTCGCTGGTTCTGGGATTATGCCGGCGGCCTGATGACGGATTGGGGTGTGCACCTGCTGGATTATGCACTGCTGGGCATGAAGGCGCCCACGCCTAAAACGATTGCAGCGCTGGGTGGCAAGTTTGCCTATCCTGATCTTTATGAAGAGACACCTGATACGCTTACGACCTTATATGAGTTTGATGGGTTTAACCTGGTGTGGGATTCTGCGATGGGCATCGATAATGGTTCTTATGGCCGTACGCATGGCATTGCCTTTATTGGCAACAACGGCACGCTGGTGCTGGACCGGGGTGGATGGGAAGTGATCGAGGAAAAGCAAAGTAAGAGTAAGGTGTCAAAACCACTGGTAAAAGCTTCTGATAATGGGTTGGAAAAGCATTGGGAGAATTTTGTGGGGGTGGTGAAATCAAGGAAGATGGCGGACCTGCATTGTTCTATCCAGGATGGCGCTCATGTGGCTACGGTAGCACAGATGGGCAATATAGCTTTCCGTACGGGTCAGAAGTTGACCTGGGATACTGCCAAGGGGGCTTTTACAGACAATAAAGTGAACAAAGACTACCTGGTGAAGGAATACCATAATGGGTATAAGCTGCCGAAGGTATAATTGAAAAGCATATGAAAAGGGTGAGCTGTCTTTAGAAGGCAGCTCACCCTTTTTTATTACTTCAATCTTTTGATCCTGATGTTGCGGTACCATACGGGATCGCCATGGTCCTGGAGGGCGATGCGGCCACTTTTGAAGGTGCCGAAGGTGGGCCATTCTTTGAATTTGCTGCCTGCGATCATTTTGCGCCAGTTATCATCCCACATTTTGGTGCTTACTACTTTGGCGCCGTTGAGGTAGAACTCCAGGGTGCTGTCTTTGGCGATGATCTCGGCCTCGTTCCATTGGCCTACGGGCCTTACTGTTTCGGGTGAGCTGGAAATGAGGTCGTAGAGATCGCCGGCGTGGTGTTTATTGATCTTACCGTCTTTGTGGCCGGCATTGTCGAGTACCTGCATTTCGGGACCTGTATGGTATGTCTTTTCGATCTTAGGGTCTTCTTTCACATAGAACATGATGCCGCTGTTGCCGTTGGAATCGAGTTTCCATTCTACTTTCAGGTGGAAGTTGTCGTACTCTTCATCGGTAACGATATCACCGCCGCCTACTGTCTTATCGTCCTTGCGCTGGGCAGGATCGAGGTGGAGGGTGCCATCTACTACTTTCCAGGCGGAGCCATCGGACAGGTTTTTGAATACATGCCAGTTCTTCTTGGAGGTGCCGTCAAAAAGCAGCTGCCATCCGTCGGCCTGTTCGGCAGCGGTGAGGCTGTTATTTGCCGGAGGAGTGGCAGGTGTTGCGGCCATAGTATCTTTTTTGGTATCGTCGGCTGTAGCCGGTTTCTCGTTTGACTGGCAGGCGCTAAAAGCTGATGCCAGGATAAATGCAGCAAGCAGGGATCGCATAAATGTGGATTTAGTTATTCATTCAAGATACAAGATTGTATCTAAAATTTAACTAATGAAATGTTAACCGACTGCCTTCAACGGCAGTCATTTTATACAAAAGCAAAGAGGCTGTCCCTGCAAAAGGAACAGCCTCTTTGCTTTTATGATTTGATCCTTTTAGAGCTCTTTTACCTTGATGTTGCGGAAGAACACTTTATTGCCGTGGTCCTGCAATACGATATGGCCTTTGTGGAAAGCGCTGAAGTCGGGTGTGTTTTTGAACTTGCTTTGGGCTTTCATGGCAGCCCAGTTATCATCCCACATGGTGGTTGATACGATCTTGGCGCCATTCTGGTACAGATCAAGCTTGCCTTTATTGAGTACAATTTCCACCTGGTTCCATTCTCCGATCGGACGAACGTTTTCTGGTGTGGCGGTGATGAAGTCGTACAGGTCGCCGGCGCGGTGCTTGATGTTTTTGGCATCGGGGTGCTTGTCGTTGTCGATGATCTGCATTTCGGGGCCGGTAATGTAGGCGTATTTGTATTTCAGGTCTTCCCGGGCGAGGAAAATGATGCCGCTGTTGCCGCCTTCTGTGAGTTTCCATTCTACTTTCAGGTGAAAGTTCTCAAAAGAGTCGGTGGTAATGAGCTCACCTGAGCCCTCGCCTTTGGGGCCTCTGGCGGCGGGATCATAATAGAGGGCGCCATCCTCTACTTTCCAGGCGGAGCCATCGGTACGGTTGTTGAAAATATGCCAACCCGCTTTGGTGGTACCATCGAACAGGAGTTTCCAGCCATCCTTTTTTTCCGCTTTGGTGAGGGTGTTGAGGGATGGGGTGCTGGTAGTATTTTTAGAAGAGCTGCAGGCGATGGCGCCGGATACGAGGAGCAGGAGGCAAAACCGTTTTAGCATTGTAAAAAATTTGGGTTCAAGGTAAGAGAATTTTGTGAATCAACAGATTTAAAGTGGGGGAAATATTGGAGGGAGGGGAAAACAGGAGGACATGATGGGTCTTCCGCGGAGCGGGGCAGGTTTTGCTTCGATAGCAGATGTCTCCCTGCGGTCGACATGACAAGGAAGGGGTGACATCACAAAGATGGGACACGACAAGGAAGGGGTTCTAAAGAAACAGGTTCTGCCAGGCACCTGAACGACCAGGCAATGGCAGAACCTGTTTTGACAATCTGTTACCAGGCGCTCCTTATTTCTTGAGGGCCAGGATGTATTTTACCATCTCTGTTGCATCTTCTTTGCTGAGGGCAGGGTGCGGGGTCATTGGTACGGAGCCCCAAACGCCTGTGCCGCCATTGATCACCTTGTTTACGAGTGTGTCAATATTGGCTTGTGTAGCTTCGTATTTAGCGGCTACATCGGTATAAGCAGGACCTATATTTTTTTCGCTGATCTTGTGGCAAGTGGTACAGTCGTTGGAGCCGATCAGTTCGAGACCTTTTTGGTTCTCAACAGCCAGAGGGTCGGCTTTTTTCTCCTCTTGTTTTACTTCAGCAGGCTTTTTTTCTTCTCCACCACAGCTTGCGATGGCACCGGAGATCAAAAAAGCGATCATCAACTTTTTCATTGTGCTACTATTTTAAATATATGACAAATGCATGACGCGGGCGGACGCAATTTACTTTACAAACCCAACACGGAGCGATTAAATTTTTCATCGCTTCCAGTGCCTGCGAAATCATCGAATGCTTTTTCGGTAACGCGGATAATATGGTCCTTGATAAAGGGGGCTCCTTCAGCGGCGCCATCTTCCGGATGTTTGATACAGCATTCCCATTCCATGACTGCCCAGCCGGCATAATCATATTGGGTGAGCTTACTGAATACAGACTTAAAGTCTACCTGCCCATCGCCCAGGGAACGGAAGCGGCCAGCCCGGTTGATCCATGACTGGTATCCGCCATAAACACCCTGTCTGCCGGTGGGGTTGAACTCTGCATCTTTTACATGGAACATGCGGATGCGCTCATGGTAGATATCAATGTATTCGAGGTAGTCGAGGCATTGCAATACAAAATGGGAAGGATCGTACAAGAGGCATGCCCTGGAGTGGTTGTTGGTATGCTCCAGGAACATTTCATAAGAAATGCCATCGTGCAGGTCTTCGCCGGGATGTATTTCATAACAAAGGTCTACTCCATGCTCATCGAAGTGGTTGAGGATGGGTAGCCAGCGGCTTGCCAGTTCTTTGAAACCGGTTTCTACCAGGCCTGCGGGGCGCTGTGGCCAGGGATAAACGGTGGGCCAGAGCAGGGCGCCGCTGAAAGTAGCGTGGGCATTGAGGCCCAGGTTCTTAGAAGCCTGTGCAGCCCATTTCAATTGTTGTACAGCCCATTCGTACCTCGCTTTGGGATTGTTGTGGACTGCTTTGGGGGCAAATCCATCAAACAGGGCATCATAAGCGGGGTGGCTGGCTACGAGCTGGCCCTGGAGGTGAGTGGACAGTTCGGTGATCTGCATACCGGCCTCTTCTATGGTGCCTCTGTATTCGTCAGCAAAGGTTTTGCTTTCGGCTACTTTCTGCAGGTCGATACAGCGGCTATCCCAGGTGGGAATCTGCACGCCAATGAAACCCAGTCCTTTTGCCCACTGGCAAATGGATTTGAGGGAGTTGAAAGGAGGTTTATCACCCATGAACTGGGCGAGGAAAATACCGGGTCCTTTGATTGTCTTCATATAGCTTAAAGTTTAAATGCACGTGAATCGGCAATCGTGAATCGGCAATGGTTCGCGCTGTTTTCAGTCACTAACCATTATTTCACTAGCGAAAAACGGCAAATATTAAATTTCAATGCTTCATTAAGCGTTAGTTACACTTTGAATTCAGTCCACTTAACAGAAGAAGCGCTGCTGGCTACTACGTTGTCGATGAATGCCATACCGCGGATGCCTTCTTCCACGCGGGGGAAGTCGAGCATTTCGGGTGTAGCTTCTTTGCCGTCGATGCGGGCAGACAAGGTAAGGGCGAAGTTGCGGTAGATATTACCGAATGCTTCGAGGTATCCTTCCGGGTGTCCTCCGGGAGTGCGGCAGTTGTGGGTGGCAAAGCTGGACAGGCGATCGGTGTAACCGGCGCCGGCGCGCAGGATCTGGGCGGGCTGGTCGAGCCATTTTACCAGGAGGGTATTGGGTTCATGCTGTGCCCATTCAATACCGCCTTTCTCGCCATAGATGCGGATCTTCAGTGCATTTTCTTCACCAGCTGCTACCTGGGAAGCCATGAGAACGCCGGCGGCGCCATTGTCGAACTTCAGCAACACGTTGCCATCATCATCAAGTGCACGGCCAGTGACCATTACATTGAGATCGGCACAAAGGTGGGTGATCTTGAGTCCGGAAATGTATTCTGCGAGGTGAGCGGCGTGAGTACCGATATCGCCCATACAGCCACTTTTACCTGATTTTTTAGGATCTGTTCTCCAGGCAGCCTGGGCATTGCCTTCGCGCTCGCTGAGTTTGCTTAACCATCCCTGGGGATACTCAACCCATATTTTGCGAATCTTGCCGAGAACACCGCCCTGCGCCATAGCACGGGCCTGTTTTACCATCGGGTAGCCGGAATAGGTATGGGTGAGGGCGAGTATAAGCCCTGTTTCGTCGACCTTCTTTTTTAATTGTAAGGCCTCATCAAGTGTAAAGGTGATGGGCTTTTCTATTACCACATGGAAGCCATGATCGAGGGCCATCATAGCAGGTGCGAAGTGTGCGAAATTGGGGGTAACAATGGTTATGAAATCAATGCGTTTATCGGCGGGGAGCTGACTTTCTTTTTTGATCATCTCCTCGTACGTGAGGTAGGTACGATCCTCGGGGAGGAACAATGATCTTGCGGAATCTACAGCGATCTCAGGATTAATGCTGAGTGCTCCTGCGGCCAATTCGATAAGGCCGTCCATATTGGCTGCAATACGGTGAATGGCTCCGATGAAGGCATCTTTACCACCACCAACCATTCCCATTCGTAATTTTCTGTTCATGTAAAAATGATTGGAAAGTATTATAATTTGTTAAAAGAAGAAGGCGATTTAAAAATAAAAAATTTACATTTACGACCGTATATTGAAAATTGTTCAATGGGTCGAAACGGGTGTTAAAGTTAAGCAGGATATGATGAGTTTTACAAATTAATGGAATATTAATCGGGAGAAGAAAAAGATGAGACGGGAAAGACATTTGCTTTGATAAGAGGGATTGAATGAATAGTGAACGACCGTTAGCTTTGGTGGTGGGAAATGATAGGACAGAAGATTGTAAGGCGTTTAGGTTGTAGAGCGAGTTGTTCGACAGTAAGCAAAAAGCTGCGAGCCGGTTGTTTCGAAAGGGTGAGCCGATGAAGAAGAATGTTCCATTTTTAAGGGGTCAATTAGTTTCCTAACGATATCACAAATAAAAAAACTCCTTGCCATGCAATCAACCATCCAACGTGGTCAATTATTCTGGGCCAGTTGCTTAGCGCTTTTGGTAACTTCTTTATCCTTTGGTATACGGGCCGGTATTCTTAATAAGCTAGGTTCTGACTTTAATCTAAATGCTTCTGAACTTGGCGTTATTGCAGCTACTGCCTTCTGGGGCTTTCCTTTGGCGGTAGTTATCGGCGGTTTAGTTGTAGACGCTATTGGCATGAAGCGATTGCTTGTGCTGGCCTTTTTCTTTCACCTGGCTGGCATTCTGCTTACCATTTTTGCCAGCGGCTACTGGACCTTATTTATCTCCACTCTCTTAATTGGTATTGCAAACGGCACTGTTGAAGCGGCTTGTAATCCGCTGGTGACGGCATTGTATCCTGAAAACAAAACCACCAAGCTGAACCACTTTCACCTGTGGTTTCCGGGTGGCATCGTGATTGGTACGCTGATCACGTATTTCTTTGAAAAAGCTGGCATAAGCTGGCAGATCATGGTAGGTACCATGTTGCTGCCGACGGTTATCTACGGTTACTTATTTTCCCAGCTGAAATTTCCTGTTACCGAGCGCGTAGCAGCAGGGGTATCAACCGGCGAGATGTACCGTTCACTGGGTAATCCGCTTTTCATCTTCATGATCATCTGCATGTTTGGTACGGCTATCACCGAATTGTTTACTGGTCAGTGGATCGATGTATTATTAAGGAATGTTACTGATAATGCGATCCTGATCCTGGCGGTATCAACGGGTGTGATGGTAGTAGGCCGTGGGCTTGCCGAACCTGTAGTTCACCGGTTATCGCCACAAGGTGTATTGTTGATATCAGCTGTATTAGCTGCGGCGGGTATTTATTTATTGGGACATACAACAGGCAATATGGTCTTTGTGGGTGCGCTTGTTTTTGGCATGGGCGTATGTTATTTCTGGCCTACGATGTTGGGTTTTGTTTCAGAGAATCTACCGAAGACAGGTGCTGTGGGATTGAACCTGATGGGCGGTGCGGGTATGTTTGCCGTTTCAGTTTACATGATGTTTATGGGCGGTTATTACGACAAATTATTAGGTAATAAATTGCCGGCAGGCGCTGTGCTGGCTGATTATAATGCAGCACCGGCAGGTTCTGAAATGGCCGGGGCACTTGCAGAAGCGAAGAAAGCTGCAGGCCCTGAAATTCTGAACGCCACCCTGGTAATACCGATCGTATTAGCCGTTGCCTTTGCAGGATTGGTCATTTATATGCGTGGCAGGAAGAAACCACAGCAGATGACTGTAGCAGGAGCCTGATATTAATATGTTAATGACTTGTTTTTATAGATCTGTGTAGTAACATTTTTGTACATTCAATATCAACGTTTTCACATGTCCAACAACCAATCACGCCGGCTTGCCCTGAAGAATATAGTGGCGGGCACTGCAGCCATCGGAACAGCCGGTATGCTATCCTCATTTTCAGCTTCAGAAGAGACTAAATCAACAACTTTGAAAGGAAATATCAATCATTCGGTATGCCGCTGGTGTTATGGCAGCATTCCGCTGGAAGAATTTGCCGCAGCGGTAAAAAAGATGGGCATTGTAGCGATTGACCTGGTGGGTCCCAAAGAGTGGCCTGTATTGCAAAAGTATGGTCTGTACTCTTCCATGTGTAACGGCGCAGAGATCAACCTGGTAGACGGCTTTAATGACAAGAAGTTCCATGCACAGCTGATCAAAAACTATTCAGAAATGATCCCGCTGGTAGCCCAGGCAGGGTATAAGCAATTGATCTGCTTCAGTGGTAACCGCCGGGGAATCGATGATGAAACGGGCTGGAACAATTGTGCAGAAGGATTGAAGCAGCTTACGGGACTGGCTGAAAAGCATAAAGTAACGCTGGTGATGGAACTGCTGAACAGTAAAGTGAATCACAAGGATTATCAGTGTGATAAAACGGCCTGGGGGGTGGAATTGTGCAAGCGTGTAGGCTCTGAAAACTTTAAGTTGCTGTATGACATTTACCATATGCAGATCGATGAAGGGGATGTGATCGCAACGATCCGCAGCAGTCACCCTTATATCTCTCATTATCATACAGGTGGTGTACCGGGCCGGAATGAAATTGATGAAACACAGGAATTGTATTATCCGGCGATCATGAAGGCGATCCTTGAAACAGGCTTTAAGGGTTATGTGGCGCAGGAGTTTATCCCTGCACGTAAAACCAATGAAGAAAGACTGGTATCGCTGGAGAAAGCCGTGAAGATATGTGATGTGTAGGCGGCAATCGTGAATCGGCAATCGGCAATCTTTTGCTGCGGGCCGCTTGCTTCGCAATAATAATGACAAACACTAAATTCCGAATACTATGGCAGAGAATGCATATGACGCGATTGTGGTAGGCAGTGGCATCAGCGGCGGCTGGGCAGCCAAAGAGCTTTCTGAAAAAGGGTTGAAAGTATTAATGCTGGAACGTGGTAATGATATTAAACACGTGAAAGATTATAAAAATGCCACAAAGAATCCCTGGGAATTTCCACACCGGGGCGGCAAGACGCAGGAGATGATCAAGGAGTATCCTGTATTGAACCGGGACTATCCCCTGAATGAAACCAACCTGGATTATTGGACCAATGAAAAGGACTGTCCCTATACAGAAACCAAAAGATTTGACTGGTTCCGGGGCTATCATGTAGGCGGCCGTTCACTGATGTGGGGAAGGCAAAGCTACCGCTGGAGTGATTTTGACTTTGAAGCGAATGGAAAAGAAGGCATTGGAGTAGACTGGCCGATCCGTTATAAAGACATTGCTCCCTGGTATGACCACGTAGAAAAATTTGCCGGCATCAGCGGTAACCGGGATGGCATTCCACAATTGCCGGACGGGCAATTCCAGCCTCCGATGGACCTGAACTGTGTAGAAAAAGATGTAGCAGCACGTATTAAAGAACATTATAAAGGTCAGCGCTTGCTGACGATCGGCCGTGTGGCCAATATCACCAAGCCTTTGCCGGGACGTACGAACTGCCAGTACCGCAATAAATGCTGGCTGGGTTGTCCGTTTGGCGCTTATTTCAGTACGCAATCATCTACCTTACCGGCAGCCCTGGCTACGGGCAATCTGACGCTGCGTCCTTTCTCGATCGTGACGAAGGTATTGTATGATAAGGACACGAAGAAAGCAAAGGGTGTAGAGATCGTGGATGCAGAAACGAATAAGACTGTTGAGTATACTGCCAAAGTGATCTTCCTGTGTGCTTCGGCTATGAATAGCACCTGGGTGTTGTTCAACTCTGCTACGGATGTATGGCCGGGCGGTTTGGGCAGCAGCAGCGGAGAACTGGGACATAACCTGATGGATCACCACTTCCGCATAGGGGCTTCGGGCACGGTAGAAGGATATGATGATAAATATTATTTCGGCAGAAGACCTACAGGGTTTTATATTCCGCGTTTCCGCAACCTGTTTGGCGAAAAAAGGGATTACCTGCGTGGCTTTGGTTACCAGGGTGCTGCCAGCCGGGAAGGTTGGGGCCGTAATGTAGCTGAGCTGGGCATTGGTGCTGAACTGAAAGAAGCATTAACAGAACCAGGTGCCTGGACGATTGGTATGACGGCTTTTGGTGAAGTATTGCCTTATCATGACAACAAAATAACGCTCGATAAAAGTGTGAAGGATAAATGGGGTCTTCCGGTCCTGAATGTTGATGCGGAGATCAAAGAGAACGAGCAAAAGATGAAGAACGACATGGAGCAGGACGGTATAGAAATGCTGGAAGCCGCCGGTGTAAAGAATGTGCATGGCTTTAGAGGTGATTACTCCCTGGGCATGGGTATCCATGAAATGGGTACGGCCCGCATGGGGAAAGATCCCAAAACCTCGGTATTGAATAGTCATAACCAGGTGTGGGATTGTAAGAATGTATTTGTAACGGATGGAGCCGCCATGACGTCGGCAGCTTGTGTAAACCCTTCTCTTACTTATATGGCTTTAACGGCCAGAGCAGTGGATTTTGCCGTGAGTGAACTCAAGAAAGGAAATCTGTAACCCTATAAACGCTTTATAAATTTAATCTATGCCCGGGGATACCACGAATGTTAACATTAATAATAAGGCCACAGCACAAAACACCTATGACGCTATCGTAGTAGGCAGTGGGATCAGCGGAGGCTGGGCCGCCAAAGAACTTTGTGAAAAAGGATTGAAAACATTGTTGCTGGAGCGCGGCCGCGATGTGGTGCACATTAAAGATTATACAGATACTGAGAAAGCTCCCTGGGAGTTGCCGCACCATGGCAATCTTACGCAGGCGGACCGTGAGAACAGCCCCATCCAAAGTAAGTGTTATGCTTTTAATGAGGTATCGAAGAAGTTCTTTGTCAATGATGTTGAAAATCCTTACAACCAGGTAAAGCCTTTTAGCTGGATACGCGGTTATCATGTAGGCGGACGTTCGCTGATGTGGGGCCGTCAGAGCTACCGGTGGAGTGATATTGATTTCAGCGCAAACGGGAAAGACGGCCATGGCGTAGACTGGCCCATTCGCTATAAGGATATGGAGTCGTGGTATAGTTATGTAGAAAAATTTGCCGGTATCAGTGGAGCAAAGGATGGATTGCCTCAATTGCCGGATGGCGAATTTCTACCAGCAATGGAAATGAACTGTGTGGAAAAACATGTAGCTGCCAGGATCAAGGAGCGTTTCAAAGAACGTGCGATGATCATTGGCCGTACGGCAAACCATACTGCCAAGGTGGGAGACCGTGGCCCGTGTCAATACAGGAGTAAATGCCAGGAAGGTTGTCCTTTTGGTGGTTATTTCAGCAGTAATTCGGCCACATTGCCCGCAGCGAGGAAAACGGGGAACCTTACGCTACGTCCCTACTCTATTGTATTGGAAGTGATCTATGATAAGGATACGAAGAAAGCCAAAGGGGTCAGGATCATGGATTCAGAAACACTGAAGACAGAAGAATATTATGCCAGGATCGTATTCCTGAATGCTTCTACGCTGGGAACTACGTTTGTGTTGCTGAACTCTGTTTCGGAAGTGTTTCCTAATGGCCTGGGTAATACGAGTGAGCAGATCGGTCACAACCTGATGGACCACCATTACGGTGTAGGAGCCAGTGGGAATATAGAAGGTTTTGAAGACAAGTATACTTTTGGCCGCCGGCCGAATGGTATTTATGTGCCCCGGTTCCGTAATATCAGTGAACAGACGATGCGCACGGATTATGTTCGGGGCTTTGGCTACCAGGGTGGCGCCAGTCGTGGCCGGGCGCGTGGACATGATGGCATTGGTGAAGACCTGAAGGATAGTTTATTGGAACCTGGCGAATGGTCAATGGGCATAGGATCCTGGGGTGAGCACTTGCCGTATTATGACAATAAAGCAACGCTGAACAAAGACAAGAAAGATAAATGGGGATTGCCCACGCTGGATATTGATTGTGAGTTTAAGGAGAATGAGATGAAAATGCGGGAGGATATGAAGGCCTCTGCGGTAGAAATGCTGGAGGCGGCAGGCGTCAAAAATGTAAAAGCCTACGACAATGCACCTCCTCCCGGATTTTGTATCCATGAAATGGGTACGGCCCGTATGGGAAAAGACCCGAAGACATCGGTACTGAACAAATGGAACCAGATGCATGATGTACAGAATGTATTTGTAACGGATGGCTCCTGTATGGCGTCTTCGGCTTGTCAAAATCCGTCGCTTACTTATATGGCATTGACTGCCCGTGCGGCGGATCATGCAGTGAGTGAGTTGAAGAAAGGAAATTTGTAATTTTTGCACTTTATTTAAAATCATAGTATATGAACAGAAGAGAAGCCGTATCAAGGGTAGCCCTTTTATTGGGCGGCACTGTTATCGGAGCTGAGTTTTTTCTGTCGGGCTGTAAGGCCAGTGATAAAAAAACGGCCGCCACACTGGATTTCAAACCAGAAGACATCGCTTACCTGGATGAGATCGCAGAAACGATTATCCCCACAACGGATACACCCGGCGCGAAAGCTGCAGGGGTAGGTACCTTCATGACAGTGATGGTGAAAGATTGTTATACTGAAAAGGACCAAAAGATCTTCCTGGAAGGCATGACGAAACTAGATGAAGCCTCCCGCAAGATGCACTCTACCGCTTTCATGAGTGCTACACCAGAGCAGCGCAAGGCCTTATTGATCACGCTTGATACAGAGCAGAAGGATTATAATAAGAATAAAAAGAAGGAAGACCCTGCCCATTACTTCACTCAACTGAAGCAGTTGACCTTGCTGGGTTATTTCACCTCAGAAATAGGCGCTACGAAAGCCTTGCGCTACGAGGCTATTCCGGGACGGTACGATGGCTGTATGCCGTACAAGAAAGGAGATAAGGCCTGGGCGACCTAGGAGTTACGGGTTTCGAGTTCTGGGTTTCGGGTTCTTCAGCGCGGCCACACGGTTTGAATGGCTGGGAGAACCTGATCTTTGACTATTATTCATTCACACCAACCTTGCTCTGTACCATGAGTTACAACAGGAGACAATTTTTGAAGACAGGGGGCGTATTTGCTTCCGCGCTGGCAATGGGTTCTACTACAGACCTTTTTGCAGCCTATAAACCACTTAAGCAATTCGGATTACAACTGTATACGCTTCGTGATGAGCTGCCCAAGGACCCACAGGGTGTTCTGAAGCAGGTAGCTTCCTTTGGCTACAAGCAAATTGAAGGATATGAAGGCTCCAAGGGCATTTACTGGGGTATGTCGAACAAAGAATTTAAAAAGTTTGCAGACGACCTGGGTATCACTATGATCTCTACGCATTGCGATATCAATACGAATTTTGAGCGGAAGGCGGCAGAAGCAGGCGAGATCGGGATGAAATACCTGATCAGCCCCTATATTGGCCCTCAGAAAACACTGGACGACTATAAGAAATTTGCAGACAAATTCAATAGCCTGGGTGATATCTGTAAGAAGAACGGGTTGCGGTTTGCCTATCATAACCATGGCTATACTTTTACGGCGCAGGATGGTGTAATGCCGCAGGATACGCTGATGCAGCATACGAATCCGGATACGGTAGATTTTGAGATGGATATTTACTGGGTAGCTACTCCGGGCGAAGACCCCATTGCCTGGTTAAAAAAATACCCCAAACGTTTCCGCCTATGCCATGTAAAAGACAGGCAGAAAGGCGCGAACCCCACGCAGCATGATGCTTCTGTAGACCTGGGAACGGGTTCTCTTGACTTCACTAAAATACTAAAGGAGGCCAGGAAGCAGGGTATGGAATATTATATTGTGGAACAAGAACGCTACGAAGGAACTACACCGCTGAAAGCAGCTGCAACAGATGCTGTGTATATGAAGAAACTGAGCATTTAATGAATCGCAGATCCGGTGGACTATTCCATGGATTGCGCGGATATATAAAAGCTGCCTTGGTCGGGTTGAACTGGCTGAGGCAGCTTTTTTTGATTGGACGCTTGCTTCGATAGCGGATTCTGTAGTAACTTACTGTAATAATTAACTGTATGAGAACCTTATTGACAGCTGTCTGCCTGCTTTGTTTTCTACCCATGGTCACGCTGGCCCAATCGGCAGACGAAAAGATCATCCGTCAAACATTACATGATCAAACGGAGGCCTGGAATAAAGGGGACCTGGAAGCCTTTATGAAAGGTTATTGGAATGACGACTCGTTGATGTTTGTGGGTAAGAACGGTGTTACGTATGGCTACCAAAACACGCTTGCCAATTACAAGAAAAACTATAATGGCCCGGATCAGATGGGTACGCTGACGTTCAACCTGATCAAGGTAGAGCGGCTGAGCCCGGAATATTATTTTGTGGTGGGGAAGTGGCACCTGAAACGAAATGCGGGTGATGTGAGTGGTCATTATAACCTGCTGTTCCGTAAAATAAAGGGAACCTGGGTGATCATTACCGATCACAGCAGCTAGGAAATAAAATAAATTTATGCACCAAGGAGCAGGACTTCATTCTTCCCTTTTCTATAACCGGTTATGGATAGCAAGCACAGGAATTCTTATCATTATTTATTTTGCCAACTGTTTTACTCCATTTCGGCTCACCAATGATACAGTAAGGTATTTTACCCTACTAGAAGACCTCCAGGGAACATTGCCTGCAGGATTTGAAAAGCCAGCTGATTTTTTACCTTTTGGGTATGTTTATTTTCTGGCAGGCTTATCAACCCTTCATCTCTTAACGCCTTTTGGTATTGGATTCTTTCAATTATTGTACTTATGCGGCAGCCTTTATTTTGTAAAAAAGCTTTTTGGGGCTTCTATTAAAATATGGCCCTTTGTTTTTTTAACGCTGCTAAACTGGACCACGCTTAAACTTACTATTACTCCGCTTTCGGAGATGCAGTTCCTGTTTTTCTCAACAGCGGCTCTTTATTGCTACCAGTCATTTATGAAGCAAAGAAAAGCAGGGTTCCTGATCCTGACAGTAATGCTATGCCTTGTTTGTTTTATTACCCGCACTGCAGGTATCGGGCTGGTGCTGGCATTAATTGTTTCCTTTTTGATCAGCAGCAGAAAAAAACTGATGGCATGGTCCCGGCAGCAGCCGTTTTATGCAGTACTGGTGATTATTATTGCGTGCTCGCTGTTGGGTTTCCTGGTAACAAGACCCAAGTTCATTATCTATTTATCTTATTTTTTAGGGCCGCTCCTGCGTGATCCTGCCACCTTTTTCAGCCAAAATGTGCGTTTGCATCTTGTAGACTGGGCTGAGCTTTTTATTAATATACCGATATCAAAAACAGGCTTCCTGGTTTCACCGGTAGTAGCGGAGATCTTTTATATACTCACCGGGCTATTTTTCCTGGGCCTGCTGACTGTGAGATTGATCAGGAATCATAGGATGATCCCCTTGCCTGTTATCGTGTACCTGATCATTTATACGCTTTTGATCTTTAACTGGCCATTTTTTGAAGCCCGGTTCTGGTTTCCGCTGGTGCCTTTGCTGGCGGCCATCCTGGTTCAGCAAGGGAAGGAAAGCAAACCCTTGTACCAAAAGGCAAGGATGAGTTATCTACTTTATTATGTAGCTACCGGGATTTTTGTGTTGGGCTATTATTCCCGGATGTCATTTGACCGACCCTACCTGGTAAAAAAACATGATGCTGGTAAATGGCAGGCTGAGTATGAAGATCATTTCGGGATAAAAAGAGTAAGTGATTCTTCGGCGGTTAATAAGAAAGCGATATACCTGCTTAATAAATATGATTAACCTCCAGCCTATAATTTTATCCATGTGGGAACTTCTTCTTCCAGATGCGGAGATTGACCCAGATGAGGCCAGCCAGGCTGATGGCCATCCAACTATAGAAGATAATATTGCTGGTATGGAGTCCATTTTCGGGCACCATTAATCCTGCATAGGTACCGATACCAATAGTGCTCACCAGCCATACCAATCCCAGGGAGAGTGACCATACTACCCTTCGCAGGAAATCCCGGGGATCATCTTCTGCATAGCCCATGGAATAAAATTACGAATTAGTCTATTAATAAGCTCCTGAACTCGGTGGAGTCGCCATTGAATACATTGAAATCTACTTTATACAGAATACCGTTTACATGGCCCTGTTCGCTGTGTTGCCAGAAATGCCAGTCGCGATAAATACGGGGTTTTTCTTTTTGCAGGTAGTGGGCTACCCAAAGGGGGTAGTGATCAAATTCATCCTTTAGTATCTGCTTGTAAAAATCCACATTGGTATACAGGATGGGCTTTACGCCGTAATAGTTCTCTATGGTTTCCAGGAACTCTTTTACACGCTGGCGCAGTTTATCGGACTTGACGCCGTAGGATTGTTCTACATCCAGTACAGGGGGCAGGTCGCCCGGCTGCAACTCCACGGTGGAGATGAAGTTCTCGGCCTGTGTTTTCCCGCTTTTTGTGGCAATGAAAAAATGGTAGGCCCCACGGGTAACACCAGCCTCTTTGGCCTTTTTCCAATTGCGCTTAAAACAGCGGTCCTCATTGCCGTTGCCCTCGGTGGCTTTGATGAATGCAAAGCCGATCTGCACATCTTCTACCTTCATGTCCTTTACACTTTCCCAGTCAACGGTTTCCTGGTATTTGGATACATCGATGCCATGAATGCCGTAATTGGTAGGGATTTCGATGCCAAAAGCCTGGTATCGTACAAAGTGAGCCCTGCGGGCGAGCCACCATTCATACACCTGAAAACCCAGCATGACGAGTATACCTGCCAGTACCAGGGAAATAAGGATCTTCCAGCCGATATTTGTTTTTTTGTTGTCTGCCATTCCTGCGGTTGCAAATATAGTAGTCAGCATTTCTTTTTCGATGGATTATTCCCTTGAAGAAATCATAAACTGTGATACAGCGGTGTTTATCGCAGGATTTTCCGGGTAATATTAATTGTTTCCCCACTTTTTAGCCGCAGGTAATAAATGCCTTTTGCCAGGGCCTGCACAGGTATCTGAAGTTGTTCATCGCGCCCGGACAAAGGTATTTCCTTATAAAATATTTTCTGGCCGAGGGAGTTGTACAACCAAATGGCTATTTTTTTCTCCTGAGGGTTGTTTAAAGTAATATTTACTATATCAGGCGCCGGATTGGGGTATATTTTCAGGTCATTGATGGTGGTTCCTGCCGGTATTTTTTGGGAGGTCTTTACTTTTGAAAGGATCCACCGCTTGGGATCTATGATCACTGTATCCACTACGAAACCGGGATTGACCCAAAGTTCCTGTCCACTGTACCGGTGATCCATTGTAATGATGGTATCCCTGGTGGCGCCATGCAATTGCAGCATTACGGGCATCTCATAGAAGGAAACAGAAGGGTGCGAGGTGGTTTGGTTTAGTGACAGCTTTACCCATTGATTCACATTCTGGGTCCAGTTGAGCTGGTAATTGGGATATCCTTCTCCATATACCCACTTCCTGAAAAAAGTGGAAAGGTCTTTACCGGATTCAGCCTCCAGGTTGCGTTGCAGATCAGCAGTACGGGCATAGCCATAACGGATGGCGGGATCATTGAGGTACCGGCGTACGCCCCGGTAAAAAGCGGAGTCGCCCATGATACCACGTAACATGTACAGCACATAAAACCCTTTATTGTAGCTAAGGCGACTACTAAAGATGCGGGCAGAACTGGTAGTATCGGGAACAAATACAGAACCGTCGGGTGCGGAAGTAATGCCATTAATCATGATCTGTAGTCCGGTAGGTACGTAAGAAGGGGTAGTAATTTCTGTATATAAATGCTGGCAATAGGTGGCAAAGCCTTCGTTTAACCAAATATCGCTCCAGCTGGCGCAGGTAACTTTATCGCCAAACCACTGATGGCCCAGTTCATGTGCAATGAGTGAGAAGCCAAAGGAGCCCATAAAGCTATTGGTCTGGTGTTCCATTCCGCCGCCATAGCCGCACTGGGTGTGGCCGTACTTCTCCCTGATGAACGGGTATTCACCAAAAAGCGGGCTAAACATCTGCAGCGCATTTTTTGTGTATACTTCAGACCCTGAATAGTTTGTCTCCGGATAAAAATAACTTTTTAAAGGCATGGTTTTTCCGTTGATGGTAACGGTACTTTCCCAAACCATATAATTGGTAACTGCCAGGGCCACAAGGTAGGATGCGATCGGATACCGGTGCTGGAACTGTGTAATGCGATTATCGCCACTGACTTCTTCCCGAACGACTATTCCGTTGGACGATGCGGTATATTGTTTAGGGCAGGTAACTATAATATCAATGGAATCGGCTTTGTCGTTGAGGCCATTTTTACAGGGCCACCAGTCCCTGGAACCAAATGGTTCTGAAAGTGTCCAGATGACAGGGGTACCAGCGTGGGCACTTTTTACAAAAGAGGCTGTATTGGCGGGATCGGGTATGCCCTGGTAATAAATACTGATAGAGTCCGGGGTATCCTTATTCAATAACGTGGGGAAATTAATGATCAGGGCATGTTCGGACGTTTGCTGAAAAGTTATTTTTTGGGTATGGTACAGCACGCTATCTACGGTTAGTTGCTGTAAAAGGTCCCAGGTAATGGAGCTGGTACTTTCAGTGATGCGGAAGTAAGAAGTTATTTTACCGGTGATGTATTTCACAGCCGGGTCTACCTGCCATTCACATCGATAGTAATTTACATTGAAATTATTGGAGGCTACTGTAGCAGACACGCTATTGTCGCCCTGCAGGTCCCTGAAACGTTGAAAAGCCCTGGCTTCATCGGCTGCAATGGCATCAGTTTCGGTAACCAGGGAAGCACCGGGAAGGGGAAGCTGGGCTTTAGCCGCCGATGCTGCCAAAAAAAGAAACAGGTATATTTTTTTCATAGCCTATCAGGAATAAAAGTTACGATCTACAGGCCGCCCCGGATTTACAAACATTCTCACAATTTAAACGTTACAGAGCTATAAAACATTGCACATTAAGCAGGTATCACTATTTTTACCATATTAATGCCCGCATTTAACTGGCACGATAGTATCAATCTAATGTCTAAGCTTACCTTTCGCCGCGTGTGGAATGCGGGTAAGGTATTGAGTAGCTATTATTTAAGTAAGTGGACGCGCAAACCTGTCCAGTGGGGATACCCGGTATCCATTTCTTTCGAACCCACCACTTCCTGCAATCTGCGTTGCCCGGAATGCCCGAGCGGATTGAGGGCTTTTACACGGCCTACAGGTATGTTGCAGAAGAACTTTTTCCGGGATACGATCGACCAGCTTTCATCGGACCTGCTGTACCTGATCTTTTACTTCCAGGGGGAGCCTTATCTGAACCCGGATTTTCTGGACATGGTGAAGTATGCTTCACAAAAAGGGATCTATACGGCTACCTCTACGAATGCGCATTACCTGAATGATGCCAATGCCCGGAGAACGGTGGAAAGCGGACTTGACCGGCTGATCATTTCGATTGATGGCACTACGCAGGATGTATACCAGGCGTACCGGGTGGGGGGAAAACTGGAAAAGGTGCTGGCAGGAGCCCGCAATATTATGAAGTGGAAGAAGGAGTTGAAAAGTAATACGCCTTTCGTGTTCTTCCAGTTTCTGGTAGTAAAGCCCAATGAGCACCAGATCGAAGATGTAAAGCGACTGGCCGCAGAGATAGGCGTAGATGATGTGCGTTTTAAAACGGCCCAGGTATACGATTATGAACAGGACCCTAATAACCTTATTCCCACACTGGATAAATATAGCCGTTACCGCAAGAATGAAAAAGGAGAGTTTGCCTTTAAGAATTCTCTTCAAAACCACTGCTGGCGGCTATGGCATGCCACAGTGATCAGCTGGGACGGACTGGTGGTACCTTGTTGTTTTGATAAAGACGCTCAACACACACTGGGCGATCTGAAAGGAAGGAGCTTTAAAGAAGTCTGGCATAGTGATACCTATGTGAACTTCCGCCGGCAAATATTACAAAGCCGCAAAAACATTGACATCTGCGCCAATTGCAGTGAAGGAACGAAAGTCTGGAGCGACTAGGTGTTTTTAATTCCCTACCCTCTTTTAACACCCTTGAATTAATTTGCCTATGGCTTTGTCTGTTGCTATTACTACACGACTTCAATATCAACACGAATCGATACAGGAACTAATAGCAGGGCTTTCAGAACAGGAACTGAAGCAGCGCGTACAACCGGATAAATGGAGTGCCTTTGAACAAATTGCTCATCTTACGGCTTACCAACCCCTCTTCCTGAAGCGCTTATACAAGATAGTGCAGGAAGACAGTCCCGGCTTCGACCGCTATGTGGCCGAGCAGGATGAAGACTTTCCTGCAATGCTGCAAAAACCCCTGATGACCTTACTGGAGGAGCTTGCTGCTCTGCGGCTTATTATTTGCAAATACCTAACGGATATGCCGGATGAGGTATTGCAGCGAAGAGGCAGGCACCCCAAGTATGGCTTGCTTACCATACCGGAATGGTCCAATTTTTTCCTGCTGCATGAAGCGCATCATCTTTATCATGTGTTTATGCTGACCCGGGAGCTGCGGCTTCAGCAACCGTAAAATAACTACTTTTACAACCCAACTACTGATGCAATATGAGTATAGAAAATGATATACAGCAAGCGAAGTTTCGTAATGAACACCACAAGGTATCGGTGAATCTCATCTATACGTGTAACTGGCTGATGGAAAAACACAAGCATTTTTTTGACAATGCTGATATTACACCACAACAGTATAATATACTGCGTATTCTGCGTGGCGCAGGCACACCACTCTCTACCTTGCAGATAAGGCAGCGTATGCTGGATAAAATGAGTGATACCAGCCGGATCGTAGACAGGCTGGTAAAAAAGGAACTGGTACAAAAAGTGATCTGTAAAACTGACCGCCGGCTGGTAGATGTAACAATATCTGAGAAAGGAATGAGTTTATTGGAAGGAATGGATGGCCATAATGATCAAATGGACGCCTCTGTGGGAGCACTTAGTACCGAAGAGGCCGCCACGCTGAATGGCCTGCTGGATAAAATAAGAGGTTAGTTAATCCGAAATATGAAACAACAATTTTTGACTTTTGCTGCCTGTCTGTGGGCATCGGTTACGGCGTTTTCACAACCGACGTATGAGTTCCGGGGAGCATGGATCGCTACGGTAGACAATATTGACTGGCCCAGCAAGGGAAACTTTAACACGGCTTTACAAAAGGCAGAATTTATAGCCCAACTGGACATGCACAAGCGCAATGGCCTGAACGCTATGATCGTGCAAATAAGACCTGCCACAGATGCCTTTTATCCTTCTCCCCATGAGCCCTGGAGCGAGTGGCTTACCGGCAAGCAGGGCAAGGCGCCTTCGCCTTATTATGATCCCTTACAATTTATGATCGAAGAAACGCATAAGCGTGGCATGGAATTCCATGCCTGGTGCAACCCTTACCGGGCTGAATTCCTTATTGGGAAATCTTCGATCGCCGCTAACCATGTCACCAAATTACATCCGGACTGGTTTTTGGCTTATGGCGGCAAGCGTTATTTTGATCCGGGCAATAAGGAGGCACAGGAGTTTGTGGTGAAGGTGATCCGGGATGTGGTGCACCGCTATGCGGTTGATGCCATTCATTTTGATGATTATTTTTATCCTTACCGCATTGCGGGCAAGGAATTCCCGGATAATAAAAGCTTTGCAAAATACGGGAATGGCCTGGACAAGGAGGATTGGAGAAGAAGCAATGTGGACTCCATTATAGTGAAACTAGCCAAGGCCATCAAGGAAGAAAATAAATATTGCCGGTTTGGTATTTCGCCCTTTGGGGTTTGGCGCAACCAGCGTGATGACCCGGAAGGAAGCGCTACCACAGCAGGGCAAACAAACTATGATGACCTGTATGCTGATATCCTGCTTTGGCTGGAAAACGGATGGATCGATTATGTAGCACCTCAGTTATATTGGGAGTTTGGCCATAAGGCAGCGCCCTATGAAGTGTTGCTGGACTGGTGGAGCAAGCATACGTATGGAAGACATTGTTATATCGGGCTGGCGCCCTACCGGGCCAACAGCAATGCGATATGGCGTGATAAATCGCTGCTGCCCCGGCAAATAGCTGCGCTTCGTACTTACCCGGAGATACAGGGGGCTATTTATTTCAGCAGTACTTCATTTGTAAGAAATCCGAATGGATGGAGTGATAGCCTGCGGTTGAATTATTACAAAGAACCGGCACTGATACCAGGCATGAGCTGGATAGACTCTCTGCGGCCGGTATCGCCTTCGGTAAAGTCTTTTACGGTAGTGGACAGTTCCACCTTTGATATTACAGTGGTCAAGTCGGCACTGGAGAAAAGAAATCTCAGATCTTTCAAAGCATACCTGAGTGCGGATACCACGGAAGCTTTCATCAATTTTTATAGCGTTAAACTGATCGATACGAAGCCAGGCGGAGATTCCTGTGTGTTCCGTATCCAACTGCCTGCAGATAAACGATATGCAGGTATTTACCTCACCACTTTGGATGAGCAGGGAAATGAAAGTTTGCCGTATGCAGACTGGCCGGTGCCGCTGCGTTTTGAGAAGCTGGAAAATGAGGCGTGGATAGTGAGATAAGAGTTTAGGGTTTGGAGTTTTAGGTTTCGGGTTGCTGCCGCGACCTTTGCTGGTTGACTAAAGGCTAGCTCTGTGGCCCGTAAAACGACAAGGTTAGGGTGGCCCGGGATTTTTTTTACCTTTGGGGCAATATTTTGCAATTATAAAACTAGTTATATGCCTGGTTATGAATTATTTGGTGCTTCAGAGCGCAAACATGTGAATGATGTAATGGAAACGGGAATCCTGATGCGGTATGGTTTTGACGGACCGCGCAAGGGTATCTGGAAAGCGAAGGAACTGGAGCAGGCAATCAATAATGTATTTGGATCGAAGTATGCCCAGCTGGTTTCCAGCGGCACGGCAGCGCTTACCACAGCACTCAGTGCGCTGGGTATTGGTTATGGGGATGAGGTGATCATGCCTTCTTTCACTTTTGTAGCGAGCTTTGAGGCTGTACTGAGTGTTGGCGCGGTACCGGTGATGGTAGATATAGATGATACCCTTACGCTGGACCCGGAGGCGGTGCGCAAAGCGATCACGCCTCAAACCAAATGTATTATGCCGGTGCATATGTGCGGCAGCATGGCAGACCTGGATGCATTGCAGGCTATTTGCAAGGAACACAAGCTAATCTTACTGGAAGACGCCTGCCAGAGCATTGGGGCCCGGTATAAAGGGAAGTACCTGGGCACGATCGGAGATGCCGGCACTTTTTCTTTTGACTTTGTAAAGACGATCACCTGTGCAGAAGGCGGGGTAGTATTGACAAACCGCGAAGATGTTTATATCAGCAGTGATGGCTATAGTGATCATGGTCATGATCACAAAGGAGTAGACCGTGGTGCGGACCTGCATCCTTTTATCGGCTATAACTACCGCATTTCAGAGCTGCATGCTGCTGTGGGCCTGGCCCAGGTGCAAAGGCTGCAGGAGTTCCTGGCTACCCAACGCAAGAACCATGGAGCGCTGAAGGCTATTTTAGCGCAGGTACCTGAGATCAGTTTCCGCCGTATCCCTGATCCATCCGGCGACAGCTGTACTTTCATCAGCTGGTTCCTCCCTTCACAAGAAATTACGGAAGCAGTAGTAGCTGAATTGAAAGCGCAGAACGTGCTGGCGGGGAATTTCTACTGGTTCAATAACAACTGGCATTATATCCGCAAATGGGATCACCTGAAGCAATCCCTGACACTGAACGCGCTGCATCCTGATCTGAAAGCAGCCGTAATACACCATGCCACCAAGGATTTTGCAGCGAGTGATGCTATTATGAACCGTTGTATTTCTACGGCTATCAGTTTGACCTGGACGGAAGAGCAGATCAAAGAGAAAGGAGAAAAGATCGTGCAAGCGGTGAAAAAGGTGCTGGCGCAGCAGAAAGCGACTGTATAGTAGTGAGTGGCGAGTCGTGCGTGGGGCAATACAATAAAAATGGTGAGCCGCCTGAAAAAGGCGACCCACCATTTTTATTTGCCTTCGAGGTAGTTGCAATCATTTAGTGAGCCCAGCCGGAAGCGCAGGGGCAGCCCGGAGGTTTTTTCCAGGTGGAGCTCCTGCCGGCAAAAGAAGCCAAAATGTTGTGTATAGAAATCATGGCTGATGGATGAAACGGGCAGTACGGGCTTGCCGGGCAGCGGAGGCCATGCCAGTTCCCTGGCCGCAAAGGCACTGCTGGTATCAACAACCAGGGTCAATTTGTTAAAATGCCCGGAGCCTGTAATGTACCATGGTATTTGTCCGTTGGCTGAAACAGTTGCTGGCACTGCCATTGAAGGCAGCCGCGGCGGATTTTGCTGGGCCTCTAACATTAACATTTTTAAAGAAAATGTCAGGGCAACAATAATTTTATAAAATCGTTGGTCCACGTTCATTACATTTGTCCGTAAATTTACGGCCTGATTTTTGTGGTTGCCGCCGATTTTCCAAGTTTTTTGGCGACGGTGGATAAAAACCCCTGACGAACAATGGCACTGAGTCAAAGCTTACAACAAAAATTATTACAAAAGCTATCGCCCCAGCAAATTCAGTTAATGAAGCTGCTGCAGGTCCCTACTGCCAACCTGGAAGAACGGATCAAAGAAGAACTGGAAGAGAATCCGGCCCTGGAGGTTTCGGATGAAGATCATGATGACCAATTTGATACGGAAACCAAAGACGAGTTTGAGAGCTCAGACGATGATTTTGAGCCGGATGGGAGTGAAGATGAATATGACAACATCGATATCAGCGAATACGTAGGTGACGATGACGGGGAAATTGCTGAGTATAAGATGAAGGACGACAACTACCCGGAGGTGGATGACAACAAGGTCATTCCTTACCGGATCGAGACCTCTTTCCACGAGCACCTGCTGGAACAACTGGGCATGCTGAAGCTGGATGACCGGCAGCGCCGGATTGCCGAGCAGATCGTGGGCAGTATTGACGACGACGGGTATTTGCGGCGTGAATCATCGGCTATTGTGGACGACCTCGCTTTCCGGCAAAATATCGACAGTAATGAGCAGGAAGTAGAGAGTGTGATCCGGCTGATACAACAGTTTGACCCTCCCGGCGTAGGTGCACGCAACCTGCAGGAATGCCTGCTGCTGCAGCTACAACGGCAAAAAGTACAGGGGAAAAAAGTAGAAACGGCGATCGATGTGCTGACGAACTACTTCGATGAATTTACCAAAAAGCACTACGACAAGATACAACGGGGACTGAACCTGAGCGATGACGGATTGAAGGACGTGATCGGCCATATCATCCGGCTTACACCCAAGCCGGGGGGCAATCATGGCGATATCAATAAAGCTGAAAGCTATGTGGTACCGGATTTCTTCATTTTCAATAATGGGGGTAAACTGGAACTAACGCTCAACTCGAAGAATGCACCTGATCTCCGCATCAGCGAGGGGTACCGGGATATGCTGAAGGAGTACGACAAGGGAAGTAAGAAAGATAAGCGGCAGAAGGAAGCGGTAATATTCATTAAGCAAAAGATAGATGCCGCCAAATGGTTTATTGACGCCATCAAACAAAGGCAGCATACGCTGACCAGTGTGATGGAAACGATCATGGACTACCAGCGGGACTTCTTTCTTACAGGCGATGAAACGACCTTAAGACCCATGATCCTGAAGGATATAGCTGAAAGGACAGGGTTGGACATCTCTACAGTGAGCCGGGTGGCCAACAGCAAGTTTGTACAAACGGAATTTGGCACCTACCGGCTGAAGTTCTTCTTTAGCGAATCATTGAGTACGGATAGCGGGGAAGAGGTGAGTACGCGTGAGGTGAAGAAAATATTAAGTGACCTGATCGAGGGAGAAAGTAAAAAGAAGCCGCTGAGTGATGAAAAATTAACGGACATGCTCCAGGAAAAAGGCTATAATATTGCACGACGAACTGTGGCCAAGTACCGTGAGCAACTGAATATCCCGGTGGCGAGGCTGCGCAAAGAATTATAATGGAAAATATCAGTCTCCCAACGCCTTCACTGAATGGCGGTGATCGTTCCGGGCAGCCAGTTGTATTTCGCTTGCTGGCGCATCTTTTCTCCTATGTATTCCACCCGATACTGATCCCTACTTATGTAACGGCCTTCCTACTGTACATACACCCACTGGCATTTGCGGGGTATGGAGACCGGGATAAGTTCTTTGTGATGGCCGCTGTATTTTTCAGCAGTGGTTTTCTTCCTGCCTTTTCTGTATTGCTGATGAAGGGACTAGGATTTGTAGAATCGATGTTCCTGCGTACACAGCGTGAGCGCATTATTCCTTACGCGGCAGCTATTATCTTCTATTTCTGGATATGGTATGTTTTTAAGAATCAACAGAGAACACCTCTCTTCTTTGTCCACTTTTTACTGGGCAGCTTCCTGGCAGTTTGTAGCGCCTGGATGTGGAATATCCGCCTGAAGGTAAGCATGCATGCCACTGCGGTTGGCGGCATGGTCATGTTCTTCCTTTTGATGATATTGTTCAGCCAGGAACCAACAGGTCAGTATTTCGCAGTTTCCCTATTGATCGCAGGTATCGTATGCACCTCCCGCCTGATCGTAAGTGATCATAGCAAGGAGGAGATCTACCTGGGCTTTTTTACGGGCGCAGCTTGTCAGCTGGTAGCCTGGTGGTTATAAAATAGAAAAGCCCAATCCTAGGGTACGAACCTATATTGAGCTTTCCCGCCTTCAAACCATCTGAAGTTCATGTCCAAACTAGCCGTTCAATATGTTGGACCTTGTCAGATAGGATCTTGCAGGATGGTAAATGAAAAGACAAGAACCATCCTTAATAGTATAAATTACCTGGTCTAATTCATTTACGGGAACCGCAGGGCATCCAAGGCTCCTGCCCGAAAATTCATTCTCTTTTAACCAGCGTTTTCCTACATAGGTAGAGCTATGGATCACAATCCTGCGTTCAAACGCTTTATCATTGATCCCTTGTTCCAGGCCGTCAATATTTAAGGAGAGACCGTTGGCTCCCTGGTAAGTATTGCGTGTAATATAAAATCCCAGGCTGCTTTTGTAGGATTCGGGCTTATTGGAAAATGACCAGGCAAACTCTTTACCGGACCGTTTTCCATGGGCCACATAAGTATTGATCAGTATTTTCTTGTGTGCCAGGTCAATTACATACAGGCGCTTCTTACGGGAGGACTGGCTGAAGTCGCATATAGACAACACACTGTCATTGGGAAGTACCTCATTTTTCACCAGCTTCTTATAGCCTTTAAGGGCATATTCCAACGCTTCCTTTCGAAGGCCAAGCTTTTGGAGGCGTAAACTATCGTATAGGAAAGCTGCTTCTTCACAAATAAGATCCTGGGCAGATTTGACAACGGTATTTGCCGGGGAGTTATAAAGTATTAATGGGGTGCGTGATTTAAAGCTTATATAATTTTCTTTATTGCTGCCAGACATAAACACCGGGCATATCACAAAAAAGAACAATAAGGCACCACTAAGTATAGATCGAATTGGACGGTACATGGGTTTAAGTTTTCACAGAGGCAACAGCCACTCTTCTTAAAAACAAACGGTCATACGAATTAATGTTCAATGACTGGTTGGGGTAAACCTGCATCCGGCTTCGGTTTGACCTGCATCAATTGTCGCCCGGCACATCGTCATTGACCGGTTTATAAACGGCAGGAAAGTATCAAATAGTATGGTGCAATGCAGGCCCGGGAGGGGGAATTTTATTGTGTCCCATACAGGGACCTGCCGGAATATAACATGGGGCCATTACCCCGGAATGGCATCTATAAGATTAAATGTTATAACTATCAGGGAGTTAGTTATCTGCTCCATCAGGAATGTCCTTCTTTGGTACTGAATTCATTGGCGTAAATCTTGATCATAAGCAAGAAAAGAGAGATCAAAATAGGGCCAAAGATGAGGCCAATAAATCCAAACATGCTGACGCCGATAATGACCCCAAATACGGTAATGAGGGGGTGTACATCGCCCAGCTTTTTTTGCAGCCAGAACCGGAAGATATTGTCAACGGTTCCTATAATGCCAAATCCATATACCAGCATAATGATACCCTTTCCCGAAGCGCCGTTGGCAAAAAACAACAGGCTCAGGGGAATATAGGCCATGGCAGCGCCTACTACGGGCAGCATGGCGGCAATACAGGTAATCACAAACCAAAATATCGGTTCGTCAACGCCCAGGATAATATATCCAATCAGGCCCACGACGCCCTGCAGCAAAGCAATGAGGGGTATACCGATGGCATTGGAATTGACCAGGGAGTTCAGTTCTTTACGCAGCAATAGCAGGTTTTCATCTTTCAGGGGTACCCATTCATAAAAGTGAGACTCCATTTTACGCCCATCTACCAGCATGAAGTAAAGTATAAAATACATGATGATGATGGTGGTGAGGGTATTGAACGTGGCGCCTAATATCTTGGGCAATGTTTCGGCGCCCATGGCAGAGATGCGCCGGATATTTTCGCTGGTCAGGATATGGATATCGTATTGCTTTTCGTATTTGGCAATAAAGTTCTGAATAGAGGTGAGCAACTCGGAGGAATGATTGACGGCAAAAGCGATACGCGCTGTCATCAAATTGGCGAATACCAGTATGGGCACCATGATGATCAAAAACGAGAGCAGCATGAGTAATGTAGCTGCCAGGTTCTTGTTCCACTTATACTTCCCCTGCAAAATAAACATGTATTTGCGCATGAGCACATACAGCGTATAGGCGCCCAGAAAGGCAGGAATAAATGATTGCAGGTAGATGAATAATACAGTGCCAATGAGCAATATGGTGATCAATAGCAATACCTGTCGAATGGCATTGTTAGGTATGGTATTCATAGCTGATTGCTGGTTTCTGGTTACCGGGCACTGACTCTTTGAGCAGCCTGCCACATCATAAATAATTGATCGACAAGCTACACATAAAGTACCAGAAACCGGTAACCAGTAGTAAGTTTTAAATCTTCACTTTTTTCCAGGCTCCCCGCCGAAAGATAAGCACACCAGCAACACTAATGCCTGCTTCTGCTGTAACTATGGCAACAAAAACACCGGTAGGTCCCCATTTTAGTGTTACAGACAAGAGGTAAGCCACGGGTATTTGAAAAAGCCAGAAGGCAACCAGGTTGATCCATGTGGGGGTTTTGGTATCACCCGCCCCATTGAAGGCGCTGGTAACCACCATCCCTACTCCATAAAAGATATAGCCCAGGCTGACTATATGGAGCGCCTCGGTCGCAATTTTAACTACCCCGGCATCTTTGTTCATGAACGAGGTGATGAATTCTGATCCCACGAGGAATATCAGGATCACGATGGCCATGAAAATAGCACTGTATTTGGCCGTTTTCCACACCGACTGTTCGGCACGCTCCGGCTGTTGAGCACCCAGGTTTTGCCCTACGAGGGTAGCAGCAGCATTGCTCAAACCCCAGGCAGGCAAAATGAAGAACATAAGTATGCGGATGGCGACGCCATAGCCGGCTACGGCATCATCACCAAAGCGGGTAATGAGCCTGGCCAGGAACATCCAGCTGGCAGAGGCAATAAAGAACTGTACAAATACCACCCAGGAGAGGTCGAAGATGGTCTTGAAAATGCCCAGGTCGAGGGAAAAGTGTGCACGCTTAATGCGCAATAAGCCCTTCCCTTTGAACAGGTGATACAACTGGTACGACACACCAATTCCTCTTCCTATAGTAGTGGCAATAGCCGCCCCCATCAATCCGTAAAAATGAATGAGTATGGGGCAAAGAATGATATTGCACACGTTGGCGATCCCCAATGACCACATGGCAATAGCGGCATTGCCTGCACCCCGGAAAATACCGTTGATAAGAAACAGCAACATGATCACCACAGAGCCGCCAAACATGATGCGGGTATAAGGAGTACCCAGCGCAATCACTTCCGGTGACCCTCCCATTACATGCAGGATATGCGGCGCCAGCAATACACCTGCAACACTAATGACGAATGTGATCATCAGCGCTAGGTTCATGGCCTGTGCACCCGCTTTGGAGGCGCCTTCTATATTCTTTTCACCTACCCGACGGGCCACCACGGCAGTAGCACCCATACCCAGGGCCATGGCCACTGAATACAAAATGGTGAGTACAGATTCTGTCAGTACCACTGTAGAGATGGCTTGCCGGGCATGTTCCGTCCTGCCAACAAAATAAATGTCTACTAATGCAAAAATGCTTTCCATGACCATTTCGAGGATCATGGGAATGGCCAACAGGAGTACTCCTTTACGAATACTGCCTTGTGTAAAATCCTGGTTCTCTCCCTGAAGTGCCTGTTTAATAAATGACAGGACAGACGTTTTTTTGTTTGGTTGAGTCAATGGCATACAAAACTCCTTTCTGAGTTGAATTGATTAAATAAGTAAATGACAATGAAGACCGCAGTAAGTGCGGGCAAAAGGGGGCAATAAAATTTGTTCCTGAGTTAGTGGACGACGGATCCGAGGAACGTGGAGACTTTCATATTACAATGGTATTGAGATTTCAAATCTAAAGAAATTAACTGTCGGAACCAAGATTTTTAGGATCTAAAGGATTTGCAGGAATTGAGAAAGGCTGATAAGCAGGAAAGCTGAAGTGTCTGGGAAGCAATAAGAAACAGCAAGCATTTTAGCGATCAGAATGTTCGATACCGGACATTTTTGGTTTAGGGATTTTGAATAACCAACTGATTATGCGCTTTCTATGATTGGCACCCCGCTTGGAAGATTATAATCCAAACAGTAGCCAGGTATGGACAGCGCAATAGCCCCTAACATCATCCGACAACGCAAACGAAAATTAATAGGCTGGATCATTCTTATCGTGATTGCCCTGGGTACAGCCGGGTGGTTGTTACGCCATTCATTGTCCTCCACCATCAACCGGTCGGCCATCACCACGGCTGTAGTGGAAAAAGGCAATGTGGAGAATACCATCACCGCCACCGGAGAGATATTGCCGGAGTTTGAAGAAGTAATTACCAGTCCCATCAATGCGGTGATCAAAAATGTATTGCTGGATGCAGGCACACCGGTTAAGATGGGTCAGTCTGTATTAGAGCTGGACAAAGCCTTTACGCAGATAGAGCTGGAAAAGTTGAAGTTTCAACTTGAATTGAAAAAGAACAATATATCGCGCCTGAAATTACAACTGGATAAGAGTTTTTATGACCTGAAAGCCAATGACTCTATCAAGCAGCTAAAGATCAACAGCCTGCAGGCAGGTGTACAGGATGCCAGGCGATTGCTCAAAGCAGGTGGCGGCACCCGGGAAGAAGTGGAACAGGCAGAGCTTGATCTCCGCATAGCCCAGCTGGAAAAAAGACAGCTGGAAAACGAGATCAAAAACAAACAGCTGACGATGCAAACGGATATGCGGGAATCTGAAATCGCCGCACAGATACAATACAAGGACCTGGATGAACTGGAGCGCAAGCTGCTGCAGGCCAATATTGTGGCCAACCGCAATGGGGTCATCACCTGGGTGAATAAGAACATTGGCTCCAAAATAAATGAAGGGGAATCGCTGGTAAAGGTAGCCGACCTGGGCAGCTTTAAAATAACAGGCAGCATATCCGATGCTTTTGCCGGCCAGGTACGCACCGGTCTGCCAGTGATAGCCCGCATCAATGATTCGCTGCTAAGAGGGGTGATCATGAATGTTCATCCGGCTGTACAAAATAACATCCTGTCTTTTGATGTGCAGCTGGACAACCGCAGCAGCAAACTGCTACGCCCCAATATGAAGCTGGATCTTTTCCTGGTGACGGCTACCAGCAACGATATATTGCGGGTAGCCAATGGCAGCGCTTTTAAAGGGACCGCCACGCAGGATATTTTCGTCGTGCAAAACGGCAAAGCTATCCGGCGCACAGTACATATCGGGTTGTCCAACTTTGACTATGTGGAACTAAAAGACAATGTGGCGCCGGGCGAAGTGATCATTACCTCGGATATGAGCCAATACAAACACCTGCAGGAAATCACCATTAAAGACTAAGGGGTATTTATGAAGCGGATCAATTATATAGGGATTGCGTTGTTATTATCAGGCACCCGGTTAGCGGGTCAATCTGCTGCCGACACCCTGCGGTTTAACCTGACGGATGTGGTGGCCATGGCAAAAAACCAATCCATTGCCGCCAGGCAGGCAGTGACGTTAAAAGAAAACAAATACTGGCAATGGCGTACGTATCAATCCAATTACAAGCCACAGCTTGTACTGGACGGCCGGCTACCGGCTTACAGCAAAACCTACCAGGAGATCATGCAACCCAATGGTACGATTGACTTTCAGCCGGTAAGAAACAACAACTCTTCCCTGAACCTCTCCCTGGAGCAAAGTATTGCCAAAACGGGGGGTACCATCTTTGGCACGACGCAGCTGCAACGATTCGATGACTTTGACCGTAAGAACACATTGTACAATGGGGTACCCTATGCACTGGGATATAGCCAGCCGCTGTTCATGTTCAACAGCCTGAAATGGGACAAGCGTATTGAACCGCTGAAATACAATGAGAGCCGGCAGGAATATATAGAGTCGATGGAACTTATCGCTATAAAAGCTTCCGGCTATTTTTTCGACCTGTTGCTGGCGCAGGTGAACCTGCAAATTGCAGAAACGAATTTCAACAACACCACCAACATACTCCGGATAGCGAATGAGAAGTTTGAACTGGGCAAGGTCTCGCACAATGAAATACTTCAATTGCAGCTGGAACTGCTGAAGTCAAAAAAATCAGTAGCCAGCGCCAAAAGGGATAGGGAGATCGCGGTGCTGAACCTACGGTCGTACACGGGCCTGCAAAGTGATGAAAAGATTGCCCTGGAGTTGCCAGGCTCTTCTATCAACATTAAGGTGTCCGCTGATAAAGTGTTGACGGAAGCCTTTGCCAACCGTTCTGATGCCATTGCCTTTCAGCGCAAAGTGATAGAGGCCAAACGGGATGTTGCCAAGGCCAGGGGTGATAATAGCCTGAATGCCACGCTCACTGCCCGCCTCGGATTTTCCAATAGTGCGCTTAACTTACCAGCGGTTTACAGGTCGCCCAAGGATCAGCAACTGTTCCAGCTGGTATTTGACATCCCCATCCTGGATTGGGGCCGGTCGCGGTCAAGATTAAAAACAGCAGAAGCCAATCAGAAATTTGTACAATATGCAGTGGAACAGGATCAGCAGATCTTCCGGCAGGAGATCTTTACACAGGTAACTTTATTTGACATGATGCAGGACCAGCTGATCCTGACAGCACAGGCCGACAGTATTGCTACAGAAAAATACCAGATCGCCAGGGAGCGGTACGTGCTGGGGCATTTAAGTATTACGGACCTCAGTATTGCCTTCCAGGAGAAAGACCAGGCAAAACGGGATTACGTTTTTGCTTTGCGTGATCTGTGGGGGGCTTATTATCAGTTGCGTTATCTTTCTCTGTACGATTTTGAGAAAAATGAAAAGATCAATTATAAATAAAACAACCGTATGATACAATTACAGAACATTGAAAAGGTATACCGCACCAGCACGGTGGAAACACTGGCGTTGAACAATGTGAACCTGACGGTAGAGAAAGGAGAGTTCCTATCCATCATGGGGCCTTCGGGCTGCGGCAAAAGCACGCTGCTCAATATTATGGGGCTGCTGGATGCGCCCTCCAAAGGGGATGTAAAGATCGGCAACGAGTCGACCACGCAATTATCAGACAAGCAGATGGCGCATTTCAGGAATAAAAAACTCGGTTTTATTTTTCAGAGTTATCACCTGATCAATGACCTGAAGGTGTTGGACAATGTAGAGCTGCCACTGCTGTACCGTACCAGTTCAGCCAGGGAACGCACACAGCTGGCCAAGGCGGCGCTGGAGAAAGTGGGACTCAGTAATCGCATGAAACATTTCCCTACGCAGCTTTCCGGCGGCCAAAAGCAACGGGTAGCCATTGCGCGGGCCATCGTAGGAGAACCGGAGATCATATTGGCGGATGAACCTACGGGCAACCTGGACAGTGCCATGGGCAATGAGATCATGGAGATCCTCTTGCAGTTGAACAATACTGAAAAGACAACAATCGTAATGGTAACACACGATGAAAACATGGCGCGTAAGACACACCGGTTGGTAAGGTTGTTTGACGGAACGCAGGTGAGTTAGGGCCAGTTGCGAGCTTAGAGCTGCGAGCTGCGAGCAAAAGACAGTCAATAGCGAGTAGTCGACTTCTGTGCTACCGGTAATCACAAGAACCCCTAGTCATCAACTTATAAGAAAACAGACTTCTTATGTTAAAAAATTATTTCAAAATAGCCATTGCAGTACTGAAGCGGCGTAAGTTCTTTACGTTCATCAGCTTGTTTGGCATCAGCTTTACGCTGACAATATTAATTGTGCTGACAGCTTTCCTGGATCACCTGATCAGTCCGCAGTATCCCGATACCAGGCGCAGCCGGTCCTTGTATATCAATACTGCATTGCGTTCAAATTCGAAGACCTTTTACTTTAGTAATGGCCCGCTGAGCTACTATTTTCTGAATAAGTATGTAAGCAGTTTGAAAACCCCGGAGAAGGTAGCTATCTCTTCCATTTTTTCTACTACCAATACTTATGTCAACAATAAGAAACTGGAGATCGATATGAAGTATACGAATGCCGAGTTTTGGGATGTACAAGAGTTTCAGTTTCTTGAAGGCAGACCGTATACCGCACAGGAGATTGCCAATGGAGACCATGTTGCGGTCATTTCAGAAAAAACAAAGCAGGCCTATTTCGGAGAGGCAAGTGCTGTAGGAAAATATATTGAAACTGACAATGTGCGATACCGCGTTACCGGAGTGGTAAAGAGTGTGCCTATTACCATATTATTTTCTTATGGTGACCTGTACCTGCCTTATACTTTATCTAAAACAGAGCGTAGCAATACCGGTTTTGATGGTAGTTATACAGCGATCATACTGGCGCGGTCAGCAGCCGACCTACCCAAAATACAGGAAGAATTTCAGCAGACGGTTGCCCGGATACCTTTAAAAGGGATGGAGTTTGATAAACTCGACTGTTATGCAGACAGCTACCTGGCTAGTTTTACGCGCACCTTATTGGGCAAGGATGAAAGTTCGGGGGTTAACAAGTTCATTCTCTCCATTAGCCTGTTTGCCTTGTTCTTTATGTTGCTGCCTACCCTGAACCTGATCAATATTAATATCAGCCGAATCATGGAAAGGTCGTCGGAGATAGGCGTACGCAAAGCCTTTGGCGCCTCTTCCAGAACGCTGGTATACCAATTCATTATTGAGAACATTATCCTCACCCTTATCGGCGGCATACTGGGCATTGCACTATCTGCCATCATCATTGCCATTCTCAACAGCAGCCAGCTACTGCCACAGGTGTACCTGGCCATCAATTTCACTGTATTGGCCTGGGCATTATTGGCCTGCCTGCTATTTGGCTTGTTTTCGGGTGTATATCCAGCCTGGCGTATGTCGAAGTTGCAGGTAGTAACGGCACTTAAAGCGCAATAGGCGTTTATTTCTCATCTTATTAATTGCATTTTATGCTGAAACATTTGTTTAAACTGATCTGGAATAAAAAGAAGCAAAATTTTGTGCTGATGCTGGAAATACTGGTTTCCTTCCTGGTGATCTTTGCCGTCTTCACGATGGTGGTATATTACTACAAGAACTACCGTAAACCAATGAATTTCGACTATGAGCCGGTATGGGCCATCCAATTCCGGATCGAACAAAGACCCCAAAGCAATGACTCCCTGTCATTGTATTTTGAAGCCCTCAGGAATCAGCTGACCTCCATGCCTGAAATAGCTGCTGTAAGTTTTACCGGCCACAATATTCCCTTTTCCATGAGCACTTCACAAAACAATGTGAACTACGAAGGGATGCATATATCCGGGGTAAATGATTATACCGTGCAGGATGGTTATGCAGCTGCACTGGGCCTTATCATGCAGGAAGGCCGGTGGTTTTCCAGGGCTGATGCCGGCGCCAACTACAGGCCGGTAGTGCTCAATAATTTTCTGAAGGAAAAGTTATTTGGGAACGCCAATGCGGTGGGGAAAGTGCTGGACAAAGGATCAGAGCGGCCTTTAAAGGTAATAGGTGTTATCCACGACATCAAAGAAAAGGGCGATTACCAGGCCATAGAACCTTCACTTTACAGGAGAGCAGATACCAGCTCTTACCGCTGGATGGAAGTAATATTGGTAAGGGTAAAACCAACAGCCAATATAGCTTTCGAAGGCCGCCTCTACAAGGCATTGGCCGCCTATATGCCGAATGCAACGGTGGAGATCGAGCACCTGACCAATAAACGGGTTAGCAAAAACAGTATGACGCTGGTGCCCATGATCATCATGATGATCGTAGCTGGCTTCCTGGTGATCAATGTGGCGCTCGGCCTGTTTGGTGTGCTCTGGTACAATATTAACCGGCGCAGGGGCGAGATCGGCTTGCGCAGGGCAGTGGGGGCAACGGGGCAATCTATATCCCGGCAGCTGGTGAGTGAGGCATTGGTATTGTCTACCATGGCGTTGCTGGTAGGTTGTTTTTTTGCGGTACAGTTTCCACTGCTGAATGTATTTGATATGCCGGCTGGGGTATACCTGACTGCTATCGGGTTGTCGGTCGTATTTATTTATGGGCTGGTAATGGTCTGCGCATTGTACCCAGGCAAGCAGGCAGCCGCTATCTATCCTGCCGTGGCTTTACACGAAGATTAGGATCACAGAGTTGTCAAATACCAGTAACTTGAAACTTTTTCCGGCATTATGATCTTAATTATAGACGACGATGTGGCAGTAAGGACGTCCCTGCAGTTGCTGTTGGAACAGCAGGGATATGCCACTGCCACTGCTGATTCATCGGCGTCGGCGCTGGCCGTATTACAGCAGCAGGCGCCTGACCTGATCATCCTGGACCTTAACTTTTCTATTGAGACCTCCGGCGACGAAGGCATGTTGTTGCTCGGGCAAATACGAAACCTCCGGCCAGCTATCCCGGTGATCCTTATTACAGGCTGGGCCACTATTGAACTGGCGGTTAAAGGCATGAAGCTGGGAGCCAATGATTTTATCAATAAGCCCTGGAGCAATGACCACTTGCTGCAATCCATCAGCACCTTGCTCAACCTGCAGGAAAAGAGAACAGAAAAGCTAAGCCGCAAAAAACTGGATAGCCTCTATAATTTTCAGCATATCATTGGGGAGGACGATGCCATGCTGGACATCCTGGAAACCATTGGCCGGGTAGCTGCCACGGATGCAAGTGTACTGATCATGGGTGAAAGTGGTACCGGCAAAGAATTGATCGCGGAAAGCGTTCATCAGAATAGCCTGCGCAGCAATAAGCCCTTTGTGAAAGTAAACCTGGGAGGCATTTCAACTTCCTTATTTGACAGTGAAATGTTTGGCCATGTGCGGGGGGCATTTACAGATGCCCGCTTTGACCGCACAGGGCGTTTTGAAATGGCCAATAAGGGTACGATCTTCTTAGATGAGATCGGCGACCTGGATCCCGGTAGCCAGGTTAAGTTGCTAAGGGTATTGCAGGACAGAACATATGAAGTACTGGGAAGCAGCAGAACGAAAACAGTGGACGTGCGGGTAGTTTGTGCTACCAACCGGCCACTGGAAGAGATGGTGAGCAAGGGAAGTTTCCGGGAAGACCTTTTGTACCGCATTAATTTAATCACGATACGGTTGCCTGCTTTAAGAGAGCGCCCGGGAGATATTCCATTGCTGGTAAACTTTTTCCTCAACAACCTGCGCGAGATCTATAGCCGTCCCGCCCTGGCAATTAGCCGTGAAGCCATGAAGTGGTTACAGCAATTGCCCTTGCCCGGTAATATCCGTCAATTAAAGAACCTGGTGGAGCGCTCGGTACTGGTAAGCAAAAAAGACTACCTGGAGGTAGGGGATCTTCAATCCCAACTGGAAACATCACCCCGGCAAAAAGGCAATATCGATTTGCCGGAAGTAGGTAGCATTACGCTGGAGGAATTGGAGATAAAGATGATCCGTAAAGCCATGGAATTCCACAAAGGCCGTATTACCCGGGTGGCCAAAGCCCTGGGCATCACGCGCAGTGCCCTGTACCGGCGGCTGGAGAAATTCAATATTCCTTACGATGAGACTGCGGACTAAATACATCCTGTTTGTTGGCATTATTCACCTGGTTACCCTGGTCCTGACCTTTTTTATATTCAGAGAGAACAAGATCTTCTTTATTGCATCGGAGGTGCTGGTACTGATCTCCGCTATTGTAGCGTGGAGATTGTACAGGGAGCTGATCAGTCCGCTCAAGACTTTGATGCAGGGGGTAGATGCTATCCGCGACCGGGATTTCAATGTAAAATTCCTGACCACCGGCAAATATGAAATGGATCAACTCATTAATGTGTACAATGCCATGATAGATGAATTGAGAGAAGAGCGCACCAAACAGGAACAGCAGCATTTCTTTCTGGAGAAGCTGATCAATACCTCCCCTACGGGCATTATCATTCTTGATTATGATGAATGTATTCACCAGCTCAATCCCCAGGCATTGACCCTGCTGGGCCTGGAAGAAAAAGTGTTACTGGGCAAACCAGTACATGCCATATTCCATCCCTTGCTGCAGGAGATCAGCAGGCTGTCGTCGGGAGAAAGCAAAACGGTGACCATGAATGGGATCGAGACGTATAAATTGCAGAAGTCGCACTTTATAGACCGGGGTTTTGCCCGGTATTTTATCATGCTGGAGGAACTGACCATTGAGATCATGGCTGCCGAGAAGAAGGCCTATGGGAAAGTGATCCGTATGATGGCGCATGAAGTGAACAATACGGTAGGGCCGGTTAATTCCATTCTGCAATCTACCTTGCAGGCGCATGAAAACAGTGCTACTATCAGCAACGCATTACAGGTTGCTATTGACCGCAACCACAACCTTAATATTTTCATGCGCAACTTTGCCGACGTAGTACGGTTGCCCGAGCCGCATAAAAAGGATACCGACCTTCACCAGCTGCTTCGCAATACGGGTAAGCTGATGGAGCTAAAGGCAGGTGAAAAAGAGATTGTTTTCCAGTTTGACCTGGCGCCAACACCTATGCTTATACAGTCAGATGCTTTACAACTGGAGCAGGCGATTATCAACATTATTAAGAACGCCATCGAGGCTATCCCGGAAAAAGGTACTGTTGCCTTTATTACGCGCGCTCATCCCAGGGAGCTGATCATCCGGGACAATGGCAAGGGTATTGCCCCTAATGTAGCGGATCAATTATTCTCTCCTTTCTTCAGTACCCGGAAAGACGGACAAGGCATTGGCCTTACCCTCACCCGTGAAATATTGCTGAATCATGGATATGAGTTCTCGCTGAAGACCATTGAGCCGGGGGTTACTGAGTTTAGTATCCGGTTTGAGTAGTGAGTGGTCAATTAATACCGATCACTTAAGATATCACTCTTTGACGGGCATTTTTGCACCGTTAGGTGCAATAGCTTTGTAGAAAGATATTTGCATATATAATGCGGCGCCGTAGGTGACGCTCCTCAGGGGTGCGCCTACAGCGCACAAATACCATTAAAATACGTTTTCTACAAAGCGGTAGCCCCTAAAGGGGCTTGTCGAAGACAGCTTCAATAGCGGATTTCTCCCTGCGGTCGAAATGACAAAAAAGAGTGTTCTTCCTTACAACTCCTCCTTTCCTTCGTCCTGGTCTTCTGTTTCTTCCAGTTCGCCATTCTGTCCGCGGCGCAGTTTTACCAATGGTTTATCCTGTGTGCCTGATACATGCACGGGAATGCCGATAATGCCAAATGGCGGGAGGCCTACCCTCAATTTCAGGTTGAGCTTTCCATCGAAACTGGTCTGGCCTTCAAAGCGCAATTTGAAGGGAGATACTTTAAAGCGGGTACGTTCGATCGTAATCAGGTTATTGTTGATCGTGGATTTAATGTCTACTTTGGAAAGATCGGGATTGTCAATGTTCTTATTGGTTTCCTTGCTTACCACACTGAAGAGTTTCCATCCTTTCATTTTTACTTTCTTTACCGATAACACACCACCTCCTTTCAAAGAAGGATAAACGGGGCTCATGTGTTCATCCAGGCGTCCATTGAGCTGGTAATCCAGTGAAATGATCCCTTCTGCATTGGCGGCGGCAGGTACCAGGTCGTGGAACAGCTGTATTTCTTTGTAGGCTTTCTTCACATTGAACTCTTTGGCATCGATATGGTAATCAAACACGGCCTTACGGGGCGAAAGGCTTTTGTAATTGCCATTCATGACCACGGGTGCATCAATTAACTGAAAACCGGTTTCCTGTAATTTGATCGCGCCACTGTCGATGGTTACCTGGCCTTTAAAGTCTTTCAGGTCAATGCCATTGTAGTGTACTTTACGGGCATCCGCCTTAAAACTAATGGCCAGGTCGGAAGGAACCATTACCACGCCGGCCGCGGTGGATGCAGCGGCTGATCCATTAGCTACCGGGGCGGCGGTTTTATTATCTGCAAAAGCCATGAACTCGTCAACCAGGAAGTAGTCGGTGTTCAGGTCAAACTGCCCACGCAGGGGTGTACCTCTTTCCATCATGTAGTTGAGTACATTGTTGAGGTAGCCATTGAGCGTGAGCTTACTTTTTCCATAATTGACCTTGAAAGCATCGAACCACATTTTATCCTGCTCGAACCTGAAGTTGCCCGATCGAATGTAGAAGGGTACGGGAAACATATCAGCCCGCAGGGTTACATCCCGCAGCTTCATGGTGCCTGAATTGAATAACCGGTCGTAGTGGCCTCCTGTGGCATCGCTCTGAAGGCCGCGCAGCGACAGGTTGGTCTCGATAAATCCTTTTAGATCGTAGCCCTGCAGGGCAAAGACCCGGTATATCCTACCAATATCCAGTGTTCCTTTGGAAGCGATATTGTATTTCAGGTTTTCGAAATTCTGGAGATCGGCTTTTATAAAGAATGGCTGCCCTTCAAAACGGAATGATACGGGAGTTACCTGCACCACCAGGTCTTTCATGGAACCTTTCCGGCTGGTAACAACCGCACTCACTTGAATATTTTCCAGGGGGGCAGGGTAGTATTTCGTTTGAATGCTGCCATCTTTAATGGTGAACTTACCCTGGGTTACCGGAAATATCTTTTTAGCCGGAATGTACTTGCCATTGGTTTGTACATCGATATCCAGGTTGCCGGCCAGGGTCATACTATCCAGCGGATAGAAGTTCCTGATGTCGGCCAGGTTAAATACGCTTTGCAGCTGCGCATTGATGGGGAAGTCCTTGCTGTTGCCCAGCTTAAAAAAGCCTTTGATATAATTATTCAATACCGAAGCATTGAGCTTTTCTACAGACAGGCTGGTATTCTTATAATTGTGGTCGGGACAGGAGGCGTTGAGGTCGAAGCTGATATTCTCTACGGCCTGTGGCAGGTCCTTGTATTTAAAGTAGCCGTTGGCCAGGGATGAGCGGATGGTAAACTGAGGGATACTGCTCACGACGGTATCTGTACCCCGCAGGCCCTTAGGCACTACCGACCTGGCGTATTTTCCATCGGCCAGCAGGTGGATGGTATATTTCCCTTTGAGATCAAAGGGCTGAAAGCCAAAAGCCCTGGTCCATTTCTCCAGGTCCATTTCACTGTTCACTTTGGCATAAATGCTAGGACTACTGAGTCCTTTTAGCCGGATTACGGAGCTGAAGTAGTCTTTATCAATATTGAAGAAAATAGAATCAACCGTTACCTGCAGACTGTCGGTATTCAGTTGCGGCAATTTCGATTGAAAGTTGAGGTACAGATTTGACACAGGCGAAGGCGCGGCGGCATGAGCAATATAGCCGTTGCGGATCTTCATATTCAGGGTAAGGTCGGGCATTATGGCGCTGTCGGCAATATACTTTCCTTTTAGGGTGGCATCAATATCACTGAAGCCGCGCACGTCTGTCTTATCGAGCCATTGGGTAACTTCAGGAGGCAGGCCGGTAAAAATATCGTGGAGGTCACTTTCTGCAGACTTTAGCGTGAAATCCATGCCATAACCATTGCTGAGAAACTCAAACTTACCATTGAACTTAAGGGGGAGTTTATTAATGGTAAGGTCATTTTGTTCAAAGAAAAGGGCCAGCGAGTTGGTATTGATCTTGGTGATCAGATCGGCCTGGATCTTTTTGGACACGACATAAGGCTGGCCATCATAATTGAAATCCAGCGAATCCACTTCCATATGGGTGTGCAGGTCGAAGATGGCCTTACTCAGATCGCCGGTGCCTTCATAATAAAGTCCTTTCATTGTCAGTGCCATGGGCAGGGACTGGTCATTGTATACCAGGCGGCTCTTCTCAATGAGAATCTTTTCAATTTTCAGGGCCACGCCGGAGGAGTCTGCAGTGGCAGCCGTAGAATCGCTGGCTTTAGAAGTGTATATATTATAATTGGGTTTGCCGTCCTTATCGACCAGGATATTGATATCGGCGTTGGTCAGGAATATTTTGTCGACACTGGTGCTGCTGGTAAACAGGCTGAAAAGGTCAACCCCGAGGGATATCTCTTCTGATTGGATGAGGGTGGCTTTTTCAAACGGTGCTGATCCTTTTACAGACAGGTCGTACAACGTGAGGGTAAGTGCGGGAAAATGGCGGAAGAAAGAGAGGCGGGCCCGCGAAAAATCCAGTTCTGAATTGATGCTGCTCCTGGCCCACTGCTTGATCCTGGTAGAAACAAATCCGGGAAAAATATAGGGCAGGAGGAACATTAACAAGAGGGCAATGCCCAGGGAAAGGCCACCCAGCTTGAGTAGTTTAACGGTTATCCTCTTAAAGGATGATGACATAACAAGGTATTTAGTGTGCGCAGGAAGGCTAATTACCTCAAAAGTACGATACCGGTACCGGTTATGCCGTATAACAGAAGGAATATTTTTATTATGTGAAGTGCATCCGCAAGGCCAACACAGATAACCTCATGACCAGGGGATGCACTACACGCAATAATTGTTTATTCAATGATCTCACGTTTTCTACTATTGCACCTTTTTTACAGATCCGGAACCTGAGATATGGGTACTTATCAATGGGGCGCCCTTATAATATACCGATCCGCTTCCGGAAATATTGGCGTCCAGTTGTTGTACCACGCCCGCCTTGATATTTCCTGACCCGCTGATATGCGTGATGGCATTCTTAAAACTTACGTCCAGCATTTCAATACCACCGCTGCCACTGATATTAAGATCGCCCGCATCAGCCACACCTCCATTTATCTGAATATTCCCTGAGCCGGAGATAAAGGCTTCCAGCTTGCCTGTCACCTCCGTTCCGGCCAGGGTAATAGACCCTGAGCCGCTCAATCCTAACCGCAAAGAAGATGATTGCAGCGTACTGTTGCTACTGATATCGCCGTCGCCGCTAACATTCAACGCATTGAAAAGCGGCGCACTCACTCTTATTATGACCTTGTCATGAGAACCAATCCTTTTACCGTTGTCAAACTTTATTCTTAGTTCCCCACCCGAAACCGGCGTTTCTATAATGTCGAGGATATTTTGCTGGGCGTCAATGGTGAGTTTATAACCAGGTTCCTGGGTTACATACAGGATGCCCGGGATACCCAAAGACACTTTCGTAAAATCTGCCACCGTTCTTGATTGTGTAATAGAAGGTCCATCCCCATTAATTTTCTTTTTACAGGAAGTCGCGAATAATAACAGCGACCATACGCCCAGCACCAGAATACTCTTTTTCATGTTTTTGCTTTTTTAAATTTGGCTATACTTACGGCAGGTGGGTGCGTTCAGGGGGTGCGTCTTAGTTTATTGTTTTAGACAATTCGGATTCAGCTACCGTACCAAACCAGCCATAGATCTTTTTCTTGCTGTCGGCTTGTTTGTTGAAGATATTGGAGGGTACGTTTTGCAATACTTTGGCAAATAGGCCGCCACTGTACAGTTGATCAATGAGTTGATCCAGGAAATCGTAGGTAGGCTTACTCAGGGAGCGGAGCACTACTTTTACTACATCTCCTTTTTCATAGGGCTCTCCATCGGAGGTAATGCCTTCTCTGAATGGTTCAATGAACACATAGCCGTCAGAAGCATCCTCGTAAAAAGAGGCATCAATGGCTACCATTTCATTCACATGGTAATTGAGGGAGCCATTTTTATAGGTACGTATCCAGGTGTAATCTGTGCCACCGATCAGGTCTCTTGCATGCATTTCTGCATAATATCCTACTTTTTCATCGCCTGATGTTTTTTCCTCATCACGGTATTCAACGGAGATGGAATCAACTTTAGTCACCCGGGTGAGTTTGTCTGTAGCTTCAAACTGCTGGCCATCCCAGGTGATGTTAAGTTTGTAGGTATGGCCAATGATACCAATGGCAGCCGCTCCAGCATCGTACTCGTAGGCGCCGTTTTGAAAGGTAAAGTTGTAGGTTTTATTATCGGTCACATCAGTAACAACGATCTGCGCGCCTGTTACCACTTCGGGCGCCTTATTCTCCAGGTAATTTACTGCCCGCAGGAATTTGATGGTTTGCTTACCAGGTTTGTTGGTGATCCACGCATCCAGGTAAGGTAATTTTTCACCGTCGGGCAAATTGACGTCGATTACTTTTTCACACGAAGAAAAGGTGTACAGGGCTACGAGTGCGACTATATATAATTTATACTGTTTCATTGGTGCATTTTTAGTTTTTGAGGCCTGGTCAACATGTTCTTGTCTCACACTTTTATACAGGCGCTCCATGGTGATACTATTAGAATTTAAAGTTCCAGGTGATGGATGGGATGATGGAACCAAGGATAGACAGCTTAACAGCTTCTTTCTTTTGAGGCTCATCTTCATTTTGGCGGAAATAAACAGTATAAGCGTTTTTACGGGCATATACGTTATAGATACCAAATACCCATTCCTGTTTGAACTTCTTACCCTGACGGCCCTTCATGGTAGCAGCTATGTCCAGCCGGTGATAAGCGGGCAAACGATAGTTGTTGCGCTTCTCGGTACTGTTGTAAGGAATAGGAATGCCTTGCACATCCAATCGCACATCAGGAAAGGTAGCAGGTGTACCAGAACCGAGGTTGAAAGTGGTGGAGAAGTCCCATTTCTTATTATAAGAATAAGTAAGGGCTGCATTCACTACATGCGTGCGATCATACCGGCTGAGGTACCATTCGCCTTTGCTGATGCCGGGTGTTTTCCTTTCAGATTTTGAATAGGTATAATTCACCCATCCCTGTAACTTGCCCGTCTCTTTCTTTACTTCCAGTTCAACCCCCCATGATCTGCCCTGTCCTGTAAGCAGATCGGCTTCTACCAGCTGGTTCAATTCAAGGTTGGAATTGTCTATAAAGTCAAGCACATCATCCATCTTTTTATAAAATACTTCCGCAGAAAATTCCACAGGCAGGGATTCCGGAATGGTCACTACGCCTGCTGATACCTGGTCGGTAACGGAAGGCTTGATATTGTTGGTGCTGGGGAAATACAGGTCAACCGGTGTAGGCGACGCCGTATTGGACAGCAGGTGCAGGTATTGGGAGCTGCGGGCATAGCCTGCTTTAAGAAATGTATTTTTCTTCAGCTCATAACGTACGGAGAGGCGCGGCTCCAGGAATGTCCAGTCTACAACCGGTTTCTTGCTGGTCACCACTTCTTCGCGATCGAGTGGTTTGCGCACATTGGCGGTGGTATCCCTGAAATAATATACCGTAGTATTGCCCAGATAAGCGTAGTGATTGACGCGAACACCAGCCTGTACCTGCCATTTACGGTTTATCTTCCAGGTATCTTCCACGTGGGCGGCCATTTCTGACCCATAGCGCTTTTTGAGGGTAATATCATTCTTAACACCTTCGCTGGTAGCTACCCCTTTACCGGGATAAAAGTTATAGTAGGTAACATTGACCCCAGTTTTCAGGGTATGTTTATTGTTAATATACCAGGTAAGTGTTGGCTTTACTCCATAAGTTTGAATGTCAGATTTCCAATCATACTTTTCATCCACTTCAGCACCCTTTTCAGAACTGAAGAACAACTTATAGTCATACTTGGAATAATATACACTGGTATTCAGGAATAAGCGGGGACTAAACAGGTGGTTCCAGCGGAAGGTACCGGTGGTATTGCCCCATTCGAAACCCGCTTCGCCGCCAAAGCCAAATACATCACGTCCAAAATAACCACTGAGATAAATGGTATTCTTGTCATTGATCTCCAGGTTTCCTTTGGCAGTGATATCATAGAAGTACAATTTATTGTCGCGGTCTTTTTCCTTCAGGAAAGGCTTGGACAATACATCGATATAAGAGCGGCGGGCAGCCACAATGAAAGAGGACTTGTCCTTCTGGATGGGTCCTTCTACAGAGATACGGCTGAAGATGCTGCTGATACCGCCATTAACCGTGAGCTTTTGGTTATTCCCTTCTTTCATGCGGATGTCCAGCACAGAAGAGGTGCGGCCACCGTATTCAGCGGGGAAAGCACTTTTGTACAAGGTTACATTCTTCACCGCATCAGGATTGAATACGGAAAAGAAACCCAGCAGGTGAGAGGAGTTGTATACAGGCGCTTCGTCCATGATAATAAGGTTCTCGTCTACATTACCACCACGCACATTGAAACCTGAAGCACCTTCCCCTACCGATGTGATACCTGGCAGGGTCAACATGGCTTTTACTACATCAGGCTCTCCCATAAAAGCAGGGATCTTCTTGATCTGTCCCATGCTCATTTGCTGTATACCCAGTGCCACGGTATTGGTCCTGCGCAATTTCTTTTCACCGGTTATCACTACCTGGTCCATTTCGGCAGCAGCTGTTTGCAGCGGAACTTCCAGTGTTTTACTGGCGGTGAGATCGATCTCTGTTTTATAAATGCTGTAGCCGGTATAACTTACGTTGACGGTATATTTACCAACGGGAAGGGTAATGGAGAAATAGCCGTACGAATTGGATTGCACCGTAGCGCCTATAGGGCTTACCGTGATAGTGGCGTTGATAAGCGCTTCGCCACTGGCGGCATCACGAATATAGCCACTGATAGTGAGTGGTTTTCCAGCCTGCGCCTGAGAGGCCTCATGAAAAGTTAGCAGGGTAAGGAACAAGGATAAAAAACGGATGGTGGAACGTAACATACAGAAATTTTGTTTGCAGTAATGACAACGTAAGTTTTCTTTACCCCTACGCTACCCATACTATTTAGAAAATATTAACAAAACCGGTTTTATTGGCTGCGTATCAACGAAGCAAAACGCCACAAAAGTATACCACTCACCAGGAAGAAACGGGACCTCACATATAAATCACATGAGAATACCCCTTTAAGTGGCGAATAGCGTACAATTTGGTGTTTGACCATTACAGGTTATTTTTGCGCCCGGCTATACTTTACAGGATAACTTAACCACCTGCCTGTGCCAGGGATCAAAACTCATCGTGTGACAGAACAAGAAGCGTTATTGAAAGCGGATAAATCGAAGGGCGTTCTGCTGTTTGTAGCGGGCTTGTTCTTCGCCGTGTTGTGGTCATCTGCCTCCACCGCAACCAAGATAGGATTACTGTCTGCCCAGCCCTTTGTGATCTGTATTGCCCGCTTCTTCCTGGCAGGGATCGTGATGCTGCTCATCGCACATGTACTAATGGGCAAACGCTTGCCGCACGGTAAGGAATGGAAGCAGTTGGCTATATATGGCGTTTTGAATATTTCCATCTACCTGGGTGTCTATATAGTAGCCATGCAGGAGGTTTCGCCGGGACTGGGTTCCCTGGCCATCGCTACCAATCCGGTATTTATCAGCCTGATGACCTCCCTGTTGTTCCGCCAGCGTTTAAAACCCATTACTATTACCAGTTTATTGTTGTGCAGTACCGGCGTGGTATTGGCTGCCTGGCCCCTGATGCACCAGAGTATGGCTACTCCCTTTGGGATTAGTTTGCTGATGGGCAGTATGCTGGTGTATTCTATCGGCGTACTTTATTTTTCCCGCCAGCAATGGAGCGACCTGCATATATTAACCATCAATGGCTGGCAAACCTTGCTGGGTGGTATCTTTCTGCTGCCAGCTGCCGCCATCACTTATAACCCCGCTAAGAATGTATGGGATAGGCATTTTATAGGTTCTGTATTGTGGCTGGCCATACCCGTATCCATCGTGGCCGTACAACTTTGGCTGTACCTGTTGCGGGATAATGCGGTGAAAGCCTCCTTTTGGCTGTTCCTTTGCCCGGTGTCCGGGTATATTATTGCAAACGTATTGATGAAAGAACCTATTGGCCTTTACGCTATGGCAGGCATGCTGTTGGTTATTGCAGGTCTCTACCTGGTACAACGAAAAAAAACCGCCTGAGCCGGTACTATCGCCCACCTACATACTTACTCTTAAAAGAATATTAGTAGTTTATAGTATACTTTTTTAATTTTATACACTCCCCTTTCCGCCCAACCATACCGTATACGTGCGATAATTATTGGCTAAGGCCTTCTGATTCAGGTAGTTTCATTAACAAATACCTGAGTAATACCTATTTCTATGCGAATAGATCCCAATGTTCCTATTGCCGCTGCTAAAACCAGGCACCTTAAGCAAGCGCATATCACCCAACAGGTCCACAAAAAAGCCGCTAACCTCGACGCGTTGGTGGAAAGCCTGGATGGATATGTGTGGAGTGTGGACCTCGAAATGAGCTATATCATATTAAATAATGCATTGCTCAAACTCATTAAAGAGGTTGTTGGCGTAGAAGCAAAACCCGGTGATAAAATGCTGGACATACTGGGCCTGCTGGATCCCTCAAAAACCGAAGAATGGAAGAATATTTACCAGCAGGCTTTTGAAGGGAGCGGACAACGGTTTGTATCTCAATTCCTGATCCATGGGCGACCCCGGTATTTTGAAGTTTCCATCAACCCCATGTATAAAGAAGGCGCCATCAATGGAATTTCCTGTTTTGCCAGTGATATTACTGCCGAGATCAATAACAACCGCAGACTACAGGAAAGTCATACAAGGTTTCGCTCACTGATAGAGAACGGAACCGATATCATTGTTGTAATAGATCATACAGGCAATATTATATATGGCAGTCCCTCGATAGAAAAACACTTTGGAAGAAAACTAACCGACCTTACAGGCGAAAATGCATTCGATTTTATTTATCCGGACGATATACCTGAACTGGCTGAAAAGTTCCTGGATGTACTGAATAGCCCTGGTATATCTATTCCTGTTAAATCGAGGGCTTATGCAATGGGCAACCGGTTGATCTGGGTGGAAGGCATAGTAACGAATATGCTAAAAACAGAAGGAGTAAATGGCATTGTATGTAATTTCCGGGATGTAACCGAGCGGGTGAAAACAGCAGCGCTGGTACAGGAATCGGAAGATCTCCGCCACCAATTAATGGATGAAAAGATCAACAGACAGAAAGAGATCATGCAGGCGGCTATTGAAGCACAGGAAAAGGAAAGAGCCCATATTGGCCAGGAGCTGCATGATAATGTAAAGCAGATATTGAGTACCGCCAAAGTTTGCCTCGAATACGGAAGGGGCAATGCAGCGGAACAGCAGCATATGATGCAGCGCGCCGAAGACATGATCAACAGCGCTATCAAAGAGATCAGGGAGTTATCAAAATCGCTGATCCAGGTATACCAGCGCGAAATAGGCCTGCAGCTTTCTATCGAAAACCTGGTGGAAAGCATCCGCATCGGCAACCGGTTTCAGATTTCCGTTGACTTCTTCCTGCCGGATGAAAACCGGCTGGACGATAAACTGAAAATGACCTTGTTCCGCATCATGCAGGAGCAGCTCAACAATATTCTCACCCACGCAGCAGCCCGGCACATCAGCATTGCAGTACAACAGGCAGGGTCCGTATTATCCCTTACAGTAGCCGATGATGGCAAAGGGTTTGATATACAACAAAAACGCATGGGTATCGGCATTACCAATATCATCAACCGGGCAGAGATCTTCAATGGCCAGGTGGCCTTTCATTCATCGCCCGGCAAAGGGTGCCGTATGGTAGTAAGTTTCCGTATTTAGATCAGGCAGCATTGGCTTTTGCCTGGGCCTGCAATTGCTTTACCCTTTCAGCTACCCCGCCAGCAAGGTCTACTGTATGGAGGTCCATGGTACGGGCCAGGTCCATAAATTCCGGTGTATGGTTTTTGCGCTTTCCTGTCTGTGGGTCAATGCAGGTGAAGTTTGTCCACAATACTGCCTTTAGCGCCTGCTGTTTTTCATCATACATCAACATTTCCACCCGGATGTAAGTATCTGTTAACTCCACCAGTCGGGAAACGATGGTTACTTTCTCATTGTAATAAGCCGGCTTGATGTACTGAATGTCATGTGTCTTGACCACCCAGGCAAGACCTTGCCGGTGAAACTGGGGCAGACTCAGGTGGTAAAACTCACCCAGGTGATCTTCCCGGGCATTGAGCAGGTAATCTATATACCTGGCGTTGTTGAGGTGACCAAGGGGATCACAATCATTAAAACGTACCCTGTAGGTGCTTTGCAATTCCATTTGATAAGAATATTTGATGTTTAAACAGATTAGACCAATCGGTCTCTTTATAGACAAAAAAATATTATATGCTGTACCGTTCTTTCATATGGTCTTTTAAATGATCCAGCATGCGGTTAAGCATCGCCACATCATCAGCCACCTGGGCCATCATAATGCCTCCTTCTATTTGCGCATAAATGATCTCTGCTTCCTTTTTTATTTCAATGCCAGGATTGATCTCACCATTGTCCACGCCTTTTTTTAATATCCGCTGCAGGGTATGAAGCATTTCCAGCAAAGCTTCTTTGGCTTTCCTTTTCAGGAAGGGATAAGTATCATCCGCATCCAATCCTGTATTCATCAGGGGACAGCCACCTTCGATGGGCGGGTTCACCGTATAGTTCCTGTAATATTGAAGAATGGCGTGCAGCTTTTCCATCGCTGTCTTCTTAGGCCCTACCCTGGCGCCCAGGTCTGCTTTGAGCCGTTGGTAAGAAAACTCAAAAGCGGCGGCAGCAATTTCATCCTTGTTCTTGAAATTACCATACAAGCCTCCCTTGGCCAGTCCGGTGGCTTCCATAATATCGTTCATGGAAGTGCCGGCATAACCCTTCTTATTGAAAAGCGGAGCCGCTTTCTCAATGATGTATTCCCTCGTCTTTTCTGCTTTTGTAGCCAAGTTATAAAATTAGACCGATTGGTCTTATTCGGCAAATATTTCTTTTCTTTCCCTGAATTTTAAGAGGCCGGCGAAAACGCTGAAAGTCAGTCCGGACGGCCACTCAACCGGTTTCGCAGTCAGCTTGTTAACAATCACTTAATCCGGCTACTTTTGTATCCTAACTAACTTGCCAACGAATCAAAAGGAGCTAATGGACAGGGCACTGATAAATAGCATCCGGAAGGGCGATGAACTTGCCTTCCGGCAAGCTTATGATTTGTTTCATGAGAAACTATACGCGTACTTCCTGCAAAAAACAAAGTCGGACGATATAAGTGAAGAGTTGGTTCAGTTGACCTTTATAAAGTTTTGGCGTTACCGCCACAAGCTAAATGCAGCGCTTCCTCTTTCCTGGCAACTATTTCGCATCGCTAAAACCAGCATGATCGATATTCTTCGCCGCCATGCCGCTAACAGAACGGTTTCTTTCCAGGTAATCGAACAAACAGATATTCCCGAAGAAGCGCCTCATTATTCTGCAGACGACAACAAGCTTACGGCGATCATGAACAGTCTCGCACATTTGTCGCCCATGCGCCGGCGGATCATTGGCTTCCGCCTGGAGGGATTATCCAATAAGGAAATAGCAGACAGCCTTTCCATTTCCAAAAAAACAGTGGAGAACCAGATCAACCGGGCAGTACGGGAGATCAGGAAGATGAATGAATACATTTCTATATTAGCCCTGCTTATGTTATGGCCTTAATATTCCCCATAACGGCTATTCCAACAACAAGATAAAATAAAATAAACGGGCCGTGGGTGTAAAGCTTACGACCAAACGTATTATAGGTAGCACAAAGCAATCTGCGTATGGAGATCAGCAAAGAATTGATACATCGATTTTTTGAAAACAACTGCACACCCGAAGAAGCCTCCAGGGTGTACGCGTATCTCCAGGCGCATAAGGATGAATTAGAGGAGTGGCTGCCCGATCAGGAATGGGAAGCATTTGAAGCTACCCGGCAACTGTCTGCCGATCGCAGCAACCGATGGTTCGGGCACATTGAAAAAGCAATCACCAACAGATCCATTACTGCCAGGCCATTGTTTCGCCTCGCAGCTGCGGCACTGATAGCAACAGCTTTTGCAGGCGTTTACAAGTTTATGCAGGTTCCCGTTAAAAAAGCAACTCCCATAGCAATTGTGCCGCAAGTACCGGCAATCAATAAGGAAAAGCAATTTAGGAATACCAGTAATAAAGTTATATCCTATACATTGGACGATGGAAGCGTAGTAGCACTCCATGCCAATAGTTCGATCGTTTGCTACCAGCCATTTGATTCCGCTCAGCGAAACATCAACCTGCAGGGCGAAGCCTTGTTTCGCGTAGCAAAAGATAAGTCCCGGCCCTTCACCGTATTCACCAAAGGGTTTTCCACTACTGCCCTGGGTACCACATTCAGGATCGCAGCGTATGACAGCAGTCAAACATCGACGGTACAACTGATCGAAGGAAAAGTAGTACTGAAAAATTTACAACAAACCGCTAAACCTATATTCCTGAAACCAGGAGATGAATTTGCTTTCAACCTGGCCGACAATCAATTTAAGCGCAAAGAACCCCAGGCGCCGACACCCTCTAAACTTATTGAACCCATACAGGCAGATGGCAGTATTACCGAATCAACAACCGAGATCAGTTTCTCCAATACACCTTTACCGGAAGTATTAAATAAGATCAGTGAACTATATAAAATATCCATTAACGCTGATAGCATCAATCTCGAAGGAAGAAAGTTTACAGGTAGTTTTTTAAAAAAGCAAACGGCGGATGATATACTGGGCACTATTGCCGGGTTGAATAATATCACCGTGACCAATGAAGGAACCCTGTACCGGTTGATCAATCAATAACCGGTCTGGCATTTTCATGTGTGCATGCTCTCCCTCAGCAGGGGGGAACGGATAAGTATTCTCAAAACCATACATATTATGAAACAACTTCACCAATGTACGAAGCTGGTTGGTTGCCTGCTATGGCTACTGCTGGCCCACCAAAGCTTTGCGCAGGAAAAACAACCTGCGGTAAAAGGACTTATCAAGGATGAAAACGGATTGCCGATGGCTTCCGTATCAGTAATGGTGCAGAACAAGAGTAATCAGTTTTCCACGGCTACACAAACCAATGCGTCCGGCGTTTTTGTGTTCAATGCACTGGAACCAGGCGGCCCCTACACTTTTACTTTTTCCTTTATCGGCTATGATAAAAAGGTGCTGGAAGGTTATCACTACAAGCAAGGTGAAATGATCACCTTATCAGTAAAACTGGAACCCACTCCCAGCAGCATGAATGATGTGGTGGTGGTAGGATATGGTACTACCAAAAAAGTAAACCTCACCGGCGCCGTAGACCAGGTAAGCGGAGAGGTTTTTGAAAACCGTTCTGTGCCCAATGTGGCCCAGGGGCTAAAAGGCGCTGTCCCCAACCTCAATATCGTGTTGGGCGATGGTAAACCCATTCAATCACCTGCCTTTAATATCCGGGGCAATACTTCTATTGGTCAGCAGGGTAATGCCCTGGTATTGATCGATGGGGTAGAAGGCGATCCCGCGATGCTGAACCCCAATGACATTGCCAATATCTCCATATTGAAAGACGCAGCTTCTGCGGCTATTTATGGAGCACGTGGCGTATTTGGCGTGGTGCTGATCACTACCAAGAACCCTTCGAAGGATAAAACGAGTATCAACTACTCAATGAATTATTCCATCAAGGCTCCCACTACCGTTCCTGATTTTGTAACAGATGGTTATGTCTTTGCCAAAATGTTCAACGAAGCATGGACTGCCTGGAATGATTATTCCCAAACGCCGCAGAATGTTAACAAGACCGTGAAGTTTTCACCGGCCTACCTGGCCGAGCTGGAAAGAAGGTCAAAAGATCCCAGCCTTCCCAAGGTAGAAACAAACGCAGCGGGTGAATATGTTTATTATGACAATACAGATTGGTACCATGAGCTGTATAAGAAAAACACCAGTTCCATTGACCACAATATTGCTTTTTCCGGCAGCAGCGGCAAAACCAGCTTTTATGTAACTGGTCGCTATTATGGCCAGGAAGGGCTCTTCCGCTATAATTCGGATGACTACAAGATGTACAATTTCCGGGCAAAGGGCTCTATTCAATTATACCCCTGGCTCACTATTGACAACAACACAGATTATTCCAATATGACCTACCATAACCCCCTGAATGTGGGTGAGGGTGGTGGTATCTGGAGGAATATTGCCGATGAAGGGCACAATATGGCCCCTATGTTCAATCCCGATGGCACCTTGAGTTATTCTGCCGCTTATACCGTAGGTGATTTCTGGTACGGAAAGAATGGTATTGACATGGACAGACGTGTGATCCGGAATACGACCGGCTTCACGGCCCAGATCTTAAAGAATACCATCCGGTTGAAAGGAGATTTCACCGTTCGCAATACAGACAACAATGAGAAGCGCATTAGGGTACCGGTACCTTATAGCGTGAAGCCCGGTGTAATTCAGTACGTGGGCACTAATACCAATGACCTGCAGGAGCTGTACCGCGAAACACAATACCTCGCTGCCAACCTGTATGGTGAATATGAACACCGTTTAAAAGGCAATCACTACCTGAAGGCAATGGCGGGTTATAACTATGAACAGTCTACCTACAAGCAGGCGCAAACCCTGCGCAATGGTTTGATCTACGAAGATGCGCAAGACCTTAACCTCGCACTGGGCCAGGCCATTACTACCAATGGCGGCTATGAGCGTTGGAATATTGTAGGCGGCTTCTTCCGCGTAAACTATGTTTTTAAAGACAGGTACCTGCTGGAAGTCGATGGCCGCTATGACGGCTCTTCCAAGTTCCCATCCAACGAGCGTTATGCATTCTTTCCTTCTGTATCAGCCGGATGGCGTGTATCCAACGAGTCTTTCTGGAATGTACCACGAACCATTATCTCCGATCTGAAAGTACGGGGCTCTTATGGTTCCCTTGGCAATGGTAATATCGCATCTTATTCTTTCCAGGAGCAGTTTGGCATTTCTCAATCGGGCCGGGTACTGAATGGCGTACGTCCGCAGCGCACCAGTCAGCCCGGTGTTATTCCTGATGGCCTTACCTGGGAAACAGCTACTACCCAGAATATCGGCCTGGACATGGGCTTGCTTTCCAACCGCTTGCAAATAAATGCAGACGCCTATATCCGCAATACGACCGACATGTTTACCGTAGGTATGTCATTGCCTGCTGTATTTGGTACTGCTGTGCCCAAGGGCAACTATGCTGATATGAAAACCAAAGGATGGGAATTATCCGTATCCTGGAGAGATAAATTTAATGTAGCAGCCAAACCATTCAACTATTCAGTACGCGTAGTGCTGAGCGATTATTCGGCTGAGGTTACGAAATACAACAACCCGGAAAAAAGACTGACAGACTATTACGAAGGTCAGAAACTGGGCGAGATCTGGGGTTTTGTTACCGACGGTTATTATACAGCCGCCAACCTCAGCGAAGCTGACAAGCAAAAATTATATAAGTCTTCCAACACCGGTCAAACCCTGCCAGGTGATATAAAATTTGCAGACATTGACAAGAACAAGAATGGCGGGCCAGATGGCGTGATCAATAACGGTGACAACACGGTAAACAATCCCGGCGACCGTAAGGTCATTGGCAATGCTACACCAAGGTATAGTTATGCCATCAACCTCGATCTGGAGTGGAACAACTTCTTCCTCACCGCTTTCTTCCAGGGTGTAGGCAAGCAGGATTGGTATCCCGGTGCTGAAGCAGGTGTCTTCTGGGGACAATACAACCGTCCTTACAACAGGCTGCCCAAATCGCACTTAGGCAATATCTGGTCTGAAGACAATCCAAATGCCTATTTCCCCCGTTACCGTGGTTATATCGCTCAAAACGGATCAGCTACGCTTACACAGGCGCAAACCAAGTACCTCCAAAATGTAGCTTATATCCGCCTCAAGAATATCCAACTGGGTTACAACCTGCCTCAAAGTCTCATGGGCCGCTTCGGTATCACTGGCGCCCGGGTATATGTTTCTGCAGAGAACGTCTGGTCATGGAGCCCCTTGTACAAGATCACCAAAGACCTCGACGTAGAAAGTATCCAGGGCTCTGACAGGGTATTAACGGATGGCAGCAATGGAAATGGTAATAACTACCCCATGCTGAAAAGTGTAACGTTTGGATTGTCGGTAACGCTGTAGGCGGCAATCGGCAATCGGCAATGGGTTCAGAAAGAGGCTTGATCGCTGATTAAATGTAAGTGGAGGAATGAAATGTGCGGAAATCGTTTCTTAAAAAGAATGTTTAACACATATAACACAGGTTATGAAACAACAATTTTTATGGCTCTTATTAGCAGGCGGACTGATGGCCGGCTGCAACAAACTGGACCAGCTGCCGGAATCAACGGCTTCTAAAGATGCGGTCTTTGGCAGCGAAAAGGGATTGGAATTGTATGCTTACTCTTTTTATGATATACTGCCCGATGCCAACGCTATTCACCGCGGTGATGAAATGAGTGACTACGGCGCACGCACACAAGCGCCTGACTTTTTACGCGAAGGTGGTTTCAATTCCCGTCAAAGTTCCGGCTGGACCTGGACACAGCTGCGCAACATCAATTACTTCATTGAGAATTGCACCAATCCCAGGATACCGGAAGATGTACGCAAGAATTATATTGGCCTGGCACGCTTTTTCAGGGCTTACTTCTACTTCGATAAAGTAAAACGCTTTGGTGATGTGCCCTGGATCAACAAGACCATGCCGGTAGGCGATTCGAATCTCTTTAATGGAAGGGACAGCCGCCTCAAAGTGATGGACTCTGTATTGGCCGACCTGAATTATGCCTGTGAGAACATCAAAGCAACCGACGATAAAACGCGCAGCCTGGTCACTAAATATGTGGCGTATGCTTTCAAATCAAGGGTATGCTTGTTTGAAGGAACTTTCAGAAGATACCACAAAGATGGATTGGCCAAGGGACTGGAAGGTACTATTGACAAGTGGCTTACCGAAGCAGCCAATGCAGCCGACAAGGTAATGAAGGACGGTGGCTTTAGTTTGAATACCGCCAATGGCACGGATAAATCATACCGTCAGTTGTTCATCAACAAAGCACCGGTCACCAACGAGATCATCATGGCTGCGGTGTGTGATGCCGCTTTGAGTGTATTCAATGATGCCAACTGGTATTGGACAAGTGCTACCTATGGCGCACGCCTCAGCTTTACCCGCACCTTTATCAACACCTACCTGAATATAGACGGCACGCCCTTCACCAGTAAGGCGGGCTATGAGACCATGCCTTTTGTAGATGAAGTAAAAGGCCGTGACCTGCGCCTGCAGCAAACCATCCGCATGGGCGATTACAAACGTATCAATGCCGACAAACCTGAACCAGCCCCTCCCGTGTTCTCCTATACCTATACAGGCTACCAGCCTATAAAATGGTGCGTGGATGATACCTATCCTGATGGCGGCACCCGCAATGAAAATTCCATTTCCATGATCCGTTTTGCAGAAGTGTTGTTGAACTATGCGGAAGCAAAAGCAGAGTTGGGCACCCTTACTGCAGATGACTGGAAGAAGACCGTTGGAGCCTTGCGCAAACGGGCTGGCATTACCGGTAATACCGATGTGCTGCCCACGGTTGCTGATACCTACCTGCAAACAAAATACTTCCCCGGCCTCAATGCTGTATTACTGGAAGTACGTCGTGAGCGGGGTATCGAGCTGGCACTGGAAGGCCTGCGTTTCTACGACCTGGTACGTTGGAAACGTGGTGATCTGCTGAAGCAGGAATGGAATGGTTTTTATGTGCCAGCCCTCGATGTGCCGATGGACCTGAATGGCGACGGTAAAAATGATGTGTTCTTCTACAAAGTAAAACCAGCCACACAAGTAGCAGGCGTTACCTACATCAATGTAGCAGAAGTAGTGAGTGGTGTACCCAATCCCCAACGTTTGTCCAAAGACACGTATGGTGAACTGACCTGGCTGAACAATATCAAACGTGTTTGGGAAGACAAACATTACCTGTATCCCATTCCTGAAGCTGATCGTCAAATGAATCCTAAGCTGGGTCAAAATCCGGGTTGGGACTAGTAGTCAGGCTTTCTAAAAAATATATAAGTTGCACCAAATTCCAGCCTACAGTATGAAACAGATCAAAGCTATTCTCATTGTACTTATTTTATTCGTTACCCAGGTCAGTGCCCAGGACATACGCATTGCCTCTTACAACCTCCGCTATGACAACAAGGGTGATAGCGGCAATCTCTGGACCAGCAGGTATCCCATCATCAGCGCCCTGGTACAATTCCATGACTTCGACATTTTTGGTACACAGGAAGGCTTAAGGCACCAGATAGATACCCTCAGCGCCAACCTGCCGGGTTATGCCTGGTATGGCCTAGGTCGCGATGACGGGCAGGCCAAAGGCGAGCATTCTGCCATCTTTTATAAAAAAGACAAATACAAGGTATTGGCAAAGGGTGACTTCTGGTTGTCTGAAACGCCTGACAAGCCCGGTCCCGGTTGGGATGCCCGGCTCAACCGCATCTGCTCCTGGTTACAATTGCAGGATGCAAAGAGCAAAAAGAAGTTCTATGTATTCAACGTGCACTATGATCACCAGGGTGTAAGGGCCCGGCAGGAAAGCAGCAAGCTGATCCTCGAAAAGATCAAAACGATCGCTGGCGACAGCCCTGTTCTGCTCACCGGCGACTTTAACGGAGATCACAATAGCCAGTGGTACCAGACCATTGCGGGCTCTGAAGTGCTGGCCGATACTTACCGGGCAGTTAAGAAGCCTTATGCCAATAATGGCTCCTTTAACAGCTTTAGAACGCCCAGCAGCACGGCTATCATCGATCACATTTTTGTGACCAAGCAGTTTTCCGTTAAAAGGTGGGGTATTCTGACGGACAGCTACTTTGGTAAGTACCCTTCTGACCACTTTCCGGTGGTGGCAGATGTAACATTGAAGTAAGAAACAGGCATATTTATAAGAAAAGGGTGGGCTGTCTCAGGGGCAGCTCACCCTTTTTAATTTTATCCCCTGGCCGGGCCAATAGGCCGTTCTTATCTAGTGTAATTGCACTGCAGTCCCCTGATAATTGCACTGGCTTAGCCTTACCAGTGCAATTACCACTTTTATCCGGGTGCAAGCGGGTGTTGATAATCCGGCGAATATCAATGGATTAGAGTACCCTATCGAGTGGAGCATCTAAATTCAGTGCAAGTATGAGCATCTTGAGAGCATTCAAAACAGGTATTAATGGCTGATATACAACCACTTGCAAGTGTATCAGAAGTAAAAAATCAGCTAAAAAGGAAGTCCACATCCTCGGCTGTCATGTTCTTGACAAAGCCGGTATCTTCTGTAATGAGCTCTTCGGCCAGGGCTTTTTTGCGCTGCTGAAGGGCCAGGATCTTTTCCTCAACAGAGTCTTTGCAGATCATTTTATAGGCGAATACTTTATTCTGTTGCCCAATGCGGTGGGTACGGTCAATGGCTTGCTGTTCCGCCGCGGGATTCCACCAGGGGTCAACCAGGTACACATAATCGGCGGCAGTAAGGGTTAAGCCTACGCCACCTGCTTTGAGGCTGATCAGGAATACCGGCAGGTTTTCATCCGATTGGAACTGCTCTACCAGCGCCTGGCGATCAGTTGCCTTGGTACTGCCATCGAGATACAGGAAAGGAATATTGCGTTCCTTCATGGCGTTAGCGATCAATTGAAGCATGCCTGTGAATTGTGAAAACACCAGGGCCTTGTGGCGGCCGGTATTGTTTTCAATCTCGCGCAGCAACTCCTCCAGTTTGACCGATTCGTGGGTATGGTCATTGTTGCCGCCGTTGAGGAGTTTGGGCGAATTACACACCTGCCTTAGTCTTGTCAAGCCCTCCAATACCAGGATGGTATTTTTGCCCATACCTTCCTGTTGTATCCGGTCCAGCAGGTGTTCGCGGTAATAGTTCTTGATCTCGTCGTACACTTTACGCTGTTCTTCTCCCATTTCGCACCATAGGGTGATCTCTGTTTTGGCGGGCAGGTCTTTCGCTACCTGTTCCTTGGTCCTGCGCAGCAGGAAGGGATAGATGAGCTTGCGCAGCTGCTGTGTTTTCTCTGTATCGCCATACTTGTCTACCGGAACTGCAAAAGTGGTTTTGAAAAAGTGGTGGCTGCCCAATAAGCCGGGATTGGTGAATTGCATCTGGGCGTAGAGATCAAATGTATTGTTCTGTATGGGCGTACCACTGAGGATAAGGCGGTTCCGACTTTGCAATTGCATCATGGCGGCAGCTACCAGGGAAGAAGGGTTCTTGATCACCTGGCTTTCATCCAGTACGATATAACCAAAAGTGAACTGCTTAATGGTTTCTATATCGTTCCGTACACTGCCGTAGCTACTAATGATGATATCGTAGTTTTTCCAGTCGGCCGATTTCCGGTCACTGCCGTGGTAAATGAAGTAACGTAGTTCCGGGGCAAACTTCTTCAGTTCATTCTCCCAGTTGTACATGAGTGAGGTAGGGCAAATGACCAGGTGCGTTTCGCCCGGGTATTTATCATGCACATGCTGCAGGAAGGAGATCGTTTGCAGGGTTTTACCAAGGCCCATATCATCGGCCAGGCAGCCGCCCCATTGCATTTCATCCAACATACAGAACCAGGCAAAGCCAGCCTGCTGGTAATCGCGCAGGGTGGCGCGTATACCGGATGGTACGGTAAAGCTGCTGGCCTGCTGGTGCAGGCGCTCCCATTTCTGGCGGCTTGTTTCTATATTGTTCTGAACAGTAAGCTGTCCATTCTTTACCAGGTCTTCGGTAAGTGTCCAGTGCAGTTTGGATAACCGGAGTTTGTCTTTTTCAATTTCACCCATCTGCAACAGCAGGCCAAATTGTGCCTGCCATTCTTCCGGTATCTCACCCAGGGTACCGTCTTTCAGGAGCAGAAAGTGTTGTTTGTTTTGCAGGGCCTTTTGCAGTTCGGCCAGGGTGATGGTTTGGTCGCCATAGGAAATATGGACAGTGAGGTCGAACCAGTCGATGCTATTGCCTTTTTGTGTGAACTTGATCTCCGGCCGGTTGGCATTGTACCGGAAGTGTTGCATAGACTCCATGCCGTACACGGGCATGTTGCGGTCGTTGAGCTTGCGGTAGAATTTTACAAACCACTGGCTCTTTTCGGCATCGGCAAAGGGCAGGTAGAAATAGCCATTGTTCTGCTGGCTGAATTTCTTGTGTTGTGACTGAATGAAATCAAGGGCCTCTTTTTCTGCGTTGAGGTCTTTGACAATATTGTACCGGCCATCGGGCAGATTGATCTCTTCGGTGGGTGCGGTTGCATTTTCCAGTTCAAAGTCGCCATATTGCCAGCGGGTACGGATCATCAAGAAGCTGCCGTTGAGCTCGCTGAGGTGTATCCTGCATTGTGGCACTACGGCAATGGTTTCCAATTGCTGCAGCAGGGTACGGTCTACCACGTATTGTTGTTCCAACAGGGGTACCTGGGTTTGCAGGAAGGCCTGCTCTTCTGCGGCAGGAATATCGCAGAATCCTTCGGGGTATTGCTCGGTAAGCACGGCATCTTCGGGCCGGAGCATAAAAAACTCATTCTTATGCCGCAGTAAGAAGCCGTGCCGTTTAAAGTCGGTGAGCGGGTAGAGGTTTTCATTAATATTCACCTGTACCAACATCCGCAGCACATCGGCCGGGGTGCGAAAGAGTTTAATACTTACTACAGGGCTATAGTTGCTGATGCTGCCGGGCCTTACCACCTTGGTGGTGCTGAGCATTTCATCGGTGGTTTCGTAATACCATTTGAGGTGGGAAGCAAAGGGCTTTACCTGCAGCAGGGAATTGTAAAAGTAATGGTACATCTTATGCCGCACCCAGGTTTCCTGGTCGGCAGTGGTGATGCCTTCTTCCTGGTAGCGTTGCTGCCATTTCTCCTGCTCGTGTTTGGCAGCAATGCCTGTCAGTTGTTTCAGGATTCCCTGCACTACATAGGGGGTAGGCTTGAGGCCCTTGATGGCCACCCTATCCAGCAGGGGTTGTTTCGAAATACTTTGCGGCTGTTTGGGGTCCTTCACCACCACGGCTTCTACATAAAAACCTACCTGCTTGCGTGGGTCGAGGTTCAAAAGCAATCCGGATATTTCCAGTGGCTTTTTGAACTGTTCGGTGATAATGATCGTCTTCTGTGCCGGCTTTTGGTTGTCCATATCCGCCGCAATTTGATAAAAACTTTCTGACGGGACAAGGATGGGTTATGCACATATGGAATACAGGCATTAGCTTTTAGGCTTTAGCTGTTAAGGCCTCTGCTTCGCCACCAGGTATAGTTGGCTTCTAGCGCTTCCCGTGGAGCGGGACAAGTTTTGCCTTGCTAATACCTAAGAGCTAACAGCTAATAGCTGACTTTCAAATAATTGGGTGGCCTGTGTATTGCATGCAGGTAAGTATGGAAAACAACAAACTTACCTTACACGCTCCCTGGGAGGAAGTAAAGGAAAAGATCAAGGAAAGAGTTATCGGGCTTACCGATGAGGACCTCGCCTATGAAGAAGGGCATGAAGATGCTTTATTGGATCGGTTGGCGAGAAAGATGAATAGAAGTACAGAAGAAGTGAAACAGTTCATAGAAAGTATTTCTTTCAATAAGGATATTGCGTCTTAAGCGTTCCGGGTCCCGGGTTTTACGTTCCGGGTTGCTGCCGCGATCTGAAAGTGCGGATCAATTGTTCTAGGCGCCCTTGGTAAAGATATTTTATTTCTTCTTCAAGGGCTCCAGCAAGTATGCAAGGCCGTTCATCTGTATTTCGTACATCGTTTGCAATAACATGCCCAACTTTCCTTTGGGAAATCCTTTGCGCTGAAACCATTCGAGGTAAGATACGGGGAGATTGCAAAGCAGGGTGTCTTTGTATTTACCAAAAGGCATTTTCATCGTTACCAGGCTGAGAAGCAATTCAGGATTGGGTTGCAGCGATTCCATAAGTATAATAACCGGTTATTAAAAAAGTTTAATCATCCCCTGACTATCAAAAATATCTTGGTCAAAACCACGTTGTTGTAATATATTTCATTAGTTTACAATAACAACAAGTTTTATAGTATGAGCAAGTCAAAATCAAAAAAAGGAAAAGTCGCTAAAAAAGCGGCGCCCCTTTCCGGAATGGTAGTCAAAAGTACATCATCAGGCGGTCAGTCAAAAGGCTCTTCGATGATTCCGGGCAAATCTTCTATTTCTGGTAAGAAGGGTGGTACGATGCATACTACCCCGAGGAAGGCTGGATAATATTATACGGCAGGAACCAGGAGTTGAAACACTCTTGCTTCCTGCTTTTGTATTTAATGCATATCAGGCAAACTGCCGGGTTTGTCTTTCCGCCAGTTCAAATACCTCCGAGAATAATTCATAACTGCGGAACCTGTCTTCAGCCTGCTCAGCAAAAGTGGCTATTACGACCTCCTCTACATCAAACTCATTGGTCAGGGCTGTAATTTTTTCCTTTACCACATCAGGTGTCCCGATCACCATGCGACCCCGGTTGAACAATACCCGTTGCCATTCGCCCGGAGTATAGTTGTAGGCCTTTGCTATTTCATACGTAGGCATTTCATTGTACTGGCCTTTTTCAAAACTCAGCAGGCGATAATCCATCACAGCCTGTACTTCCTGCACTTTGCGTTCACTCTCGGAGCAAAAGGCAAAAATACCCACGTTGGCCTGCGGGGCAGACAGTTGTGCGGAGGGGCGGAAACGCTGTCTGTAACTGGCCACGGCTGCGGCGCCGCCAATGGGATTGATGAACTGTGCGTAGGATAAAGCCATACCTGCATGTGCTGCGAGGTAACCACTTTCGCCGCTGGAGGTCAGCATCCACAATTCGGGCGCTGTATCTACAATCGGGATGGCCTTTACCTTGCCCTGGGCATTTCCTTCAGCGGGTGTATCGGTGAGGAAGTTTTGCAGGTCCCTGATCTGCCGGATATATTCCTGCGGATCGAATGTATTGGAAGGGTTGAGCAATTGAGCGGAGATGCGATCTCCACCCGGAGCACGGCCCAATCCGAGATCGATGCGGTTGGGATAGAGTGCTTCAAGCAGCCGGAAATTCTCCGCCACTTTTAAAGCGCTGTGGTTGGGCAACATGATGCCGCCGGAGCCAAAACGGATATAATTGGTTTCGCCTGCCAGGCGCGCGATGAGTATTTCAGGAGCGGCCATGGCCAGGGTGGCGGAATTGTGGTGTTCGGACAACCAATACCGGGTATACCCAAGTTTGTCTGCCAGGCGTGCCAATTGAATGGATTCCTGCAAGGACTCTACCGCAGTACCACCGCGGCGAATGGGGGTTTGATCTAAAACGCTTAATTGCAAAGACATAGTAAAATATAACAGCCGGGGACTAAAAATGTTTGTCGACAAAAACCAGCTTTCCGGCGATATTGGGACAGCCGGGATAAGCGACGGGAAAAAGCTGGTGTATCTTTAGGATGCAACGCCATGAACAAATACCCTTTTATATTTTCTGATGCACCCAGGTACCGCATATGGCGGCATGTGGCATTCTGGACATTCTGGTGGCTGTTCCAGGGGTTTTTGTATGCCTTTACACCGGCTCCCATCAATGTTAGTTACCTGGACAGGATCCCCTATACCATGGTAGAATCGGCCATTTATCTGTTTGCACATATATTCCTGGCCTATTCACTCATGTATTTTGTGTTGCCCCACTACCTGTTGAAGGGTAAATATACAGCCACGGGCATTTGGGTATTAATCCTGTTTTTTGCTACGGCCGCTATTTCCACCTGTATCGCCTTGTACATTATTGACCCGATACGCGACAGCATTTTGTCGCAAGAGTCTCAGCCAGCAAAAAGGGATAGACCACCTTCTTTTTTCCTGGGCCTGTTGGCCGGATTGAGAGGGGCTATCACCATCGGTGGAATGGCTGCCGCTATCAAACTGATGAAGCATTGGTACGTAAAAGAGCAACGCAACCTGCAACTCCAGAAAGAGAAAGCCGAAGCACAATTGCAATTATTAAAAGCTCAGGTCCATCCACATTTCTTATTCAATACGCTCAATAATATTTATTCACATACCCAGGGTGTGGCGCCGGTAGCCGCCCAGTTGGTGATGGGCCTTTCGGACATGCTGCGCTTTATGCTGTATGAATGTAATCAGCCGCTGGTGCCCTTGTCGAAAGAGCTTACCATGATCCGGGATTATATTTCCCTGGAGAAAATACGGTATGATGAGCGGTTTGATATTCACCTGGATATCCCTTCTGGTGCCGATCACCTGTATATTGCCCCCTTATTATTGCTGCCGCTGGTGGAAAACTGTTTTAAGCATGGCGCCAGCAATATGCTGGAACAGCCCTGGCTCAATTTGCAGATACACCTGAAAGAGGATCTCATGGAAATGCGGCTGATGAATGGCAAGGCTAAGGAAAAAAAGCAAGGACCTAATTTTGGTATTGGCATTGAGAATGTACGCAAACGCCTGCAGTTACTGTATCCGGACCGGCACACGCTCAAGATCATGAACGAAGAAGAGGTATTTGTGGTAACATTGACACTGCAGCTGGAATGCATCCGTAGTTCCCGGAAAAAAGAAGAAAATACTTTTGTACTCACAAATAATGAATGAATTAAAGACGATACGGTGCCTGGTAGTGGACGATGAGCCGCCCGCACGGGAAGTGATCAGGCGTTATGTGCAGGATGTGCCTACATTGCACCTGGCAGGCGAATGTGCCAATGCGGTACAGGCATTGGGCGCTTTACAACAACAGGCCATCGACCTCATTTTCCTGGATATCCGGATGCCGCAGTTGGATGGCACTACCTTTCTGAAGACATTGAAGAATCCTCCCAAGGTTATCTTTACTACTGCTTATCCTGAATATGCACTGGAAGGGTATGAACTGGATGTAGTGGATTACCTGCTGAAACCAGTACGTTTTGACCGGTTCCTGAAAGCCGTTAATAAAGCATTTCCGCTGGGAAGTCAACAAGCAGATACAACTTCAGTACTCTCTACTCCAGCGGCGCAGGAAGAAAAGAAGAGTGAGTCGTTTGTTTATTTCCGGGCTGATCGCAAAATGCAAAAGGTGATGCTTCATGACATCCTGTATATTGAAAGTATGAAGGATTATGTGAAGATCGTTACCACCGCCGGCACACTCATTACCAAACAATCCATTACTTCGGTAGAAGCGATGCTTTCAGAAAAGCTGTTTGTACGCACCCACCGTTCCTTTATTGTGGCCATTGAAAAGATACGTTCTTATACCAATGAGCTTATTGAAATTGAGACTACGGAGATACCCATTGGTAAGCTGTACCGGAATGGGGTGATGAAGATGCTTGCCTGAGGATGATTGATTACTGATTATTTATTATTCGTAGGATTCATTAGCTTCAATATAAAAGCAGGCTGCTTTACAAGGGCAGCCCGCTTTTTATTATTTGTAGAGACCTCTTCTATTGTATGATACGCAGCTTGGCGTAGTTCAACATGATCTTCTTCTCCCCATTCACATCAAACTTTACCGTGGCCACAGGGTTGTGGGCAGAGCCTTCCATTTTAGTGACTATCCCGAAACCAAATTTCTGGTGTTCCACCTTCTGGCCTTCCTGCAGGTTGGTGGTATCGCTGGCCACAAAGTCGGCGCTGGGCACGTGCTCCACCGGTTTGCTTTGCGGTTTGGGTGTTACATAAGAAGGAATAGCGGGTTTCTTGGATGGTGGTGCGCCATATCTCTTTTCTGCATCAGCAGCAGACTGTCTGCCGCCGCCGCCAGCCCCCCAACCTCCGCCATTCATACGGTCGAAGGCATTGGTATTGCCACGCGCGCCGAATCCCTGGTTCTTAAAGGCGGCTGCACCGGCGTAACTCCGGTCGAGGTATTCTTCGGGCAGTTCATCTATAAAACGGCTGGGCTCGTTCTGCACCAGCGATCCAAAACGGTAGCGCGTATTGGCATAAGTGATCCAAAGCCTTTGTTTGGCGCGTGTGATCACCACATAAAACAGGCGGCGCTCTTCTTCCAGCTCTTCCCGGGTATTGACGGCCATACCGTTGGGGAAAAGCATTTCTTCCAGTCCGGCGGCGAATACACAACCAAATTCCAGCCCTTTGGCAGCGTGGATGGTCATGAGCTTTACGGTATCTGCATTGGGATCTTTATCATCCGCATCTGTAAGCAGGGTAATTTGCTGCAGGTAGGCGCCCAGGGTAATTTCTCCGGTACTGACAGCTTCATTATCGGAGGTTTCGATCATAGTTCCATCTTCGTCAATCTGCGACAGGTTCTGTTGCGTGTCTACCCATTCTTTGATGGAGTTCAATAACTCCTGGATATTCTCGTACCGGGCTACACCTTCGGTACTCTTATCATTAAAGAGTTCCTTTACAATATTGGTTTGCTTGCCTACATGAACCGCCACTTCATAGGCGTTTTTGTTTTGCAGCATGCTGGCGAAGCTTTTGATCATTACCACAAAGTTGTCGATCGCTTCGAGTGTGCCGGCTTTAAATCCAAACTCACGGGCCCGCTCCAATACTTCCCACATGGAAATATTATGGGTATTGGCCGCCAGTACTGCTTTATCGACTGTTGTTTTACCAATACCTCTTGCCGGGAAATTGATAATACGCTTCAGGGCCTCTTCGTCTTTAGAGTTAATAATGATGCGCAGGTAGGCTACAAAGTCCTTGATCTCTTTGCGTGTATAGAAACTCTGGCCGCCAAAGATGGTATAGGCAATGTTCATACGGCGGAGGGCTTCTTCAAAGGCCCGGCTCTGTGCGTTGGTGCGGTACAGGATGGCAAAGTCGCGGTTGTTGTAGTGGTTGCGCAGCTTTTGTTCCTGTATGGAATCGGCCACATATTTTCCTTCGTCATTATCAGTCATGGTGCGTACCAGCCTGATCTTTTCCCCGTCTTTGTTGTCTGTCCACAGTGACTTGGGGATCTGTCCTTTATTATTCTTAATGACTTCGTTGGCTACATTGAGGATGCTTTTAGAACTGCGGTAGTTCTGCTCCAGCATTACCACATGGGCATCTTCATAATCCTTCTGGAATTGCAGGATGTTCTGAATGGTAGCGCCCCGGAAGCTATAGATACTTTGTGCATCATCGCCCACCACACACACATTTTCATTCATGGCGCCCAGGAGTTTGATGATCTCGTACTGGGCGGGGTTGGTATCCTGGTACTCATCGATCAGGATATATTTGAATTTGCGCTGGTATTTACTGAGTGATTCGGGAAACCCTTTGAGCAGTTCATAGAACTTCAGCAGCAGGTCGTCAAAATCCATGGCGCCGTTCTTAAAGCAACGCTTGACATAAGCATCATAGATCTGGGCAATGGCAGGACGGTTGCCGCGCAGGTCTTCCTGCTGGAGGGCATAGTCGTTGGCATATTCCACCGGACCTACCAGGGCATTCTTGGCGCTGGAGATACGGTTGTAGACTGTGGAAGGCTTATAGGTCTTGTCATCAAGGTTCATTTCATTGACAACGGTTTTCACCACACTTTTGGCATCATCCGTATCGTAGATCGTAAAGTTATTAGGATAGCCCAGGTGATGCGCTTCTGCGCGGAGGATACGGGCGAATACGCTGTGGAAGGTTCCTACGTAGAGGTTACGGGCTTCGGAATTGCCCAGTATTTTTTCAATCCGCTCTTTCATTTCCTTGGCGGCCTTATTGGTAAAGGTGAGGGCCAGGATATTAAATGCGTCTACGCCGGAGTTCATCAGGTGGGCAATGCGGGTGGTAAGCACTTTGGTCTTACCGCTGCCGGCACCGGCCACAATCATCAACGGACCTTTAATATGCAGGACAGCTTCGCGCTGCCGCTCGTTCAACTCTTTTAAATAGTCTTGCATAATAGATTAGTAACCACCCGCAACGGGTGAGTCAAGCCTGCAATTTACGTCATACCGGCCGATTAGGAGGAAACGTTGAAAACTTATTGGATCCGGGCAGGCCGGAAAGGGAAAGGAAAGTTTTGAACATGCTGCGGATAAATACCAGCGGGCTTCCTGGTCACATTATTTAAATTGCGGCCAGCATGTCGTCAGGTACCGATATATCCAATGAATACTTCCAGTTAGCCGTACGGTTTGTAAACCAAACCAGCCGCCACCTCTTCCTTACGGGTAAGGCGGGCACGGGAAAGACCACCTTCCTGCGGTATATACAGCAAAACAGTTTCAAGAAAATGGCGGTGGTCGCGCCCACGGGTGTGGCAGCCATCAATGCCGGTGGTGTAACCATGCACTCCTTTTTCCAGCTGCCATTCGGGCCATTTATTCCTATTAAACAGGGGGGATGGCAAAGTGGTGGCCCCGAGGTGACGGATCAGCACAGCTTATTTAAGAATATCCGGTTCAATAATGCCAAACGGGAATTACTGCGGGAACTGGAATTGCTCGTCATTGATGAGGTAAGTATGGTAAGGGCGGATATGCTGGATGCGATAGATGCTATTCTACGGCAATTTCGCCGGCAGCCTTTGCTTCCTTTTGGCGGGGTACAGGTATTGTACATTGGCGACCTGCACCAATTACCGCCCGTTGTTGGCAATGATGAATGGGATAATATCCTGAAGCACCACTACGCCAGTCCATTTTTCTTTGATGCCCAGGTGATCAAACAGGCGCCGCCGGTATACCTGGAATTAAAGAAGATCTACCGTCAAAATGACGCCTCGTTTATCCAGATATTGAACAACCTGCGCAACAATACCACCAGCGCCGAAGACCTGCGCCAATTACATAATCACTATTATCCGGGCTTTACACCGGAAGATGATGAACATTATATAACCCTGACCTCCCATAATTATAAGGCAGACAAGATCAACCAATACCAGTTGGCCAAACTACCGGGTGAAATATTTGAATTCCGGGGAGAGATAAAAGGCGATTTCAATGAGAAAGCGCTGCCTGCGGAAATGACACTGCAATTAAAAGAAGGCGCCCAGATAATGTTCATCAAAAATGATAAAGGAGAGCTGAGGCGTTATTTCAACGGAAAACTGGGCATCGTCAAAGCCATTGAGAAGGACAAGATAATGGTGTCCTTCCCTAATGAGGAAATTGAGCTTGAACTGGAGCAGGAAACCTGGAAAAACATCCGGTACAGTTACAATAAAGAGAAAGATCATATTGACGAGGAGGAACTGGGCACATTTAAACAATATCCCATCCGGCTGGCCTGGGCGATTACGATCCACAAAAGCCAGGGGCTTACTTTTCAGAAAGCGATCATCGATGCCGGGGAATCCTTTGCTCCGGGGCAGGTGTATGTAGCCCTGAGCCGCTTGACCTCCATGGAAGGCCTGGTGCTTTATTCCCGTATACAACCGCATTGCATCAGTACGGACCAGCGGGTCATTGCTTTTACAAGTGCTGAAATGGAAACCAATGAACTGCAACAGGCTTTGCAGGAAGAAAGGAAAGCTTTCGTCAGCCGGTCTATTGTTCAGTCGTTCGACTGGACAAAAGTAACGGCTGCCTGGGATGCGCACTTTGAAGGGTATGAAGAAAGACAGATCCCGGATAAGAACAGGGCGGTCATCCGGGCAAGGGCTATGCTGGCCCAGATCATGGATCAACAAGAGGTGGCGGTAAAGTTTATGCGCCAGCTGGAACAACTGGTTATTACGGCTGAAGCGGATGGATACGGTATACTGCAGCAACGCCTGCAGGCCGCTACCAGCTATTTTATTCTCCAGCTGGAAGAGGTGAGCACCAAGCTGCAACAACATATTGATGAGGTGAAGGTGAAACAGAAGGTCAAGAAATATGTAAAAGAGCTACAGGAATTGAAATTATTGTTCCAAAGGAAAAAGCAATCGGTGGAACAAGCCATGCAGATAGTCAATGCACTGGTGAAGGGAGTGCAGGGGGATGACCTGCTGCAAATGGTGGAGAATCAAAAGAAGGCGGCAGTGATAGTAATACAGGAGGTGGAAGAAAAAGTAATCAAACCCAAGAAAGGGGAGACAAAGATCATCAGTCTGCAATTATTCAAAGAAGGGAAAAACATTGCAGCGATAGCTGCTCTGCGGGGAATGGCAGTCAGCACCATTGAAGGTCACCTCGTGCAATTTATTGCCACGGGGGAAATAAATATAGAAGACATCGTACCGGAACATAAAATAGTGCCCATCCTGGAGGCACTGGAAGCAGCAGGGGGTACAAGTAGCTCGGCCGCTAAAGAAAAACTGGGAGAGGATTATTCCTATAGCGAAATAAGGGCCGTTATGCAATACCGCTACTGGCTGCAAAGAGAAAGTGTATAGGCTATTCCTTTTTTTCGTTTAAATGCCTTTACTCATAGGCGCCCGGTAGGGCTTTCTCGTCCACCTGGATAGTTCTGTCTGGTCAAACATCAACACCAATACATCATTCTCTTTTTTGTACCGGTTGGTATTGAGAAGGGTTTTCAGGAAAGCTGCTTCGTTGAAACCGGGGCAAACCATTTTGGTAACTACAATATGCTCATTAATCGTTAGGCTGGTGTCAGTACGCTTGAAGGTACCATTCATGCGGTTACACCCGGTATTTCCTGTAAACGTGCCCTTGGCAACATTGAATTTGATAGAGGGGAACTTGCCTGCAGCAGTATCAGAAGCCAATACAGGCTGTAGAAACCATTCTCCATTCAGGGAAGTGTCGGCCGGCTTTGTATTGGACCGGGCATCAACAGACGTCTCCTGCGGCCCTGTGTGGACATCCTTGTTTGCTACCAGGCTTGCTGCCAGCAGGGCACATGCTATTCCTGTTAAAAATAAGTTTTGCATAGTGGTTCAGTTTATCATTTATGGGTTTAACGAAACCCAAAAAGGATGACATAATAAGTATGCCATCCTACCTAAACCTCATAACCGTCCGTCCACTAATTGTATCTCAATGAATCCTGGTTATGGTTTGGATTTTGACGATCACTGGTATCGGAGTCTTTCATGGATGTATCACTTGTAGACGGCATATTGTTGATACTGTCTGCGTTATTATTGATTCGATCCGGATTGTCGTTGCTGCCACAGGCGGCGAATATGCCTGCCGTGAGCGCTATTACCAATAGCTTTTTCATAAAGTATAGTTTTATCGGATTATTGCCTTGTAGTATCGGGCTTGTTGGTGGATGTATCTGTCTGTGTATTATTGTTTACAGTAGTATCGCGGGAATTGGGATCGGATGTAGGTTGTGGTGTATCGCAAGCTGCTACTATCAATAAGCCTATAACCCCAAAGGTGAAAAGGATCTTTTTCATAAATAATTTGTTAGGTGTTACTCAATGATTTTCTGTTTAGTACTCAATTACTTTGCCACGCCGTTTCAATTTGAATTGAATTGGCTTTAAATGATCTTACAATTAGTCCATTAGCCGGGTTGGCTTTAATTCTCCTGTAAATACCGGAATGAGTGGGATGTAGCTCTTATTCTACAGGAATTCCCGTTATGGGCTGATTGCCCTACAGACATTTATTAAAATATTCTAAATTGTTCCCCAAACGTATATCCAAATAACAGTTCGTTATGCTCCAGGACAACCTGCTTCTTATCATTTCCCTGCTTTTTGTCGTTTCCATGCTCACTATGCTGAGCGATAAGGTGCGTATCTCCTATCCTATTTTATTGGTCATTGCAGGGTTGGGCATTGGTTTTATACCGGGCGCACCCTCCATCACCCTGGAGCCAGACCTGGTATTTATTATCTTCCTGCCGCCCTTATTGTATGCCGCTGCGTGGAATACTTCCTGGAATGATTTCTGGAAGTTCCGGCGCCCCATCTTTATGCTGGCCTTTGGCCTGGTGATTTTCACAGCTACCGCTATTGCCTTTACCTCCCATGCTATTATCCCCGGCTTTTCGCTGCCCATGGGTTTTCTGCTGGGGGCTATTATTTCGCCGCCGGATGCGATTGCGGCTACCAGCGTATTACAGCAGTTAAAAGTGCCTAAAAGGATAACAGCCATACTGGAGGGAGAAAGCCTGATCAATGATGCTTCCAGCTTAATTGTATTTCGCTTTGCCCTGGCAGCCATCTTTACTGGTCAATTCACCTTATGGGAAGCGGGGGCTAATTTTTTACTGGTAGCGGTAATGGGCGTTGTTATTGGTCTCGCCATAGCCCATGTAGTTTACCTGATACACCGTTTCTTACCTACTACGCCCAGTATTGATACGGCTATTACACTTATTTCACCTTACCTGATGTATATAGCGGCGGAGCATTTTCATTTTTCAGGTGTATTGGCTGTAGTGGCGGGCGGTCTTTTCCTCTCCTTCCGCTCCCATGAAGTGTTTTCTTACAGTACGCGCCTGCAGGCGGTGAGTGTTTGGGAAACCCTGGTATTCCTGCTGAATGGCGTGGTGTTTATTATGATCGGGCTGGAATTGCCTTTTATTATCAAAGAGCTTGGGGAAAGCTCCATTTTTGATGCCATCTTATATGCCGTGATTATTAGCCTGGTCACCATTGTCGTTCGCATTTTATGGGTATATCCCGGCGCTTACCTGCCAAGGATATTCAATAAAAAAATACGGGAGCGGGAGCCCCGGCCCACCTGGGGGTCGGTATTTATCGTAGGCTGGAGTGGCATGCGGGGCGTGGTATCGCTGGCCTCTGCGCTGGCAGTTCCTATTACGATGAGTAACGGACAGGCTTTTCCCCAGCGTAATCTTTTTTTGTTTATCACATTTGTCGTGATCCTCTTTACCCTGGTATTACAGGGGCTGAGTCTTCCCTGGCTTATCCGGATATTGAAAATTGAAGCGCCTGAATCGGAGGCGCATCATGACCACGCCATCCGTTTGCGACTGGCGACGGCGGTGGTTGACTTACTGGAGAAATCTTATACTGAGGAGTCGGCTTCTATTGAAGCCTTCATCCGGATAAAAGAGCGATACCAGCGTATGGCTGATATTGCGAACAGCCGGCTACAAAAGGATGAAAATACGCAGCATGCCGGTGCCTTTCTGCCCAAATACCGGAAAATGTTACTGGAAGCGGTGCAGGTGCGGCGTGCTGAATTGGCCAAAATGAGCCGCCTCCGGGAATTTCCGGATGAACTGATCCGTAAAAGAGAAACAGAACTGGACCTCGAAGAGGCCCGGTTGAGAAAATAGTCTGCATAAAATATCTTTATCCCTAATTTCACCGTCCGGATCGGCCGTAAACCCACAAAATAACCAGTATGAGTCTTTATACCATTGATGTAGCGCCTTTCAAGAAACAACACCTGACCTATATAGCTGTCTCTTTTATTCCCATGGTTATTGCCTATGTATTGGCCAGCAGGGGGTATAGTATGCTTACGGATCCGACGATAAACGAAGTTATTAAATGGGTATTCCTGGCTGGCACTTTTGTCGCCTCTTTTATAGTGACCAGGAAACATAAGGAACAATTGTTATCGATCCATGGCCTGCCCAGCTTCGACGAGCAGGTTGCACAATACAAGAAGATCTATGACCAGCGTTTGGTTGTGAATGTGATCATCGGCATTACGGCCTGTATTCTCTATGTATTGACGGCACGCAGGATCTTTATTTTGTTTGCTTTGTTCGACCTGGTGGTTCTGCTGGTGATGTTTCCCAATAAAAATGTATTTCGCCGGGAACTGAACAACAACGAGATCACCTTCAAGTAGGAACCGGCTATATAACCATACAACGGATCATCGTTTTCCTGTTTCCCGGTGTACTACCGTTGCGCTAGTTTTATGTGATACGATGTATTTGTGCAGCATGTAGAATTCTTCCATAAAGCTCATTTTGAAAACAACTACCACCGCACGGCCCCGCCGGCGGGTCTGAGCCATTTCATTGATTTTATATGGGAAACAGACTTTGGGCACTTGTGGCAGGCTCATCCGGAAGGGTTTTCAGATGCCTTATTTCCCAATATTGGGTACACCTACCTGGTAAACCTGGGCACCCCGTTTGTGATGCAGGTAGCGGACCAGTTTTTCGATATGCGGTCTGACGGCTTTCTGCCCCGCCACCGCAGCATTGAATGCTATCACCGGCCGGGCAACCAGCTGTTTGGTATCAAATTCAAGATATCGCCTGTACTGTTCCTGAAGAAAATAAACTTCGCAGAGTACCGGGAGTATATCTTTCCGCTGAGCTACCTGGTGGAGCAATCGCTCATAGATGCTATTAAGGGGGCTACCAACTTTGAAGAAAGGGTAAGGATCATCAGCAACCACTATCAACCCATTATCCGGGAACATGCAGGTTCCCTGCAGGAAATTCACATTGTTACTGAGATCCTTGACCGATGCTTTAGAGACAATGATTTTAAGACTACGATTGAAACGCTTGCCAGTCAATACAAGATATCAACCCGCACCTTGCAACGCTATTTTGAGCGGGCCACCAGCATCAGCAGTAAAAATGCCTTGCAGATCATGCGCATCCGCAAAGCGGCGGCTCATATAGCCAGCTCTCCACAAACCTTCCACTACTCCATTTATGGCTATTACGATCATAGCCATTTTTACAAGCACCTCAAGCAGTTCCTTCAAAAGAGCACGTTGCAAAACCTGCAGCCGCATCTTCAATTGTTGCAGACTTTACACAAAAAGCCCCGCCTTGATGGCATGTGAATTGTGCCGAAACTGGAAAACCTATTTATGATACGCAAGTTAAAATCGGGCGGATACCGGATTTATTCCCGGAAGAAAGATCCCAAAACGAATAAACGCCGCAACCTGGGCACTTTTGACAGCCTGGAGGCAGCCAAGAAGCATGAACGGGAAATACAATATTTCAAAAGGCATTGATATTGGGTCCTGCCCATTTCACATGCACCATTGAAAGCATCAGTTTCCGGCCCTTCTTCTTTCTTCTTCGGAAGCAGTGTTCCTTCTTCTGGCAGCCGCCACTGTATTCTTACCAAAACGATAAGTGAACGACAGGTTAGCTACCCTTGTTTCTCTTCTCGAATGCCAGTGTTCGATATAATTACTAAACTCTATCACGGCAGCTGGCACATTGGTCCAGAAAATGTCGGTGATGTTGAGCCGGATGGTACCTTTCTTGTTCATTATCGTCTTTTGAACGCCGGCAGATAATTGCCATTGGGGATCAAGTTTCATAAACCCATATTGGCCGCCGGTATTGACGTTGGCATTTAATTCAAAAGTCCAGCCCTTGGGGACAATAAAAGTATTGTTGGTACTGATATTGGCGGCCGGAGCGCCATTGTCCAGGGTGGTACTGGCGAGGTTGCCATTATAATGCCCGTAATAAATATTGGCATTGTTGATGGCGTTCCACCATTTGGTAAAACGGATCGGTGCAGCGACAGTAATCCCATAATAATCGTAGGTGTTGAGATTGACCGGCATCTGCACCGTTACTCTTTCTTCCGTTTCACTGGGTCTGATAACCACAGTGCTGTTCTGCTTTGTATGACTATACGCAAGTGTAAAACTTAATTGCTTAATGGTATAACTGAGCTCGTATGCCCAGGTAAGCTGGGGTTTCAGGTAAGGGTTGCCTGAGCTATAGGTGCTGGGGTCCAGGAAAAAACGGAAAGGATTGAGCTCGGAATAATTGGGGCGATCTATACGCCTGCTTACTGACAATCCTATTGTTTTTTCTGCGCCCAGTTTATAATTCAGGAATATGCTGGGAAATAGCTGCAGGTAGGAGGAATCGAAACGAATGTCATTGACTTCCTGGTATCCTTCCATATTGGTTTGCTCGGCCCGCAGTCCGGCCATAAGGGAGAACTTTTTAAACTCAGTATTCATGTTTACATACAAGGCATTGTTGTTCTCCTTATAATTAAACCGGTTACTTTTGGAAGAATCGTATTGGGGCGTGGCATTGCTTACATCATAGAACTCTACATCGTTGTCTGTTTCTACGAAGGCGCTCTTAAAGCCGGTTTCCAGGCTGGTATTTTTATTAAGGGGATGGATATAATCAGCTTTCACGGTGGCAATGTTGATCTTGCCAGTTTGATCACCATTCAATTTGTATTCCGGCTTATTGGGTATTCCGTCCAAGGTATAAAAGCCGGTAATGAATCTCGAGAGCACGTTGCTGTTGAATACGCCATAGTCGAGGTCAGCGGTAAGTTCGCGGCCTGTGCTGTCGAAACTATATTTATAATTGATATTGCCCAGTATATTCCGGGGCTTGTTCTTTTCTCTGTTATTGGTGATAAACCTTGATTCGGGTTCTTTCACATTATTCAGGACCAGTGATTGGTTATTGCTGTTGCGGTTGATATTGGTGAGCGTGCCGCTGAGCACAAATCCTATGATCGATTTCTTATTCGGAAAAAAATCAGCGCCCAGCCTGGCGGTATTGCTATTGAATTGCACCTTACTGAAATTATCCTGGTCATAGGCGCCTTCGTAAGCACCATTCTTAAAGAACTCTCTTTTCAAAACCAGGTTGCCAAACATCTCGCGATAACCGAAATTATAACTACCAAAGAAGTTCAGTTTCTTATTGCGGTAATTGAAGGTGGCGCCGGTATTGGCCTTGGGATAGATGCCCTGTCCGTAACCTGCTGTAAAAGTGCCATTGGCGCCAACCCGCTGATCCTTTTTCATGCGGATATCAATAATACCTGAGTTTCCTGCTGCATCATAGCGTGCGGAAGGGTTGGTGATGATATCAATGCGCTCAATACTATTGGAAGGCAGGCTGCGCAGCATGTTCACGAGATCTGTGCCTGACATGGGGGTGATCTTACCATCGATCATGATGATCACGCCTGCCCGGCCGCGGAGGCTGATGGCATCATTGGGATCGATCAATACACCGGGTGAGCGCTCCAGTACATCCAGGGCCGAGCTGCCCACACTGACAATGCTGTTGTCTACATTGACTACGATACGGTCGCTGAGTTTTTGAATAAATGGTTTTCGGGCGGTAATGGTTACCTCCTTCATCTGAGCAGCAGTAGCCGGCAGCAAGGTAATAGCAGGTAAACTGATCACGGACCGCTCCCCGGTAAGGGATACGGGCGTTGAAAACTGCCTGGCATAATTGATCATGGTTATGCGGAGGACATAACTGCCCAGGGGAATATTTTCCAACTCGGCCAGGCCCGCCTTGCCGCTAATAGCCGCCTTCACCAGGGTGGAGTCCTTGCTTTTGAGTAGCTCAACAGTAGCATTTTCGAGGCCCTGTTGACCCTCCCCAAGGATATTGACGGTAATCTTTCCGCGTTGACTATTTTGGGCCATTGTAATCCCTACCGACAGCAGACTTATCATCACCAACATCAATTTGCGCATACCTACCAGTTATTGAAAAACAAATATTCTGATAAAACGAATGGCTTCGTAGCACTTCTTTACAGGATGCGATAGGATGCGGTAAGTGGAGGAAAGGGCTAAAACGACTGTCGTTTTTTTACATGATAGTAGCTCCACGATCAATTGGACTGGCTGGTGGAAGGAGGGTTGCTCTCTTTCACTGAATCTTTTGCTGCGCAATAACCCCAAAGCTTAAACAGAGTTAGGTTGGATAGTGACAATCCATTAATATGGATTACCATTTATCACTCATTATCGTTACACCAACCCCGGCATAAAAGGAGTCCGGGTAAAACAATTTTTTATGAAAAAGAGCCTATTCTTTCTTTTGCTCATTACCTCACTGGGATCATTGACCACAGAAGCGCAGCTGACGCTGCCCAAGACGGGCAAAGCCAATATTGGCAGCCTGCTGACCCAATTTGCGGGTGCTCTGAAGCCTACTTCTTTCCTGGGAAGCTGGGCGGGTGGCGGAAAAACCGATTGGTTAAGCGCAGCCTCCAAGGTTACTGATGCAGGAGGGTTGGGTAAGAGTATTTCTTCCCTGGCTGGTTTTATTAAGCCCGATATGTTCAAAAGTGGCTTTGATGTGGCCGGCCTGCTGAAAACAGCCAACACGGTAAAGACCTTGTCCAACGCCACAGGCCTGCTCAAAAACCTGGAAGGCGGATTAAAGCCTGAAGCATTTACGAGTGGCTGGGCCGCCAAGCGTCCGGGCTGGCTTAGCGCGCTGAATCTGATAAAATAATAGTTTGATCCGTACCCTTTTCTATTCTTCTGCCCCCGCATTGTTCCCCACGGGCGTTTTGTACCTTTAGAGCATGCAACATTTACTGTTACTACATGGCGCCATCGGCGCTAAAGACCAATTGCTGCCATTGGGTGAAAGTCTTGCCAATGACTATTACGTTCACCGGCTGAACTTCAAGGGTCATGGCGGGGAGGCTTTGCCTGATCAGCCATGGTCTATTGAGCTGTTTGCACAGCAGGTACTGACCTATATTGAAACCTATGTACCTGCCGGGGAAACACTGCATTTGTTTGGCTATAGCATGGGCGGCTATGTAGGTATGTATATTAACCGACATTATCCGGGCAAGTTTGTAAAGACGATCACGCTTGCTACCAAATTCCATTGGGATGAGGCAGGCGCCACGAAAGAGGTGCAAATGCTCAATCCTGAAACTATTCTTCAGAAGCTACCTGGATTTGCAGAACAATTGGCCAAACGGCATGCACCGCAGGATTGGAAAGTGGTGATGGAGCAAACAGCGAATATGCTGCTGGCCATGGGAAAAGACAATCCTTTAAAGCCGGATGACTATCCTCAGATAACAACGCCCTGCCTGTTGTTGCTGGGCGACCGGGATAAGATGGTTACCCTCGATGAAACGGTGAATGTGTACAAGCAATTGCCTGCGGGGCAATTGGGTGTGCTACCCGGAACGGCACATGCATTGGAACAGGTAGACACCAGGCAACTAAGCCATTTAATAAAAAAGTTTCTAAAGATGTAAGCAGGTAATAATAACGAAGGTGAGCCGCCTTGAAAAGGTGAGCCGCCTTGGAAAGGCGACCCACCTTCGTTATAGGACAACCCACCTTCGCCATCGGCAATACATCATAAAAAAAGGGAGAGCGGCATCATGCCGCTCTCCCTTTTCACTTATATAGTAAGCTTATTTCCTTTCGAGCAATTTGAAGAACTGATCCAGCTGAGGCAGGATAACGATCCTTGTACGACGGTTGGCCGCTTTGGCTTCAGGAGAATCGTTAGGCATCAGTGGAGAGTACTCACCACGACCGGCAGCAGACATCTTAGCAGGATCCAGACCATATTGGTTTTGGAGGATCCGTACTACAGAAGTAGCACGCTTAACACTCAGGTCCCAGTTGTCGAGCAACAGCGGATTTCCTTTGTAAGGAACGTTGTCGGTATGACCTTCCACCATGAACTCGATGTCAGGCTGATTTTTCAGTACGGTAGCCACTTTACCCAATACAACCTTAGCTTCTTCTGTTACATCAAACTTGCCGCTCTTGAATAACAGCTTATCAGAAATGTCGATATAAACTACACCTTTATCAACCTTAATGTTGATGTCTTTGTCATCCAGGTTGCCAATAGCACCTTTCAGGTTCATCACGAGGGCCATGTTCATAGAATCTTTACGCGCCATTTGTTGCTGTAAAGTCTGGATATAAGAATCTTTCGCACCGATGTTCTCCATGGATTTTTTAATACTTTCAGCCTGTGAGCTGGAAATAACAGAAAGATCCTGGAGTTGCTTTAAAGCCTGGGTGTTGTTTTCTTTCAGGAAAGCAATTTGTTTGTTGAGACCGTCGATCTCAGCTTGCAGCGCCGCTTTTTTACGGGCTTCCTCTGCTTTCTGATCTTCACACGCTTTCAGATCGCCTTGTAATTTGGCGTAAGAGTCGTTTAATTGGGTGTATTTCTCTTGTTCTGCCTTAAATTTCTTGGTGCTGACGCAGGAAAACAGCACTACAGGGGTTAATGCTACTAACAGAACGTGTCTGAACTTCATATAAATTGGTTTTTAATTGATTAATTAGCAATCATTCACACATGTCAATCATCCTTCATGACTTGTCATATGCAACTTACGTGCCTGATAAAAGGGGTTCAAAGGTATAGCATCGTAATAAAATACCTATGAACGATTAATAAGCGATTTCATTTTAAGATGATTTTAAGTTTTTTTTAATCATTCAGCCCGTTTTTCTAATACAACAGCAAAAATGATATGCTTTAAATCAAATTTATCCGATACCCGCCGGGCGGTCATAAAATTATTACCTTCCCTTAAATCCTTTTTATGCGCTTTTTTATTTATGCCTTGTTGCTGTTTAGCACACATAGCGGCTTTTCACAAGCTATTTTTTCCGGCGGGGTATTGAAACCGGAACAAGCCAATATGGATGTGCGTCACTATACGGTAGCATTAGCTGTTGATCCCCGTGAACAATCCATTGACGGATATACTGTGATAGACGTTGTATTGGCACAGCCAACAACGACTTTATTATTTGACCTGTTAAATACTTTTAAAGTGGGTAAGGTGTGGGTGAACAATAAAGAGCAACCGTTCAAACATGAGCAAGATCTGATCTATATCACGCTGGCAGCTGCCGCCGCCGGTAAAGCAACGGTGAAGATCCAATATGCAGGGAAGCCACGTGTGGCGGTAAGGCCTCCCTGGGATGGAGGTTTTCAGTGGACGAAAGATTCAACGGGGAATGACTGGATCGCTATCAGTTGTCAGAATGAAGGAGCCAAGATCTTTTTTCCCTGTAAAGACCATCCTTCTGATGAGCCCAATGAAGGGGCGGACCTTATTATTACTGTTCCCAAAGGGCTGGTGGTGGCCGGACCGGGATTGCTACAAAAAGTGACCACTAAAAAAAGCACTGCTACCTACCATTGGAAAACAAACTATACTATTAATAATTACAGTATCCTGTTCAATGCAGGAAAATACAAAGTAGTAAGCCGGCCTTATACTACTGTCAATGACAATACGGTGCCGATTGAGTTTTATGTGCTGGAAGAACATGCAGACAAAGCCCCGCACCACCTGGATGTATTTCAGCGAACGATCCGGATGCAGGAAAAATATTTTGGTGAATATTCCTGGGTAAAGGAAAAGATCGGCATAGCGGAAACGCCGCACCTGGGCATGGAACACCAGTCGCTGAACGCTTATGGCAATAAATTCAAATATAGTCAGGTGGGCGGACAGGATTTTGACTGGCTCATGCACCATGAGTTTGGCCATGAATGGTGGGGTAATAAGGTAACGGGCAAAGACTGGGGCGATATGTGGGTGCAGGAAGGCATTTGCAGTTTTGGCGACGCACTGTTTACCCGCGATGCGGAGGGAGAGGAAGCCTATATCAGGCGGATGCAGGGTACGGCCCGGGGCACACAGAACCAGAAGCCGGTGGTGCTGGGCACCAATATCAATTCAGATGATGCCTACCATGGGGACATTTATGGCAAGGGGGCTTTCTTTATGCATACCCTCCGGTATGTATTGGGCGATGAGGTGTTTTTCCCGACTCTTAAGAAGTTTGCTACGGATGCGCGCTATACCTACGATAACCTGGTGACGACGGATGATGTGGAGCAATTTTTCAGCCGGGAATCAAACACAGAACTGAAGCCCTTGTTTGACTTTTATTTGCGTACGATCAAAAAACTGGAAGTACAGGTAGCCCGGACAGGAGACAGCACCTGGCATATCAAATTATTGAACTATGATGGAGCATTGCCGCTGGATATTACCATCGGTGATGGTGTAAAGCGGAGGATGGTTGACAAAAAGGGAATTGCTGTGATCAGTAAAACGACACCGCTGGTAGGTGAAAAAGTGTTCTACCTGAAGCGCGTAATTTATGAGTAAGAGGAAACCCTCATATTTCCTTTAGGGATAATTACCACAAAGTGGTATTGTAGGGTATTCCTTTTTGTAGTCCCTTTGAATATGGTTTTAAACCATCGCCTTTTCCTGAATTAGTTCTAAAATTTCCCTATGGTAGTTTTCTACTGTAGTTCCCCGCTACGAACAGATTAGTAGCGGGGTTTTTATTTTCAGGCGGCCAGTCCCTTTTTGGCTCCGTTTAGTCAGCTTCATTTCCCCGTAATATCAATACTTTAGGGTCCATTCCGGCCGGTGGGCTATCCCATAAACTTACCTACACCCAAAATAATTAGCCAAAAATGCTAATAAAATTAGTGGTGATAAGATAATTTCCCCTACATTTGGCATTCGGTAATTTTACTATAACAAAACACAACCCATTATGTCTGCAAATAACGAAAAGCTCAAGGCGCTAAAGCTGACGATCGACAAGATTGAAAAAGACTTTGGCAAAGGAAGTGTGATGATGATGAATGAAAAGTCAAATGATCCCATGGAAGTGATATCAACCGGCTCAATCGGGTTGGATTCAGCCCTGGGCGTAGGTGGTCTTCCCAAAGGCCGTATCGTTGAGATCTATGGACCTGAGTCTTCCGGTAAAACGACTGTAGCTATCCACGTTATTGCAGAGGCACAGAAAAAGGGTGGCATGTGTGCTATTATCGATGCGGAACATGCTTTCGATAGCGCCTATGCACAGAAACTGGGGGTAGATGTAGACAACCTGCTGATCTCCCAGCCGGACTATGGTGAGCAGGCTTTGGAAATAGCCGACCGCCTTATCTTATCAGGCGCCCTCGATGTTGTAGTAATTGACTCCGTAGCCGCCCTGGTACCGAAAGGTGAGCTGGAAGGCGAAATGGGTGATAGCAAAATGGGATTGCAGGCAAGGTTGATGTCGCAGGCTTTGCGTAAGCTGACTGCCACCATCAATAAAACCAATACCATTTGCATCTTTATCAACCAGCTTCGTGAAAAGATCGGTGTAATGTTCGGTAACCCCGAAACTACTACTGGTGGTAATGCCCTGAAGTTCTATGCTTCTGTACGTTTGGATATCCGTCGTATGGCGCAGATCAAGGATGGTGATGAAGCGATTGGTAACCGTGTAAAAGTAAAAGTGGTAAAGAATAAAGTAGCACCTCCATTCCGTGCAGCAGAGTTTGACATCGTGTTTGGTGAAGGTATTTCCAAAGTTGGTGAGATCCTGGATATGGGTGTTGAGCTGAGTGTGGTACAGAAAAGCGGTAGCTGGTTTAGTTATAATGGAGATAAGCTGGGACAAGGTCGTGATTCGGTGAAGAAGTTATTAGGGGACAATCCTGAGCTGGCTAATGAAATTGAAACGAAGATTCGTGAAAAGATAAAAGAAATGCAAAGCAGTGGTACTCCTGCTGCTACTGCATAAACTATGTTATAGTAAGTGAATACTAAGGGGTTAGTAAATGAAAGGTCCTGATTCTTCAGGACCTTTTCTTTTTGTATATACTTTCGTTTGCAACCTCCTATCCACTCTACGCTCTATTGCTACACAGCATCCAAAAAACCAGCCCTGGTATTGATCGTTTATTTTCTACTGCCATGCTATTATCCGGAAGCGGTCAGACAGACTACAAGAGCTTCCTTTCTCCAAAGCAGATCAGGCTGCATTGAAGTTATTACATCGTTGTGTGAACTTAGGTTGTGTAGAGAACCGGACTAGTGGTTTACCGGGAGGCGAGGCCTCTAAAAAAGAGGATCGGCAAGTAGCAGAAATAAAAAAGGGGTCTGAATAGACATTCAACCCCGCTTTAAAATCCAATATCCTATGAAAAACCGAGGTAAAAATAAGGGTGAATTTTGACATGTGCAATACCATTTTGTGGTTATAGTAAAAATACTCTCGAAAAGGTGGTTTATCGATGCCAAAAGGGGCGATTATACCGGAATTAGGGGATAACACTTTCTAAGTTTTTACAATACACGCGTAAAAACCCGTTCGAATAACCGATTTGCTACCGGTTGTTAGTTTTTAAGGAGGCGTTCCTGGGTTACGATACCAGTAGTAAGATTACTAATACGGAGGAGATACATTCCCTTTTCGAGTGATGCCACATTGAGGGTTTGCAGGCCCTGCAATTTGTTTTGTGTGATGCGTACTTTACCATTGGCATCAACTACCTGGATATCGAGTGCAGATTCTGAACGAATGATAAGGACACTATCGACGGGGTTGGGATAGAACCTAAATGAAATATCGCCGGCAATGATAGCAGTAATCGTTTTTGAATATTGCACAGCACCCTGTTTGCCGGCAAACCGTACGCGGTATAAATTACGTCCTTTGGCGGGCGCATCATCGATCCATTCATACCAGATGCCGGTATTGGATTGTTTAAGCACAGCGACTGTTTCAAAATCGCGGCCATTGCTGCTACGCTCTACGGCTATAAATTCAGTGGTATTATTATTCAACATCCGCCAGTTGAGAATGACTTTTGCATTATCCCGGATGGCTGAAACGAGGTCGGTAAGGTAAATGGCTGAGTCTGGAACAGCTGCTGCTGTTTCTACCGGAGGCGGTCCGGTTGAAGTATCCTGGGCTACACACAAGTGTGTCCACAGGCTTACCAAGCATATCAGCAAACCTTTCTGCATAGAATTTAACGGGAGTGTAAATGGGAAATAGTTATTAACAATTACCGTGCCCAGATGTGGAAAACGCGATATCTGCCTGAAAATTATTTCGATCGCGTTAAAGATTCCTCAAAATGCAGTTACCTTTTCAGCCCAAAACCTTTAAAATACAAGCTATGTTGACATCAAGACGAATAGATGCGCGTAAGCGAATTGCACTGGTAGCGCATGATAACAAGAAGAAGGACCTGATAGACTGGGCAGAGTTCAACAAGGTTGTATTGGCCAAACATGAGCTGATAGCCACCGGCACGACGGGAAAATTGCTGGAAGAAAAGCTGGACCGCCCTGTCAAGAGGCTGTTAAGCGGTCCGCTGGGCGGCGACCAACAAATAGGCGCCCTCATAGCAGTTGGAGAAATCGATGTCATGATCTTTTTCTGGGACCCCATGGAAGCGCAACCACATGATAGTGATGTAAAGGCCTTGCTCCGGGTAGCGATTGCCTGGAATTGCATTGTGGCCTGCGACCGGTCGACGGCGGATTTTGTACTAACCTCCCCCCTTATGCAGTCTGACTACGCGGCTACATTACCGGATTATACGGAGTACCTGAAAAGGAGGATCGAGAATAAGTAGATCGGTTTCGGGTTTTGAGTTTGGTGTTTAGGGTTGTTTAGGTGTAGCAAGCTGATTTAAAGAGATTGAGCCAGCTTATCAATATCAATTAGTTACAACGGTTCTTTGTAGCCAACATCTGCGCACGAAAATTGTTATAGATACGGCCTGCCCAGGTTTGCAATGGTGGCTTCAGGAATAATGGATAACTTACCTGCAGCGGCTAATGCTGTAAATTTGCAGGCTTCTTTAACAACTATATGCCTTTTAAATTACACGCACCTTTCCCTCCGGCCGGAGATCAGCCGGAAGCGATCCGTCAACTGACGGAAGGAATATTGAATGGCGAAAAACACCAGACCTTATTGGGGGTAACGGGCAGTGGTAAGACCTTTACCATCGCCAATGTGATCCAGCAGGTGCAACGGCCTACGCTGGTGCTCACGCACAATAAAACGCTGGTGGCCCAGCTATATGGGGAATTCAAGCAGTTCTTCCCGGAAAATGCTGTGGGCTATTTCGTGAGTTATTACGACTATTATCAGCCGGAAGCCTATTTGCCGGTGAGTGATACCTATATTGAAAAAGACCTCAGCATCAATGAGGAGCTGGATAAGCTGCGCCTGCATGCCACCACAGAATTGTTGAGCGGCAGACGGGATATCATTGTGGTAGCCAGCGTAAGCTGTATCTACGGTATTGGTAACCCCGCGGAGTTTGAAAATGGCATCATCCGTATACATCAGGGACAGGTACTTTCCCGGCAAGGGTTCCTGCATGGGCTGGTGAATGCGCTGTATATGCGGAGCCAGACAGACTTTACCCGCGGTACTTTCCGGGTAAAGGGTGATACGGTGGACATTAACCTTCCTTATATGGACTGGGGCTACCGGGTAACCTTCTTCGGAGATGAGATCGAAAGCATTGAAACGCTGGAGATCAATACGGGCAAACGGATCGGGGTGGTGGACAATGCCGCGATCTTCCCGGCCAATCTGTACCTGGCGCCGAAAGACATGATCAACGAGATACTGAACGAGATCCAGGATGAATCGCACGCACAGGTAGAATACTTTAAAAAGAACGGTAAATATATAGAAGCGCAAAGGTTGAGTGAGCGGGTGAATTATGATGTGGAGATGATCCGGGAGCTTGGTTATTGTAACGGGGTGGAGAACTATTCGCGTTTCTTCGACAGGCGTATACCGGGTACCAGGCCCTTCTGTCTTTTGGATTACTTCCCCAAAGACTTCCTGACGGTGATAGATGAAAGTCACCAGACGATACCACAGATCAGTGGTATGTATGGCGGGGACAGAAGCCGTAAGCTGATCCTGGTGGATTTTGGATTCCGTCTTCCTTCTGCGCTGGATAACCGTCCGCTGAACTTCCATGAGTTTGAGCAGATCGTGGACCAAACGGTCTATGTATCAGCCACGCCGGGTGAATATGAGCTGGAGAAGAGCGGTGGTATAGTGGTAGAGCAGGTAGTGCGGCCCACGGGACTATTGGATCCTCCCATTGAAATAAGACCTAGTGTGAACCAGATCGATGACCTGCTGGATGAAATAGACAAGCGGGTAACGAAGGGGGACCGGGTACTGGTGACCACGCTGACAAAGCGGATGGCGGAAGAGATGGATAAATACCTGCACCGGATCAATATCAAATCAAAGTACATACACAGTGAAGTAGATACGCTGGAGCGGGTGGAGATACTGCGCCAGCTTAGGTTGGGTGAGATTGATGTGCTGGTAGGGGTAAACCTGTTGCGGGAAGGTCTTGACCTACCGGAAGTATCGCTGGTGGCCATCCTTGATGCAGATAAGGAGGGATTCCTGCGTAATGAGAAGTCGCTGACGCAAACGGCAGGCCGTGCGGCCCGGAATGTGGATGGGCTGGTGATCTTCTATGCAGATAAGATGACGGAGAGTATGCAGCGGACGATCGATGAGACCACGCGCCGCCGGGAAAAACAGGTAGCTTTCAATATCGAACATAATATTACACCGCGCACGGTTGTCAAATCGAAAGAGCAGGTGTTTGCACAAACATCGGTATTGGACATCAAGGGATATGATCCCAAGAATCCTTATGCTCTTGCAGCGGATGAAAACCTGGTAGTACACGCTGCAGCAGAAGAGCAGGCGGTATATCAAACCATCCCACAGCTGGAGAAAGCGATCGGCAAAACGAAGAAGGAAATGGAAAAAGCTGCCCGCGATCTCGACTTTATGGAAGCGGCGAAGCTGAGGGATGAAATGTTTGGTATGCAGAAGAAGTTGGAGGAAATGAAGACGGGGCGATAGCCCCTTTTTTTGTCGCAAAACACCCGCAGAAACAGACAATTTTACCGCTTTTCATGTGGTCATTGTTGTTAACTTAGCAGCATGAGTCAAAAAGTATTTCTTCTCGACGCGTATGCATTGGTATTCCGTGCCTATTATGCATTGATACGCAATCCACGTATTACCTCCAAGGGCGTAAACACAAATGCTCAGTTCGGTTTTGTCAATACGTTGCTTGATCTGCTCAACAACCAGAAGCCCTCACATATGGCGGTGGCGTTTGATACCAGTGCTCCTACGGAGCGACATACAGACTTTGCAGAATACAAGGCCAACCGGCAGGAGACACCTGAAGATCTGAAGGCAGCTATTCCCGATATTAAGCGCATCATACGTGGCTTTAATATACCTATTGTAGAACTGGATGGCTATGAAGCGGATGACGTGATCGGCACGCTGAGTAAGCAAGCTGCCAAAGAAGGATTTGAAGTATACATGGTAACGCCCGATAAGGACTATGGCCAATTGGTGGAGGAAAGGGTCAAGATCTATAAACCCGGTTACCAGGGCGGGGATGCGGAGATCCTGGGCGTGAAAGAAGTATGTGAGAAATGGAATATCCAGGAAGTACACCAGGTGATAGATATACTGGGCCTTATGGGAGATTCGGTGGATAATATACCCGGCATTGCCGGGGTAGGAGAAAAGACAGCGGCTAAACTACTGGCCGAATATGGTACGCTGGAAAATGTGTTGAACAATGCAGATAAGATCAAAGGGGCTTTGGGTGAGAAGGTACGCAACGGAAAGAATGCGGCTATCCTTTCCAAAAAGCTGGCTACTATTATTACAGATGTACCGGTAAGTTTTCATGCAGAGGATTTCCGGGTAAAGGAAATGAACCGGGAGTTGTTGCGTGAAGTGTTTACGGACCTGGAATTTAAAACAGTAGCCAAGCGGGTACTGGGCGAAGAGATCGCTATCACGGCCGGGAAGGCAACGGCACCGGAGGGCGTGCAGACAGATCTGTTTGGCAATCCAGTGGAAAGCAAGAAGAAGAATACAGAAGTCAGAATACAGCATACAGAAGGCGCAGGCACGGAGACAGAAGGGGCAGACAGCGAACGGGTAGACAGCACGGAGGCTATTGTGGCCGGAAAGACGATTCACAATACGCCTCATAAATATGTTGCCATCACAGGCGATGCGGCCATTACGACACTGGTAAAAGAATTACTGGAGCAGCCGGAAGTTTGTTTTGATACAGAGACTACGGGATTAGATGCGAATGATGCGGACATGGTGGGTATGAGCTTCTCCTATACAGTTGGAGAAGCGTATTATGTACCGGTGCCGCCCGGCGACGTGGAAGGCACCAAGGCCATCCTGAAACAATTTGAAAAATTATTCAACAAGACGGATATTACCTGGGTGGGACAGAACCTGAAGTATGATATGCTGGTGCTTAAGTGGTATGGCTATGAGCTGAAGGGAAACATCTTTGATACGATGCTGGCGCATTATGTGATCGAGCCGGACGGCAAACGTAGCATGGATATCATGAGCGCACAATATTTGGGTTACGAGCCGGTACATATTGATGAGCTGATTGGCAAGAAAGGCAAGAACCAGGGTAATATGCGGGATGTGCCACTGGAAAAGATCACGGACTATGCGGCTGAAGATGCTGATATCACGCTGCAGCTGAAACAGATCTTTGCCCCGCTGCTCAAAACGAAAGCAGTTGAAAAGGTATTCCTGGAAGTAGAGAACCCGCTTGTAAAGGTGCTTACAGATATGGAGTTTGAAGGGGTAAAGGTAGATATCGAGTTCTTAAAAGATTATTCGCTGCAACTGGATAAGGAAGCCAGGCAGGCAGAGGAAAATGTATACCAGCAAGCAGGATTAAAGTTCAACCTGGCCTCTCCCAAGCAACTGGGTGAAGTATTGTTTGAAAAACTGAAGCTGGACCCCAAGGCCAAAAAGACGAAGACGGGCCAATATGCTACAGGGGAAGATGTACTGCTTAAGCTGGCCAATCAAAGTAAGATCGTGGAAGATATCCTTGCCTTCCGGGAGTTGACCAAGCTGAAGTCTACTTATGTGGATGCGCTTCCCGAAATGATCAACCGCAAGACAGGCCGTGTACATACATCTTATGCACAGGCGGTGGCTGTTACCGGTCGTTTATCCAGTAACAATCCCAACCTGCAGAATATTCCTGTACGTACAGACAGGGGCAAAGAGATCCGTAAGGCCTTTATTCCCCGGGACAGTAATCATATCCTGCTTTCGGCCGATTATTCGCAAATAGAATTACGTATTGTAGCCGCTATTTCAGGTGACCCGGCCATGTGTGATGCTTTCAAGAATGCAAAGGATATTCACACAGCTACTGCGGCCAAAGTATACAGTGTGGATGAAAAGGATGTGACGAAGGAAATGCGCTATAAGGCGAAGAGTGTGAATTTCGGCATTATCTACGGGCAAGGAGCTTTTGGCCTGGCCGACAACCTGGGTATCAGCCGTACGGAAGCCAAAGAGATCATTGATACGTATAAGAAGCAGTTTGCGAATATCCAGAAGTATATGGATGATACGATCAACTTTGCCCGGGAAACAGGCTATGTGGAAACGTTGATGGGCCGCAAGCGCTGGCTGCGTGATATCAACTCCTCCAACTTTACAGTACGTGGATTTGCAGAGCGCAACGCGATCAACTCGCCTATTCAGGGCACGGCGGCTGATATGATCAAGCTGGCCATGATAAAGATCCAGGAAACGTTCAAAAAACATAAGTTTAAATCGAAGATGATCCTGCAGGTGCATGACGAGTTGATCTTTGATGCTACGCTGGATGAAGCAGATACTATTATGCCGATTATCATAGATTGTATGCGTGGAGCTTTGCCATTACCCAATGGGGTGCCGGTGGAAGCAGAGATCGGCAAGGGTGAGAACTGGCTGGTGGCGCACTAACCTAATTATTCTTTCCATACTTATTACAAGGCTGGCCGATCGGGCTGGCCTTTTTTGTGCGGCAACAGGAAAACACTAATTGGTTGCAGGCGTATTCTTATGCTTGTTAAGGGCTTTTTGGATGCGCTCGTGGTAGAGGATCTGATCATCGAGGGTTTTGGTCATGAGTTGAAGATCGAGGTGTTTGGGATTGCGGGCACGGAGGCCGAGGTAATTCTCTTCGCTGAAAAACTCATCACGGGCAGCCTGGAGTTCGGTGATCTTATTGCGGAAGGAATCTCCTTCTATAAAAGGTTTGTCGAGCAGGTTATTCTTTTGAGCGTACTGCTGCATATCGGCCAGAAGCTGCTGGTTGAGGTTAGTAACCTGTTCAAATCTTGCCACAAGCTCCTTTCTTTTCCGCTCAGGCTTGAGCAGAAAAGTTGGTCTGTACCATGCGAAATAACCCAGCACTAATGCTGCCAGCAAAATAATCGTAATCGGATCCATCGGTAAGCAATGCAAAAGTGAATAATCGTACGCACACAGAAAAGCTACGATTTTTTTCTATTCAAACCGCCGGGTGTGGAAGAAGAGGAGAGCGTTCAGCAGTCAATGTATAAAAAGCAGGCTGCTTTGTGGAATAATCTCAGCAAAAAAGCGGTTACACACCGGTAGTGTATGTAACCGCTTTAATTATTGAGCTGCCTGGCGGCTTATCTGCTTAGTTTATGTGCAGGTTATCGGCATTTAGCTTATCATGTAAAATGATCAGCACATCGCTTTTCGCTTCTTCGGCTTTAGCTACATCGGCACACCAGAAGAAGGCCTTGAGATCGAATCCGTCTTCATTTACTTTGGTAAAGAGTATTTGTGGTTCCCGGTTGTCAAATACGAAGCGGGAGGTTTGGATGGCCTTTTTAATAGCAGAAGACACTACCTCCATATCGCGGCTGCCACTAACCGATAGTTCCATTTCCAGGCGTATCTGGTTATTAGAGAGGGTCCAGTTGGTAATTTGTTGAGAAAGGATATCTCCGTTGGGGATGATCACTTCTGCGCCATCGGGTGTGAGCAAGGTGCTGGAGCGTAAGCCTATTTCACGTACGCGACCCGACTTATCTCCTACATCCACCACATCGCCGATCTGTAGTGGTCTATCGAAGATGAGAATGATACCGGATACAAAATTGTTAACGATGTTCTGTAAGCCCAAACCAATACCGACACCGAGAGCGCCCAGGACGATGGTTATTTTATCTACGGGTACACCCGAAGCGGCCACGGCCAGGAAGTAGCCGAGGCAAAGCAGGATGAGCCTTGCTATGAGCAGTCTTGAACGCTGTCCTTTATTGTGTATCTCCTCATCATTGCCGGTATCGCCAAAGAAGTAACCTACATATTTCTGCAGGAGGTGGGCTATCCAGATGATGAGGAAGAAGAGCAGTACGCCGCCAATGGTAAAATAAGCGTTGCCAATGTGGCGGGGTGTTTCCATGAAGGTGGTCAAGCCACCAAGTACGGTAGTATAGATATTGAGGTTGGTGGTAAATACGATCAACCACAGTATGACGACCAGGAAAAGCAGGGGGCGACGGAAGCCATCGAGTACATGCTGGTATTCAAAGCGGCTTTGCACTCCCCGTTTTACGCGGCTGGTCATGATCTGCAGCAGGATGGCTTCCATAAAAATCTTGCTGAATACAGCCAGGCCGATGGCCTGGGTAAAGGCGAAGATGGCGGCATTGCCAAAGATCTGCGCCAGGGAAAAGCGACCCCACAGGTTAAACAGGATGGACAGGACATTCATCACATTGTGCAGGATGATCACAAAGCGGAGGAACCCTTTGAGGTGGAGGTGCTCTTTCATTTTAGAGAGGAAGAGGAGGCCAAAAACAACGGACAGGATGTTGAGCAGGATGAGCCACATGCGTTGCCAGAAACCAGGATCTACCATATGGTGGGTGGCTGCAAAACAGATGTACAGGATGGCCATGACTACCCAAACCCAGAAGAGGTTGCGCGGCCATTTCTTCCAGCAGATGATGGTGAGGATGATCAGCAGCAGGAACTGCATGGATTCAATATAGGCGGCAGGGGCATGGAGATCGAACAGGGGTGCGATGGAAAACATGATCACAAAGGCAGAAACGATGTAACCGGAGGGCAGGTATTCAAAACCGAGGTCCTGTATGGCGTGCATGGCTTTGAGGCGTTTCAGGATGCGTATGTTGCGGTATATCCAAAAGAAGAAGAGCAGGCCGATGAGCAGGAGGAAGAACCTTTTGTGGCCGCTGTCTTTAAAGTAGTACCGCAGGGCTTTCTTTTCTCCGTCATACGCTTTGCCAAAAGAGGAGCGGGCGCTTTCGGAAAGGTTGGAAGTATCTTTTTCCCAGAGGTAATTGTATTCTTTGCCAAAGATGCGGGCAGCGGAGGTATTGAGCAGGGTATTTACTTTTTCCAATAGCTGGGCAGTGGTAATGGCATTGGACGAGTTCTTTGTTTGCAGGAGGTTGATGGTGGCGATGCTTTCCCGCAGGTGGCGGGTGCTGGAGCGCCAGTTTTCGCGCATGTCCTTTAAAGGGGCGCTGAATTGCTGGCGGAGCAGGGAATCGCGCATCAGTTGTCTTAATACGGTATCGGCCATGAGGGTTTTCATGCTGCTGCGCAGGCCGTCGAGCTTATGTTCGGTACTGTCAAGTACTTCGCGGTTATCTTTCCCTTCGCGTTGCAGGTTGAGGAGGAGGGTTCTGAACACTTGCAGGTTGCGCATGTTGAGGGCACGGCTGTTGTTGAGTACATTGTCTTTGAGTACGGCTAGTACGGAATCATTGTCGGCCAGCTTTTCTGTGATCTCGCGGATGGCAAGGCCGAGCTCGCTTTTATTTTCGATATTGTCCAGGATCACATATGTTTTCTCGATCTGGAGCTGGTAGTCGCTGCTGGTGAGTTTGGCAGAGTCGGCGAAAAGGGAGGACATACCGCCTCTCCGGGGGCGGCTGGAATCTGATTGTTGCCGGGCGGAATCGCTGCGGCCGGGAAATCGACCTTGTCTAAAACGGGCAGAGTCCTGGGCTGCGGTGGCCAGGGAGCATAACAAAAGGATATAACCTGCTACCAGGTGGCGCCAGCGGTTTTTCATGTGTTGATTTTTTGCTGGCGCTAAACTATAAAAAGAAAGCTGGATTTCGAGGATGGGGGGAACCTGATAGTCCAACTTACTGTCTACCTGTTCCTTTAAGGCGTTCTTTACGCCAACGCAGGGTTTTTATTTTAAATACTATTATAATTAATTATATTTATGTCTGCTGTCTTATATTGACTTATGAGACTTTGATAAAGAAAATAAAGGATCGGCGCGCTTCTTTTTACAGTTGGTTTTTTAAATTAAATTTGTATCAAATGGTGTATATGGCAAAAGCGTTGGAGCAGGAAATGAACAAATACTTTATGCAGTTGGATGAGGCTGATAAAAAATCAGTTTTGCAACTTCTTAAATCTTTCATCAAAAGGAAAAAGGAAGGCAGTAAGAGTGCGAGTACAATAGCAGCCTATAATAAAGAGCTGGATGAGGCTATGGAGCGTATCAATAACGGAGAGTTTACTACGCTCGAAGAGTTGGAAAAAGAAATGCAATCATGGTAAAACAGGCGCTGATTGTTGTAATAGACAATAGTGCAAAGCGTCAATTGAAGGAAATTTATGAATATATAAAAAAGGATTCCCTTCAAAATGCGGAAAAAGTAAGTCACAATATCCTTCTCTCCATTAAAGCCCTTCTCAAAAATCCGTTACACCATTCTCCTGATAAGTATCGTTTAAACAACGATGGATCATACAGGGCTTATGAGCTCTACAAGTATCGTATTACATACCATGTATCTGCGCAGGAAATCAGGGTTATCAGAATACGGCATACGAAAATGAACCCACTGCTATATTAACATTTAACATATCTGCCCGCTTCTTAAACAGCGACGAAGCAAATGGAATGGAAGCTTGAGATTTTCTAAATCTGCCCTTCTCCAGTTTTTATTGTTATAATTTCACCGGCACAAAATGCGTGTATTATGCCTATTAAACCCATTCGTATTTTTATCACCGGCGGTACTTTCGACAAGGAGTACAATGAACTGAATGGTCAGCTGTTCTTCAAGGATACGCAGATGCATGACCTGCTGGAAATGGGTCGTAATAAAGTGCCGGTGGTGATCAGGACGTTGATGATGATCGACAGCCTGGATATGACGACACAGGATCGTGAACTGATCGTGCACCAATGTGTGCAATGTGAAGAAGACAAGATCATTATTACGCATGGTACGGATACGATGGCTATTACTGCCAAAGTGCTGGCTGAAAGCATCAAAAATAAAACGATCGTACTGACGGGGGCCATGATCCCCATCAAATTCGGTAGCTCGGATGGATTGTTCAACCTGGGTAGCGCCATGGCCTTCGTACAATCGCTACCTCCCGGCGTGTATGTAGCTATGAATGGCCGTTACTTCAGTTGGGACAATGTGCGGAAGAATAAACAAACGGGTATTTTTGAGGAGATCGAGTAGTCTGAACCTGGATTTTTTGGATTTAGGGGATCTGGAGGAGAGAGAGGGTCTATATTTTAACATATCTTACAGGTAGGCAAGGCCGATCTTTACTGTATGCCTTGCTGGCATATCCCTAAAAATTTTATCTTTTGTTTAAGAGCATAGCCCCTGATAAGTGGAGACATTTTTACGCCGGCATCGTGATGGGTGCGGTGCTACAAGGATTGGGCTGGTGGCTGATGCCGAACAATGCCGGCCTGTCGGTACTTATCGTTCTTGCGCTCGTGGTCATCATCAGTTATGGATTTGAGCTTTTCTCTCTTATAACTGGTCTCGGCGTTTATGATTTTATGGATGCGGTAGCTTCGGTCATCGGCGGCGTTTTTGGGCTGGGACTGGCTTTGCTGGCCTGTTGCTGGCTGTTCTGATCGGGCAACTCCCGCTTTTTTCCTACTTTCGGTGGTCAAATTATGTTACAAAAGAAGAAGATAGACGTTGATGTGATCAAAGATGTACTGGAAGCCATGCTGGCGGCCAGGCCTGATTCTACTTTCATCAAAAGTCTTTCTCATCAATACGAAGAAAGGGGTGGGTTGAGTAAAAAGCAGCTGGAAGGGCTTTACCAAAAAGCGCTGAAAGTTGAGTCGATCCCCGACGGCAAGCTGGCCACGCTGGAAGCGGTGATCATGAAAAAACCTACGCGTTATAAGTCTGCCCCTCCCCCACCCAAACCTTTGTACAGCAAAGACGAACATGTGGGGCAGATGATCGAAGGAATTCTCGCCAAATATCCCCAGCACAAAAGGGTGCTTTTCTTCCAGGTGAAATACAATAACAATGAAACGCTTACGCCCCCGGAGATCACGGAGCTGGAGAAGTTTAACAGGATGCTGAGTAAGTGAGTCGGCAATCGGCGTTCGAGAATCAGCAGTGCGTTTGCTTCGAAAACTTTTGTTTCGATAGCAGATCCCTCCCTGCGGTCGGGATGACAATAAGGGGATCGGAAGGACAATAAGGGGGTCGGAAGGACTGCAAGACGACGGAATAGCTACAAAACGACCGGAATGACAGAGCGCGATCGGAATGAGTACAGGGCGGCCGGAATAACTACAAGATGACCGGAATGACAAGGAAGGGGACCCGGGGCCTTTCAGGTAACCCGCAGGGGTCGGGGAGATTTGACGTACTTTTGCGAAATGCAAGTATCTTCTTTTTCTATCGCGGACACGCTTTCCAATTTGCAAATTGATGCGTTGAATGAAATGCAGGAGGCTTCGCTGGAAGCCAATAAGAACTCCGATGCGGTGTTGCTGCTGTCGGATACGGGCTCGGGTAAGACCCTCGCCTTCCTGCTGCCGGTAACACAATTGCTGGACAGGAGCAGCCGGGTAACGCAGGCGCTGATCATTGTGCCTTCGCGGGAACTGGCCATGCAGATCGAGCAGGTGTTCAAAAAAATGGGAAGTGGTTTCAAGATCACCTGCTGTTATGGCGGGCATTTGCGGGAAACGGAGGAAAACAACCTGAAGCAAGCACCAGCACTGATCGTAGGTACACCGGGCAGGCTGGCGGACCATATCCGGCGTGGGAACATCGTCACTACGCATATTGAGACGCTGGTGCTGGATGAGTTTGACAAATCGCTGGAAGCGGGTTTTGAAGAGGAAATGTCTTTCGTGATCGGCTCGCTGCCGGCTTTGAAGAAAAGGATCCTGACCTCGGCTACAGAAGCGGTAGCAGTGCCGGCTTTTGTAGGATTAAAGGACGCTGTGGAGATCAATTTCCTGACGGGTGAAAAGTCGCCCGCCCTGGCGGTCCAGCTGGTGCGGAGTAATGAGGTTGACAAAACAGACACGCTGTTCCGGCTGATCTGTGCGCTGGGCAACCGGTCGACGATCGTATTCTGTAACCAGCGGGAGTTTGTGGCGCAGCTCAGTACTTATATCAGGGACAAAGGGATACCCAATGTGTATTATCATGGGGCTATGGAGCAGCAGGAGCGGGATAGTGCGCTGTGTAAATTCCGGAATGGCAGTTCGAACGTGCTGGTAACTACTGACCTGGCAGCCCGCGGACTGGATATTCCCAATATCCGGTACATTGTACATTTCCAGCTTCCCACTACGGAAGAATCTTATACGCATCGCAACGGCCGCACGGCCCGCATGGACAAAAGCGGCACAGCCATCCTGGTGGTAGGCCCCAATGAATATGTGCCTCCTTATATCAAGCCAGCACCTACTGAGATCAAACTACCGGCCACCACAGAATTGCCCGCCAAGCCGGTATGGACAACCTTATTTATTGCGGCCGGCAAGAAAGACAAGGTGAACAAGGTGGACATTGTGGGCTTCCTGACGAATAAAGGGCAGTTGAAAAAAGAAGATATCGGGCTGATCGAAGTGAAGGACTTCTTTTCTTTTGTAGCGGTGCGAAAAAGCAAAGCAGGACATACATTAGAACAAATCAAAACGGAGAAGATCAAGGGTAAGAAGGTGAAGATCGAGGTGGCGAAGTAGGGACGGCAATCGGCAGTCGGCAGTGCGTTTGCTTCGATAGCGGATGTCTCCCTGCGGTCGACATGACAAAGAAGGAGGATTCGACATGACAAAGAAGGGGGATTCGACATTACAAAGAAGGGGGATTTGACACGACAGAGAAGGGTGAGGCGACACAGCAAAGAAGGGTGAGCCACCCCTTCCGGGCACAAACCCACACGCAGGGTGACCCACCCTATTTCCTTAAGTTACTCTGGTTCTGAGACCTCCATACGGCGTTCGCCGATCTGCTGGCGCCACATGGCGTAGTAAAGGCCTTTCTGGACGAGGAGTTCATCATGGGAACCAGATTCGGTGATCCTTCCTTTTTCCAACACATAAATGGTATCGGCATGCATGATGGTACTCAGGCGGTGGGCTATGAGTATGGTGATCTGCTGCCGTTGGGCTGAGATGGCGCGGATGGTTTCTGTAATGGCTTCTTCGGTCAGGGAGTCGAGTGCGGAAGTGGCTTCATCAAAGATCAGGAGGCGGGGGTGGCGCAATAAAGCGCGGGCAATGGACAGGCGTTGCTTTTCTCCACCGGATAGTTTGAGTCCGCCTTCTCCCAATATGGTATTCAATCCTTTCCCGGTACGCTTGACCAGGTTGGAAGCAGCTGCTTTTTCCATGGCGCCAAGCATGTCTTCATCGGTGGCATCGGGCTTTACAAAGAGCAGGTTTTCGCGGATGGTGCCGGCAAAAAGCTGGGTATCCTGGGTTACGAAGCCAATTTGCCTGCGCAGTTCATTGTACCGGATGAGGGAGGCAGGGATATCGTTGAAATAGATCATCCCCTCCTGTGGTTTATACAATCCTACCAACAATTTAACGAGGGTGGACTTACCGGAACCGGAAGGTCCTACAAAGGCAATGGTATCGCCGGTCTGCACAGAAAAGGAGATACCATCCATGGCATTTTGGTTGGCGGTGGAGTGCCGGAATACCACCTGTTCAAAACGCAGGTTATTCAATTGGTTCAAGGCTACTGGTTCGGGCGGTCTTTGTTCGATAGGCTTGCTCATAAGGGTATCGAACACGACGAGGGAGGCTTCAGCTTCGCGGTAGAAAACAATGATATTGCCCACATCCTGCAAGGGGCCAAAGATGGCATTGGAAATAAACTGCATACTGATGAGCTCACCGGTGCTGAGTACGCCTCCGAAAATGAGCCAGAGGAGGATGAAGAGAATGGACTGCTTCAACACATTAAGCACAGTGCCCTGGAGGAAGCTGAGGGTACGTGTTTGTCGGGTCTTCTCCATTTCAAGCTGGAAAATGCGGAAAGTGTATTCGCGCAGGCGCCTGATCTCGGGAAAGGTGAGGCCCAGGCTGCGTACCAGCTCAATATTGCGCAGTGATTCGGTGATAATGCCTGCCATGCGGTTGGTCTCGCGGTTGATGGAACGCTGGAGGGCTTTCATTTTGCGGCTCAGCATGCCGGTAAGGGTTCCCAGTACGAGTACGCCGATGATAAATACGGGGATGAGGGCCCAGTGTTTGGTAATGGCATACCAGATCAGAAATCCCACGCCTACGAGGGAGGAGAACAAAATATTAATAAAAGAGGTGATAAATTTTTCGGTGTCGGTGCGCACTTTCTGGAGGATGGCCATGGTCTCGCCGCTGCGTTGTTCTTCGTATTCATTGAAAGAAAGGCGGAGGGTCTGCCGGAGGCCGTCATTGAATATCTGCATACCAAATTTCTGCACGGCGAGGCGGGTGGTATAATCCTGGAAGGCTTTGGCGACCCTGGCCAGGAGGGCCACGCCCACCGCTATGGCCAGCCACCAGAGCACACCTTTGATGAGCTCATTGCGGGGGCGCAGGTTGATCTGCCCGGCATAATCATCAATGATCTTACCAAAGATGATGGGGTCGATCAATGACAATACCTGGGCGATAGCGGCCAGCACCAGGGAGAGCAATACCAGCCAACGCTGGGGATGTAAATATTTCCAAAGGATATGCATGTTATTTAATATACGATTAAACGAGCATTAAGTTCAAAAAAGGTTTGGGGTTGGGTGTTTTGAGTTTCGGGTTCGGAGGAGTTGGCAAGTGGTGGTTGTTAGAATCGGGTTGGAGGTTTGGGTTTGCTTTTTTGTGCGATGGGCGGTGCTTTTTGGCCAGTCCATCCATCAATAGGCACAATGAAGTTACAATTTTACTTTCCGGTCGTCATTAGGAAAGACTTTGCATTTATTTACAGTTGTTTTTATTATTTTCCTGATCGAATATTTCTTGTATGCTATATAAACCAGCCTTGCGCAAGGTGCTTATTTTAACAGGCATCCTTGTATCCTGTTCCTGCTTTGGACAAAAACCCCAAACGCCCCTTGTTGATAAGGCTTTTGCCTTCACAGATTCTGTATTGAAAGCGGGTGTCTTCGCCTTTAAGCGGCAAGAGTTAATCATTTCCCATGAGCAGGCAGCTATTTCAAAACGATACAGTGCCGCCATTGCCAAAAACAGGGAGTGGTGGAAGGCTTACGCCAAACACTATATTGACCTGAAACAGCCCATGCCTTACCATGAAAATTTTGGCATTACAAAAAAGGAGTATGAGCGCTACCTGCAATTATCAGAAAACCCTCCTCCTTCCCGATTAAAGTCACTGGGCATACAAAAAATCACTATCACCAAAAAGGCTGGCGCCATCAGCTTCCATGGGATGGGGGCACTCGCAGTGCTTGATTCGCTGACGATCCATATTCATAAAAAGATCATTACGCTGGGAAAAGATACGATCCCTGTTTCCGATGAGATCAATGCACCGGTTGAAACACCCTTCGGCCAATGGCATGGCTATAGCTGGCATTTTATACAATCCAATTTCAACAGCAAAGGGGCTTCTGAGGCATTGAAGCAGCGGGACATCATACTATGCATTGGCAAAAGCATTCCCGGCAAGCAGCTCATCTTAACCTTGAGTTCAAAGCGTACTGAAAATGGCGTCATTGAAAAACTTTTCGACATCATTGGTTTTATACAATAACTGAATCCCGTTTATGAAAAAGATCTTATTTGTTTGCTGTGCTTTCTCTTGTTCTTTTTTCGCCGCTGCCCAAGGCTGGCCCGATACGGTAGCGCATATTGAGAAAATATTCAGTCGGTATAACAGTCATACCGTGCCAGGGGCAGAGCTGGCGATCAGCCGCAATGGGCAGGTGATCTTTTCGAAGGCATGGGGCATGGCTGACCTCGAACACAATATCGCTTTAACGCCGCAATCACTTGTAGAGGCAGGGTCTGTATCCAAGCAATTTACAGCGGCATCTATCCTGTTATTGGAACAACAGGGAAAGCTTTCGTTGGAGGATGATGTGCGCAAGTATATTCCTGAGCTGCCGGACTATGGTAAGGTGATCACGCTGCGGCATATGATGCAGCATACGAGCGGGCTGAAAGACTGGGGCAGTGTGATGGACCTGGCAGGCTGGTCGCGGGGTACGCGGGTCTATTCGAATGAATATGCCTTGTATGTGATCTCGCTGCAGCAAACGCTGAACAATATACCGGGCGACGAATACATTTACAGCAACTCGAATTATAACCTGCAGGCGATCATTGTACAGCGGGTAAGCGGGCTGTCACTGGCGGACTTCACGAGTAAATATATTTTTGAGCCGGCAGGCATGAAGCATACGGAGTGGCGGTCTAATTTTAGAAAGGTGGTGAAGGATAGGGCTATTGCTTATTCAAAAGGCGGCGGGCAGAACTTCCTTATCAATATGCCCAATGAAAACGCTTATGGCAATGGAGGATTATTGACCACGGCAGAAGACCTGCTGATCTGGAATCATTATTACTTAAGTGGAAAACTGGGCAACCCTTCGCTATTGCCTAAGCAAACAGCAACCAACAAACTCAATAGTGGCCGGACGAATAATTATGCAGCGGGATTGATGCTGGACTCTATCGCCGGCTGGCAAGCCATATCGCATTCGGGAGCCACGGCGAGCTACCGTGCCAACCTGGAATATTTCCCGGAAGCGGGTTTGTCCATCGCCTGGCTCAGTAATACTTCGGCCTTCGACAGTGACACGCTGAATGTAAGCAATGCTGTGCGCCGGCTTTTCCTGCCTGTCCGGCCTGCTGCTCCGAGACCAAGGCCCGCTGCAGTAACGGTAGCTCCTGAGAAGCTGGCTGCTTATGCCGGCTGGTACCGCGATCCACGCAACAATGCAGGGTTGAAGCTGTATGTAAAAGACGGGAAGTTGAGCAGTTTGTTTCCTACTGCCAACCTTATGGCCATTGCCGATAATGTGTTTATGCTGGGCAACAACAAGCTGGAATTGGGCTATAAAAAGGGGTTATTGGCATCGGCAGGCCCGGAAAGTATTTATTATGAAAAGATGGAGGATGTGGATGCCAATCCCAAATACCTGGAAGACTTTGTGGGGCAATATTATTCGAAAGAAGCAGAGGCGATGTACTATATGGTACTGAAGGATGGCAGGCTGCTGCTGCAAATAAAACCAACGACCACTTTCCCTATGAACGCCACTTATAAGGATGCCTTTGATTGTACTTTTGGTCCGGTGTATTTTATACGTGACCTGAAGCGGGGCATCATGGAATTAAGAATATCTGTGGGGCGTGCGCGCAACGTAGTGTTCAAGCGGGTTTACACGGAGGCGCCTTAAGGGTCGATCCAATTTAAGATTAGTATAATTCCTCCAAGGACGACAGCGGGTAATATACTCAATATAAAAGCCACCCATTGGACGGGCTTGTGCTTTTTCTTATAACCGCGGTAAACCAGGTAGATATTGGCCAGGTAGAAAGCAACAATGCCGATGCCGATCCATATAGCTCCGAAGTCTGTTTCGGGCTCATCCAATATGCCGGCCGCAATAAGCCAACCGCCCGCTACTAACCAGGCAGCAGAAACAATGATCGTGATGATCCTTACGATGACTAACATAATTGTTTATTGATAGGGTGGGGCAAGCGCTTAGTACAGATCGGCAATAATAGTGCGCAATGTATTAAAAACAAAATGATCCCCGGCCTTTTTGTGTTGTATTTGTTGGGCGAGCGGAGCCTGAGGAGAAAGGAAGAAAACGGCTTTATCGCCAATGGTCACTTTACCCAGGCCAGCAGCTACAAAGAAGGTCGCTTTTTCACATTCAATCACAGCACCGCTGGTCACTGTATCGTAGAGCTGGTCTACGTTCACAACATGGAGGGCAGCCAGTTCTTTGGCCTGTTCTGCCAGTTGCCGGGCATGCATATCTTTTTGCAGGTGGCCCATAGCGCGGGAAGTCTCGTATTTATCGCCGGCGGAGCTTTTCTCTTCACCATTGGCGGCCTGCTGGGCATCATCCATGAGTGACCTGGCAGCGGTGATGCGTTGCTCAATAATAGCCAGTCCGGCTTGTTTGAGGGCCTGTTTGAAGGATATCTTTTCTGCGCGGGTCATGGCGCAAGATACGGTTCAGATCAGTTCGGAGAGGGTTTCGCGGGCATATTCGAGGGCGGCCACGGGGGATTCGAAGAGCCTGGGCTCGATGCCATCGATGAAGAGTTCACCGGAAACGTCGTCTGCCGGCTCCTGCCAGTAATAGGTGGCGGTGAAATATTCGGTGGGGATGATGTGTGGGTTTTCCCTTGGCACGAGGTGGGGTTCTATCACGACCCACACCTCTTTTCCGTTGATGGTTAGCTTTTCTGTCATGGCGGCTTTTATGGTACAAATGATAAAAGTCGTGCCAGCAGGGAGGGATTCCGGATGCAGGATTTAGGATATAGGATTGCTGCCGCGGTTTGTAGTTACCGACAACTTGCGGCAATTCGTGGGACACGAACCCTTGTTGCAGACGGGTAGCCCCGATGGGGCAAATAATGAATTTGATCACATTCATTGCTACAAAGCGGTAGCCCCGATGGGGCAAGAATACCCTTTGATTCGATTGGCTACAAAGCGGTAGCCCCTAAAGGGGCAGGGAAACCCGTTGATACGATCTTCCTTCTACAAAGCGGTAGCCCCTAAAGGGGCAGAAAACCCGTTGATACGATCTTCCTTGCTACAAAGCGGTAGCTCCCGCTGTTGCGGGACAAGCTCCGATGGGGCAAGAATACCCTTTGATTCGATCTCTGCAAAGCTGTAGCAGCAGCCATTATTGTTTTTTGGGAGGCAGGGCGAAAGCTACGGCATCGTGTTCAAAGTGGCCTTTGTGGGCGCCATCGCAGAAGGGTTTGTTCTGGGAAAGGCCGCAGCGGCAGATGGAAACGATCTCGCGTCCGCCCAGATCATATTTATTACCATTCCTGTCGACGATCTCAAAATCACCTTCTAATTTAACGGAGCCGTTGCTGTTGACCGTAATTTTTGTAGTAGCCATGTTGTTGAATTAAGGGCGCGAAAGTAAGGGAAATCGGGTTACGAGTTTTGGGTTTCGTGTTTTGAGTTGCTGCCGCGGTTTGTGAGTACTGCGTAAATGTGGGGGCAAATCTTGCAGGGGTGCGAAACCGGGAAGATCGCGGATCCAGGACTACTGCCAGGAGGTAAGTTGGGCGCCGGGGTCTTGTACCTGCTGGCCATCGGCCTGGGGCTCTACGAGGGGGATGATGACGGTAAAATACCGGTTGTCTTTTTCAATCCTTACTTCGGGGAGGTGGAGCATTTTGTAACGGGCATTGATGCTTTGGAGGCCAATGCCGGTAGATTCCACCATGCCTTCCCTTTTAAAAACGGTATTGCGCACCATGAGGTTATTGCCGGGGGCGGACATCAGTTCAATTTCCAGGGGGTGTTCTTTCTGGAGGCTGTTGTGTTTTACAGCATTTTCTATGAGCAACTGGAGGGTGAGGGGCGGCAGGCGCCATTCCTCATATTTTGCATCGAGGTGTATGTGGAGGCTGATGCCGTTGCCATAGCGGGTTTGCAGCAGGTGGTAATAGGACTGAATGAACTGGAGTTCCAGTTCGAGGGTGGTGAGTTCGGACTGGTTATTCCGGAGGAGGTAGCGGAATACCTTGGTGAGCTCATCGAGAAAGGATTCGGCCCGGGCAGGGTTTTCTCCTATGAGGGAGGAGAGGGAATTGAGGTTATTAAAGAGGAAATGGGGGTTTACAATGCCTTTGAGCTGGTTGAGCTCGGCCCGGAGCTTATCTTTTTCGAGTTGCTCTTTCTCTTTTTCGGTATGCCTCATTTTGGCATAATGGTAGAGGGTCTCGAAACCAGCCAGGAGGAAGAAGAAAATGAAGATGGCATTGAAAAAGGAATATCCCCAGAGGCCGGAGGCTACCTGGCTGTTATTGATCCGGACGAAGGATTCTGTAGGATAGTGAGTGGTGTCCTTGCCAGACAGGAGGTGGCGGACCCATGCACTGCACACCAGGAGGGTGGTGGTATAAGCCAGACCGGCTACAATAACGGCCCCCAGGCGCAGGGTGGGACTTAGCCGGTTTTTGTTCCATTTGCGGCTGTTGTAGATCAGGTAGCGGCTGCCCTCGCAAACCAATATGATACAGGCCAGGGAAACGAGGGTTCGCAGGATCTTTGGCAGGTCGGCACGCAGGAGTACATCATTGGTATAGAGTACCAGGATGAAGGGAAGCACCAGGACGAGTATGCGGAACCACTTATCACGAACCTTTATCAATGCAGCAAGGATTTATTGCCGGGTGGGGCATGATGAACCAATTTGCAAAGAAAAAATAGGAAGAGATGGGATCGGCAACATTGTGGATGAATTGAGGTTTTAGGTGTATGAATTGTAGTTAAAATAAATTTTCCAGGGCAGATTTGCTCCTGACATACTGCTGTCACTACCCGGGTGGAGCTTTGTGTTATAAATAGCAAACCTATGCTTTACACTTCCTTTCATCGATCAAGTCTGCTGACACAGCTTCAGGACCTGGCCACCTATAATTGCTGGGCGATTACGCGGCTTACAGACTGGCTGAAAAGTAAGCCTGCGGTGTTGCTGGAGGCCTCTGCGGCTTCCAGTTTTCCCGGTATCAAGGCTACGCTTTTACATATATGGGAAGTGGAGCGGGAGTGGATGGGGCACTTGCAGCAAAGACCGAATGGGTTGCAGCAGGGTATTGATGACGATCTTACGACTGTGCTGAACAGGCTGGTGGAGCAGGCAGCAGACTTTAGTAAATATGTACAATCGCTGACGGAAGAGGAGGTGCAGGAGGATTGCTATTGCCAGCTGTGGTTTTCAGAAACGATCTGCAGGCCGCGGTTTGAGATCATCCAGCATTGTCTGAACCACAGCACGTATCATCGCGGCCAGGTGGTTACAATCGGTCACCAGGTGGGCCTGAAGGATGCGCCAATGACAGATTATATGTTCTATGTGCTGAAGGTAAAAGAGCAGGCATCCGGGTCATCTAAAACAGAAACACCGGCTAACAGGAAGAATACGGACTCCTATGGCCGCAACAGTTTCCTGGCGGTCAATTTTTTCAGTAAACAGTAACTTAACAGCCAAAATACGCTTCATGAAAACAGCCGGCATCGCACAATACCGCTTATTGAACCAACAGCTTTCGGCGCCTGCTTTTAAAACTGCCGGTGAGGTTGTTCGCTGGATGGGGGCTATGCAGGCGCAGGATTATGCGGGGGCGAAATGGAGTATCGGGGTGCGGCTGCCCGGCTCCACGGATGCGGGTATTGAAAAGGCGGTTGGTAATAAAGAGATCATCCGTACCTGGGCTTTGCGGGGCACCTGGCATTGGGTAGCTCCGGCGGATGTGCATTGGATGCTGCGCATGGTATCGCCCATCATCCAAAGGAAATATACCCCTCACCTGCTGAAGGAGTCGTTGGACAAGGCAGCGGTGAAGAAGAGCAATAATATCCTGGTGAAAGCCTTGCAGGATGGGGAAGTGCTGACGCGGGAGGAACTGGCGGAAGTGTTGAAAAAGAAAGGGATCAAGGCTTCCCATTATGGCATCGGGCATTTACTGCTGCATGCTTCACAGGAGCAATTGATCTGTATGGGCCCGCGGCGGGGTAAACAATTTACGCATGTGTTGCTGGATGATTGGGTGCCGAAGGAACAGCGGTATGAACCGGCTGATCCGCTGGCGGAACTGGCTTTGCGGTATTATAGCAGTCATGGCCCGGCGACAGAAAAAGACTTTATGTGGTGGGCGGGTATTACGCTCGGGGATGCGAGAAAGGGAACAGCGGCGGTAAAGGATAAATTGGAAACAGTGGTAGTAGAAGGAGTGACCTACTTTATGCCGCCGGGATTACCTGACCTGAAAAAGAATGGTGCTGTACACTTGCTGCCGGGGTTTGATGAGTATCTGCTGGGTTATACCGATCGCAGTGCGGCGGTGGACAAAGCGCATTTACATAAACTGGCGATGACGGCCAATGGTCAGTTCAGTGCTACGATAGTGGCAGGCGGGCAGGTAAGGGGCATCTGGACCAGGACGGTGGGCACCAAAGAAGTGGCCATCGAAACGGAACATTTTGACAAAACCAGCCAGGCTGTACAGCAGGCTGTTGGGACCGCCGCCCGGCGATATGCGAAATTCCTGGGGTTGAAAGTGGCGTTAGAATAGGATATATTGCAGGCTGAATGACATCTTCGGAACAACATATCAAGGTAGCTGTAGATGCGGTGGTGTTTGGCTACTCGAAGCATGAGGGTGTATCTGTATTATTAATACAACGCAAGTATCCGCCTTTTCAAAACAGCTGGGCTATTCCGGGTGGATTTGTGCTGGAGGGGGAGTCGCTGGAGGCGGCGGTGCGCCGGGAGTTGCAGGAGGAGACGGGTATCGAGGTGAACTACCTGGAGCAATTGTATACGTTTGGCGACCCGGGCCGCGACCCGCGGCAAAGGATCATTTCGATCGCTTATTTCGCGCTGGTGCAATCGGCGCAATTCCAGCAGTTGAAAGCGAGTACGGATGCGGAGCATGCGCAGTGGTTTGGGATCAAGCAATTGCCTGAACTGGCTTTTGACCACCTGGATATATTAAAGGTAGCTATTGAGCGGATCAGGGCTAAGATCAGGTACCAGCCGATCGGGTTTGAATTGCTGGATAAGGTATTTCCCTTTGCGGACCTGGAGCACCTGTATATGACCTTACTGGACAGGGATATTGACCGGCGCAATTTTTCGCGGAAGATGCTGGCGCTGGGTATCCTGGATGAAACGAATGAGTACGCCAAGCCGGAGGGCAAGGGTCGGCCGAGCAAAATGTACCGGTTTAATGAGCAGCGGTACCAGCAGCTGGAGAAAGAGGGGATGAACTTTGAGGTATAAAAATGGAACAGGGCTGCAATGTTTTTTTGCATTTCCTGCCATAATAACAGTAAATTTAATTTCGGCTCAGGCCCCTTCAGGATTTCACCTGAGCCAATCAAATCGATGAATAATCAGGTCTTTCTATTCTTCCTTCCACAACAGGCGTTCCTGTCCTGTTTGCCCGTCTTAGGCTCCGTTTAAGACGTTTCACTTTACTTTAAGTTTACTTCAAGTTTGCTTCTGGTTTACGTTCGGTTTACTTCAGAGTAACCTGATCCATGGTTGATCTACGGCTGATGGTAGGCTGATCTATGGGTAGCCATTGCTTCTCATCAGGTTGATCATTTGCTTATCGGTGCCAGGATTTTTGGTGCAACAGCTGCCAAACTGCCAGTTGAAAACAGCTACGAGCCATGAGCTGCGAGCTACGAGCGCCCGCTTACGGCGGGAGGAGTTATGCGCTTAGGGAGGTGCTGAATAGCCGGTTTTCTTAAGCAGCAAACATTTTGCGTCCTTTTTACGCAAAAAGCTTGCTGGTTTCATTTAGCCTGTTTATATTTGCGTTTAAATGACGCAAAATGAAGACTACCGGAGTGATCATCGCCCGCTTTCAGACGCCTTACCTGCATGAGGGACATAAGTACCTGCTGAATGAAATCAGGCCCCACCACAATAAGATCGTGGTGGTGCTGGGGGTATCGCCGGTAAAGGGCAGCTGTCGCAACCCATTTGACTTCTACACGCGTGAAAGGCTGTTGAAGCAATATGCACCGGAGCTGGTGATATTACCTTTAAGTGATCATCCGGATGATGGTGTATGGAGTGAACGGCTGGATGGTTTGCTTTGCAATACGTTTCCCCATGAGTCTTTTGTGTTGTATGGAAGCCGGGACAGTTTTATTCCTTATTACAGTGGTCATTTGCCTGTAGTGGCGCTTCCCGAACAAGGAGATTATTCGGCTACTATGATCCGGGATGAAAATGCAGACCGGGTGCTGGATACGGTGGATTTCAGGATGGGGATCAATTATGCTTATCACAACCGGTACGATGCTGTTCATCCCACGGTGGATATTGCGGTGTTGAGAAATGAGGGAAAGGAAGTGTTGCTGGGTAAAAAACATGGGGCAACGCACTGGCGGTTTCCGGGTGGGTTTGCCGATCCGGCAGATGCCTCCTATGAAGCGGCGGCGGCGCGGGAGTTGCAGGAAGAATGTGGTGAGCTAACAACAGGCGCAATGCAATATATAGGGTCTGCAAAAATCGATGACTGGCGCTATCGCAGTGAAGCGGATAAGATCATGACGCTGTTCTTTAAGACGGAGTATGTAAGTGGCAACGCGAAGGCCAATGACGACCTGGCAGAACTTGCCTGGTTTTACACCCGAACCCTTCCGGATATGGTAGACACCAAAAGCATAACACCTGAGCATCATACACTGGTAAATATGCTGATGACGAATATTACCCATCAACAGGCCTGATTAAATAATAAATTAACTCCTTATACTTTTATTCAAAAATGAATGCAATGAAAACCCAGGAAAACATCTTACTGCTTGCCGATGCTTACAAATATTCCCACCACAAATTATATTATCCCGGTACTACGAAAATATACTCCTACCTGGAGAGCCGGGGTGGTCAGTTTGACGAGACGATCTTTTTTGGCCTGCAATATTTTCTGAAGTATTACCTGCAGGGTGAAGTGATCACCACTGCCAAGATCGATGCGGCGGAAGTTGTTTTACAGGAAGTGTTTGGCCGTACTGATGTATTTGACCGTAGTAAGTTCGATTATATCGTAGAAAAGCATGGTGGCAAACTGCCTGTGCGCATCAAAGCGGTTCCTGAAGGGGCGGCGGTACCGGTGAACAATGTGCTGGTGACGATCGAGAATACGGACCCTGCCTGTTTCTGGCTCACCAATTTTCTCGAAACCTTGCTGATGCAAGTGTGGTATCCCTGTACGGTGGCTACACAATCGAGAGCCATCCGGGAAATCGTCGCCGAATATTTCCGGGAAACAGCGCCTGAAAGCGCCATGGCTTCGATCGATTTTGTTTTGAATGACTTTGGTTTTCGTGGGGTGAGCTCTGTAGAGAGTGCCGGTATTGGCGGTGCGGCGCACCTGCTGAATTTCCGGGGTAGTGACAATATCATGGGTAGTGTGATGGCGAAAAGATATTATGGTGCGGACCAGGTGTATGGTTTGTCGATCCCTGCTACGGAGCACTCGATCTGTACGCTGCTGGGAGAAGAAGGAGAATTGGAGGTGTTCAAACATATACTGAAAACCTTCCCCACAGGAACGGTAGCTTGTGTATCTGACTCGTACGATATTTTCCGGGCCTGCAGCAAATACTGGGGTGCTGAATTGAAGGAGCTTGTGTTGAGTCGTGATGGGGTGTTGGTGATACGGCCTGATAGTGGTGATCCTGTCTTTACGCTGTTGAAAGTATTTGATATCCTGATGGAGAAGTTTGGTTTTACGATCAATGAAAAAGGATTTAAGGTATTACCACCGCAGGTGCGTGTGATACAGGGGGATGGCATTACGGTAGACACGATCCGTCATATCTACAATGCGCTTAAGATAAATGGCATTGGTGCAGAGAACCTGGTATTGGGTATGGGTGGTGCTTTGTTGCAGCGGGTGGACAGGGACACGCAAAAGTTTGCCTTCAAATGTTCTTATGCAGAAGTGAATGGAGAAGCGGTGGACGTACAAAAGCACCCTATTGAGATCGACTCTCATGGCAGGCTGGTGGAATCTTTCAAAAGATCCAAGGCCGGTCAGCTGAAGCTGATCCTTACGGATGGGGTCTATCAAACGGTGCGTAAGGAGCTGGAGCCTGAGCTGGAAGATCAACTGGTGACGGTGTTTGAAAACGGGAAGCTGCTGAATGAGGTGAAGTTTGAGGAGGCGCGGGAAAGGGCGGGGAGTGGAGAGAAAAAAGCAATAACAGCAAGCTGATAATATACACGGCTTTCCTGTAAAAATGGATAATTTATGAAGTACTCATTAGACATATTGATTAAACAAGTGGAAGCAGGGGAGCCGGTAGAATACTTTTTCTTTTGGGGCCATACACAAAAGCAACAGGGGATTATTGATAAGTCATGCCTGAGCCAATGGTATCCTGCTGCTTTCACGGTGGATGGAATTACCTACCCTACTGCGGAGCATTGGATGATGGCTAAAAAGGCTTTGTTGTTTGGTGATGACGAAGCTTTCCAGGAAGTGTTATCAGCACCGAAACCTGCGGTGGCCAAAGCGATTGGCAGAAAGGTGAGGAATTTTGATGCCGGGATATGGCAGGAGAAGGGCTACTTATTGGTAGCGGAAGGTTCTTTCCATAAGTTTTCACAGCATGCGGACCTGCAACAATTTTTACTAAGAACAGGGAAAAAGGTGATTGTGGAGGCGAGCCCTTTTGATAAGATCTGGGGAATAGGAATGGCGCAAAGCGCCAAGGGCACCGAAAACCCATTGCAATGGAAGGGAGCGAATTTATTGGGATTTGCGCTGATGGAGGCGAGGGACCGGCTATTATTAAAATAAAAAGACACATTCAACATGAATGACATTTTGCAATACAAGGAATACTACGCATCATTATCTTATAGTTCTACGGATGATGTGTTTCATGGTAAGGTTCTTGCCATTAATGACCTGATCAGCTTTGAAGGCTCTTCTGTGAAAGAGTTAAAAATAGCATTCCGTGAAGCTGTAGATGATTATTTGACAATCACCCACTAGTCTGGCTTTTAATAAATGAATGGCCTTCAAAAGCACATTAAAGTTTAAGCTGTTGCCCTCTGGCAATTGATATACCCAACCCTTCACTCATGAAACAACTCTGCCTGCTGGCAAGCGCACTGCTTGCCGCTCACCTTTCCCTCGCCCAGGATAAAAAAGATACGAGTACGGTATTGGAAGAAGTAGTAATCACTTCTCCATTTGCACCACCGGCACAATCGCCGGTAACGATCAGTCATATTTCGCGGAAAGAACTGGAACGCAAGAATTATGGGCAAGAGCCTTCGGTGTTACTTTCGCAAACTCCCTCTGTAACCTTTTATACGGATGCGGGCAGCGCATCGGGCCATTCTTATTTCAGGATCCGCGGCATCGATCAGACAAGGGTCAATATGAGTCTGAACGGGGTGCCGCTGAATGAACCGGAAGATCAAGGTGTTTATTTTTCTAATTACCCGGACTTCCTGGAATCGGTGTCGGGTGTGCAGGTACAAAGAGGGGCGGGCTATTCCAAACAAGGCGTAGCGGCTTACGGTGGCAGCCTGTATTTTGAGTCGGTACGTTTTAAGGACAGCGCGGGTGGACAGGCTTCTGCAGGATATGGTTCCTTCAATTATTATCGCTTGAACGGGTCGGTGAATACGGGTTTGAAAAATAATATGGGGCTATATGCGCGGGCGTCGCACCTGCATTCGGATGGCTACCGGGAGCATTCGGCCAATAGCTCCAGTTCGGTCTTTATCAATCCCGGTTATTGGGGTAAAAAGCATAAAGTATATATCGTGTCGTTCCTTGGTGAGCAGAAAAATGAATTGGCGTGGATCGGCGCTCCGCTGGACAGTGTACGGAAGAATAAACGGTACAATGCGAATAGCAAGCAGGAATATGATCGCTTTCTGCAGGCACATGTGCAGGTGCACCATGAGTGGGAACTGAACAGCCGGCACCAATTGCACAGCGGCGTTTTTTATAATTACCTGGATGGCAATTATGATTTTGATTATAATCATTTCATTGGTCAGCCGGCGACGGCGGAACTGTATAATTATGCGTTCCGTTCGCATTTCACTGGGGCATTTTCTTATCACAGGTATGCTACCAAACATATGAAGTTGTACAGCGGTGTGCAGGCGCAATGGTACCAGCGCCGTCATACGGGCAGTGAGCGAACATTGGGCCAGTTGTATGTGAATACAGGTTACCGGAATGAAAGCAGTGTATTTACCAAAGCGATGGTCAATGCAGGCCGGTGGGATTTCCTGGGAGATGTGCAATACCGCTACAGCAGTTTTACCTATAAAGGAACGGAAATGATGCCGGGGCAGTATTGGAATTTCCTTAACAGCACGCTCGGTATCGGTTATCGCCTTCCTACTGGTATGCGCTTGTATTATTCGATTGGTCACACACGCCGGGAGCCCACGCGCAACGACCTGCTGATGGGCAATGATGACCTGACCAGGGATGGCAATGGGGATTTGTTGTTCAACGCGGTAAAACCAGAGCAGGTGATCGACCAGGAGCTGGGGATCAAGTACTTTGCCCGCAAGGTATTCGTGAGTGCGAACTTGTATTATATGCGTTTTCGGAATGAGATCACGTTGAACGGACAGATAGGGCCAACAGGGGTACCCCTGCATAGCAGCGCTGCGAGGAGTTACCGCAGCGGAGCTGAGTTGGAAGCCTGGTGGCGGTGGGACAATGGCATTGAGTTAAGAAATCAGTCTTCGGCATCTATGAACAGGATCAAAGAAGAAGGGGTAGACCTGCGGCCGGTATTGACGCCTGCTTTTATCAGCAACCAGGAACTGAGGCTGGTAAAACGGGGCTGGCAGGCGGGGGTAGGTGTGCGGTACCAGCGGGAATCGTATATTGATTATGCCAATACGACCAAATTGCCGGACTATTTTATCGTGAACATGGATGGGAGCTGGCAATTGGGTAAGGTGACATTGTATGGCGTAATGAATAATATTACGAACCGGGTGTATTATACGAATGGATTGATTACGGCATCGGGTGTGCCGGGTTATTTTATACAGGCACCGGTGAATTTTTATGTGGGGATCAGAGTTAGGTGGTAGGCTTGGATAAGCGCCTTTAGCAGGGTGAGCCGCCCCCGGAGGGCGACCCACCCTGAGATGACCCTGACAGGCTCGTACAGCCAACAACATGATTAGAAAAGTGAATACAGTGGTATGAAAAAGAAAGGATTGGTATTGGGTAAGTTTATGCCGCTGCATACGGGACATGTGGCAATGATCGAATTTGCCTTACAACATTGTGAAACGGTGGTGGTGATGTTGTGTGTGTCGGATAAGGAGGCTATTAGTGGCGACTTGCGTAAAAGCTGGTTGGATACAACTTTCGGGAATAATGACCGGGTGGAGGTGGCATTGGTGGAATATGATGAAGCGGTGCTGCCGAATAGTTCTGTGTCATCGCGCGAGATATCGGCCTTGTGGGCGGCGTATATCGGTGAGCATTTTCCTGGTATTGGCATCTTTGTTTCGTCTGAACCGTATGGCGACTATGTAGCGGAATATCTAGGTATTGAGCATCGTTGTTTTGACCAGGAAAGAAAGCTGGTGCCGGTATCGGCTTCTGCTATTTTGGGTGATCCGTTTTTACATTGGTCTTATATCGCTGCGGCGGCAAAGCCCTGGTTTGTGAAGAAGATCTGTATCAGCGGGTCGGAGTCGACGGGAAAGTCGACGCTGACGGAGCGACTGGCGCATTATTTTGAAACGGCCTTTGTACCCGAGATGGCGCGGGAGGTGATCGAAACAACGGAAGAAGTAGTGTTTGATGACCTGTTGAAAATTGCGACGCTGCATGCGGCTACTATTGATGAGCGGTTGCCACTGGCCAACAAAATACTGATCTGCGATACGGATGTAAACATCACGAAATCCTATTCAAAGTATTTATTTAATCGGCCATTGATAGTGCCGGAATGGATTGATGCTGCGAATCAGTTCGATTTGCATTTGTTCCTGGATACGGATTGCCCCTATGTGCAGGATGGTACGCGGTTGTCGGAGGCGGAGCGGAATGCATTGAGTGGATACCATGAGGAACAGTTGCGGGAAAACGGGGTTGCCTATGTAAAGATCGGCGGCAGCTGGGAGGAAAGGTTTGAACAGGCGAAGGCGGTTATTAAAGAAACATTTTTAAAGGAACATTCAAGATCATTGATATGAACAAAGAGAGCGCCAGGATGAGTAAATTCCTGAGCCTTATTTTACGACACAGGCCGGAGGTGATCGGCCTCACGCTGCAGGAAGGTGGCTGGGCCTCGGTAGAGGAATTGATCAACAAGGTGAATCAACATGGTGACAGCCTTGATTTCGAACTATTGAAATTTATTGTAGATACGAACGATAAGAAGCGGTTTGCTTTTAATGAAGACTGCACGATGATCAGAGCCAGCCAGGGACATAGTGTGGAAGTTGATCTCCAGTTACCACAAGCTGTACCACCTGCTGTATTGTACCATGGTACAGCGGCGCACCTGCTGGCGGCGGTGCTGAAGGATGGATTGAAAAAGCAAGCACGACATCATGTGCATTTGTCGGCGCAGCCAGCTACTGCTATCTCTGTTGGCGGACGGCATGGAAAGCCGGTATTGCTGCAGATCGATGCGCAGGCAATGCATGGGGCTGGATATGTATTTTATTTGTCGGCCAATGGGGTGTGGCTGGCGGATGAAGTGCCTGCATTATTTATTTCTGTTGTGGACAAATAGCAAAACAGCAGGGTGGATTACTACCTTATTAAATACAAAAACGCAGGGCATTCACCCTGCGTTCAGTTTTTCTGAAATTGGATATATATCGTTTTAGGCTGCTACGCGTTGATAGAGCTGGCGACCTACTGCTTCATCGATCTTATTAGGTACACTACCGGCCGCGCTGCTGCTGTCAATAGCGGTGAGACGATTCAGGTCCTTATCCCACCCAAAGATATGTATGGGACTATCATTGATACTTACCCTGAAACGAGTTTCAGTAGAAAGCGTTTGATATGGGGTAGCCTTTACTACAAGTGGTTTACCATCTATCGTCAGTTCGAAGATTTCTGTCCTTGTTTTCATAACACCTCCATTTTTTTAAGTAATGAATTCATGTATGATATTTCAATAAGCGTGCCGCTCTATGCCAATTTCTGTTATTTAGGCAGCGGTTTTAATGTGTATTTAATATGAGGTACAACTGTACTATTCAGATGGGCTATAGCATTAGCTGGATAAGGCATAACAGGTAATCTATGTCTTGCAACAGTTTTGTTAAGGTTCTTGATGGCAGGAAAAAACCAGTCATTTACGGCATAGGGGATATTGCCGTTTTGTCTTATCTTTTACCCTTACTAAAAAATACAACCTGCTATGCGTTCCTATCTTGTACCGTTTTCACTGGCAGCCACTATGCTGGCAACGGCCTGTAATGAAAACAAATCAGCTACGGGCAATCATGAAGGAGCGGCGACGATGAGCGCCGACAGTCTGGCCAAACATATTGCAGTGCTGGCCTCTGATGAATTCCAGGGCCGTAAACCCTTTACGGAAGGAGAGACGAAAACGATCAATTACCTGAAAGAGCAATTTGCCCAGGTGGGCCTGGAGCCCGGCAATGGGGACAGTTATTTCCAGGATGTGCCGATGGTGAATATCACTACTGCGGCGGCGCCCGCCATGCAGGTGGAAAGTGCCAAAGGCAAATTCACGCTGAAAGGATATGATGATTATGTGATCTGGACAGACAGGACTGATTCACTGATCACATTGGATAAGAGTGACCTGGTATTTGCGGGTTATGGTGTGGTGGCGCCTGAATACAATTGGAATGACTATGCGGGTCTGGATGTGAAAGGCAAGGTAGTGCTGGTACTGGTGAATGACCCCGGCTTCAATAGTGGCGACAGTAGTTTATTCAAAGGAAAAACGATGACGTATTACGGCCGCTGGACGTATAAATTTGAAGAAGCCGCACGCCAGGGCGCCAAAGGTTGCCTGATCGTTCACAATACACAGGCGGCCAGCTATCCATTTGCAGTGGTGCAGAACAACTGGAACGGATCGCGCCTGCGGCTCGACAACCGCGGTAAAAGTGAACAGCTTTGTGACGTGATCGGCTGGGTATCGGGGCCTACGGCCAATAAATTGTTGACAGCGGCAGGCCTGGACAGCACGATACTGGCGAAAGCGGATGTTCGTGGTTTCAAGGGAACGCCACTGCCTGTAAAACTGTCTACCACCATGCGGGTGAAGACGGTTTATAATCAGTCGCACAACGTGATCGGTAAGCTTACGGGCAGCAAAAGACCTGATGAATACATTATCTATACAGCACATTGGGATCACCTGGGCATTGGTAAAGCGGATGAAAAGGGAGATACGATCTACAATGGTGCTTTCGACAATGCCAGCGCTACTGCAGGATTACTGGAACTGGCCAGGGCCTTCAAGAGTCTGCCGGAAAAACCAGAGCGCACGATCCTTTTCCTTTCTGTAACCGCAGAAGAGCAGGGGCTTTGGGGATCGGCCTGGTATGCGCAGAATCCTATTTACCCGGCAGCGAAGACAATTGCCAATATCAATATGGATGGCCTGAGCCCTTTTGAAGCCACCAAAGACATTATAGTGGTAGGCCAGGGTCAATCGGAACTGGAAGATTACCTGAAGGAAGCAGCTGAGAAAGCGGGTCGCTATGTAGCTTTTGAAAACCATCCGGAAGCAGGGTATTACTATCGCTCCGACCATTTCAACTTTGCCAAGGCAGGTATTCCTGCGCTGTATACGGAAAGGGGTATCGATGTGGTAGGCAAGGGCAAGGAGTACGGCGAAAAAGTACATGAGGAATACCAGGAGAAGCACTATCACCGTCCGTCGGACGAATATGATGCGGCCACCTGGACGCTGGCGGGCGGACTGGATGACCTGAAACTTTTGTTTGAGGTAGGAAAGCGCATCGCTTTTGGCGATAAAGTGCCCGGCTGGAAAGATGGATCGGAGTTTAAGGCAAAGCGATAAAATCCGGGAATAGGCTGTAATTTTTACTATTTGATTGGTTATTATTGTTTTATGTATTTGGTACTAAAAAATATATGCTGAAAAATTTGGAAACGGGTATGTGAATGTCGTATGTTCGTTGTGAACAGTTACCCAAGCGATCGATCATGTGGACGAGGCCTCTAAGCATGGTAGATAAAAGTAAGTGTTGTGCAACGCTTAATACAAGCTGCGAGCTTCAGGTATTGGTTTTTGCTGTTAGGTTTTAGTGTGTGGTGGGCTGAAGCTTATAACTATCTGCTGAGGGCTATTGCCACTGGTTGTTGTCTCTTGCAGGTTTGATGGATGCCGGCAGCTGGCGTTCACCGGCACATTGAAGAGGCCTTCGGGCCGGGAGATAATGACGAGGTTTTGGCAGTTGGTTATGGCATCAGTATAAAGCCGCTCATCCTGTTCAATCCATTTAATTTTTAAACTTTAAAAACGAAAACCATACAAGGATAAGAAAACAATATCCACTGTTACTCACCAACTGAGAACAATCAGGAGGACAGTTACATCAACAGGATCGCGGTTGTTGAAAAGACAAATCGCCCTGCAATGATAAACAGTCCGTAAAGATCTACTTCAGGTAAGTAAGACCAGGTACACAAAGAGAGCGTTTCTTTCAACACGAAAGAGACGCTCTTTTTTTATTGGCTGGATGACGAAAACAGCCTGGTGCTATTCTTTTATTGTTGCGGAAAGCCAGCCGGCATTTGTTTACGGTGACGAAAGGTGACGTGCCAGTGAGGAGGCATTTAAGTGACGACGCCCTTATGTTCCCAATTCTCCTTGATGATGGTACCATTAATTAATTGTTTGAGGCGGCGGGTAAACCTTTCTCCGCATATTTTCCCTTTCCTGTCTTTTTGCCCGAGGTAAGCTACAACGGGCAATCCATCCCTGTCGGTCTTAAAGGCCAGGTCATACCGCTCGAACTTTGTTTCGATGAATGCGGATGGCTCATACCTTTTGTTGAGGATCTTTAAGATTTGTGCTCCTAAGTCCATAATGGTACATTTTGTGGGTGATCAATTGATGTAATTGACAGACGACTACGGAGTTAGGCGGAACTTTATCTTATGGAATAAACGCTAAACAGTAATATCGAGGATGGGTTTATAAGCTTCCCCGGGCGCTTTGATACGGGCTACAGCTGGCTTTTTAGTAGTCTTGCTATCCAGCCAATTGGTTACCCCGGCTGCAATGAGCCCACCGGCAACGGACAAACCTACCATGAGCAAGCGGTGTTTATTGGTAAGTCGGCTATGGTTACCATTTAATCCCTGTGCGCCCATGGGGGCAGGCCGTGGAACAGATGGGTCAATTTTGCGCAACAACCTGTGTAAAATGGTAACACTTAAGGTGCCTGCCAATCCGCCTGCCAGGGAAGTAAGTAGTTTCATAGTCTTTTCCGGAAAAAGACAAAAGAATGATGCCAGGGGGAGGGGAAGAATACAGAATCCAGGATACAGAATTTAGCAGCTTTTGCGCAGCCATGAGGGGCTGCCTTTCAAGTCAGTGCCGCAGGGGGTAGAAAGGATGCAGACACTTATTCTTCTTTCTTTGGAATTCCCGCTATGGCCTGTTTGATCAGGTCGGGTTCATATCCTTTTTGCAGGAGGTAATCGGTGGTTTTGCTCAGTTTTACGTAATGATTAACGCCTTCTCCATTAACAGCGGCCCATTTCTTCTCGGCCAGCTTTTGAAGGGTCTTCAGGTAATCTTCTTCATCGATCTCCTTCATGGCCTTTTTAATGCAATACTCACTCACACGCTTTTGCTTCAGCTCATATTTTATTTTCACCCGGCCCCACTGTTTCATGCGGAAATGGCCACCGGCAAACTGAATGGCATAACGCTCTTCGTTGAGGTAGTTCTCTTCGATCAGTTGTGACAGAAGTTCTTCGACCTGCTGTTTGTACAGGCCATAGGAGTAAAGCTTTTCCTTTACATCGGTATGGCTACGCTCCTGGTAGCCACAATAATGTTTGGCTTTTTGTAATGCCTGTTCTTTGGTAAGCTGTTTACGATTGAGCATCGCCGCAAAATTACTACATGCTGCTTATACTTCTTCGAGGCGGTCTACACAGCCATATTCTGTTTTGAGCAGGTCATCGTAATGATCGGCATTCTTAAAGAGGGTGTTGAACATGCCGGCACCCAGCTCTTTGGAAATATCCAGGTCGTAAATGATGCAGGATAAAATAATATTCTGGCTGGCACAGCTCAACACCAGTCCGTTTACCCGGTAATTTTCCTGTAGCAGGAACTGGTAAAGGGGTTTGATCTTGGTGCCATCGGGCGGCAGCTGGCAGAGATAAGCATCGCCGGCTATGAAATAGTTCTCGGGGTTATAGCTGATCTTGATCCTGGCGCTTCCTTCTTTTACTTCCCAGCGGTTGGCGCCGGACCGGGCCAGCTTTACATCCTTGCCCAGTTCTCTCAGGATGTTCTCAATGGTTTTCGCTACGCCTACAGGTTCTATTTCTTTTTCGGGCAATTCGGGCAGCTTCACTTCTGTACCACAGGCGGGACAGTACTTGGCGGAATCGATGGTATCGGGCAACACCAGGGTATCGCAGCTTGGGCAGCGGGTGGAAGGTGTTCCTTTATGGGGAGCATACAATTGCAGGGCGGTTTGCAGGTAATATACGGGCAAGGCAAAGCCGAGGTTATCGCCGCCACGAATGATGAATGAGTTGACGCCAATCACTTCTCCTTTCTCATTGACCAGGGGGCCTCCGCTGTTGCCGGGGTTGATGGCAGCGTCGATCTGTATAAACTTCAATCCTTCGCGTATACGATCTACTTTGGAAATAACACCTTGTGTGGCTGTATAATTAAGTCCGAAAGGGTGACCAATAGCAATTACTTCATCGCCGTCTTTGAGGGTTTCATAGTGACCCAGGGGCAGGACGGGCAGTTCAATACCTGCGGGTGGCTGCAGAAAGGCCAGATCGTGTTTGCGATCGGTATACCATACTCTTGATAATGCTTTCTCAAAGGTCTTTCCGGCAATGGTTACTTCCTGGGTATCCTGTACCACATGGTCGTTGGTTACGATAAGGTCGTATTCGCGCAGGTAAAAACCAGTGCCTGTTCCGCTCTGGGTAGCGATTTGTATAATGGCGGGGTGAACGCGTTCTATAACTTCCTGTGTAGGCATGTGTGTATGTTAGTCGAAGTTGAGTAATGAAATTTCTGCGGTAAAGGTGGTATTGAAATTCACGAGTGTATCATACCGCAGGTTGCTTACTTTGAAATCGAGTTTGGTGAATTTGTTTTTCCAAACGGCAATGATGTCTTCAATGCGTTCACGAATATCATCGACTTCAAATTCATTGGCGGCTACATCATAATATTTGGCGGTGAAGCCAAGGGCCTCAAAATAGTCGGCATGGTTTATTTGCATAAACAAGCGCACGAGGTCGCTGAGGGGTTTGGGCAAACTGTAGGAATACTGGCAGAAGGAAATACCATATTCCAGGATGGCATTGGCCACCAGGGGATATTGGTTTTCGCGGTACCAGATCATATTGCTGGCCGCCGCGTTGATGGCATCGATCACTGATTTGTGATTCTGTGGGGCTACAATGGAAAAAGTATGTTTGGTGCGGAAGAAATAAGGATACACTTCTTCCTTGGGTTTTGCCAACAACTTGCGATAAGCTTCTATCATGCCCTGGTTGCGGTCGGTGGTTTGCTTGTCGTCTTTCTTAAAATAGATATCTACGATCTTTTCCAGCTCCAGCTGAAGTTTACCCTCAGGATAGAGCATGTAGTCGATACGAAATGCCAGGTTGAGGAGGAGGTAAGAATGGGCACCGGCAAATTTATCGGCATCCAGGCTGGCTACATAATCGAGCGTGTCCTGGATCCATTTGATAAAGAACCTGTAGCGCACTTCTTTTTCTGCCGCCGGCATTTCGGGAATGTGTTCGGTGTCGATGGTTTGCAGGGAGGTGAACTCCTGCACCAGCAGATCATCGAGCTTATCGGCTTTGATGGCCAGTTCTTTTAAGCCGTAATAGAGTTTATTGGGATTGGCAGCCTTGATATTGCTGTCGAACCGCATACAGAGGCGATCGCTGTCGAGGGCGTAGCGGCTATAATAGAGGTTGAAATTCATTTCCAGCAGGCGGCGCATAACGGGTACGCTGGGTTGTGCCATGCGGGCCAGGGTTACTTCTGCCACAAATCGTTCATTGTTGAATTCGCCGCGCACGATCTTGGAGCCCTGGTATAAATGAAAGCGGCCTTCGGCGCCATTGCGCTCCAGGACGACGTTTTGCTCGGCCTCATCGCGCAGGTAATCAAAAAAAGCTTCTACGCTTTCGGGGTATTGTTGCTGCTTGAAGAGGTTATCGGCCTCTGTCCAGCGGTTTACCTTTTCTACGGTTTTGTTGTTGTCTGAATAGCGACCAAAAGGAATAGGGGGGTCTTCCGCCTTTTTCTTACCCCAGCCAAAAAGTTTATCGAACATAAATAAGTGTTTGTAGCGCTCCCGCAAAACGGGATAAAGTTGAGCGAATGAAGGTATTTAATTTCGTGGCATATTTACAATCCGCTGAGGATAATTAGTTTATTGTGTTTGCCGGAGGGAAATTTGTCTGTCGTAACCCCCTTATCTTTGCGGAATGCTAAAAGAGACGCTTATCAATGCTACCGAGGCGGGCGCCCAGGTAATGCAACACTACTTCAACAATAAGAACCTGCAAATCAATAATAAAGAGGGCGTTAATAACCTGGTAACGGAGGCGGACCATGCTTCTGAAAAAGCGATCCTGGAGATCATCAAGGGGGCTTTTCCGGACCATTTTATTGTGAGTGAGGAGGTGGGAGAGATTGTGATGGACAGCGAGTACAAATGGATCATCGACCCTATTGACGGCACGGTGAATTATGCCCACGGTATTCCCCTTTGCTGCATTTCGATTGGTCTTGAGCAGGCGGGCAAGATGATCATGGGAGCGGTGTACAACCCTTTCCTGAAGGAGTTTTATTTTGCCGAGCGGGGACATGGGGCCACGTTGAATGGCCAGCCCATCCAGGTAAGTGGTCAGGCTGACCTGATGAAATCCTGCCTGGTAACGGGTTTTCCTTATACGTATATCAATGAGCCGAACGGGCCGCTGGAAGTGTTTTCGCGGTTCATTCGCCAGGGTATTCCGGTGCGCCGCCTGGGATCGGCTGCGATTGACCTTTGCTGGGTAGCGGCAGGCCGGTTTGATGGGTTCTATGAACACAAGCTGCAAGCCTGGGATAGTGCTGCGGGATTCCTGATGGTAGAAGAAGCGGGTGGTAAAGTGACGGATTTCAAGGGGGATCATTATTCTCCTTACCAACCACATATTGTGGCTACGAACGGGAAAATCCACGATGATATCCTGCTTTGGATCAATGACAAAGCATAACCTGATCTCAACAATTTTCACCTAAAAGCGAACTAGTCATGAGTGAAAGGACTGAAATAGCGGACCTGGGAGAGTTTGGGCTTATCAAGCACCTGACGAAGAATATCGAATTGAAAAATGCCTCCTCTATATTGGGAGTAGGGGATGATGCGGCGGTGATCGACCATTTTGGCAAGCAAACGGTGATCTCTACGGATATGCTGATCGAAGGGGTGCATTTTGACCTGATGTATACGCCGCTCAAGCATTTGGGCTATAAAAGTGTGGTGGTGAACCTGAGTGATATCTATGCGATGAATGCGACGCCTACGCAGATCACAATGAGCCTGGGTCTCAGCAACCGGTTCAGCCTGGAGGCGCTGGATGAGTTTTATGAAGGGGTATATGCGGCCTGCGAGAAATACGATGTAGACCTGATCGGGGGGGACACCTGTTCTTCGCAGAAAGGGTTCATTATATCTGTAACGGCTATTGGAGAAGTAACGCCGGATACGTTTGTAAAACGGAATACTGCTCAAAAAGGGGACCTGCTTTGCTGCACGGGCGACCTGGGGGCGGCCTATGTAGGCTTGTTGTTCCTGGAGCGGGAGAAACAGATCTACCTGGAAAACCCTAAGATACAGCCGGATCTGGAAGGGGAGTCTTATGTAATTGGCAAGCTGCTGAAGCCGGAAGCCCGGAAAGACATTATTGAATTTCTGGCGCAGAATGAGATAAGGCCTACCTCTATGATGGATATCAGTGATGGGCTCAGTTCGGAGATCCTGCATATTTGCCAGGACAGCAACCTGGGCTGCCGCCTGTACGAAGAAAAGATACCGATAGCGGAGGAAATGCGGCGGGCGGCCTTTAAATTTGAGATTGACCCTACAGCCTGTGCGTTGAGCGGCGGTGAGGATTATGAATTGCTGTTTACCCTGCCACAATCTGAATACGATAAACTCGTTCTTAATGAGCAGATCAGTGTGATCGGTTATATGACTGAAGCGGAAGAGGGCGCAAAGATCCTTACGAAAGGCGGCGGAACACACAATATAACGGCGCAGGGATGGAATGCATTTAAGAATACCTGAGTTTAAACGGTTTTTGCATGAGGAAATGGTTTCCCGGTTCTATAGTGGTCCTGTCAGCGATGTTCTTCATAGGATGCGCTTCTACCCGGAAGGCATTTGATCCTGATAAAAAATATGCTGCTGCGCAGCTTCAGCAGGATTACCACTATTTCCGCAACATATTGGAAGAGTCACACCCCAGCCTGTATTGGTTTACGCCCAAAGACAGCATGGATTATTATTTTGATGCGGGCTACCGCGGCATCCACGATTCTATGAGTGAGCCTCAGTTCAAGAATTTGCTGGCCTATGTGGTGAGCAAGATCCGCTGCGGGCATACGACGGTTAAGTTTTCCGAAAAGTATAACGACTACCTGGATACGGTGCGGATACCGGTATTTCCGCTGCACCTGAAAGTGTGGCCGGATTCGATGACGGTGATCACGAACCTCAACCGCAAGGACTCTATCCTCAGACGGGGTACAATTGTGACGGGTGTGAACGGATGGACTACGGCACAGCTGACGGATACTTTCTTCAATTATGTTTCCGGGGACGGCTACACGCAAAGCGGCAAGTACCAGGTATTGAGCAACCGGGGCAGTTTTGGCAACCTGTACCGCAATGTACTGGGGCTTACGCCTGAGTTCAGGATCACGTACCGGGATGCGGACGGAGCAGAAAAAGAAACAGTGATACCGCTCTATGATCCACGGGCGGATACGCTTAACCGGAGCGCCACCCGGCCACCAACGGGCCGGCAGCCACGGCAGGCGCCACAGCCTCCCATGCTCAATGGGGTGCGCAGTGTACAGATCGATACGACGCTTTCCTCAGCTTATATGACGGTGAATACTTTTGCCAGGGGAAATAAGCTGCGGGGCTTTTTCCGGCGCTCCTTCAGGGAGTTGAGAAAACGCAACATACAGCACCTGGTAGTGGATGTACGTTCGAATGGGGGTGGGGATGCCGGCATTTCTACCAAACTTACAAGGTACCTTACCAATAAGAAGTTCAAGCTGGCAGACTCTCTCTATACGCCACGCAGGACCAGTCATTATACCAAATACATTCAGTGGCAACCTGCTTACTGGGTGATGATGCAGGCGATCACGAGCAAACACAAGGATGGCAAGTATCATTTTGGCTATTTTGAAAGGCATTATTTCAAGCCCAAGAGGAAAAACCATTTTGATGGTGATATCTATATCATCACAGGGGGTAATTCTTTTTCGGCTACTACTTTGTTTGCCGGTGTACTAAAAGGGCAGGAGAATGTAAAGATCGTGGGTGAGGAAACAGGCGGCGGCGCTTACGGCAATTCAGCCTGGATGATCCCGGATGTTACCCTGCCCAATACGCATGTACGTTTCAGGCTGCCACGATTCAGGCTGGTGATGAACAAAGACCTGGTGAAAGAAGGCCGCGGCATTATACCCGATATCGAAGCGGCGCCTACGGTAGAGACCATACGCCGGGGTATTGATCCCAAAGTGGATACGGTACGCAAATTAATTATGCAGAAAAGCGGTGTTGCACATCATTAATATAGGCCGGTAGTTTGTATTTTGTGGGGGTAATTCTCTTTATACCCCGTTAACTCCCTTTAACCCAGTATGCAACAATTCAGGATCAAGCCGAATGGCTTTGCCGAGGTCAGGAAAAAAATGATCAAGCGTGTAATTCCGACGATGCTCATTGCGCTCATTGGCGGTATCGTGATAGCCTGGTTCAATTCGCAAGGCAAGACCGGAGATAGTAATGTATTACCCTTTCTTGTTCCCTTCTTTATTATTGTAATGGTATACTCGCTGGTCAGGTCTATCAACAGGCAGAAGAAGTTATTCGAAAGCTATACGCTGACGATTGCCGATAATGTGATCACGCGGCAGATGGTCAATACACCGGAGATCACGATCTACTTTCATGAGGTAAAAGATATTATCAAGAGTATGGAGGGCGGGTTTACGATCATGGGCCTGGAACCTGCTGATATCATTATTATTCCGGTGCAGGTAGAGAAGTATGAGGAGTTGGAAGCTGTGCTGAACCAGGTGAAACCGGTGATCGCGCCTCCTGCCTCTCTTTACTTACTACAGAAAGGCAGGATCTTTCTTTCCCTGGCAACGGCAGGCGCGATGGCGGCCATTTATATATCCGATAATAAAATTATTGTAGGCATTGCCGGGGTATTGGGCCTATGTCTGCTTGGCTGGACTTTCTTTTACCTCAGCCGCAGTAAAAATGTGGACCAGAAAACCAGGAACTCGCGCTGGGCATTTTTACTGGTAATGGCTGCCATTATCGGCATCATGGTAGTAAAGCTCACTGCTGTAGCGGAATAATCAAGCGATCACCTGCTGTACATTCAGGGCATCATCAAACAGCACCATATTGGCTGCATAACCTTTGGTAATGCGGCCTATTTTTTTGTCTTTTAGCAACTGCGCAGGATAGGTGGATGCCATGCGCAAGGCTTCGTCCAGGGGGATACCCACGTGCTGCACGGCATTCTTCACACATTGCATCATGGTAAGGGCAGAGCCGGAGAGGGTGCCATCGGGCAGGGCATAGCGATCGCCGCTAAAGAGGTGCTGGTACTCGCCGGTAGTGGTTTCGGCCACAGCATCGGTAATGAAGAACAGGCGCTCTTTCATGATGGATTTGGCAATCTTCACGGCTGCATAATCCACATGGATACCGTCACAAACAATACTGCTCATGACGCCGGGGTGATTGAAGATGGCGCCTACCATACCGGGTTCGCGGTGTTGCAAGGGGGACATGGCGTTGAATAAATGGGTGGCGGCGGGTATACCCCGGTCAAATGCTGCCATGGCCTGCTGGTAAGTAGCATTGGAATGGCCGGCAGAAACGATGATATCATGTTGCATGAGTAAGTCGATAATGGCGGGATCGCATTGCTCGGGGGCCAGGGTGATCATTTTAAAAACGCCTTTGCCTCGCTCCAGCAACAGTGTTACTTCTTCTATCGTTGGTTTCTTAATACATTCCAACAAGTGAGCGCCCCGCTTTACCGGGTTCATGTACGGCCCTTCGAGGTGCAGGCCCAGTAATCCTTTTCTTCCCTGCGCCCAATATTGTCTTACGATATCCATTCCCTGCAGAAACTTGTCGATGGTATTGGTGGCCATGGTGATCATGAAATGGGGACAGCCGCCTGCCAGGCAGTATTCATAAGTAGCTTGTAAAGCTTCGAGGGTTATTTCCTGGGAAAACAATTTGCCATTGCCGCCATATATCTGCAGGTCAATAAAGGCCGGCGCGAGGTTATAACCTTTCAGGTCTTGTATGGTATAATGAGCCGGTACTTCTGTAGCTGGTATTATATCTACGATCTGCTGGTCCTGGACAAGTACGGCTTTATCAGTTTCTACAGTGTGCCCAGTAAACAGGCGGGCATTGGTATAAGCGATGGACATGGGTTTATTCTTTAGCTACGAGCCGCGAGCTATGAGCTGCGAGCAAATACAATACTATGATTGAATAATGAAGTTATCGGCATCTTCCAGGAAAGGCAGTTTATGCCTGATCTCTTCCAGCTTTATTTTTTCGAGGGTAGTAGTGTGTATATCCTCCTCATGGGCTTTTGTATACAATACTTCGCCCATGGGGTCTACGATCATACTGTCGCCACTATGATAAATATCGTTGCCATCTTTTCCTACCCGGTTAACGCCTACTACAAAACTCTGGTTTTCGATGGCCCGGGCCTGCAACAATGTTTTCCAGGCATGGTTCCTTCGCTCGGGCCAATTGGCTACATATATCAGCAGATCGTATTCCACTTCATGATTTTCGGCCTCTTCTTCTGTGCGCGGGGTTGACTGTCGCGCCCATACGGGGAAGCGAAGGTCGTAACAAACCTGGAGGTTGATCTTCCATCCCTTCACGGAGGCTATGAGGCGTTTATGACCAGGTGCATAATGTTCATGTTCGCCGGCATAGGCAAACAGGTGGCGTTTATCATAATACCCATATTGACCATTGGGCAGCATCCACAGCAGCCGGTTGTAATACTGTCCGTCGGCTTCAATGATCAGGCTGCCGGTAAGGACGATCTGTTTCTGTGCTGCGATCCGTTTCATCCAGGCGACCGATTCGCCTTCCATAGTCTCTGCCAGTAATTCGGGTTTCATGCTAAAACCTGTGCTGAACATTTCCGGCAGGATAACGATCTCTGTTCTCTGCTGCAGTTGGTTGATCTTTTGTTCCAGCATGGCCAGGTTGGCGGCCTTATCCTCCCAGTGCAGACTGGTTTGTATGGTGGTAATGGTAAGTGTAGACATAACGGATGTTAAGTATTCAGTTCACGATGTAAAAGTAGCAATTCACCCGTAAGTATATTCATGCGCCCCTTTGCCCGGTTGACCGGGTGCAAAACGGTATACCCAAAGTACCTTGACTGATATTATACAGTCATGTTATCAATGGTCGCTTCCGGATTGTTGCCTGACACTTCTTCTTCCGCTGGTTTCTTAACCGTGCCTCCTTGTTTGTTGCTCAGAATATGCGCCAGCTTGGCTACCAGCGCTGTCCAGCCGGTTTGGTGACTGGCCCCAAGGCCGCTACCGGAATCGCCATGGAAATATTCGTAGAAGAGAATGAGATGCTCATTGCCCGGCCGCTCATAGAACCAACTCTCTTTGCCATTGGTTGGCCGTTTTCCCTCTTTGTCCTTATCGAATAATTTGATAAGCCGGAGGGTGAGCTCATCGGCCACCTGCATCAGGTTGATCCGGTTGCCCGACCCTACAGGGCATTCAACCAACAGGTCATTGCCATAAAACTCTCCAAAACGGCGGATGGACTCAATAATGATATAATTGATCGGCATCCACACAGGTCCGCGCCAGTTGGAGTTGCCGCCAAAGAAATCGGAGGTGGAGTCGCCGGGATCATACTGCACTTTATAATCTACGCCATTGATGGTGACCTCATAGGGGTTTTGCTCATGGTATTTAGACAAAGCCCGGATGCCATAATCCGACAGGAACTGCGATTCATCCAGCAGGCGTTCGAGCAGGTAAACCAGCTTTTCCCGGGGCACCAGCGACAGCAGGATCTCTTCACCGCCAGCCCGTTCTTCATTGGGCCAGAAGCGCCCGTTCTTCAACCGGTAATTCTCAAACCAGGTAATGCGTTTTTTAAAATCACCCAGTTTATCCAATATCTTCTTTTCAATGATCGATACGGCAAACAGCGATGTAAGGCCCACGATCGAATATACCCGCAGGTGCAGGGGGGCGGAGCCTGCTATGGATAGTGTGTCGTAGAAGAATTTATCTTCAGCATTCCACATGCCCTGTTCATTGAGTGCTTCGGCTATCAGTACAAAGTGTTCGAAGAATTTGGTGGCGGTATCTTCAAAGGCTTCATCTTTCATGGCTATTTCCATAGCCATATCCATCATGTTTAGTGCGTACATGCCCATCCAGCTGGTGCCATCGGCTTGTTCCAGTTGCATGGTGCCCGGCAATACGCTGCTGCGGTTGAATACACCGATATTGTCCAATCCAAGGAAGCCCCCTTCAAACATATTGTTTCCATTGGAGTCCTTGCGGTTGATCCACCAGGTAAAATTGATGATCAGCTTTTGGAATATGCGTTTGAGGAAGGCGATGTCGCCTTTTCCCGTGCGGTTCTTTTCTATTCTGTACACCTGTAAGGCTGCCCAGGCCTGTACGGGCGGGTTCACATCTCCAAAGTTCCATTCATAGGCGGGCAGCTGTCCATCGGGTTTCATATACCATTCCCGCATAATGAGGAGCAACTGGTGCTTGGCAAAACAGGGGTCTACCATCGCGAGGGGAATACACTGAAAAGCCAGGTCCCAGGCGGCATACCAGGGATACTCCCATTTGTCGGGCATGGAGATAATGTCCTGGTTCTTAAGATGCTTCCAGTCGGCATTGCGGCCATGCAGCTTACCGGGATTTACATCTGTAATGCCATCACTGGTAGTAAGCCAGCGCTCCACATCATAATGGTAATATTGTTTGCTCCACAAAATACCGGAGAGGGCCTGGCGCTGTATCCTTTTCCACTCAGGGTCTTTGGTGGCTTGCAATACCTCGTCATAAAAAGAGTCGGCTTCTTCCTTGCGGGCATTGAAAATATTGGTGAAGCCGGTAGCAAAGGGATTGTCAAATATCTTGTTGCTCAGGCGCAGGTAGGTGGTTTTGGTAGCGCCGGCTTCAATATGGTATTTATAGACGGGGGCAAACTTGGTACCTGATTTCTTTTGGCGCAGGGCCGAAAGTTCCTCTCCCTTAATGATCGCCTTATGAAAGGCATCTTTCGTGAAGGGGGTTGCATTGGGCTGACCGGATACAATCTCGAGGTTGGTCTCGTTTTCCGTCATCAGGCTATCTGATGGCGGCATAAAATACAGGTAATAGGAGCCCAGACGGGCATGGGTGGCTTTTACCGAGGTTTTATCACGCCGGGTGATATGGGGCTTTTTCTCCGATTGATCATAGGCCCAGCGGTTGTAGAACCACAGCGTGGGCGCCAGGGTTACGTCCGCTGCCTTGGTATACCGGTTGGTAATATCAATTTTTATGAATATGTCCTTCGAGTTCTCTTTGGCATAGGTGACCAGTACATCGAAGTACTGATCATTGTCAAAGACGCCGGTATCCAGTATTTCATATTCGGGTTCCTGCCGGGAGCGATTGCGGCTTTCTTCCTTCAGCTTATTATACGGAAATTCCTGCTGCGGGTATTTGTACAAATACTGCATGTAATAATGGGTGGGCAGGTTATCGAGGTGATAATAGAGTTCTTTTACGTCTTCTCCGTGGTTGCCTTCATAGTTGCCAAGACCAAAGAGGCGCTCTTTGAGCACATGGTCTTTGCCATTCCAGAGAGAAAGGCCAAAACAAAGGTTTTGGAAGAAGTCTGAAATGCCGGCCAGTCCATCTTCACCCCAGCGATAGGCGCGGCAGTGTGCATGATCAAAAGGAAAATAGTTCCAGGCGTCACTATTCATGCTATAATCTTCGCGCACGGTGCCCCACTGGCGTTCACTGAGATATGGTCCCCATTGTTCCAGGGGTATTTTTTTTGCTGTATTGACGGTTAATCGCTGATGTTCTGCAGTTGTCATGCTGTCGGTTTCGTTCAACAAATCCATAATGAAAATAGCGTAAAGCTATCGGTCGGGCAAGCATCGTTGGAGAATAAGGCATTAACAATGGTGAATTTACAGCTTTACACAGGGATAAAAAACAAAAAGGCCTTCCCCCAAGGAAAGACCTCTCAAAAAAATAAGGTGCCGGCCACCCTCTACCGACACCTTAACAGACGCACAGATCCTAACGCACACTTGCTTGCCTGTGTTATAGCTTCTTTTTACAGGAACAGTTTAATGATCAATGTTTAAAAAGCAATCACCAACCTAATCCTTCACCCATTGGAGCTGATGATTGCTTTTATTCGTTTTCATGGCTGTTGTCAACTTGTACTTGTTCTGCTTGTCTCAATCATTATGACATAGCAAAAGTGCAATTTGTTAGCGCACACAACAATAGCATGAAGATGTGAGAATGAATACAAACACCTGTTCGCTTTTTAACAGTTCTTAACAGGTGTTGCATTTCATGTTCTGATTCTTCCATTTATCCCCGGTTTTAAGTCCCTGGTACTACTTAGTGGTATCACATATCTGTGTGGTTTTGGATAAACAAATTCCAAAAAGAAAAAAGGGATAATTACTTTTGGTAATACATAAACCCTCCCTTGCTAAGATTAAAGATCTATACCATACTGCTGATCGGCTTGCCTTCCATACTGATGGCGCAGCACCGCAAGTACGTCTTCAACAGGCTTTCTTCCAAAGATGGTCTTGCCTCGAACCATGTACTAAGTATTCTCCAGGATCAGAAAGGCTTCATGTGGCTGGGTACAGCCAATGGGCTTCAACGTTATGATGGCCGCAAGATCGTCATGTTCCGTCCCCCTGCGGCCGACAAAAATTACCTGCCGGCAGCGCCTATCAAACAAATAGCAGAAGATATCAACCACCATTTCTGGGTACGCACAGAACAGGAAGTGGGTATTTTTGATCCGGTGACTTTCCGGTATAAAAAGGCCATCATAAAAACGGATGCCGAAGTGCCGCCGCGCGCGGAGTACTTTTTGTGGATGGATAGCAAGGGTAATATTTTCCTGATCATTACCCGCCTGGGGGTCTTGGCCTATAACTGGCAAACCAACACATTCAGCAAAGATGAAAGCCGCATCCGCCTTCCCAAAGGCTGGTCGGTACGACGATTGCTGGAAGACCCTACAACCGGTAATTACTGGATGGGCGCCGATTCCGGTCTGGCGCTGTATAATATCCGCTCCAAAACATTGAGCCACTACGGACACAATACCGATAAGCAGCCTATCCTGGATCACCCGGTATTTACAGATCCTGTGACAGCCATGTTCCTCGATCAGCAATCCCGCTTCTGGTTTACCACCTGGAATGTGAAAAAGGGGGAGCGGTTCTTTTGCTATGATATGATCAATGATCAGATAACGAAAGATACGGCCGGCCTGGTAGTGCATACGGATGTATACAAAGAAGTACATGCTTTTAGCCAGCAATCGAATGGCGCCATCTGGGCTTATGGCGAACGAATGCTGATGAGATTTGATACCCTCACTAAAAAGTTTCAATACATCCGCAATGATTATGTAGACGATTATGGTATCAAATACGATATCGTGAATTGCCTATATGAGGACCGGGAACAGAATACCTGGATCGGCACGGATGAAGGCGTATATATTTTTAACCCCGCCCGGCAAATGTTCAACAGTATTGTATTGCAGGACCCGCCTCCGCATAACACGGAAAAGAACCTACAGGTGAATGGCTTTCTGCAAAGCAAGAACAATGACCTGCTTATTGCTTCCTGGGGATTAGGTACCCTTTCCTGTGACAGTAATATGCTTCCTGTCAACAACAATATATTAAAAGGCATGCCGGCCGGTGATGATAGTTATAAGCTGCAATGGGACCTGCACGAAGAAAAAAGCACCGGCCACATTTGGATCGCCTGCCAGGGTGGCCGCATTATTATATATAACCCGGCAACCGGTCGATCGACCTTTCATATACTGCCTGCTGCAGAGCAAAGGACCATCCGGCAGATCACGGAAGACAAACAGGGTACTATATGGCTGGCCACGCAATACGGACATATCATAAAATGGAACCCGGCAGCCGGTTATGGAAAAGATTTTATGCAGGGATTCAGCCTGGTACAAAACGTCAATACCATTGTATATAAAATGATGGTGGACAAGGAAGGTTACATCTGGCTGTGCACGCATATGAAAGGGGTGTACAGGATGGATCCAAACTCGGGTGAATTAATAGCGCATTACGATTCAAAGGGCGGACCCGGGAAGTCGCTTTATTCCGACATGGCCGGCGACATACAGCAATACAACGATAGTTTGTTCTTCATTAGTTCCGGCGCCCTTAACCTGCTCAACCAGAAAACGGGCAACATACAAGCCATCACTACCGATGATGGCTTGCCTTCCATGAGCATCACCAGCATAGAGAAAGACAATGAAAATAACCTCTGGCTGGGCCTTGCCGATGGCATTTGCCGGTACTACCCTAAGCGAAAGGTCTTTACCATGTTTACCCAGCGGGATGGTATTATCTATAGCAACTTTAAATACAATGCCAGTACCCGCTTGCGGAATGGCCAGCTCGTATTTGGCAATGCGCACAATTTTGTATTCTTTCAGCCTGCGCAGGCTTATAGTTCTTCGCCGCCGCTGAATGTAACGATCACAGATTTTAAATTATTTAATACTTACCTGCCGCCCGACTCCATCATGAAACTGGATAGGGTAGAACTAAAGCATTTCGACAACTCCATCACCATTGAATTTGCCGCGCTGAGTTTTTTGCAACGCGATAAAATTGTGTACTACTACCAGCTGGAAGGCATTAATAAAGAATGGATACGTCCCGACAAAGGACTGTTTGCCAATTATACTTCTTTGCCGCCAGGACACTATACCTTCAAGGTGATGTGTGAGAATGCGGATGGCATTGAATCCAAAAGTATCACCACCCTAAAAATATACATCCACCCTCCTTTTTGGAGAACCTGGTGGTTCCTTTCGCTGGTGGGGCTCGCCATTGGGGCATTGATCTATTTCATCCACCGCCTGCGGGTGGACCAGCTGCTGGGGATGGAAAGGGTGCGCACCCGCATTGCCCGCGACCTGCATGATGACATGGGTTCTACCCTCAGCACTATCAATATATTGAGTGAAATGGCCAAAATGAAAGTGGAGAAGGACAGCGCTAAAACCAGCGAATACCTGGTCAAGATCAGCGACAACAGCAGCCGCATGATGGAGGCAATGGATGATATTGTATGGAGCATCAATCCCATGAACGACAGCATGCAGCGCATTACCGCCCGTATGCGGGAGTTTGCCACGGGGGTGCTGGAAGCCCGCAATATTGACTTCACTTTCCGGGTGGATGAAGAAGTGCAGGACCTGAAGCTGGATATGGAAGCCCGGCGGGACTTTTTTCTGCTTTTCAAGGAGGCGGTGAATAACCTGGCCAAATACTCCCAGTGCAAAAACGCGGTTATTGACATTTCCATCCAAAAAGAACGGCTGATCATGAAGATCATGGATGATGGGATCGGGTTCGATGTACTGCATGCGGACGGTGGCAATGGCTTGTTCAACATGAAAAAGCGGGCGCAATCGCTGAATGGCGGTCTGACGATAGAATCGACGCCGGGTACCGGCACCAAAGTATTGCTGGATGTGCCTTTGACATAATTATGTGATTGCCGCCGGGAAAATAAAAGCCTAGTTTTGTAAATAAATAAGCTCCTGGATGATCAATGTCATATTATATGAGGATAATCCCCAGCTCAGAGAAGGTTTGGCCATGCTGCTGAATGGTTCTGAGGGGTTTGAAGTGATTGGTACATTCAAGAACTGCAATAATGTGGTGAGTGAAGTAGAAGCACTGAAACCTGATGTGATCCTCATGGATATTGATATGCCCGGTACCAATGGTATTGAGGGCCTCAAGTTGATCCGCCAGATAAATACGGACGTGAAAATTCTCATGCTCACAGTATTCGATGACAACAAGAATGTGTTTGAAGCTGTGCGGAACGGTGCCAATGGGTACCTGCTTAAGAAGACCCCGCCAGCTAAATTGCTCGAATACATCCAGGAAGCTCATACCGGCGGCGCGCCGATGAGTTCTTCCATTGCCACGCAGGTGTTAAAAATGTTCTCGCAGGTACACAGTACGGCCAACAGCGATTACCACTTATCTGAACGTGAAAAACAGGTATTGCAATGGCTGGTCAACGGGTACAGCTACAAAATGATCGCTGCTGAAATGTTCATCTCCATAGACACCGTGCGCTCGCACATCAAGAAGATCTACGAAAAGCTACATGTGAATTCCAAGAGCGAAGCAGTGGCCAAAGCTTTCAAGGACAAGATCGTTTAGTACCTACATCTTTCACATCTTTATGCTATTGTGAGGCGATCTTCTGCGGGCTAGTTTTGTGAAGCAAATTCAAAACAGCATAATCATGAAACAGTCGATGCAGGTGGTGGCGATGGTAGCCTTTCTCGGATGCTTTGCCATCGTGATGATAGGGGCAGGAAGCCGGAAGGCAAGGTCGCAGGAAAACTGTGGGGATGAATGGAAAAAAGGTTTCCGGCAGGAGGAAAAGAAACCAGCTACTACAGGCACCCTTACCCATGCGGATTGTGTGGCCATGTGTACCAGGGAAAGTAAACAGGAGCTGGTTTTACCGGTTGGATTATTACATGCGATAATATAAACGACGATTTTTATCAGGCAGTTTTTCTCAAGGGTGGTTTACGGATCCCGTCTCAACAGGACGGGATTTTTTATACCCATAGGCCAGCCAGCCAACCGAGTAGCAGGCAGATCAATACTATAACAGGAGAGGGAAGGCGGGTGAGGGCCAGCAGCAGCCAGGTGCCTGCGATCACACCAATGTTCAGAAGGCTCACCGTCTTAAATTCGGTAATGGAAATATCTTTCATCATATAGAAAGTAGAAGCCACCATGATCCCTACCACTACCGCATTGATGCCTTCCAGAGCACGGAACACAACGGCATAGCGCTGCAGGTTGTGCCATATGGGGAAAAAGAATAATACCAGGAGTGCGCTGGGCAGAAAGATCGCTATTGAGGCAATGATACATCCCAATACCTGCCAGGCAGGTCCTTTGTCATTCATGGCCATGCCCCCCATAAAAGAGGAGATGGAAAATACAGGTCCGGGTATAGCACGTACAATACCCGCTCCGGTATAAAAATCATCCCGCTCAATACTGATCACATTTTCTTTCTTATAAAGATTCTTCCGGATTACCTGCTCGGACTTCGGCCTTTCCACATATTGCTCATACATCATGGGGATCAGTACCTGTCCGCCGCCAAAGACAAGACTGCCGAAACGATAGGTATTTTCAAACAGGTTCAAAGGCCGGCGATTGGGCCAGTCGTGCGTCCGCGCCAGTTCACTCACCAAACCCGCGGCAATAAAGAGAATGGCAAAGAGCCAGATATTGCCCCACTTGATCTTTTTGGGAGGAATGCCTTTTTGTGGGATCCGTTTATCACTCAGATTGGTAACAAATCCACCGGCCACAATGAGGATCGGAAATACCCAGGGGCTTTTGAACAGGAAAAACGTGACGATGGCACTGATCACCAATATCACGGTGGTGATGGTATTGTGGATGGCCAGCCGGAAAGATTTGGCTGCGGCAAAAGCCAGGAATCCTACCGCCATGGGCTGAATGAATTTGAAGATGCCCATATTCTGTGAGCGGTTATCAAAATATTGCAGCACAAAAGAAAAAGCCCCCATCAGAAAACAGGCCGGGAATATCCAGATAAGTAAAGTGAGGATCGCCAGGGGAATACCCCCCCTTTTGTAGCCAATCAGGGTGAGCACCTGGGTAGAAGAGGCGCCGGGCAATAACTGGCAAAAGGAATTATAATCCAGTACTTCCTTTTCGGTTACATCGTGCCGTTGGTGCACAAATGTTTTCATCACCATCCCAAAATGACCTTGCGGGCCACCAAAGGCGGAAATACTATGAAGAAAAACAGCTCTTAGAAAAGGTATATGTCGTAACAGTACCATTAGAACAAACTACACAAGCACGGAAGGTACTAAACTTATCCAAGTGATTGTTATTCTGCCTTCCACTTTGAGCGGGGTTCGTAATATTGCCAGAGCAGGGCGGCCAGTTTGCGGCACAGTACCCAGCCTTCATTGGAAGGCTCCCAACTTTGATCTTCCAGGTTTTTGGTATTGATGGTATAAGCATATGCTCCGTGGGGAGCCATTACCAGGATGGTTTCATTGCGCGACTGATTTACTTCTCCTGTTTTGGATGCCACAAAAATATAAGGCGGCACTTGTGATATCCCGTTTGGATCATGATAGTTTCTTCCCAACACGCGCAGCATTCGCTCACTGGCTTTGTGACTGATCACTTCACCCCGGTAGATCTTTTCCATCAGGGTGGTCATTTCGCGGGGCGTAGTTTGCCCCCAGCCAAATTGTTTCCGGTTATCTTCCCGGCCGGGTGTTCTGGAATTGACCCGGGTGTATTGCAATCCCAGTGAATCCAGGAGTTGATTGATGCGGGCGCCGGTACCTGCCAGGCTCTGCAACCAAAGGCTGGCGGTGTTGTCGCTCATGGTCAGCATCAACATCATTACTTTGCTGAGTTCTATTTTCTCGCCGCTTTTGAAAGAGCCGAGAATATCCTCCCCGGCATAGAGTAAGGAGTCCTTATATTCCAGGTTTTGGTGATACTGTAATTCGCCTTTCTCTATCTTATCCATGATGCCCACCAGGATGGGTACTTTCACAATACTGGCGGTGGGGAATATTGTATCAGCCTGGTACTCGGCCACTTTACCTGTGCGCAGATTTTTAACATAGATGCCTGCCACACCCCGAAGGTTTTGGCTTTTTACCAATTCATCTATTTTTTGCTGCAGTTTCCGGTCGGTGCGGGATTGTGCAGCCAGGTTACCCACCAGGATGAATAAAAACAGGCAAACGGTTAATCTCTTGCAGTAATACATAACCAACAGGGTGTTTTGTGTAAGGTTTACTAATATAAGGGGTTCACTGCAAATATTCCTTGAAAACCTTACTGGGACTGGCTTAAATGCCTCGCGTTATTTGATGGAATTATTCGATTATGCTGTCTGTTCATAACCGTTAGCAATAAATGAAGTAGTGAGATATCTGTGATCACAATTTATAATAGCCATTGCGCTCGATCTCCTCGGCCACTTTATCGGGTACGAGGTAGCGAATGGATTTGCCTTCTTTGATGGTGTTCCTGATATGGGTGGCTGATATTTCCAGGAGGGGCGCTTTTAGAACTTCCACGCGGGAGCCTTCATAGCTGCTGGTGATCTCATGGCCTGGACGCTTGTATACGTAGATGGGATAGTTTGTTAGAATATGCTGGTAGTTTTTCCAGCGGGGGAGGTTCTCAAAACTGTCGCTGCCCATGATCACGGCAAAGTGATGCTTCGGATATCTCTCACCCAGGTAAGCCAGTGTGTCGGCGGTATAGGAAGGGCGGGGTAAACGGAATTCAATATCAGTCACTTTTAAGTGATGAGATTGTTCTATAGATAACTGTATAAAATACAAGCGGTGAAACTCATTCAATAAACCTGCAGAAGGCTTCAGGGGGTTCTGGGGTGAAACAACAAACCACACCTGGTCAAGATCGGTATATTGCACCATATGCTGGGCAATAATAAGGTGACCGTGATGGATGGGATTGAAGGAACCGAAATACAGGCCAACTTTCATACCGGGCAGATAATTAAGCTATGGTGATGTGGTTAAACTAATTCTTCTATAAAGATATTATCTGCTTCGTTAAGGCGAAGGCTCAGGTTATAACCGGCCACACTGATGGAGATAGGATCGCCCAGGGGAGCTATTTGCTCTACTTTCACGGTTTCACCGGGTACACAACCCATTTCCATAAGCTTTAGGAAAAGATCATTATCCTCAAAAGACATGATGGTTCCTCTTCCTCCCGATCTTAACTCTGATAATCTTTTCATTGTGCTTTGTTTATGTTCAGTCGACCCCGTATCAATAACATCCGAAGCTTTGAAATAGATCATTTACAGCCCCTATATTATTCAGGTTCATCCAACAACAAATGTAGCTTTGTATCCTTTATTACGCTTACGATTTTCGAAACTTATGCAAACAACAGCGCCCGTTGACTTTCATTTTCTGGAGCCCGCCAACCTGAAAGACAGGCTAATGCTCAAAGCTTTCCTGCGATCCCTGTTTAAAAGGGAAGGAACAAAACTCGAATCCCTGCGCTATATCTTTTGTTCAGATAAGTACCTGCTGGAGATCAACCGGCAATACCTGAACCATGATGACTATACCGACATTATTACCTTCAATCTCTCCAACCATCCTGCGCCTGTAATGGGTGAAATCTATATCAGCATTGATAGGGTGCGGGACAATGCCCAACAATTCCATACCAGTTTCAAGGAAGAACTTCACCGGGTGATCTTCCATGGCGCCCTACATCTTTGCGGATATAAAGACAAGACCAGCAAAGATGCCAGGCTGATGCGGGAGAAAGAAGACGAGAGTATTGCCCGGTATAGGAAATACCAACAACGTTTGATGTAATTCCTTCTTCAGGTTAAAGCCCCTTGTCATCAAGGGGTTTCTTCTACTCATACCTGCCCATGCCTCTGCGGCCAGCCTTGGTGTATTTTCCGGGTGAGCCTTGCTTACTCAGGGATTATTTTGTTTCCCCCTTCTTCATTTACCTGAGCCCAGCCTTAAAGGATTGGTATAAATAATCATACTGCTTTAACAGTTAAAGGGTAGGGGAGTAGTATGCCTTTTACCAGGCAGGATATTCATGGCCATAAGTGTTGGATTACTTTCAAGATGAGCAAGGTAAAGTGGGAGTTTAATACAGTTGGATCCCAGGATGGTATATTAAGCTTGTTGCACTGTCCAAGGAGAATACAAGAATCGAATGTCTCCCTCCCTTAGTGTGACTAGTTCGGCAGAGCTGGACAACTCAATGTCATTGAATTAAGCTGTCATGCTGGATTCAGCTCCGCGGGATAAACTTTACCGAAGGTCCTCTTTGTAAAACTGTTTTTCCTCTTAAATGGCTTCTACCGGCTCAGATCCCGCCTTAGCGGGTAAACCTGACATTCCCTTGATTTAAAGATATTGGGATACCTGGTTGAAACCTTCTTCGAGGGGTTTTATATCTCATTGGAAGTCTTTTGACATGGTAATTAAGTACTACCCAAGAGGCCCAAGTAGTCTGATTGGCCTTACAAATGAGTCCTCCAGATCAGAAGGGATTATTTTCTGCAGGCTATGATCCTTACCACTCCGGGCAAAGCAGGGTACTGGCCTTATTTACCAGGACTTAACCAAGGTATGGTCCTTACCTTGGGTTGGAGGTAAAAGCGAAGGTATTAGGTTGTTGAAACAGGAGATCAATGAGGTTTAATATTCTGCATAACATTTTCAGGCTTCCTGCGTTCCACGTGGAACGCGCCGTATAAACCAGTTCCTTACACAATTATCAATCCTTGGATTCTTTACCGCGTGACACCTTTTTCTCCTTGATATCACAACTTCTTTAAGCTGTAGGTTCAAGTTGGAATATCTTCTGGTTCTGCTATTCTCCCTTTGGTTTAAGCCATCAGTTCTCATCAAGAGTCCTGACCATATCTACTTTCACAATACGGCAAGTCTCCTAACAGCAGATTATCCCCAATATAGTTATTCATATCAATTCCTTTGAACCGACCAGAATCAAGCTAGATTCTCGATGATATCTCTTTGCATTTTCTAAGTCTTCATTCTGTCTCCATTAATTTTCCATTCATTCTCCATTGATCCTCCATTATCTAACGGAGCTTGAAACAAGAATCTATGAATGATCTCATTTTAGTAGTTCATAGGTAGCATTAAGAACCTACAGAGAACATAACGAGGTAAAAGAAATCAAACATTCATTCAAAGATTATCCCATCTAATACCATGACTGGGGATTCCAGTAGAAAACATCCTATAGATACCAGACAGCTCCTTTCTTACATCATTCTTTCATAGTACTGGAATACCCAATAGCAGAGTGTAAAGGTGTTTACGGAAGTCCCCGTAATCAAGTAGTGATAGCAAAGGGAATAAAACCTGGTCAAAGCAAGCAGGAAAGGCAGGGCAACCTGGTTCCACGTGGAACAGTTAATCCCCAAAACACCCAGCATTAATGTAATTTTGCAGCCTATGTTTCCAGATTATGATGTTATAGTAGTCGGTGCCGGTCACGCAGGATGTGAAGCGGCAGCAGCGGCAGCCAACCTTGGATCAAGGGTTCTGCTGGTCACCATGAACATGCAGGTTATTGCCCAAATGAGTTGTAATCCTGCCATGGGAGGTATTGCCAAGGGGCAGATCGTACGGGAAATAGATGCCATGGGTGGATATTCAGGCATTGTTTCCGACAAGAGTATGATCCAGTTCAGGATGCTCAATAAGTCAAAAGGACCAGCTATGTGGAGTCCCCGGACTCAGAATGACCGCATGTTATTCGCAGCTACCTGGAGAGAGATGTTGGAAAACACCAAGAATGTAGACTTCTACCAGGACATGGTAAGGTCTATCATCATCAAGGATAACAAAGCCACTGGTGTTATAACCGGGCTGGGTCATGAAATAAAAGCCAAAGCAGTAGTGGTGACTAGCGGTACTTTCCTCAATGGGGTGATCCATATCGGAGAGAAACGATTCGGTGGGGGCAGGGTAGCAGAGAAAGCAGCCACTGGTATAACAGAACAATTGGTTGAACTCGGATTCGAAAGCGACCGCCTTAAAACCGGAACACCTCCTCGTGTAGATGGAAGAAGTCTTGACTATAGCAAGATGGAGGAACAAAAAGGAGATGATGAAATTGTAGGCTTCTCTTACAAGGATGTTCAAAAACCAACGGAACAAAGAAGCTGCTGGATTACCTATACCAATCAGCAGGTACATGATATTCTCAAAACAGGGTTTGATAGAAGCCCTATGTATACAGGAAGAATTGAAGGCGTGGGCCCCAGGTATTGCCCCAGTATCGAAGACAAGATCAATCGCTTTGCAGAAAGGGATCGTCACCAGTTATTCATAGAACCAGAAGGATGGAATACGGTAGAAATCTATGTGAATGGTTTCTCTACTTCACTACCCGAGGATGTTCAATACAAAGCTTTACAAACAGTACCCGGATTTGAAAATGTACGCATGTTCCGGCCAGGTTATGCTATTGAATACGATTACTTCCCACCTACCCAATTGAGTCACGCACTGGAGACCAAACTTATTAGCAATCTTTTCTTCGCCGGCCAGATCAATGGAACCACCGGTTATGAAGAAGCTGCCTGCCAGGGATTAATGGCCGGCATTAATGCCCATCAAAAAGTAAGGGAACTGGAACCCGTGATCCTTAAAAGAAGTGATGCCTATATTGGGGTACTCATCGATGATCTCATCAGCAAGGGTACAGAAGAACCCTACCGCATGTTTACTTCACGGGCAGAATTCAGAACCTTACTGCGCCAGGACAATGCTGATCTCCGATTGACAGAATTAAGTTATCGTTTAGGATTAGCTGACCAGGATAGAATGGACCGTGTGATCGAAAAGAGGAATGGAACAGAAAAGATCAAGTCGATCCTGAAGGAACTTTCTCTTGATCCAAGCGAAGCAGATAAATTCCTGCAAGAAAAAAACTCTGCTCCTTTACCCCATAAACAGAAAACGATCCAGGTATTGCTTCGACCCAATATCTCTTTGCCCGATATGATGGATCAGCTGCCTACCATAAAAAATGCACTCACCGGTTTTACCCGTGATACGATCGAGCAGGCAGAAATACAGATCAAATACGATGTATACATTGAGAAGGAAAAAGAGATCGTAAAAAGAATGAGCCAGCTCGAAGACCTGATGATCCCTGAGAACTTTGACTATGGAAGAGTGGCTGCCTTATCGAATGAAGCTTTGACCAAATTCAAAAAAATACGTCCCCGTACATTGGGACAGGCCAGTCGCATCAGTGGTGTTAATCCCAGCGATGTACAGATCCTCATGGTCTTTATGGGCCGCTAAAAAACTAAAAGTGAGTCATCATACAGTGGTCGTCTATCGACAACCTACTTACGTGATGACTCACTTCAATAAAATATCAGCTCTACTGTCTATTTCTAAAACTGCATAGCATTTACGATCGCTTCCAGGTATTCCTGATCTGTCAGATCAAACTCGTCGAGTTCAGCACTGTCCACATCCAGCACTGCAATCACTTTCCCATCACGGATAACGGGTACCACAATTTCAGACTTCGATAAACTACTGCAGGCAATGTGCCCTGGAAATTGTTCTACATCCGGCACGATCAAAGTTTGCTTTTGTTCCCAACTGCTTCCACATACACCTTTACCATAACGGATTCGAGTACACGCAACCGGGCCTTGAAAAGGTCCCAATACCAGTTCCTTTTCTTTCACCAGGTAGAAGCCAACCCAAAACCAACCAAACTGTTCTTTCAACGCAGCCACTACATTTGCCAGATTGGCTACCAGGTCGGGCTCGCCATCAATCAACGCTTTGATTTGCGGTATTAAAGATTCATATTGTTCACGCTTAGTACCCTTCAACACTAAAAGATCTTCGGCCATAATATTATAATAAAATATAATTAAAAATTCAATTCACTTTTCTTCCCACATTTTTAAAATCAGGCCCAGTCATCATCTGCCTTCTTTCTCCACATTTTACAAACCATATTTCGCGCTGATCTCCAGCATTCGCTCAATTGGTTTTCTCGCAGCTACCCTCAACTGCTCATCCATGGTGATCTCCGGTAATTCGTATTCCATGCACAGGTACAACTTTTCCAGTGTATTCAGCTTCATGTGTGGACAATCATTACACGCGCAGCTGTTGTCGGGCGGAGCAGGAATGAACATTTTATGGGGAGAAGATTTCTGCATCTGGTGCAAAATGCCTGTTTCTGTAGCCACGATATATTCCATCGCAGCATCTTCCTGGGAGTATTTCAATAATCCTGTCGTAGAGCCTATAAAATCGGCGATCCGCAGAATTGGCTCCTCACACTCCGGGTGAGCAATTATCTTGGCGTTAGGGTGTCTTATTTTGAGTCTGGTGATCTTCTCGAGGCTAAAGATCTCATGCACCATGCAGGCACCATTCCACAAAACCATATCACGACCCGTCTTTTTGATCAGGTATCCTCCCAGGTTTTTATCCGGTGCAAAGATAATCGGCTGATCTACAGGTATGCTTTCCACAATTTTCTCGGCATTGCTGGAGGTACAGATGATATCGCTTAGTGCTTTGATGTCAGCCGTGCAGTTGATGTAGGAGATTACCAGGTGATTGGGGTGCTTTGCCTTGAACTGCCTGAATAGCTCCGGAGGAGCACTATCCGCCAGAGAGCAACCTGCTTTCAGGTCGGGCAGCAACACTTTCTTGTGCGGGTTTAAGATCTTGGCCGTTTCGGCCATGAAATGGACGCCGGCGAACACAATAATCTCCGCATCCGTCTTCTCCGCCTTTTGGGCCAGGCCCAGGCTGTCCCCGATATAATCCGCCACATCCTGGATATCGGGCTCCTGGTAGTAATGTGCCAGCACGATCGCATTTTTTTCTTTTTTCAATCTTTCGATTTCCCCAAATAGGTCCAGTGTGGGGTCAACGTCCACATCCAGAAATCCTGCTTTGGCTATGTTCTCTTTTGCTTCTCCTATGTGTATATCTCCCATAGTATTTATTATTACTTATCTATTTTTATAAAGAACCTATTACTATTACGGGTGTGAATTCGTGGATAAAACGATCACCCTGATTTTTGGTAAAGTTACAACAAGCGCTTTATCCACTGTTTTCCACAATTCATTAACAGTCAGAACCTCCCGCTGGTTGTGCATCTACGCCGTTTTTCCACGTATGTGGATTAAAAAGGGCCGGTATAAATAAACACTGTCCACAGCACAATAGGGGTGTTAACGGAGGTCGAATAACCTTGGGTTTGTATACACCCGCCTTCCGGCACCCGCCCGCCCGACAACTTTTAATCCAACTATCCACCATTTCCGGAGGGCCAATTCCGGGGTTTTCCACTGCTTTTGGTGTTTATTCACGAAACCGTGGGGACACTGTCTTCACAAGCACGTTTCACGGAAAAAAATACCTCTTTCAACACAATAAATGGCAAAATAGGCGTTAGTGCGCTCCTTCGTGCGCATAATATTATCAACCTGTAAAATAGGTAATGCCGTGAGAATAATAATTGGCATACCATCAACATCATAAAACGCTGTGTTGGTGCATATTTGACCCTGTTTTCCACAATTTGTTCATAATCTTTTTTACCCTATTTTTGCCATCCGCTTAAAACAACGGGAGTAATATAATATTATATGTCTATCATTCAGACCATCCGCGACAAAGCTGCGTGGATCATTATTGCAGCGATTGCTTTAGCATTGATCGCCTTTATTGTACAGGATGCCTTTAGTGGAAGAAGTGGTGGGTTATTCAGTGGACAATCAACCACCCTCGGTAAGATCAACGGTACCAAAGTTGATGTTATCGATTTTGAAAAAAGGCTTGCCAACGCCGAAAAGAACTACACTGCCAATGGCCAGCATGTTGATGAACAATTCCGTCAGCAGATCCGCGAGAGCCTCTGGAATGAATATGTGGAAAATGCCGTACTGGACAAAGAGCTCGATAAACTCGGTTTTGTAGTAAGCGATAAAGAAAAAGGTGACATATTATATGGTGCTAACCCGCCTCAGCAATTGCGTCAGCAATTCACCAATCCTCAAACTGGTGCTTATGATGCGCAAGCCGCTTTTCAGGCTATCCGTGGTCTGAAAAAGAAATCGCCCGAATACAACAATTTTTGGGGTGAATTTGTACCTGCCCTGGAAAAACAACGTATCCGTGAAAAATTTGTGGGTATGATCGGTAAAAGCTACTATGTGCCTAAATGGCTGGTAGAAAAAAGAAATGCCGACAATAGCCAGCTCGCCTCTATTTCTTATGTTAATATTCCCTATACCAGCATCGCCGATTCTACGATCAAGGTAACCGATGATGAGGTGCGCAAATATGTGGATGAACACAAAGAAGGGTTCAAGCAAGAGCAAGTTCGCGGTATTGAATACGTCATGTTCAACGCAGCTCCCAGCGCAGCAGATTCCGCTGCCGTACGTGAGCGTGTGGAAAAACTGAAAGATTCTTTTGCTACTACTTCTGATATCAACGGTTTCTTCCTGCGGGAAAACAGCCAGACCCCTTATTATCCCAGCAATATTTCCCGCAAAGAAATAAAGATCGAAAAGATCGACTCTATTGTTAAGACTCCCGTAGGTGGCGTATACGGACCTTACCTCGATGGCGGTTCTTATACCCTCGCACGCATCGTGAGTGAAAAACAATGGCCCGATTCAGTAAAAGTGCGTCACATATTGGTAGCTACCCATCAACGCGATCAGCGCACCGGCGAATTGCAGCCCGTTCGGTATGACTCTACTGCCAAACGTATTATTGACAGTGTGGAAATGGCAATTAAAGGCGGCGCCAACTTTGATACACTTTGTGTAAAATATTCTGACGACGGAACCAAAGAGACCGGAGGTATATATGATAATGTAGTGAGCGGCCGCATGACTGCAGAATTCAACGACTTTATTTTTGGAAAACCTGTTGGTTCTAAAGGAGTGGTGAAAACAGAATATGGTTACCACTATGTGGAAATCCTCTCTCAGAAAGGATCTTCACCTGCTTATAATATCGCTTATTTTTCACAGCCTATATATCCCAGCGATCTGACCACCAATACTGCCCATCAGGCAGCTTCTGCTTTTGCCGCTGAAAGCCGCAACAGGAAAGCGTTTGAGGATAATATCAAAAAACAGAACCTCACTAAGTTCAACGCCTATGATGTGCAGCCCCTGGAAAGCAATATTCCCGGACTGGGCAGCAGCCGCCCGCTGGTGAAATGGATGTATAATGATGCTAAGATCGGTGACGTTGCCCCAGAACCTTACTTTATAGGTGATAAATACATCGTACCTGTTTTGGTAAACAGTTACGACAAAGGCACCATGCCCATCGAAAGAGCGCGTCCGCTGGTAGAATATAAAATACGGAATAAGAAAAAAGCAGAGCAGATCATTCAGAAAGTGGGTACTCCTGCTTCACTTGATGCAGTGACTAAAGCGGTGAATCAACCTGTTCAACAGCTGGACAGCGTGGCTTTCTCTGCCGGTTATATTCCAAACCTGGGCAATGAGTCCAAACTTATAGGTGCTTCTTTCAACAAGAACTACCAGGCCAAGGTATCTGATCCCATCCTTGGAGAAATTGGTGTGTATTATATTAAAGTCAATAATGTGACTGCCCAACCCAATGCCGGACTGGATATAAAGATGCAACAGCAAATGGCTGCCCAGCAAATTCAGCGCAGCAGCTACCTGGTGATCGAAACACTCAAAAAAGCGGCGGATATTACCGACAACCGCTACAAGTTCTACTAAACTGTTATTACATATAATATTACGGAGAGGTCCCGTTCATTTGAACGGGATCTTTTTTTTGTGCTCATTCAAACCACTTTTTGTGTTCCCGGCAACCAATTGCACGTAACTTTGTTATTATTCCTGAAACAGATACGTCATGAGTGATGAGATCATTAATAAGGTAACTGCCAGTGGGCTGATCACATTGGACCTCGAGGAGTACTATCCCAAAGAGGAGATCCTGGTATTTGACCTGAAGCCCCATCTGTTTATGGAACTCATCCTCAAAGAAAAAGATTTCCGCGCCGCCCTTCAGCAAATCGATTGGACGCTGTACCAGGATAAAGTAGTAGCTGTTACCTGCACAGCAGATGCCATTATCCCCATGTGGGCCTATATGCTGGTAGCCACTTACCTGCAGCCCGTGGCAAAGGATATTATCTTCGGCAACGAACAAACAGCCAAACAACAACTTTTCATTCAAAATATTGCAGCTATCCCCGCCGCTGATTATACTGATCAGCGGGTAGTAGTAAAAGGATGTGGTGATCTACCTATTGGTGAATTTGCCTACCTGGAGATTACCAAGAAATTACGGCCGGTAGCTAAAAGTATCATGTATGGCGAACCGTGTAGTACTGTTCCCATTTTCAAAAAGAAATGATCGTATTTGCGTCCTGCCGTATGGCGGGACTTTTTTTTATGTAGCCATCAAACATCTTTCCCATGGATGTCGAAATACTATCCCGTGTTCAGTTTGCATTCACCATTGCATTTCATTACATCTATCCGCCATTAAGTATTGGTCTTGGTTTGCTGCTCGTCATCTTTGAAGGCATGTACCTCAAAACAGGCGATAAGCGCTACGAACAGATCACCCGTTTCTGGATAAAGATCTTTGCCCTCATCTTTGGTATTGGCGTAGCCACCGGCATTATTATGGAATTTGAGTTTGGTACCAACTGGGCCACGTATTCCAAATACGTGGGTGATATATTTGGCAGCGCCCTGGCCGCGGAAGGCATCTTTGCTTTTGCCCTGGAGTCGGGCTTTCTCGGCATTCTCATCTTTGGCTGGAACCGGGTAGGCCCCAAAGTGCATTTCTTCTCTGCGTTGATGGTCTTCCTGGGATCAATGTTTTCGGCGGTGTGGATCGTGGTGGCTAATTCCTGGCAGCAGACACCCGCCGGCTTCAGGATCGTGGGCGAAGGAATGAATGCCCGTGCCGAGATCACCGATTTCTGGGCCATGGTATTTAATCCCTCCAGTGTAGAGCGCCTTACCCATGTATGGATCGGCGCTTTCCTGGCAGGCGCCTTCCTGGTGCTGAGTGTGAATGCCTGGTATATCCTGAAAAATAAACACCTGGCCCTGGCCAAACCCTCCTTTAAGATAGCCCTCATAACAGCCACGATTTGCTCGCTGCTTCAATTGTTTGTGGGCCATAAAAGCGCCGATGGTGTTTCCAAAAACCAGCCGGCGAAACTGGCGGCACTTGAAGGCCATTATGATTCCCTGGCCACAGGAGATATGTACCTGATGGGCTATGTAAACAACAAAACCCAGGAAACAAAAGGCATCCGTATACCCGGCGGACTTTCCTTCCTGATATATGGCGATTTCAACGCACCCATAAAAGGATTAAATGCTTTTCCGGAAGAGGATCGTCCCCGGCAGGTAAACGCCATCTTCCAGTTTTACCATATTATGGTAGCGATCGGGGTAAGCCTTATTGCGCTATCGGTCTTTGGCACCTGGCTTTATTACAGGAATAAGCTGTTTGACAAACGCTGGCTGCTGTGGATATTTGTATGGTCCGTGCTGCTACCGCAGATTGCCAACCAGGCGGGATGGTTTGCTGCCGAAATGGGCCGGCAACCCTGGGTGGTCTATGGATTGCTCAGAACCTCCGATGCCCTGTCCAAAGCCGTCACGGCCAACCAGGTACTTTTCTCCCTCATCATGTTCATGGTCGTGTACCTGCTGTTGCTGATATTATTCCTGTATTTGCTCAATAAGAAGATACAGCACGGGCCGGTGGACTATGGCTCCAAAGAAGATATTGAAGAAGGCAGTAAACGCGACAATCCATTATTAGCACATTAACTGTCAACACATGGAAACATTTCTCGGACTTGATTACAACGTATGGTGGTTCCTCGTATTTGGAGCTGTCATCAGCGGGTATGCGATCCTCGATGGGTTTGACCTGGGAGCTGGCGCCCTGCACCTTTTACTCAAAAAAGAACAAAGCCGCCGGATAGCGCTCAACGCCATCGGGCCGGTATGGGATGGTAATGAAGTGTGGCTGGTGATTGGAGGCGGTGCCCTATTTGCCGGCTTTCCCATCGCCTATGCCGCTATTTTTTCAGCTTTCTATATTCCCTTCATGGTCTTTTTGATGGGTATCATCTTCCGGGCCGTGGCCATTGAGTTCCGGAGCAAAGAGCCGATGCCCTGGTGGCGCAAGACCTGGGATATTGTTTATTCTGCCGCCAGCATTATCATTGCGCTTTCACTGGGCCTTATGCTGGGTAATGTTGCCTATGGTATTCCCCTCAATGGGCAAAAGGAGTTTGCCGGCAACTGGCTTTCTTTCTTCAATCCTTTTTCCATCATGGTAGCCATCACCACCCTGGCTTTGTTTATGATGCATGGTTCTATTTACCTGACCATGAAAACCGAAAAACGGCTTTATGCCAGGCTACGTATACTTTCCAGAAACTTCATTATTTTCTTTGTACTCAGTTTTGTGATCACGACCCTTTATACGCTGTTGTACATACCACACCTCAGTGATTTTTTTAAAGCCAACCCTGCCGCATTTATTATACCTATTTTGATGGTATTGAGTATTGCCAATATTCCGCGGCAGATCAAAAAGGGAAAATACCGCTATGCATTTTTCAGCTCGGCCCTTACCATTGCCTTATTACTGGTGATGGTTGCACTGGAAGTGTATCCGTATCTCTTGTATTCGACAGTGAACCCCGACAACAGTATAACGATACATAATGGGGCTTCTTCCTATAAGACGATGAAGATATTGCTCACGATTGCTGTGATCGGTACACCATTGGTAGGCATTTATACTTCCTTTGTTTTCTGGACCTTCAAAGGAAAGGTAAAGCTCGATGAAATGAGTTATTAGATGATCCTGCACCTAACTGCAAAACCATGTAAACTCAGGCCAGCGAATAATCAATAATTAGTAATTGAATAATTATAAGGCAGCGCCCACTTTTTCCAGTAATGCTTTTGTTTTCTTAATGCCTTCAACCGGGTCGCCCTTGGAACCTTCAAACTCAATACCGATATAACCGGTAAAGCCGGCATCCTTTACTATTTTGAGCATTTTGTAATAATCAGTTTCTATACAGTTACCCTGTGCGTCAAAATCATAGGTCTTGGCGCTTACGCCTTTGGCATAGGGCATCATTTCCTGGGTGCCTTTGTAGCGGTCATACTCTTCTATGCAATTGCCGTCGTACATCCCTTTCCCATCACGCTTCACACAGAAATTACCAAAATCGGGCAGGGTACCAACATTGGGTTTGTTTACGCCTTTCATCACGCCCACCAGCCAGCTGCCATCAGAAGTATAACCACCGTGATTTTCCACGATGACATTAATACCTGCTTTGGCGCCATATTCTCCCAGCCTGCTGAGTCCGTCTATCGCGGCTTTCTGTACATCTTCGCGGCTGCCTTCTCCGTGTGCATTCACGCGGATAGTAGCACACCCCAGGTATTTAGCAGCATCTACCCATTGGTAGTGGTTCTCTACGGCTTTCAATCTTTCCTTATCATCGGGTGAGCCCAGTGATCCTTCACCATCCACCATAATAAGGTGGTTCTTCACGCCATTGTCTTTACAACGTTTCAACAACTCGGCCAGGTATTTTTCATCCTTTGCTTTGTCTTTAAAAAACTGGTTCACGTATTCTACTACGTCAATACCATAATCTCTTTTGGATACCAATGGAAAATCGAGGTTATCCAGTTTTTTATCGAAGAGGTCCTTGTGCAGGGACCATTGCGCCAGGGAAATGGTAAAAAACATTTTAGCAGGCGTAGCGGCTGTGCCGGCTGTAGAGGTATCTGTTTTAGGTGTATCTGTGGCAGGCGTTCCATCACTGCAGGCAGCAAATCCGGTAGATACGGCGCCAAAGCCGGCGGTCAGTCCACCCAGTTGTTGTAAAAAACGACGACGATTGGTTGACATAAAGAAAGAGTTTTTTCAGGAAGCAATAATTTGATCTCAGGTACTGAAAATACAACAATATCGGGAAAGAATAACGCTGCTAAAACCATCCTCGCCTTCTGAAGGCTCGCAGCATCCAGATGGGGATCAGCAACATCAGACCCACGGCAATGAAAAAGCCCCATTTATTGTGAATGGAAGGGATGTTGTCGAAGTTCATTCCGAAGATGCCGCCGATAACTGTGGCGGGCGCCAGCAGGCAGGTTACAATAGCCATCACCTTCATTACTTCATTCAGTTTCAGGTTCACGTTATTGATATAAAGGTCCTGCATACTCGTCATCATATCGCGATAGTTCTCACTCAGGTCGTAGGCCTGGATAATATGGTCATATACGTCTTTGAAATACTTGGTGGTCCGGTCGTCGAGTAGATCACTTTCACTCCGGATAATCCCATTGATCAGGTCGCGTACAGGAGCTATATTTCGTTTGAGTACGATCAGTTCTTTGCGAAGCTGGTTAATGCGTGCCAGCGATTTCGTATTACTGCGGCGGATCACTTCTTCCTCCAACAATTCTACCTGCTCGCCCAGCTTCTCCATTACCTGGAAATAGTTGTCTACAATAATATCCAGCATGGCATACAGCAGGTAATCGGCCGTACGCTGCCGTATTTTACTATTGCCAAACCTTAGTTTATTGCGAACGGGATCAAACACATCGCGGCTGGCATCTTCCTGGAAGGAGATCACAAAATCCTTTCCCAGGGCGATACTGATCTGTTCGGTTTCTACTGTACGGGTGGCTTCATTGAAATAAAGCATATTCAGCAGGCAGAATAAGATACCCTCCACCTCGTCCATCTTGGGCCGCTGGTGCATGCTGAGGATATCTTCAATAAGCAGGGGGTGAATATTAAACTGGTTGCTTACCAGCTCTACATCGGCTTTGCGCAGGCCATCAATATTGATCCAGTTGATCCGGTTATTATTCTTGTAATGAAAACAATCCTGCACCTTGTCAAACTTCCGCTCTTCCATGGAATCGGCATTATAATCATATACAGTGATGACGATTTCCGTGGCCTCTTCACGCTGGGAGGGGGCTGTAGGATTGATATTGAATATTTCTTTGGTCCGGTGGGTACCGAATAAAGAAGGCAAGCCAAGATAACGGAGATATTTCTGCGGATCCATGTTCATAGGCGAATAATCAATGAAAAATTAAGCATAAAAACCATACCTAAAAAATAATGCTCCCGCAGCACAGGCTACGGGAGCATTATAAAAGAGAATGTTCGATCGGGTTATTCTATATTAGTCAATTCAAGATCTACGCCATGCGAATTGCCTTCTACTTTTAGCAGTGCCGGGAAACCGGCGTTGTTCAATATCCACAGGCGGGTAGTACCACCGGGACCTTCCACCTGGATTGCATCCAATGTTTTACTGCCCACTTTTAAACCAGTCTGCTCACCTTGTTTCACCGTGAAAGTCTGGTCATTGTAGACAAACTTTTTATCCTGCTGCAGGCCGTTCCATTGTGCTTTTGACAGCAACAGTACGGTTGTTTCATCGCCCAGGTCTTCATCGGTGCCTGCTGTAGGCTGGCTCCAATATCCATGTGTGGCGGTTTCCAGTGATTTCTTTTTCATGACCCAGCCACCGGTGCCTATGCCTTCTATATTCCAGGCGATCTTTACATATTCTGTGCCCAGCGAATCCACCACAGCTGTAAAAGGAATGGTGTTGCCGCCGGTATAAAGGGTATAAATGAACTTTGATCCCTTCTTTACAACGGGATTTATTTTATCCTGTGCCGCGGTTGCCAAAGCGCTCATTAAAAAGAGTGCAAATAGTACTTTTTTCATGGTGTATGTTTGGTTGTTGATTAGGCGAATGTACCGCAATCAAAAAGTCCCGCCAAGCATCACTGTATTGGTTAGCCCCTTTTTGACCTTAGATAACAAAATCATAAGATGAACCGCGGGAAATAACCACCTACAACCTACCACTCGCACTATAAACGCTCGTACAGGGCCCGCAGCTTTTCCCGGGTCATGATCTTTTCCCAATCCTTACCCAGGGCATTTTCCCAAAGGGGCTTCATACCCAGTGATACATTGATCATGGAATCAAACTGCTCATCGGTCAATCCTTTACAGATGCCAACAGGAATGTCGATCTTATTCTTCTCCACCATGCGCTTAAACTCTTCTACGCCGGCCGGGTAATACTCCTCCAGGTGATTCATTACGATGCAATTGCCAATGCCGTGTTTGGTACCGAGCAGAAAGCTCAGTCCATAGCTGACAGCGTGTGCCACACCCACCTGTGAGTAGGCAATGCTCATGCCTCCTGCATAGGAAGCCATCATCAGTTTATCGTCGCATTCTTCATCCCACTGGTCTTTTTCCAGGAAAATGTATTGGCAGAGTTCCAGTGCTTTTTCGCCGTAGGATTTACTGAACTCATTGAGGTAAGTGCCTTCCAGGCTTTCAATACAATGGATATAACAATCCATCCCGGTATAGAAGCGCTGGTTTACAGGGGCATTGGCTGTGAGGGCGGGGTCCAGCACAATCTGGTCGAAGGGTGTGAAATCGGAGTTCATGCCCAGTTTCCGGGTAGGCCCGGTCAATACTGTGGTGCGGGAAACTTCTGCACCGGTACCGCTGAGGGTGGGGATGCCGGCTTTGTACACACCGGGCAGTTTCACCAGGTCCCAGCCTTGGTAATCGGCCGATGATCCGGGATTGGTCATCATCAGGGATACCGCTTTGCCCAAGTCCATGGCCGATCCGCCACCGATGGCAATAATACCGCTCACGGTTCCAAATTCACTTTTCAACTCTGCAGCGAGTTTATCTACATAAGAGGTCTTAGGTTCATAGGTAACATCTACAAATATCACTTTGTCTTTTCCGCGCAATGGGATCCTGTTTACCAAGGCCTTGCCCTCAAAATAATGGTCCACAAAGAAGATCACAGGTGCATCTCCCTTACGACGGGGAGCCAAAATTTCATCGAGCTGATCAAAACTGCCGCGGCCATACACCACGTAGTCCACCATTTTAAAGTTTCTGAATTTCATCCGTAAGATATTTTATGATTTCTCAACCACCGGTGATGTTATGATAATCAACCGTATTGAATTGATGGGTGAAGGTAAGCGTAGAAAAGAAAGTAACAAAAATCCAGCGGGGTGCTGGCATAAACGGCAAAACAGAAAAGGGAAGAGCGCCTTTAGAAAGTAAAACGCAGCAAACTGCTGCGTTTTCTGGAGAGCCTAAACCAAAATGCTGAGTTTCGAGTGAAAAATAACCGCATTTACTTCCGGTGCATACGCATAAACCGGAAAAATATCTTGAACTGGATTTATTAAACTGTATTGGATTGAAAAAGACAGACAAGGTTCAGTATGCTGTCACATGATGCGTGTAGATAACGTTTAGCACAGTTTTTCAGCAGGAGAACGGACTGGAATAAAATTAATTATTTTTATTGCATGTCGTCACAAAGGACCCTGAATTTTTAGAAATAATTGCAAAATAACCGCAAAATAAGCTGCAAACTGCGAGAATATGCCCTTACGCAAACCTTTGCATAGATAAATGAACCGCAAAAAACTGCAACGGGGATGTATAAGGCTAAAAACTATATATTTTTAGTGTAAGGCTCCCTCAGCCACAAGTGCTGCCGCTCCAAAAACACCTGCACTATCTCCCAGTGCAGGCATCAATACAGGGACTTCTATGCCATTATTAAATATATGTTTTTTCAGTGATTCAACACCAGTTGTATAAATGACACTTATGTTGCCCACACCGCCTCCTACCACAATTACGTCGGGATCGAGCAGGTTGGTAACTACGGAAACAGCTTTACCAAAAAAGTGCGTGAGCCTGTTGATCGTTTCCCCTGCAGCCGCATCGGTACCTGCTGTATAGCCTGCTACAATTTGCTTGAGTGAAAAAAATTGACCGGTAAGGCGCGTATAGTATTCCTGTAGTGCAGGGCCACTCAGTACTTTCTCCACACAACCGGTTTTGCCGCAATAGCAGGGCCCGCCCGATTCATCCAGGAAATTGTGGCCCCATTCTCCCGCAATGCCATGGCGGCCATTCCACACCTGTCCGTTGATCACAATACCACCGCCTACCCCCGTGCCCATGATGATACCAAACACTACGCGGGCATCCGGTACCTGCTGTTTTACCACGCCCCAATGCGTTTCGGCCAGGGCAAAACAATTGGCATCGTTGGCCAGCACTACCGGTACATGGAGTGCGGTTTCCAGGTCCTTTTTTAAGGGTTGCCCATTCAGTGCCGTGCTGTTACAATTCTTCATCGTCTGCAGGCGGGGATCGAGTTCACCCGGCGTACCAAAGCCAATGCGGCCAGGCGTTAAGCCCGACTGCTGCTGCATGGTATCTACCAGCTTTTTGATCTGCTGTACAATATGCCCATAACCTTTGCCCGCTTCTGTATCAATGCGGGTACGCAACAGGGGGCGGGCATCATTGATGGATGGTAAAATAACACCTTCGATCTTGGTACCCCCCAGGTCGATACCCCATATAGGATTACTCATAGCTAAGCAGGTTTATGGTACAGTATTAAATCCGGAATTATAAAAGTTTTGCTGCCCGTTGCAGGTCTTCCGGCGTATCAATTTCCACGCCCATATAATCTACCACGACCATGCGAAGCGGGATGCCATATTCCAGGTAACGGAGGCATTCTACTTTTTCTGCCGCTTCCAGCGGGGTCATGGGCCAGTTGGTGAAATTGATCAGCGCCTGTTTCCGGAAAGCGTATACGCCAATATGTTCGTAATAAGTAATGGGAACAGCGGTATTGCGTGGATAGGGGACCACACTACGGCTGAACATGAGAGAGTTCATATTCCTGTCTACCGCTACTTTCACAAAGTTGGGATCGTCGATCTGTTCCTGTTCGTGCAGCACCTGCATCATGGAGGCCACCTGTACCGTGGGATCATTAAAACATTGTAATAATTCCTGCAGTGGCTTTTTCCTGATGAAGGGTGTATCGCCCTGTACATTCAATACAATATCCACGTCCATATCAGCTACTGCTTCTGCTATGCGATCGCTGCCGCTCTCATGTTCTTTCACACTCATCCTGGCATTGCCGCCATGCGATACAACTTCCTGGTAGATCACCTCACTGTCGGTAACTACCCATACTTCATCAAACAGACCGGTAGCTACTGTATTGTCATAGGTATGCCGGATCACGGTTTTGTCCTTCAATAACTGCATCAGTTTGGCCGGGAACCTTGTGGCGGCATACCGTGCAGGTATCATTGCTATCACTTTTGCCATAATATTCTTTTCGGAGCATAAAGATAATCCTACTGACAATAATATTCCCGCAGCATCCGGCCAAAATTCAGGACAGCTGATTTGCCACTTACCGTGCCGCTATTGCACAGCACAATGATGCCAATATTTTTTTCCCTGATGATCATGGTATAAGTACTAAAGAGGGCGCTCTTACCGAGGAAATGGTTGATGCGCAATTTGTTCCAGGTCTCATTTTCCCATCCCATCGCCATTCCCGGGGTGGCCGATAACAATTGCTCGGCAGCAATAGAACTGATGACGGATTTTTTATGCTGCAAAGCTTTCAGCATATCCTGCATGAAAAGGATATAATCCTTTATGGAAATATTGATGTCGGTGGCAGGTGCAATAGCAGGGATGGTGGTATGACCAAATTCCGGCTGAAGGACGCCGGCAATCTCTCCATGGCCATAGGGTTGCAGACTATCAGCCAAACGCGGTAGTCCAAACCGGATCGACAGGTTCAGCGGTTTGCTGATGTACTGACCAATCAGTTCTTCCCAGGCCTTGCCCGTTATTTTTTCCATCATGGCGGCGGCAATAGCGGTGCCGGCTACGGAGTACACGGGCTGACTGCTGTCAACGATCAGTAAGGGTGTTCCTTTCATCACCAGTGTGGCGAAGGCCCTGCGTTGTTCCGGCTTGCTGCCTGTTAATAACGGTATCCCTTTTTGATCTTCCGCTTCTGTATACGGACGAATGCCGGCGCGCTGGGCCAGCAATTGGCGTATGGTAACGGAATGATACAACTTCATTGTTTTGCCATTTATCTCGGGCAAAGCTTTCAGGACCGTGGTGTTCCATTGGAGTTTGCCGGCATCTGCGAGCCGGGCTGCCAGGTAAGCTGTGAAAGCGGTGGTATTGGTACCCGTATAAAACCTGTCGGTGATGCGGATGCTGTCTTTCTTCCGGAATTCACGTACTCCGGATGCGCCTATGTCCAGGATCTTATCGGCATCAAATACGGCGTATACAAGTCCCGGCACGCCACGGTATTTGCGGATGCTATCGGCCATCAGGGAAAATGTCTGAGAGAAAACCGGTATACAACCTACCATCAATAAAACAATACAACACAATTTTTTCATGTTAACGGTTTCAATGGGAACAGGGTCTGTCAATCAATAACAGGTAATTCAATAGTCAGTCTTGATGGTATTGTCAAAAGGAAGTCGGAGTTGATATCGGAGGTTTTCATCGGTGCTTCCATCCAGAACATCCAATCCGTACTGGAGGTTCCTGGGATCTTCGTAAGCGAAGGTGCCAAAGATACGATCCCACAGAGAAAAAATATTAGCATAATTGGTATCTGTGTAGGGGCGCTTAAAATGGTGATGCACTTTATGCATATTGGGCGATACCAGTATCCAGCTGATGGGCTTATCCAGCCAAAGGGGTACCCGGATATTGGCATGGTTAAAATGGGTGAAGATAGCGGCCATGCTGCGGTACAGGAAATACATGCCAATGGGCAGTCCAATGACCAATACCCCAATAATAGTAGAGGCTTCACGGAATACCCATTCTCCGGGGTGGTGGCGGGTGCCGGTGGTCACATCCACCTTGGTATCACTATGGTGGATCATATGGAATTTCCACATCCATTTTATCTTGTGCATGGCATAGTGCGGGGCATACTGGCCAAAGAAGTCCATAAAGAAAAGCCCCAGCAGAATATTGGCCCAGAGGGGCAGGCCAAGCCAGTTGAGCAAGCCGATATGATGAGTAGTTACCCAATCGCACACTTTGATGGTAATGGCGCCCAGAACTATATTCAGGATAACTGTGCTAAGCAGAAAAAGCAGGTTTACGCCGGCATGTTTATAGCGTTTGAAAGAGAAAGCAAACATGGGATAGTAACCTTCCAGCACCCAGAAAAAGACCATTCCGCCCAGCAGGATTGCCATGCGCTGCCAGCTCTCAATATGCTCCCAGAAATGCATGAATGATTCCATAGGCAAAAGCATCGATTCACCGGTAATTTACGCTAAAAATCCGGAAAAAGGGCTGTGTCAGAGGCTGCAGATCAGTCAATGGTCTTTAGACTTTTTTAATAACAAATACACCGCTAAACAGAATAATACCACAGGCGGAATAAAGATCAGGATCTCTATCATAGGGGAACCCAATAAAATTAGTAATGGCAGCATTTTCCAGCAATCAGGTACGGATCAACTGAAAACAGTAAAGACTCCCGGTAGGTGAGAACCTGTCACACAGCAGGCATCGGAGAGACCTATGAATACCAAAGCCTCCGTATCATCAAGTGGTCACCGCGGAAGTCTTTCTGATTTCCCATTGTTTTCGCCGCTTATCGCCGGATCATCGCTGTGCAAAAAACTCTTGTAGCCCTGCAGGCTGTAGTGGTTGGGTATATAAAATTAAAAAAGGGGCAGGTCTTATTCCGAAGCTACCAATGTATGATACTATAAATAATTATTATTTGTAATTGTTTTGGTGATAAATTATATGCTTAACGCATATTGGCTGTAACTGTCTGGCTGATTGCTTGTTGCATTTTCTTTCTTTGGGCTATGGAGATTAAAGACAGGCGATACCTGACGGTCAAGCGTCTCATTGAAGCGGGACACATTACAGTCTTTAAGGAGATATTTGACACTATCCCTCCTTCAAGGGTCGCAAAAGATCTGGGTTTTAATTATCTCCGGCTGGTGAAACTGACAGACCAGGTAGATGGGTGGATCTTAAAAGACGTATACGAGCTTGCCAAATTAATAGACGTGGAAGGCAAGGTAATAACCGACCTTATTCATAATCAATATGCTCAGGCTGGCAAAAAGAGAAAAAAGTAACGTGGTCTCTTCTCAAATTCATACACATTCAAAGCAGTAGTAAACATTTTTTACAGCAACTTAGGGGAAGTAGTGCAATTAGCTGTTCTTCTGGTACTCACTTTCAAATCCATCTACCAGGTCCTGGGCTCTTGGCAACTGTTCCTGATGCACCATCAGCTTTATACCGCCAATGGCATTGGTGAAGATGGGATAGATGGTCACCGTATGCTCATCCTGCAAATAGGCCCGGATATGCTCATCCTCCAGCCTTTGCAGCATCATATGCGCGGGAATGTAATTGTCGTATGTACGGAGCACAACAAACAAAGCGATCCTGTTTTGAATGATGAATGACTGAGGCAAGGTAAAAGAAAAAGCCGGATATCTCATCCGGCTTCCTATCGTTTTAATCTTCGAGATCTTGTAATCTGCGGGCTGCGGCTTCTTATCTGCGCAATCCAGCTAATCCTTTATCCGCGATTAACTGTTCAGCATCAGGGGCATTACCAGCATCAGCATTTCCTCATTTTCTTCCTGCTCGGTAGGCTTGATGATACCAGCCTTGGTGGGTGTAGAGAGTTCCACCACCACCTCATCACTCTCAGCAGCATTCAGCATTTCAATCAGGAACTTGGCATTGAAAGCGATTGCCAGGTCTTCCCCATCATACTGGCACTTCATGCGCTCATTACCTTCAAAGGAGAAATCCACATCCTGGGCTGCCAGTTGCAACTCACTGCCACTGATATTCAGTACTACCTGGTTCGTGCTCTTGTTGGAAAACACACTTACCCGGCGCAGGGCGCTTTGGAAATCGGCCTTGGTCAGGATCAGTTTATAAGGATTATCAACCGGGATAACTACTTTATAATCGGGGAAACGGGCGTCGATCAGCCGGCAACTCATTTGGGTAGTGCCATGTTTTACAAACAGGTGGTTGCTGTTGTAACTTACCGTCAGCTCGTCATCATTTACGGGCATGGCGGCTTTCAGCAGGTTAAGTGGCTTCTTGGGAACGATCAGTGAATCGTTCTTGGGGCAGCTCACATCTTTGCGTTTGTAACGAACCAGGCGGTGTGCATCGGTAGCTACAAACTGCAGTCCCTTTTTATCCATTTCAAAGTACACCCCTGTCATGGCGGGGCGCAGGTCATCGCCACTTACCGCAAACAGGGTTTTATTGATAGCTGTCACCAGTGCAGCAGAGGTAATGGTAAAAGAGGAGGTATCATCTGCTACCGGCTCTTTGGGGAAATTATCTGGATTTTCGCCCATTACCTTGTACTTACCATTGTCGCTGGTAATTTCCACACTGTAATTCTTGTCAATATTGAATGTCAGGGGCTGGTCGGGGATGTTCTTCAGGGAATCCATCAGGATCTTGGCCGGGATACAAACGCGGCCGGTATCCTTGGCTTCCACTTCCATTTGCACCTTCATAACTGTTTCCAGATCGGTGGCCACTACGGTGAGTTTGTTTTTGTCAATCTCGAACAAAAAGTCCTCCAAAATTGGCAATACCGTATTAGCGTTGATAACGCCGCTAATCTGTTGTAACTGTTTCAATAAAGCCGAAGAAGAAACGATGAACTTCATAAGCTGGTTAAAGATTTGAGCAAATATAGAATTCTGAACAATACACCCCACCGTATATTTTTAAACAATCCAATCACAAATCCATCAATCTGAACCCCTAAAGCGGGCCCTGGAAGTCAAAAAACACCCGGGAATAAATAAAATACCATCAATCGCCAGTATCCCCAAAATCCAATAAATCGTAGTTCAGCCGTATTTTCGCCCCGCCATGCAGCTGTCTGTAATTATTGTAAATTATAATGTGAAGTATTTTTTGGAACAATGCCTTTGTTCTGTGAAAAAGGCCATGGAAGAAGTTGGCCACTCCGTGGCAGATGACGAACCTAGCCAAACTGAGGTGTTTGTGGTGGACAATAAATCTACTGATGACAGCATAGGATATCTCCGCAGCCGGTTTCCTTTTGTACAATTTATCGCCAATACAGAAAACCTGGGTTTTGCCCGCGCCAATAACCAGGCGCTGTTGCAATGCCGGGGTAAATACATACTCTTTCTGAATCCGGATACCATTTTACCGGAAGACTGCTTTGTGCAATGCCTGTCTTTTATGGAGGCCCATGCTGATGCCGGGGCGCTTGGTGTACGCATGATCGATGGGAGTGGCAGCTACCTGCCGGAATCCAAAAGGGGATTTCCCAGTCCCTGGGTATCTTTTTGTAAAATGAGCGGCCTCACCCGGTTGTTTCCTACCTCCCCCTTATTTGCCCGTTATTACCTGGGCCATCTGTCGCCTGATGCCGTACACCCGGTGGATGTGTTGTCGGGCGCTTTTATGTGGGTGCGGAAAGAGGTATTGGATAAAACCGGCGGCTTTGATGAGCGCTTTTTCATGTATGCAGAAGATATAGACCTCAGTTACCGCATTCAGCAGTCGGGGTATATTAATTATTATTTGCCTGCTCCTGTGATCATCCACTTCAAAGGTGAAAGTACCCGCCGTGATGCCCGCTATGTAAAACTGTTCTATACTGCCATGATCCAATTTGTGCAGAAGCATTACCGGGGGGTAAGTGCCTGGTGGTATACCAAGCTGTTGCAAGGCATTATTGCGGCCAGGAGCTTGGGAGCGAATAAGCAAAATGCTGTACCTGGTAAACCTGGTTTATCCGGCACCCCAAAAGTATGGCTCAATGGCGATGAATCGGCCATTGAAAATATGCGAGCCATTCTTCAAGCTGCAAAATATACCGTGGCAGCTACCAGTAAAGATGCAGGTGTGCTCATTTTTTGCGAAGGACCTACATTCCCATTTACAGCTATCATAAAAGAGCTTCAATCTAAGCACAACTATATGGGTGTGCATATACACGGAAGCCATACCTCCAGTGCTGTGGGTAGTGGTTCAAAAGATAGTCAGGGAAATGCGATATGCGGTATATCTTATTGAACAGGTCTTTGAAGACCATCTTTAAGGCTGGCAGTAATCATCAACAAAAGAGCTATTCCACACCCTTTAGGTAAGGAATGGGGTTGAGGTAGAACATTTTCTTCCAGCCCTGTTTGGCGTCATCAATACGCCAGGGCAGGGGCAGGAGGGAGGATATACTATAATGCAGGTGAGGCGGTTTGCCTGCGGCATTGCCCGTGGTGCCCACCGTACCGATCCCCGAACCGGCTTTTACAAAATGAAGGGAGGAGGTATTAATATCTTTGAGATGGGCATAATAATGAATTCGCCATTTAGGTCCCAATACCAGGGCTACATTTCCACCTCTTTCCAGCACACCGGTATAAATCACCAGACCATAAGTGGAAGCCACCACCGGCGTACCCTTCTTGCCAAAAATATCTACCCCCTTATGTGTTACTGATTTGCCCCAGGGATAAAACCAGAACGAATTTTCGTTATAGCTTTTGCCGTTGGCCCCTGTCACCGGCATTACAAAGTGCTGCGGCAGACAATAGCCGATTACCAAAATGACCAATAAAGAAAGGAAAATATACTTAAGGATGCGTTTTACTTTCATAAACAGGGTTATAAGGTTTGAAAATTCCGGTTATTGGCGCAGTCGAGGAAAAGCTTGTTGCACAAGAGCGGTTTTGCGTTTAAACGCCTGGGTAATATCCTTTCTTGTAGGCGGAAAAGTTAAAGTATAGCCGACTTTTTGGCAGTTAACCCCCCTCCACTGGTCATTTAAGCATTACAATTCCCTCTAATCCCTTAATTTTGAATTTGCCTGACCAAACCGGCTTTGAATGTAATGGCGTTAATTGATATTTCCTTACCCCCCTCTATAGCGAAAGCATTGCGATTGCCAGCCCGTTCACCCCGGCGGCAGCAGCTACGGGTATTGAGGAAATTGCTCAAAAAAGCCCGCTTTACCGAATTCGGGCAAACTTACCGGTTTGATGAGATCCTGCTTAGCAAACATGCCGGTAAAAAGTTCCAACAATTGGTTCCCACTTACGACTACAATAAGATCTACGAAGCCTGGTGGCATAAGACCCTGGAAGGCCGGCCGGATATCTGCTGGCCCGGTAAGATCAAATTCTTCGCCCTCAGCTCCGGCACCTCCGAATCGGCCAGTAAATACCTGCCCATCACCAACGACCTGATGCGGGGCAACCGCATCGTGATGATCAAGCAATTGCTCACCCTCCGCACCTACCATGATATTCCCTTAAAGAGTGTGGGTAAAGGATGGCTGATGCTGGGCGGCAGTACAGACCTGCAGAAAGGCCCTGGCTACTACGCCGGTGACCTGAGCGGTATTACGGCCAAGAAAGTGCCTTTCTGGTTCTCCCCTTTCTATAAGCCCGGCAAAAAAATTGCCCGGACCAAAGACTGGAACCAGAAACTGGAAGCGATCGTAGAAGAAGCCCCCAACTGGGACATTGGCTTTGTGGTAGGCGTTCCCGCCTGGATCCAGATGTGCATGGAAAAGATCATCGAGCGCTACAATCTTAAGAGCATTCACGATATGTGGCCCAACCTGGCCTTCTTTGTGCATGGCGGGGTGTCATTTGAACCCTATAAGAAAGGATTTGAGAAACTGGTGGCCAAGCCGCTTACCTATATTGAAACCTACCTGGCTTCAGAAGGCTTTTTGGCTTACCAGGACAGGCAGTTTGCCAAAGGCATGCACCTTTCGCTCAATGATCATATCTTTTTTGAGTTTATTCCATTCAACGATAAGAATTTCGACAGTGATGGTAATATCATGGAAGATGCCGAAGTGCTGATGATCCATGAAGTAGAAGAGGGGAAGGATTATGCCATCCTGATCAGTACCACGGCCGGCGCCTGGCGTTATCTGATTGGCGATACGGTTCGTTTTGTAGACAAAGAACGTTGTGAAATAGTGATCACCGGCCGCACCAAGCACTTCTTGAGCCTGGTAGGAGAGCACCTGAGTGTGGATAATATGAATAAGGCGGTACAATTGGTGGCCGATGAAATGAATATCTGCATTCCGGAGTTTACAGTGGCGGGCGTGCCCCACGGGCTTTTCTTTGCCCACCAGTGGTGGATAGCCTGTGATGACAAGGTGGACGCAGAACCGGTACGCGAGAAGATCGATCAAAAGCTGAAAGACCTGAATGATGATTATGCCGTAGAACGGAACAGCGCCCTCAAAGACGTTTACCTTAAAATACTACCGGAATCGAGTTTCATGGAATTCATGCGCCTCAAAGGGAAGATAGGCGGGCAGCATAAGTTTCCCCGTGTAATGAAGGGCAAAATGTATGAGGACTGGGTAAAATTCCTGGAAACCGGCGCCATTTAATCAATTGGATCAATACGAGCCACCCCCTTACTTATATATAAAAGGGCAGGTATGTAACTTGTTCTTTTTCACTTCGTCTGATTATTTGTAAATTGTCGCTTTAATTTCTCATTACTTCTATTAACGCATGTGGCAAGCCATCATCAATGGATTAATGCTGGGGTGTATCCTTGCTTTGTCGGTGGGGCCGGTGATCTTCACGGTGATCAAACAAAGTCTGAACAACGGTCATACGGGCGGCTTCAGCTTTGTGGCTGGTGTGTGGATGAGCGATATTGTGCTGGTGGTGATCAGCAATGCCTTTTCGGCCCTGGTGAGTGAGCTGCTGGAATACAAAGCCATCATTGGTTATATTGGCAGCGCCTTCCTGGTGATCATGGGCATCTTTTACCTGTTTTTCAAAAAAGTGACCCTGCGTACGGATGCCGAGGGAAAGATCATACGCTTTCGCAAAAGGGATATGCTCAAAATATTTTCCAGCGGCTTCCTGATCAATACACTCAACCCCAGTGTATTCATTTTCTGGCTGGGTACTGCTACGGCCCTGGGCGCGAAGTTCAACTTCCAACAAAGGATCATTATTTTTTCTGTTTGCCTGGCCTTTAATATTGCGGCTGATATTTTTAAAGTACTGCTGGCCGGCAAACTTCGCAAACGGCTCACCCTGCACAATATTACGGTGATTAATAAGGTATCGGGCGTAATACTGGTTGGCTTTGGAATGGCGCTCTTATACGGCACAGTATTTTTAGCAAAGGATATATGAGCAGGTGATAAACTTTGCCGGGTTTTGAGTGTTCATAATGCGTTAGTTGCATTAGTCTTAACAAAACCTTAGTTCATTTAATTAGCTTACCGCTGTAACTTGGCCTTACATGAAAACAACTGTACTTCTCATAACGGTTTTGTTCGGTTCACTGCTCTCCTTCTCTCAGCAATCAGATTTTATTGTACTTAAAAAGTGGAACAACCGGACGATCAAAACTTTTTATGCCGGGTCTTTTATTTCGGCCGAAACCCACAATGGGTTTAGGATAAATGGCTTTATTTCCGATATCAGAAACGACTCCATCTATATCCGGCAGGAAGAAACACGATTACAGGGAACTGAATTTGGTTCTCAATTAGACACGGTCAGGTTTTCTATTGGCATCGACTACCGCGAGATCAAACGATTCAATTATACCAAAAATTATAAATGGGGCGGTAAAAAAGGATTTGTGCAGGTGGCCCTTCCCAAGATCATGATGGTAGCCGGGGTAGGTTATATTATACTGGAAACAGTAAATACCATTTACCGCAAAGAGTCTTTCAATGATGATGGCAAACTGCTTACGCTAGGCGTGGCCGCCGGCGTAGCCGTAGCCGGTTATATGTGGGAGCGTATTCATGACAAGAGCAACAAGGCCGGGGGCAAATACAAGGTGGTATACATCAGGGCAGCCGATCTCAAAAAAGGGTTTTAGGCTAAATTCCTGTCTTCCTTCGGACTTCCCCGGTTTCGGGTTATCTTGCACCCCAAGCAATTTAACCCGGCATGGCCATCAAAACCAGGGGATTAGGTCTTCGTATTTGGAGAATCCTGAAGCGAGTCTTTATTTTCCTCTTCATTTTCCAGCTTTTCTATATCCTCCTGCTCAAGTGGGTGGATCCACCATTTACACTTACACAACTGGGAAGCCTTATAACAGGCAATGGCCTCAAGCGGGATTATGTAGACATCAAACAGATGTCGCCCTATGCACGCCTGGCGGTAATTTGTTCGGAAGACCAACTGTTTCCGGATCACAATGGGTTTGACTGGAAGCACATTGAAAAGGCCATGAAGAACAATGAAAAAAGACCCAATCGCATCAAAGGAGCTTCCACGATCAGTCAGCAGGTAGCTAAAAATGTGTTCCTGTGGCAGGGCCGCAGTTGGTTTCGTAAAGGGCTGGAAGTTTATTTCACCTTCATGATCGAATTGATATGGGGCAAAAAACGCATCCTGGAAATGTACCTCAATGTAGCCGAAATGGGCAAAGGTGTTTTTGGTATCGAAGCAGCTGCTCAGGCCTACTTTAAAAAGCCGGCCCAGAAACTTACCCGCCAGGAAGCGGCGATGATTGCCGCCTCCTTACCCAATCCCAAGGAGTATACGGTGAAACCAGTTTCGCGGTATGTGGCCTGGAAATATCCCTGGGTACTTCGCCAAATGACCAACCTGCAGGATGATGAGGATATACAAAAGCTGATACAATAATTCATGCACTTATTACTCTTCCACTAATAGGCTGCTACCTGCACTATTCATAGACCTGCTTTTGGGAATACAGGTGCTGATGGCAAAGCGGAAAGTATAGCGGCCGGGCGGTAAGTGAACCGGTACCTGCAAATGGAAAGGCTGACAGGCTTCCTTAATTTGCCGTACGGTTAATCCCGTTGGGAAAGCCAGGATCTTCTCCTGTTCATTTTCAAAAGCCAGCTGGATGGAAGCAGTATCAAAGGGCGCCTGCTGCAAAAAGGGTAGATACCCAACAGGCGTTTCAATAGTGCCGTTTATAGTAAACTGTTTATTTTTCAATAAAGGCTTACCCTCATAGCGGATATTTATTCTCGAAAAAGAATAGTAAGGCGCATACACATGGCTGGCTTTGTTGCCCAGCTCCTTAATAGGGTCGATCTGTGTTACGCTATCATATATGCCCACCACCATCACCTTTTTTCCCAACAATGAATCTTCCAGCGGCCAGAAATTGTAATTGTTGCGCCGGTATTCAATATCATTCATCGATAGTGAAGACGTTTGTGAATAAAACCAATACTTGGATGCTTTTTGGTAGGAGCCAATGAATACGACGGGCAGTCCCTGCGCACGGTTCTGCACGGCCGACACCCAGGTTTTGTTTTCATGAAACTCATCTTTCGGAAACCATTTTGCACGAGGGATCACCGGTAGCATATATACCCTTACCAGCAAGATAAAAATAAGGCTGATGGGAATGCTCTTATATAGCCAGCTGCGCCAGGAAGCTTGCCGGGAAAGGTATTGATGGCTCAACACTATTAAAGCGATGAAGGCAGGTACGGTCCAATTGGCTTCTACGCGGCCCCTGAAACTACTTAAGAGGAAAAATGAATAGAACCCGATCAGGGAATACTTCAATGCGCGCTCCAGTTCCTGCACGGGTTTATGATCAAAAGCTGCTTTTAATAATAACCATCCCATCAAGGGGCCGGCCAGGGCGAGCTGTCCTACGAGGTATTCGATGGTATAGCGGGTGTCATAATAAGAAGTGCTGCGTTCAAACAAATGATATTTTACGGAAGGAAATCCATGTGTGTACTGCCAATAAAGGTGGGGAGCGAAAGCCACCAGCGCCACCAGCGTAACGATATAGGTTTGGTACCGGGCAAAGAGCTTTGGATTGGACGCCAGGGTGGCTATTACGATCAGTATACCATGGTACTTGCTGTACAGCATTAAGGCAATACTCAATCCCAGCAATACAGAACGCCCGATGGTCATATGTGTTACAAACTGCTGGTAAAACCAGAAAAACAAGGCTACAAAAAACAACAAGGGAATATCAGGAACGGCGATGATACCGCCTATCTGCACAATGGCGATGGAGCCGGCAATGGCATAAAACAAATAATCATCTCTTTTACCCAATAACTGTTGTGTGATAAAAATAGTAGCTGTATTGAGCAGCACAATAAAGAAGCGAACACCTAATTCATTGGGGAAGATCGCATAACCTGCTTTGATCAGCAGAGCAATCATGGGAGGGTGATCAAAATAGCCCCAGTCGGGAAATTGTGCATATACCCAGTAATAGGCTTCATCATCAAATAGCTCCGTGTAGCCAGCCTGGATCAGGTTTACTACGCACCAGGCAATGTAAAACAGTGGTTGATGATTCCTCTTGATAAAACTAAGCATACCCAACAAACGAAGGAAGTAAAACTAAGACAAGCATTCAGGTTTTGAATAATTCTTCTATTTTTTTAACAGCTTTTCCCAATCGTTGTTCGTAATCGCCTGAAATATTTATCCAGGGAACGGCCTGGTTTAACATGAGATCTTTATATATATGATACAGCTCACGCCTGCTTTCGAGGTCGGGATACTCCCGCAGTTCATCTTTTACCCAGGGCAGGTCTGTGTCGCATAGTAAATACAGGTCGTATTGTCTTACTGCAATCTGATCCAGTATCCAGGGATGGCATTTACCAAATACATATTCGCACCACACTTTCATCACATACAGGTCGGTATCAATGAAGAGGAGGGTATTTTGTTCGGCGGTGGTGGGTAAGGCGGCAGCGTATTGATCTTCCAGGGCTACCTGCTGCTGTGCAATGATCAACAGATCATCATAGCTGTACTGCTTGCCATGCTTCAACAGGTACTCCCGCGCATATTCGGGCACCCAGGTGGTGGCATATTGACTGGCCAACTGTTCACACAAAGTGCTTTTGCCTGTTGATTCAGGCCCTACGACCACTACTTTTTTTATCATGGGGTAACAAACAGCAAATATACTGCGGAATCAGGAGGCGGGCATTTGCTTTGCCAGCTTTGCACGCTTATTCCATTCAGCCCAGCCAAACCCGGCCATCATGAGTAGGATAAAATAAAATACACTGGTAGACACATATCCTTTGATAAAGTACAAGGGGATGGAAGCAATATTGGTAGCGATCCACCAATACCAGCTTTCTACCTTTTTCTTTGCCATGAGCCACATACCGGTATAGGCTGTAGCGGAGGCAAAGGCATCGGCCCACGGAATGATCTCCTGGGAGAAGATAGTCCGCAGCCAGGTCAATGCACTGAATATGGCAATGTAAAAAGCACCAAAGAAGAGGAAATGTTGTAGCCATTCTTTCCTGGTGGCATGCTGTATGACCACAATATGGTGGTGTGCTGCATCTCTTTTGGCCCAGAGTATCCAACCATAAATACTCATGACGGTGTAATAAACATTTACGCTGGCCTCGCCTGGTAAGTGTGCCTGTAAACTAAGCCAGGTATAGATAATGGTGCTGACCAGACCTACGGGATATACCCAGATATTTTCAATGCGGGAAAACCATACACTAGCAATGCCTGTAAATACGGCAAGGTATTCAAGCCAGGTAGTATGCACAATTCCAAAAACAAATCGTTGATAAATCTCTGGTATACTCATGCGGATCACAATCCCTCACAAAGTTTTTTAAGGTTACGCAAACCTTCTTCAAACTGTTTATTGAGGTTCTTAATTAAGTAAGGGCCCATTAGCCTGGCCATGGGGTAAGGCAGATCGCCATTGTTTTGCCAGGTTACTTTTGTTTCGCCATTGCCCCATTCTTCAAACAACCAGTTGTCGTTGGCAAAACTTTTCCAAGGTCTTATAAATTCGAGGCCAAAGTGAACATGCTTTTGATCAATACTGCGTAGTATTAACCGCCCCTCGCCAATCTTTTTACCCTTCCACCAGTATTCATGACCAGGGGTTTGCGGGGCGCCTTTGATGGTCATCTTGCTTCCCGGCTCCATCATTTGCCAGGGATTCCAGCGTGCGTAATGGTTAAGGTCAGCCACCCGGGCCATTACCTCCCGCACCGGTTGTATAATGACCAGCGATTTCTCAATATGGTATTTGCCAGGCAAAAAGAAGGCGATCACCAGTAAAATAAGGATGATGCCAATAAAGCCGTAAATGATGTACAATACCAGCATATATACAAGCTGTTTAACTGTAATTTACAGTAAGCAGGCTACAAAGCCAAGCCGTTGCAATAATTAGTACCACGGGCAATCCTTTAAATACAAAACCCTTCTGCTACAAACAGAAGGGTTTATATAAGTTAATTGTCTGTAATCTTACTCTGCTTCGGCAACTACTTCCTTCACTTCGGGTATCATGCGCTTCATCATCCCTTCAATACCTGCTTTGAGGGTGATCATAGAAGAGGGACATCCGCTGCAGGAGCCCTGCAACATGAGGTTTACTACACCATCGTCATAGCTCTTGAACTGGATAGCGCCGCCATCCATTTCAACTGCGGGCTTCACGTAGTTTTCCAATAACTCCTTAATACGTTTTACCACATCATCATCATCGGCGGATACGGCATTGCTGCTTTGCGGTACAATAACGGCTACTTCTTCTTCATTGATCACCGCTTTTCCTTCTTCCAGGTATTCTTTCAGGAACTGGCGGATAGTAGGTATCACATCCGTCCATTCTGTTTCGGTGGTCTTGGTCAAGGTCACAAAATTGGAGGCAATGAAAACAGCCCTGATGAAAGGAAAACCGAATAGTTCTGTAGCCAGGGGTGAGGGTTTTGCGCTCTCCACATCGGGAAAATCGATGCTTTTGCCCGGATACAATAACTTATTGGCCACAAACTTCATGGTTTCCGGGTTGGGAGTCATCTCCGTATAGATACTGATAACCGGGCTGCCTGTTTTAATCATAATTCCCACTATTTTAAAGTACAAAAATAACAAACCCCGACAAGGAATTGTTGTTTTTATTCTAAAAAGCCTGTGCTTTTAGGCTTTCACCCTTAACGTAGTTCCGGAAATTCTTTAATGATCACAATCATCGGCATGGGCGTGATCGTGTACCCTGCAGGCGCGGTAATTGATCACATGGGCCGATACGATGAAAATTACGGCAAAGGGGAGTAGCCAAATCTGGTGATCGTGCCATATTTGTTTGGCAATCAACAATATAATACCTACACAAAATACAATAGCCGGCAAATAACTATGATGATGCTTTCGGTAGCCATGCCAAAGGGAATACATGCCAATGGCAAAAGCGATAAAAATCATCGTGTATTCCAGCAATACATTCTCAATGATGTTGATGCCAAAAACAGGTAGGCTGGTAAGCAATAGCGGCAGGATAGCGCAATGTATAGCGCAGGCTACAGAAGTAGCAATTCCCAATGCGTCCCAGTTAAACCTGAAATTCATGGCGCGAAGATAAGGGAAAACTTTCATATGCAACTAAGTTGCAAACGAAATCTTAAAATGGTTGCTGTATCGTTTAAGGCGGTTGGTTGCAAAAACCCTTAGCCCTGATTTCCTAACTTTGCATCCATGAATAAAAAATTCGTATTTTATATTGGATTTTTCCTTGTTCTCGTCATTGGCTTTTATATAGTGCTCACCCGGGTGATCCCGGGTTATGGCAAGGTTAAGTTGCCTGTTTTGAGCTATGTACTTCCTTTTCAATTCGTTAACCAGGATGGCAAGACCGTTACCGAACGGGACCTGGATGGTAAGGTATATGTGGCAGAATACTTTTTCACTACCTGTAAGAGCATCTGCCCCATTATGAACACCAATCTTCGCCCCATTCATGAAGCCTTCCTCAATGAATCGCGGTTCCTGATCGTTTCGCATACCTGCGATCCTGAAACGGATAGCAGTGCGCGTTTGAAAG